>NZ_BLZO01000060.1 GCF_014132355.1 Okeania sp. KiyG1
ATTGTTTGCTCTAAACGATCCATAAGTAGAGTACGATTAGGAAGATGAGTCAGTGGATCGTGTAGTGCATCATGTTTTAATTGTTCTTCAATTAGCTTGCGTTGAGTAATATCATGACTATTAACAATAATACCTGCCACCGCTGGGTCATGTAAAAGGTTAGTGACAACACTTTCAAAAAAGCACCAAGAACCATTACTATGCTTAACTCTATACTCAATAGGTAGCTGACTAATACCAGGATTTGCAATTGCTTTGTGAAAAGTCTGGGTGATGAGGGGTAAATCATCTATATGAATTAGATCGAAGATGACCTGACCGATAGCTTTTTCTGGTATATATCCCAAAACTCTGATTAGTGATGGACTAATATAACGAGAGATTCCCTCAGCATCAATAATCAAAATCAAATCGTTAGCATTTTCAATTAGAGCGTGAAACCTGACTTCATTATTTCGTAAGGCTTGTTGTGCTTGTTTACACTCTGTGATGTTACGGATAAGCATCATCATAGCTACAAGCTGCTGTTGACTTGCAATAACAGTTTCTTCTGCGTGTTTATATTGTGTAATGTCTGTATTTGTTCCCATCATTTTGTCCGTTATTCCTTTTTCATTAGAAATAGCAACTGCGCAACAAAAAAACCATCGATAACTGCCATCTTTATGTTGCATCCTATGTTCGATTTCGTATTTTGGTGTCAGTCCTGCTAAGTGAGCATTTTTTGCTACTATTACCTGTTCTCGGTCTTCTGGGTGAACCAATTGATGCCAATCATTGATCGTGTTTCTAATTTCCCAATCTTCATAACCAAGCATTGCTTTCAATATAGGATCTAGGTAAATTACATTCGTTTGTAAGTCCCATTCCCAAATTCCCACATGACCTGCTTCAATGGCAAGAGCATAACGTTCCTGACTTTGGCGTAGATTTTCTTCTACTCGCTTGCGTTCGGCGATTTCTATTTGTGCTTGTTGATATAGTTCAGCTTGATGAATGGCAATGGCACAATGGTCAGCAATTGATGTCAATAGAGATAGTTCATCTTCAGTCCATTTTCTTTCTCGATCGCACTGGTCTAGAATAATCCCACCGAGGTAAGTATCTTGATACAACAGGGGTGTAATTAAGACTGAAATTACTTGAAACTCGTCAATCAGATTTTTAACTTCTGAGTCTATGGTTGTATCGAATTTACTAATTTTTACTTGTTCTCCTCTAGCGAGTATATCTGAATAATGTTGATGAACATCGTAAGAAAAACTAACTTGGCGATCGCATTCAACTGTCATATTATTTAAGTGACAAAGATTAGTGTTTTTCTGATAGTCCAGCCTGACAATTATACAATGACTAACTTGTAAAACCTCATTTAATTGTTCGACAGTATTTTGCAGGACTTCATCCAGTAATAAGGTATTACGCATTCCTTGAACAATGCGATTAATAATTGCTTCTTGTTTAGCTTGTTGTTGTAATTTGATAATGGCACGTTGCTGTTCTTTTTTCGATCTAAATTCAGCAGTCGCTCGCTCTAAAATAATTGATAAACTCAATAATCTATCTTTGAAAATATAATTATTAACCCCGGCTTTTAAACATTCAAAAGCTTTCTCTTCTGGTAAATCATCTGCGATCAAAATCACAGGAACTTCTTGTCCTGATTTTTGTAGTAATTTCAGCACCTCGAAGATATCAAAATCTGCTAAATAATAATCTGACAATATGGCATCATATACATTATCTTGAAGTAATTTTTGGTATTTTAGATTGCTGTCTGCAACATTATAGGTAAATTCTACACCATTGGACTTTAAGGTGTGTACTATGAGCGCTAAATCTTCCATCACATCTCCTACAATTAGCAAATTTAGTTCTTTGCTAGATTTTAGTATTTTTTGATACTCGCTCTTTTTTCGCTCTACCATATCAAAGTCACTTCAACAAAATGATTTTAATTTATTATAATCTATGTTTTCTATAGGCTACAACATCAAGTTTGAAAAACATCATTAAATCAGTAGCAGTAGTCTGAGGGATAGAGGTATTTCAATAATTGATAATTGATAATGGATAATTGATAATTACCTATCCTTAAAAGGAAGAGGATTGAATAAAAGGAAAATTTTTTCTCTCTTGGTCGATTGGATATGGCAAGGATACCTCGCCATCCCACCCTACGGGAAGCTGCGCTACGACCGCTTGTTTCTCCTTTAAAGGAGAGGCTTTAAACTTTAATTATTCGGGAAAGTTTTTTTATTATTAACACAAAACATAGCATTCTTCTAACAAGTAGTAAATACTTAAAAAGTATTTAATGGCTTTTATCAGTCCAATAGTTTAGCGATATTTTACTTGAGCCTAACAAAATGAAGATTTATTATACGGTTGTTTAATCTATAGCATTTTTGCCCTAGTTTTGTTTGAGGAGTATCATACCACTGCATCAAATTCATACCACACAAAAGTTGCTTTTGAACTATTAGTAATTAACTTGAGCAGCTATATTTTATTCTTTGTATAAAGAATAAAATACGGCATTGGTGAAAAGAGGTATGATATCATGTCCGGATAAGAGCGCGCCCCGCGACCAAAAACTTTCTCCTTCTACTCCTTTTTCTTCTTCTTTCTTCTTCTTTCTTCTCTGCTGACTCCTAAGTAATGCGCGATTTCATACACGCGCTTCACCAACACCAAAATACTTTAACAGGACTTACGCAAAATATCAAGTTATACACCATTTGTAGGAGCGTTACGAAGTGTGCGAAGCAGGCCGTTTGCCCCTACTAGATATGGTGGTTCTGTCGGCTGAATGCTTGTCATGATATAATGTAATCAGGACTTACGCAAATTCTTAGAAAATACGCTATCCGTAGGGGGCGTTAGCGGAGCTTTGCGTTAGCAAATGCCATTCGCCCCTACTAAATATTGCGCTTGGTGCGTAAGTCCTGGTAATAATATTTATACTAAGCATAAAATATCTGCTTAGGTTGAGAAGTTAACTAAAGTATTCGATCAGGACTTACACATAAAGTACGAAAAATTAGGATTAGAGATTGCTTCCCTGTGGTTCGCAATGACGGAAATGCGTTGCATATGCGTAATTCATGTCGATTAAATATCTGAACTCAAAAAAACTATTACTTATAAAAAAATGAATTTTCAGAGAATTATCACCATAATTATTATTAGTATTTTACCCCTAAAAACTATTAATGTCAGAAACTTAATTATTAGTATCACTGCCCTAATGCCACTAATAGCATCAGAAGTTGCTCTGAGTTTAACAGAATCAGAAATCAACAAAATAGCAGGAGAAATTACAGTTAGAATTGATGGACAAAACAGAGGTGGTTCAGGTGTAATTGTCGAAAAACAAGGAGATACATATTATGTACTCACTAACTGGCACGTTGTTAATAAAGTAGGAGATTATCAAGTACGCACACCTGATGGAGAAATGCATCCAGTTTACTATAGTCTGATTAAACAAGTACCAAATGTAGATTTAGCAGTCGTGCCATTTACCAGTTCTCAAAATTACCCCGTTGCTGAAACAGGCGACCCAACTCAGTTAATTCAAGGAAAACCAGTTTTTGTCGGGGGATGGCCGCGCTCTGGCAGCAACCTTCAACAACGAATTTTTCTGAGTACACCAGGGGTAGTCAAAGGGCGTCAGCAACCTATCGGTGGTTATAGTTTACTTTATGATAATTTAGTCAGAGCGGGGATGAGTGGCGGACCAGTACTAGATACAGAAGGTCGTCTAGTTGCTATTAACGGTATTGTCAAGTTACAAGAAAACTCTGATGCGATCGTTTCTGGAGGAATAGAAATTAATACTTTTTGGCAGTGGCGACAACAGGTTTCGTTGCCGACCATTTCTCAACAACCCGAGACTGCTCAAACTACAACTACTCCAACAGCAGCAGCAAACCCTGTTTCTACAACTATCTCTAAACAGGAAAATGGAACAGAAACTGCTGTAAATTTTACTCTGGCAAAGGCAATTTCCAATGAAGTAGGTGGAATAGTTAATTCTGTAGTTGCTTTAAATTCCCATATCATCAGTGGTAGTAGTAACGGGATGATTTCAGTCAGGGATATTAAGAATGGCGAAGTCATAGCTATTTGGAAAGCTCACAAAGAATCAATAAATTCAGTTGCAGTATCTCCCGATGAAGAGTTAGTTGTCAGTGGTAGTGATGACAAAACTATCAAAATTTGGAAACTACCCAAAAATAAAAATGTCACTGATATTACTCTGGTGCAGACTCTCACTGGACATAACGATGTGGTAGATGCAGTAGCGATCGCTCCTGACGGTGAAATGTTGGTAAGTGGGAGTTGGGATAGAACTATTAAAATTTGGAATTTAAGTACTGGAGAGTTGCTCCGCACCTTAGAAGGACATTCTGAGATAATTAATGCGATCGCCATTAGTCCTGACGGTCAATTTCTAGCTAGTGGTAGTAAAGATAATAAGATTAAATTATGGAACCTACAAACAGGTCAACTAATTCGTAATATAAATACTAATTCTCTATCAATTTTGTCTGTAGTTTTTAGTCCTGATAGTCAGATATTAGCTAGTAGTAGTAGTGATGGCACGATTAATATTTGGAACTTGCAGACAGATGAATTAATTCATAGTTTAAAAGAACATATAGATGGAGTATGGTCAATTGTTATTACTCCTAATGGTAAAACTTTAATTAGTAGCAGTTGGGATAAAACCATCAAGTTTTGGGAACTGAGTACGGGTAACTTAAAAGGTAGTTTAAACGGACACACAAGTTATATTAGTACAGTAGCAATTAGTCCTGATGGTCAAACAATAGTTAGCGGTGGTTGGGACCGGAAAATTAATATTTGGAAAGTTCCTTAGAGGTTGTCTGAGAAGTCCCATTTGCTACATCTAAGCCCCCGCGCATCCCCCAATTTTGGGGGACTAGAGCAAGCAAATTGACTCTTGTTCCCCCCAAAGTTGGGGGGTCAGGGGGGCAAAATTAAGTATCAAAAAAATTTTCAGATATCCTCTTCATTTCAGTCAAAATCTAACAGAGGTATTCAACAATCAATAATTAATAATTAATAATTAATAATTAGAGTTTGCTGATTAATTATCAAACCATTGAAATGTAGGGACGTTGCATGCAACATCCCTACCAGGTTGGTTCAATAATTTAGAATTTAGAATTTAGAATTTAGAATTACCTCTCCTTGAAAAGAAGAGGATTGACGAACAGGAAAATTTTTATTTATTATCCCCTTAAAAGGGGAGGCTTTAAACCACAATATTTCGGTAAAGATTGTTTATTACAGTTATTTAATGAGAGATGATATTAGAAGGAGAATTCAAAATTATGTTTGTGCAGTATTACGCAGTAAATGCTTACTAGAGGTACTTAGAGAAGATAAGATAATTCCTGATTTTTATAGAGAAATTTTGTAGTGGTAAAATTAAAATATTTAAGTTATACTTTTTTATAGATAGAATTTTCAATAATTGATAATTGATAATGGATAATTGATAATTACCTCTACCTAAAAGGAAGAAGATTGAATAAAAGGAAAATTTTTCTTGTTTCTCCTTTAAAGGAGAAGCTTTAAGCTTTAATTATTCGGTAAAAACTGTATATTAATGTCATGTTCAGTATAAATAAACGTAATATTAGAGGGCAGATTTTTAGGACTTGAGCGCGCTTAAGTCAAAGCTTTTGGTTAAACCCGCCCCTACAATTTTTTAACGTTTAATTCATTTAATTATACTTACCTACTTAAATAAAGCAGTTCCCTAATCTATGAGGTACAGTTTTAGATCCCCCTAACCCCCCTTAATAAGGGGGGAACTTTCAAAGTCCCCCTTAAAAAGGGGGATTTAGGGGGATCGTAAATTTACCTCATCTTTATAAGAAATGCTATAGGGCGGGTTTTTAGGACTTGAGCGCGCTTAAATCAAAATTTTCGGTTAAATCTGCCCCTACTAATAGGGCTACTTAAAAACTAACTTTTGTCAGAATCGTATTTGCATAAACTTAGAGCAAAATAGAAAATTATGTAATGAAAATTTGAGAATATTTCAGGAGGAATAATTAATGAAAAAAGCCTCTAGGTACTGGATTATATCTCTGTTATTAGGCTTAATTATCTGGTTAGGATTAGCAAGTCCTAGTTACGCTGATAGTCAATCTATTAATGCCCAAACTATCCATGTTTTGAATCGTCTAAGTTTTGGTCCTAGACCAGGAGATATAGAACGAGTTAAATCAATAGGAATTAATAATTATATTCAATCTCAACTCAGACCAGAAACTATTAGAGAATCTCCTCAAGTAACACAAAAAATAGCTAAGTTAACTAACTTCTACTTAGCTCCAACAGAATTATATAAAAAAACTGTCCCTCCACTAAAAAAAGGAGCTAAAAACTTTACTCGAAAACAACAAATACAAATGAGCAAAAGTACCAGTAAAATTTTACGAGAATCAGAAAATGCACGTTTAGTTCAAGCCATATTTAGCAACCAACAACTACAAGAAGTAATGGTAGATTTTTGGTTTAACCACTTCAATATTTCTGTAGATAAAGGTAACTTAGCTCGCCTCTGGGTTGGCACTTACGAAAGAGACGCTATTCGACCTTATGCACTTGGTAATTTTCGTAATTTATTAGGGGCAACAGCATATCATCCAGCCATGTTATTTTATTTAGATAATTGGCTAAATACTGCTCCTAATAGTAAAGGCGTTCGTGGCAGATTTAAAGGCTTAAATGAAAACTATGCCCGTGAACTTATGGAGCTTCATACTATCGGAGTCAATGGAGGTTATACACAACAAGATATAATAACTTTAGCAAGAATTTTTACAGGTTGGGGAATAAGACGTCATGGTGGAGATGGGAGTGGGTTTAAATTTTTTTCAGACCGCCATGATTATAGTGATAAAATATTCTTAGGAATACCCATTAAAGGTGGTGGAATAGAAGAAGGAGAAAAAGCCTTAGATATTCTCGCAAGTCATCCATCTACCGCCCGTTTTATTAGTTATAAATTAGCTCAATATTTTGTTGCCGATACACCTCCCGGTAGCTTAGTTAATAAACTAGCTAAAAAATTTCAAGAAACTAATGGCAACATTCGTGATGTGTTACAAACTTTATTTAATAGTCCTGAATTCTGGGAGGAAAAATACTACGGCAGCAAATTTAAAACCCCTTATCAATATATTATTTCTGCTGCTAGAGCAACCGATATTGACAAACCTAGATGGGGTAGAATTAAACAATTTTTAGAGCAATTAGGAATGAAGCTTTATGCTTGTAAAACTCCTGACGGCTATAAAAACACTAAAGAAGCATGGTTAAATCCCGATGCCATCATGCGTCGAATTAGCTTTGCGACAATGATATCTCGTGGTCATTTAAACCAAGGAAAACCCAAACCGATAGATCGTCAGCAACTTTCTGCAACTTTAGGAAATAATTTTTCTGCTCAAACTCAAGCTGTAATTAGCAGTAGTCCAGAACGTTTACAAGCACCTTTAATGTTAGGTAGTCCGGAAATGATGGAAAAATAATTTAGAATTTAGAATTTAGAATTTAGAATTTAGAATTACTTCTTCTTATAAAGGGGAATAGATAAGGAATCTACTGTATGTTGATAATTCTATAATTACTGCAATCTCCCTACTCCCCACTCCCCTACTCCCCCACTCCCCCACTTTCCTTCTTATAAAGGGGAATAGATAAGGAATCTACTGTATGTTGATAATTCTATAATTACTTCAATCTCCCCTACTCCCCTACTCCCCCACTCCCAACTAGATAATTAAGTATTCAACCAGATTTAATATTTTGGAGACACTATGAAAAGACGTAATTTTTTACAATTTGCTAGCTTACTATCAGCTTCAGGAATAATCTCTGTTGGCAGTCATGCTTGGGTAGCAAAAGGATTAGCTCAAACCAACAATCGTAAACGATTAATAGTTATTTTTCTCCGAGGTGGAGTCGATGGATTAAATGTAGTTATTCCTCATCAGGAATACAATTATTATGATGTACGACCAAAAATAGCAATTCCAGCTCCAGGAGAAGCAGAAGGAGCGATCGACTTAGACGGTCAATTTGGCTTACATCCTGCTCTAGCAAGTATCATACCCCTCTGGCAAAATCGCAGTTTAGCATTTATTCACGCCTGCGGTTTAAACAACAACACTCGCTCCCATTTTGATGCTCAATATTATATGGAAACAGGTATTCCAGATAATAAAAAAATACCTGATGGATGGATGAATCGTTTGTTAGCAAATCTGCCAAAAGATAAACCTACTCAAGCTGTAAACTTAGGAGATACACCACCTCGCATTCTCATGGGTGCAATGCCAGTTGCTAGTCTTCCCACCGGAAGAAAATCGACCAGTAGTTTACCCATAGACCGCCCCAAAATTTATGAAGCATTCGATCGCCTTTACAGCAGCAATGACGAACTTAGTAGAGTTTACCAAGAAGGTCGCCAAGCAAGAGATTTACTACTAGCTGACTTAGAGCAGGAAATGGAAGCTGCTTCAGCAGGAGCGCCACCTCCCGAGGGTTTTGCTGGTGATGCCAAAAATTTAGCTCAAATTATGGTTGGTGATTCCAAAACACAGTTAGGGTTTCTCGCTCTCGGTAATTGGGATACCCACGTTAACCAAGGAAGCAGTCAAGGTACTTTAGCAAGACGATTGAAACCTCTTGGGGAAGGTTTAGTTACTCTAGTTCAGGAGTTGGGTCCGCTTTACTCAGATACCGTGATTTTAGTAATGTCAGAATTTGGTCGCACGGTGAAAGAAAATGGTAATGGTGGCACCGATCATGGTCATGGTAATGTAATGTGGGTTTTAGGTGGTGGGGTGCGTGGTGGTCAGGTTTACGGACAATGGCCTGGTTTAGATGAATCAGAATTGTTTCAGCAACGGGATCTAGCGGTGACAACGGACTTCCGGAATGTGATTTCTAGTGTTTTAGAGCAGCATCTTGAGATTGAGCGATCGCAAATAGCGCGGATTTTTTCTGGTTATTCTTCTGAGCGGCGTTTGGCTTTATTGTGAAGTAAGTAATGGTTGATGATTTGGCGGTGAGAGTATTAATTCTTCTTCTGAGGGCGAATGCCATTTGCTAACGCAAAGCTCCGAATGGCGCCCCTACATATGGCATTTTTAAGGTAAATTTGCGTCAGTTATGATTATATGGTAGTCCTGCTTGTGTAATGGTTTACAGAAAAAAGGAATATCTGGCACGGGAGCAAGATGCTCCCACTGCCGTGCTTCATAAAAATCAGTTAATATATTTACAGCGCTTTTCAGATTGATGACCTCACGTCATAACCAAAAACCTGTAGGGGCGAATGCCATTCGCCCTCTTGATTTAGTGTCCGTGCGTAAGTCATGAGATAGTTACATTCCAGACAACCACCAGGGCTAAAATTTTCTCGCTTGAGCAAAAGTAGCAGCAGCTTCTGGAGAGCCTATATATCTCCAGTGCCAAGGTTCGTAGCTGACTCCTTGTGAATTGTTTGGAGGAAAAGATAACTCAAAACCAAACTTCTGAGCGTGACGGGTTAACCACTGGAAAGCTTTGGTATTTTCAAAATCGATAGTTATATCCTTTTTGGGAAAGTTCCCATCAGTTAAGTCAATGGCAAAACCTGTATGGTGTTCGCTGTATCCTGGTGGGGCGGAAACTTTTGCAGCGGCCTCAACTGAACCACGACGTTGAATCTGAGCTTTAAATAGTTCTTCCTGGAGCTCAAAAGTACGAAATCCTGAAACAGGTACAAGCCAAACACCTTCGTCTCTTGCAGTATAAATCATATTCATTAGTGCTTTTGCTGCTTCTGGGTGCAGATATTCAAACCTTTGGTATTGCCTAGCGCCATAACTGCTAATAATCACCATCCTGTTAATGTGACCTGGTGGGTATAGAAAGTGACCATAGGCAGTTTCGCCACCAACAAGTTTCTGTTCCTCTCTATCCACTTCAGAGTTTTGAGATGTTGGGTTTAGTAGCCCAATTCGTCTCGCAGCTTCAGGGAGTCGCTGAAGCAGAGGAGAGGGTTCTGCTTGAGTAGACGAATTTGGAGCAGGAGACTCTTGAACCTTTTGAGATGGTTCGGGAGAAGTTTCTGTTACAGGAGTAATAGGTACATCAACTACCTGAACTTCTGGAGATGAGTTAGGAGAAGGTTCTGTTGCAGTTTGCATATATAGACTTTCAGGTGAAAAATGTAGGATTATTGTTCCAAATAAAACAATTGTTCCAGCAACAGAAACAGCTATTAGGATAAATTTTAACCAGTTTTTTAAACTAAATTTCTCTATTTTAAACAATTTCATTTTTATTAAATTACTTTAGAGGCATAAATTTTCAGGTTTCCATTAATCAATCTCATGTTGTAGATCACTGTTAAAGTTTTAAAGTTACTACTACTACGGTCAACTGAACCATCTGAATTATAAAGGGTGTAATCTTCTGTGATCCTTACTTTAATTGCTGCTTCGTTACCCTCTGAAACAAACTCCTGAACACTGTCAACCCTTTGTACATTATAACGATAGTATGCACCATTGCTTTGTAACCAATCTATTGCACCAACTGCCTTTTCATAGAACTCGCTAGTGGCTATTTCAGCAAGAACTTGACGATTATAGGGTGGAGCAAACATTACTTTTTTTGCTTCTAAGTATTTCTGAATCAAATTAACAGCTTTCTGCCGTGAAATAGATGGCTCTGGTGGTCGCTGAGGTGGTGCAGGTGATTTAACAGGACTAGGCTTTGGCGATGCTGGTGGTATAGGAGAAGGTTTAGGTGTCGGTTCTATTACAACAACTCGATTTTGAGACAAAACCAAGCTAACTAAGCCAAATACTCCAATTACACCCCCAATGATAACTGCTGTTCGCCAATCTAAAGGAGACGGAGGCGGTGAAGGTGTTGGCGGTGAAGGTGTAGGAGCAGGAGTAGGAGCAGGAGTAGGAGCAGGAGTAGGTTCTGGTGGTGGTGTTTTTTTATCAGTCGGTGGAGACAATATGAGTTTGTCATTGTCCTGGATACCAGCTTGTTTAAATGTTAAATTGTCTTTTAATTCTTCTTCTGTTCTTTCTAGAACAAGTTTGTACGGGGGAGTTTCTGGTAAACCCAATAACATTTGCACTGCTTCGCGAGATTCACCTAACTTTGAATCAGGTGAAACATCTATAATTCTCTCAGCAGTATCATCAGTTCTTGTAAATATTACTTCCATTTTTATTATTTGTTTATATAATATTTTTCTACTCGTATTTAAAAAAACTTGGTCTAAATACCTTAAGTGTTTACAACTACAAGCGTTCAACTTTATTAACCAGCCAACGGTCAGAATCTGTGTCCCAAACAAAATAAAAGCGAAGAGTTTGATTGATTTCTCTGCCAGATTTCATAAAATACCGCAGTCTACTGTCTACTATAGAATTAAACCCATCTTCTGATACCAATTTGGTACTTAGTACATCTATCCTTGCAACTTGAGTCCACCAATCTATGTAGGACTTGTATCCTTCTGGATGGGCTTTAGTACTTCGTTGCGATCTAGAGGATAAAGAATTCCAAGCACTTTGATACTCATAATTGTTTAGAGTTTGGTAGTAATTTCTTAAAGCTTGTTCTGGTAACGCTCGAAGAAGGTTGGGTTCGGTTCGGGAAATCTGCTTTTGAGTTCTTTCCTGTTCTAACTTTCTCTCGGCTCCTTGTCTTTGACTCCTTTCCTGTTCTAACTTTCTTTCAGCTTCTTGCCTTTGAATCCTCTCCTGTTCTAACTGCTCGTTAATAATCGCTTGTTGTTGTAGAGTTTGGAGATAAAGCAAGCTTCCAACTACTGCAATTAATACCATGGTACCAACCATGAATGCTGTTGGAAAAACTTTAAAATTGAAAGACGATGGGGATTCTTTTTCTTCAGTTACGCTAGAAATATCGTTTGTTTTCTGATTATCTTGGTAGGTATCACTCTCACCCTCTTGGTAGGTCTCAAAAGTATTTAAAGGAAAAAGTATAAGCTTGTCATTGTCCTGAATACCCGCCTCTTTGAATGTCAAATTATCCCTTAATTTTTTGCTAGTTCTTTCTAGAACAACTTTGTAAGGGGGACTTTCTGGTAAACCCAATAACATTTGCACTACTTCGCGAGACTCACCTACCTTTGAATCAGGCGAGACATCTATAATCTTCTCAGCAGTATCATCATTTTTTGTAAATATTACTTCCATTTTTGTTAGTTCTTTATGTAGTAATTTTATACTGTACCTAAATAAAAATTGGTCTAATTACTTTTTTAAGTCAAGTCTTTCTGATTAGGAACGCTAGTATCACTGCTAGGATCAGAATCTAAATTGTTTTTGCCTGGTAGTAGACCCATCTGCTCTTCAAATGCGAGGGTGTTCTTACTTCCATCTCTTTTAGGCTCTAATATATCAAGAGCGCTTCCAGCATCCTCCAACGAAGGAGTAAGAATTTCTTTCTCTAAGCGATCTATTTGTTCATCCAAATACTCCCGTTCATCCGGATCTGCATCGGGATCTGCAACCAACTTTGCTCTTTGCTCATAAAGTTTATCAAGTTCATTAGATTGTGCTTTATTCTTTCTTGAGGACATCTCCAATTGATTCTGACGCTGTTGAGTTCTTGCCTCAACTTGAGCTAAAGCTTCATCAACTTTTGATCTCTCTAATTTAGTTCTAGCTGCAGACAAATATTCTTCTCCTTCAGTGCGGATGCGATACAGGTTTATAATCTCAATTTCTAGACCATATTGCTTAACAACACTCTCCCTTGCCCATTGATTGACGTAGCGCTCCATAGTAGATAAATGTTTATTATCTGTGTATCTAAGAAGTTCGCTGTCAATGGTAGTCAACTTAGCATTAACACTCTTTTCTATTGAGTTTTTAATATTATCCATGCCAAAAATCTCCTTTTCTATATCACGAATTCTCTGGCTAATTTCGCCAAGTTCCTCTCTGTTCTCTTCTACATCACCTAAGTTAACAACTTTAGCATATTGCTTTTTGAGGGCTTTGCGTTCTTTCAACGACTCTTGCTGCAATTCTCGCATAGATTGGAATGCAGACTGGAATACATACCAACTACCCTGCTCAATACCTAAAATTTTGAACTCTCCTTGAAACTTAACAGCTTGTCCACCAGTCAAAGAAAGCACTTCACAGTTGAAAGAACCCACCATTCCCATTAACCTTTGCAGATAATCAATAATATCTGTTTGTTCGGGAATAGGAACAACTCTAATTACTATTACCCCAAAACGCTCTTCTAAGGTTGTCGTAATTGCATCTTTCAGTTCTTGTTCAACCGACTTTTCGCCAGCTATAGGTTCATAAAAACGCATATAAAATCTTTCGGGGTCGATAGTGCGTATATTTTCTCTAGTGGTACTTTTAACTGTATCTTTGATTAAGTCTTTAATTTCATCAACTGTTTGATTGAGATAATCTTCAATTTTTTCAAGACTCTTAAACTTGAGATTGACTGCTGTACTTAACTTAACTTTGACGCCAGTAGCACTGGTTGAAAATTCTTCTGGTTTGTCGTCATTATTTATTTCTAGATTTTCTAGTAGTTCGCTATGCTTTTGTTTTGGGAGAGAAACTATATGCTTCACTAGATAACCGATAGATTCGGCTTCAGTTTGCATTGCACGCCGAATTTCATCAGATTCTTTGCTAAAATCGCACAATATACCTGCATAGTTCTTATCAAGCAGCAAAGGCTTAACAATTTTTTCCAGTTTACTCTGCACCCAAGCTTCTAAGTTAGGAGATTGTGCAGAAATATATCGTCTAACATCTTGAGGAAGCATCTGGAGAGTATTTTCAACATATACTAAACCCGTATACTTCTGTACCTTGCAATCGACAGTACAACTTATTTCTACAAGCTCCTTGGGAACTGGAGATGAAGAAATTTTCTTACTATTGAGATATAAGTGTCCAACTCGGCGACCTTGATCGCGTAGAATCCTATCTAAATGCTCAACTAATCCATTCCTAACCGTATCTTTCAATTCATAGTAGAACTGAGTAATGGAAACTTTTTCAAGTAAGTAGCTTTTAATTTCTTTCTTAGTAACTTTGACTAAGGAGATCAGCCAACCAGACTCCTGGTTAGACACAGCCTTAACTGGGTCCTCAATAATTAGTTCAGTCTCAAGTTCAAGGTCTAGCTTATCATCAGAATCGGAAACGTATACGGTAATCTCTGTCGGGCCAATTTTTACTGCTTCGAGCTGTTTTTCATCCCCTAGAGATAGCCGAAAATGAATGTTAAGACCAATCTCATCTTGTGTTTTTTTCTTTAAGGAGGTCTGTAAACCTTCTACTTGACCGAAAAAATCATCTATATATATAGCCTCCTTTTCATAGGTTAGTTCAGCTATCCATCTCTCAACTCTCTTATCCAATTCATCACCAGGAGAATCATCACTACAGAGAGCTAGAGCAACTTGTTGTTCTTTTCCAGGAGGGCAACTAGCACGATAAGCTACAGAAATACGAAGTTTACGATTATTCCCAAAATCCGTTACCTCTACAGGTAGATCTGTACGTTCGGCAATATTTGAAGCATCATTGTTGTTAGAAATTAAATAATATACTATATTCTTGCGATCGATAAAGGGTATTTTGTCCAAATAGTCCTTTTTTTGTTTGTTAATAACTATGATTTTTTCAGTAGAAGATTTAGTTTTGCTTTTAGCAGATGCTTCAGCTTTTTCTACTTTACGAATAATTTTATCTAAAGCGTGATGTTTTACCATTTTTACCTCTAATTTAAGTTACTTTGTTACTTTGATTTCTTTTTGTAAAGCCCTAAATTTCTTCTTGAAATCTCTTAAAATTTTTCTTCTGGTAGTGAACTGCTTCTGTAGTTTTCTATCTCCTAATTGATTTGACTTTGTACCTTGTTCTAGATATTTTTCTGTAAGAGATGTCCAAAAATTACTCAGCTCACTTTTTAGAGAACGAGGAGTATTTGAAATAATGCTGCGAGCCATATCTTCGATTAAATTTTCAACTTCTTGCTCCAGCTCTACATGATCAAAACCACGCAAAATTACCAACCATTCTGCAATTAAATAGCTAATGTTTTCAAGAGGATTAAAACTATCTGGAGTAAAATCTTTAAAAAGAATTCTAAGACATTTACCAGAGCAAGTTCTCCATTAGCAGTACAATAAAATAGCCAACTAAATAAAGTATTTAACTCACTACCAAATTTACTATCATCTTGGCTTTTCAATGGTGCAAACAAAGGATACGCAGAAGGCCACTCTCCATACCACTTTAAGTTATTCGTCCAGATGTATGTTGTTTGATTGCAGTAAACAAATAACAAAAGAAAAGCGACTCGATTTGACAGAGAGTATTTTTCTGAAGGAACATCTGGTGAAGGCAACCATTCCTTTAAAATCTCTAGAAAATCATAGATGTAGGAATATAAACCACTTTGCCACAATAGTTTGTCTAATAAGCTGTAAACATCAGCCTGGAGGTTTTCATCCTTATTTTCTAAACTCTCTCGATCTAGCAACTTTTTCAGCCAAATTAGGAGTTGTTTTGCAGCTTGAATACCTAATGCTCCTGAACGTAAGTGCTTGTCCATTAAATCTCGAACAATTTCAAAGGCAAGGGTTCGATGTTCTGGAGACATTAAACTTTCAAGAAAGCTTTGAGCGATATCCTCAGCTCTAGAATAATCTGATTCAATTTGTAATCTATAAATTAAGTACGACAAACGCAGAAGTAAAGGGTTAATTCTCCGCTTGTCTTCCTGAGCAATTTTTACTAGAAGTTCTATCAGCCAACCCTCCCCATAGGAACTTGGATAGTCAACGCTAGCCCTTAAAGCGACATCTATTGCCTTTCTCGCAAGATCATCAGAAGTGTCAAGTAATAAGTCTAGCTTTTGGGTTTTTTGGAGTTGCTCCTCTAAATATAAAGGTTGCTGTTCTTCAAAATAAGTCAAAAAATCCCTTCTTAAGCTAGGAAAAGTAAAGTCAATACCCTGCATTTTATTCTGACGACTGACTCTTAAATAAGAATTCTCTAAATATCCATCCGACTGTTCAAAGCTCTCTTGCCAAATTTCAGTTAATAACTTTTCCTTTTGAGTTTCTTTTACCTGTGTTTTTCCTTCTTCTGTGGTTATTGACTCTTTAACAGGTATAATTTTTGTTTGGCCTTCTAGTAAGAGTGAAACGACCCACTTAAAGTCTTGGGGGTTTAATTCTGGAAAGAAAGTTGCCACATACAAAACAGTTTTCTGGATAGTGTCACTGTTTGAAAATAGCGAGTGAGCTGTAACGCTTTCGGACTCTTCTGAGGCATAACCCTGACCTGTTCCTCTTGTGTTTTTATTCCCTCTTCTGTTCTGCTCTCTTTCTTCTAGCTCTTTATTAAGGTCGCTTAAATCTTTCTCAAGTTGTTCAAGTTTCAGCCGTTTTTCTTCACGTTCTCCCCTAATTCTATCTAGCTTTCTTTGAGTTTTGCGTTCCTCAATAGGAGAATAAGCTTCTCTCTTGTCCTCAGATAAATCTTCTATCTCTTCAGTTAATTCATCATATTGATCTTTTAAACTAGCAATTTCCGTTTTATATCTTTCCTTCCAGGTTTGTAATAGTTGTGTTGGTAAGTCAGAGTATTTGGTCTTTTCCTTTGTAGAAGAATCACTAGAATATTTACTATCATCATCTTTACTTTTTCCCTGACCTCTAAGTGGATTGAAAAAATTTCCTTCAATTGAATATCTGCTAAGAGGTGTTGGTATCTTGTCACCTTCCTTTAGTTCCGGAGGTGTTGGTATCTTGTCACCTTCCTTTAGTTCCGGAGGTGTTGGTATCTTGTCACCTTCCTTTAGTTCCGGAGGTGTTGGTATCTTGTCACCTTCCTTTAGTTCCGGAGGTGTTGGTATCTTCTCACCTTGGATATCTTCTTCCGTCATATCTTAAATTAATCTCTCTAGTTTGTATGTTTACGATTCTACCCATGAGCAAGTCGGCTAATCTCTGCTTGAAGCCTTTCAACTTCTTGGTCGTGTTGGTTTCGCTTTTCTTCAAACTTTTTTTTATTCTTGTCCAGGTTGTGCTGTCGTATTGCATCACCTATATTCGCATTCATCTCATCTACTATGTCATTTATCACTTTTGTTAATTCGTTAGATTGTTTTTGAGCCAAAGACAAATCCCTTTGCAAACGCCCTATTTTTTCCTGAGTGAAGTCTAGAGTGTTAACATAATAAGAAGTTTGTTTTTGTGAGTTATTTGTAAATACTTGTAATAATTTGCTAATGTCATCATAGCTATCCAAATTGTCAAGAGTCACAAACTGAATCTCTTTTAAGTAATTAAGTTTACTAGGAAGATTATCAATACTAGCTCCAGGTAAAAGTATCGGAACAATTCTAGGACTTTGCCTTCTACTACTTATATAACGGTTATGTAAATAGTCTATTTCCGCATCTTGCCAAGGCCCTACACCATTTATTCCCAGAAAGAAGAAAACCGTATCAGTGTTATCAAGAATTTCGTAGAGTTTGCCTGGCCAATGGTCTCCACCTTTAAACTGCCGTTCATCTAGCCAAGTTCTAATACCTGCTTTTTCAAGCTTTTCCCCTATAATTCTCACACTATCTTTATCAAGACTATTATGAGAAAGAAAAACATCAAATTCTTTTTGTTCAGTCATTTATAAACTCCTTTTTTTCAATTTTCTACACCAGCAACTTGAGCCAGAGCTTGAGCATACTTATTTAGCTCCTTTCCCAAAACCTCTAGTTCCTTTCGCAGTTCAGGCTCTTCTGACCACTGCTTTTCATGTTCTTTAGAACTAACGCCATCGGGTCTCTGAGTTTCCCACACCTCCAAACTAGGATGCCACTTAGTTACAAAAGGCCGTAGTCCTTGGTTAAGAACAGCGATCGCGATACCACCAACTGAGTTATGTGAAGCACCCACACCAGGACCTGCTTCTTTCAAAATTTCACGAGTGGTTTCAAATAAACTATAGAGAGAGTCTAAAGCTTCTCTAAAAATGCCCTCCTCTTGGCCTAATGGTTGTATCGAAATGCGTGTCACCAGTTCAACATAGAGCGACCAAGCCGCATGACGTTCTGTTTGGTCTGCCTCCCACTCAGCAGACCCCAGGCCAAAAGGAAGGCTAACTGAAACTTTTTTTAAAACCGCCGGGTCTCGTTCCATTGAATTTTCTCCATTACCATATCTACTAAGCCTTGGTTAGCCATCCTGCAATAAGTAAGCCTAGTTAGTCGAAATTTTGGCGTTGCTGAATTGAAGTATGAATGTGCGATTGTTTGGTTCTCGCCTTCGCCCCCGCTGGTCCCCCGCGCATTGGGGGACTTTTAGAGTTTTATTCCCCCCAAAATTGGGGGGCTAGGGGGGCAAAATCATATGTTTGGTTCTCGCCTTCGCCCCGCGCATCCCCCGCGCATTGGGGGACTTTTAGAGTTTTATTCCCCCCAAAATTGGGGGGCTAGGGGGGCAAAATCATACCCATAATCAGCAACGCCAACATTTTTAATACTATTGTAGTACCCTAATAATACGACTGTCAAGATGAAAGCCATAAACATCCATAATATTTAGAGGAGAATATTTTTATTATACTAATCAACCGGATTTGATATAATTCATCTATCAGGTTGGCGAGGTTTACGGGCAAAAAAGGTGAGAATTAAAATCAAAATTACCAATATCAAACAACTATAAAGACCAGGTTTATAAGAACCCAATTTATCTTTAAATATAGCTAAAAAAGAAGGTCCTATGGCACTAGCTATGACCAGAATCATCATCTGAAAACCAGAAATAGCACCCAAATAAGCTCTACCAAAAAAACGCGGTAAAGCCACTGCTGATAAAGTACCAAAAGATCCCATACTAATACCAAATCCAACAATAGTTAATACCCGAAATAAAGGCACGCCAAAATTAGCAATAGCAGCCACACCTATTGCTTCACCAACCATCATAACCATGAATAAATATTTGATATTAACTCTGTCTGCAGCTACCCCCATCAAATAACCAACAATTGTAGATACAACCGCCTGGGGTAAAAATATACTCACTGTCTGCACTTGGGATAATCCAAATTCTGCACCAATATCAACGATATGAAAAGTGATACCTGTAAATATCAAAGACTGGGATGATAATACTAATGTCACCACCCAAAACATAATTGTGGCGATCGCTTCAGCGCGGGTAAAATCTTGTAAGTTGTTTTCAGATGAGTTTTCTACTTCAACCGTAGGTGTTTGTAACTCTCCATCCATTAATAAACCGCATTCTTCAGGAAGATCGCGATAAAATACCCACCCTATTAAACCCATACCAATACCAACAACTGCTGCCATAGTTAGCCAAGCATTTCGCCAACCTAAAATATTAATCAATGAACTTGAAACTATGGGTGCAATAGAGAACCCAAAAACCATGAATAAACCATTAAGACCAGAAACAAAACCCCGACGACGGTTAAACCATTTACCGAGAGTGGTACGACTGGTCATGGTTAACATACCTTGGCCGGAAAAACGCAGGCAGACAAAACCTAATATCAGCATTAATAGCGCTATAGTTAAATCGGGAATTCTAGGAAATGCGTTACTGATGAGAGTAGTTAGGCGATCGCTAAAACTGAGATAACACAAAGTTAAAGCTAAACCTACTGATGCACAAACAACAGTGACTCGCGCCCCAAAACGGTCTAGCAATACTCCGCCATAAGGCAATAGTAAACCACTGGTCAAAGTACCAAAAAAATAAGCATTACTCAGTTGTAACCGTGACAGACCAGTAGCAGCTAGTAAATAGTCAGTGAAAGCACTCATCCCAATAGTTTGAGCGGGTATACTCATTATTACCCCAATGGTGCAAACAATTAAAATTATCCAGCCATAAAAAAACGGGAAATTTTTAGGAGCGAAAGGATAGTCGGGATGTAACAGATTTTTGGGAGTAATTTTCAACATAATTATGATTTTTGCCAAGCAAAGAACGTATAAACTAATATCATCAGGACTTACGCACAAATACTAAATCCAGTGAGGGCGAATGCCATTTGCTAAGGGAATGCTCCGCTTTATATGTTGCGGAGCAAAACGCCCCTACATATTGGGTTGTCAAGGTTAATTTGCGTAAGTCCTGCTATAAACTAATATCATGTCCGAAGGAGAGGCTTTAAACTGAATGGGGATTAATTATCAATTATCCATTATCCATTATCCACAGGACTTACGCACTGATACTAAATCCAGTAAGGGCGCAATTCGGAGCTTTGCGGAGCGCAAATGCCATTCGCCCCTACATATGGCGTTTTCAAGGTTTATTTGCGTAAGTCCTAATCCATTAATAATTACTTTTCTAAAGCTTTATCCCACTCTAACTGATGAGCCAAACCATACTTAATAAAATCTTCTGTTTTTGCTCTATCGCTTTTACCAAAAACTCCTAAACTATAAGGGTTATCTTGCATACGTTGTCTAACTTGCTCTCGTTCAAATTTTGCTACTTCCTCTCTAGGGCGATCGGGTTTAAAAAAGTCTACAACTAAAACTACTCTGTCATAATTAGTGTAATTATGGGGACAGTGTGGATAACTGTGGTCTAAAATCATAAACTTGCCTTCTTGCCAGTAAAGTTTATCGTGGCATATTTTCATATCTGATAGTTAAGAGAATGAAAAACTCTAGTGTTATATCAAAATAGGGTAGTCCTGCATAGTAATGCTGAATAGAAATAAGCAATGCCTAGTGTAGGCATCCTACCCGCGACGGGAGCAAGATGCTCCCACTACCCTGTCTGGTAACAACAATAATTACAATGCACCACCATTACAGTGCACCACCATTACAATGCACCACCACCCAAAATAGCAGTATCAAGACTTATACAAATATACTAAGTGTTTGCAATTCAACTGACTCGAATGTTAACTATTATCTTACAGCGGTTTTCATTTCAGTAAACCACAGTAGGGGCGTTAACGATAGTTATGCGAAGCAAATGGCATTTGCGCTCCGCAAAGCTCCGAATTGCGCCCTTATAGGTTTTTGGTTATGACGATGTGGTTTATCAATCTGAAAAGGGCTGTAGTTGGGCCTGGGTTAACAACTATTATATTAAAGATCAAAGGTTCTAATATTATTATATGGGAATAGGAAAATTAGGGTGTTCAGTTTAGTGGTATTAACAGGAGGATAGTTGCTACAATTTCTAGAAGAAAAATACGATGATATTGTGAAACTAAAAATAGTGTCGTTGCCTAATTTCTCTGTTTACTTATAAATTAATGTTATAACTGCCTGCAGAAGTCTTTTATGAAAGCTAATAAATTAGAATCTTACAGTATAACAGCTCTGACTGTAATTTTAGGGATATTGGCTACAACTCCCGCCAAATCTCAACCCATAACCCCCTCAAACGATGGCACAGGTACAACTGTCAATCAAAACGGCAATCAATTTAATATTCAAGGTGGCACTCACAACGGGACTAACCTCTTCCACAGTTTCGATCGATTCAACGTTAACTCCGGTCAAACAGCCAACTTTGTCACTACTCCAGATACTCGCAACATTCTGGGTAGAATTACAGGTGGAGACCCTTCTATAATTAACGGTCTCATCCAAGTCATCGGTGGTAACTCTAACCTCTTCTTGATGAACCCCGCAGGCATAATGTTTGGCCCCAATGCTAGCCTTAATGTCCCCGCCTCATTCAGCGTTACTACTGCTACAGGTATAGGCTTTAACAGTAATAATTTCTGGTTTCAAGCTATGGGAACAAATGATTATGCCAACCTAGTAGGAAACCCCAGTGGCTATAAATTTAATGTATCAAACCCAGGCGCAATAGTTAATGAAGGAAACCTGAGTTTAAACCCTGGAGAAAATCTTACTTTGTTGGGTGGCACGGTTATCAACACGGGGCAACTCGCCACAGCAGGCGGTAACGTTACTATTGCAGCAGTAGAAGGAGGTAGTACCCTGAGAATATCCCAACCAGGAAATTTATTAAGTTTGGAAGTAGGTTCAACAGCAGCGAATGGGGAAGCTCTCTCTGGTATAAACCCCTTATCGTTGCCCGAACTTTTAACAGGTGGAGAAGTAACTCAGGCCACATCTATGACTGTGAATGGAAATGGTGATGTGGTGTTGATAGATTCAAATACAATAGTGGGTGATATATCAGGAGATGCGATCGCTTCGGGAAACATAGATGTATCGCTCTCCCCTAACCCCCGTTCAACAAAAAGCGCAGCAACATCTGGCCTTCCTCTTGATCAGGGGGACGGGAGGGGGATCGCTCAAGGGGGATATGAATAGTCTTCTTCTTTCCCAGGGAGACAGAAGGGGGAACTCTCAAGGAATAGAAACGAATACCAACTCCAGTTCCCCCCTTAAAAAGGGGGGTCAGGGGGGATCTAATATTGGTGGACAAGTAAATATTTTAGGCGATCGCGTAGCAATTATTGATGCCAATATTAACGCCGATGGTCTAAATGGAGGGGGAAGAGTATTAATTGGAGGGGACTTTCAAGGTGATGGAATAGTACTCAACTCTCAGCAAACTTTTGTCAATCAAAACTCATTTATTTCCGCTGATGCTACCACAAATGGTGACGGCGGTCAAGTCATAATTTGGTCAGATGGAATTACTAATTTTTCCGGGAATATTAGTGCGAGAGGAGGAGAATTTTCTGGTGATGGAGGGTTTGTTGAAGTATCTGGAAAACAGCAATTAATATTTGATGGAAATGTCAATGTTAGTGCTGAATTTGGCACCCCAGGAACAATATTATTAGACCCAGAAAATATCACAGTGGGAGAGTCAGAAAATACTGAAAGTTCAGAAACAGAAACAGTAGATGATAATTCGGAAGTGGCATCTGGTGAAAATTCGGAAAATTCAGAAACTACAGAAAATACTGAAAGTTCAGAAACAGAAACAGTAGATAATAATTCGGAAGTGGCATCTGGTGAAAATACAGAAGAAAATGTTGATAATTCAGAAATAACAGAAAATACAAATTCAGAGACAGAAGTTACTTCTACAGAAAATACTGATAATTCAGAAAAAACAGAAACAGAAACAGAAACACCAATAGACCCCTTTGCTCAAGATGAAAATGCTGATGTGACAATTTCAGCAGAAAATTTTGGGGAGTTATCAGGAGATATAATTTTATTTGCCGACAACGATATAACAATTAATGAAAAGATAGAAACTACCGAATCTGTAGAATTAAAAGCAGGTAGAAGTATTAATATAAATGCCGATATTGATACATCAATTGGCAATGGAAATATTGACTTACTTGGTAATAATGATGAAATGAATATTGCTAACCGGAGTGCCGGAGTAGCATCAATAAATCAACTAGATGGAACAACATTAAATGCTGGTAGTGGAACGATTAATATTCAGTTAGGAAATTTGGGAGAAGTAGGGGATATAAATCTGGCAAATTTAACAACTACAGGGAAAATTTTAGTTAATGCCAATGGTGGAAATATTGCTAGAGTTTCTGATAGTTCAATTATTAATGCAGGTAGTGTTTTATTTGAAACAAATGGCAGTGGAGGAATAGGTTTAGCGGGTGCGTCTTTGCAGTTGAATGTAGAAAATTTAGAAGCGGTTTCTGGTAGTGGTGGAGCGTTTTTTGATGTGTTGGGAGATGTGAATATTGGTGATGTGAGTGAGGATGTAAATGGTATTGTTACTGCTGGGGGAGATATAGAAATTCAGAGTGCAGGAAATGTGACTTTAACAGAAAGTCTTTCTACTTCGGAGCAAGATACTCCTACTTCGGAGCAAGATACTCCTACTTCGGAGCAAGATACTCCTACTTCGGAGCAAGATACTCCTACTTCGGAGCAAGATACTCCCACTTCCGAGCAAGATGCTCCCACTATAGAAAATAATTCAGAGCAAGATAATCCTACTTCCCAACAAGATACTCCTACTTCGGAGCAAGATGCTCCTACTTCGGAACAAGATGCTCCCACTTTGGAACAAGATACTCCGACTTCGGAGCAAGATGCTCCGACTAGAGAAAATAATTCTGAGGTGGAATCTACAGAAAATACAGAAATTGATAGTGGTAGAGGTGGTGCAATTAATATTGAAGCTACGGGAGATATTGTTGCTACAGGTAGTGGAATTAGTGGGGAAAGTGTTTTTCTATCTGGGACGAATATTACAATAAATGATGAATTCGATGAAACTTCTGGGGATGGGAATGTTCAGTTGTTCGCGATAAACGATATAACTGTTGAGGATATCGCAGATGATGTCTTGGAATTTCTACCTGGAACAGGAGAGATAGAATTTCGTGCAGATGTGGATGAGGATGGAATTGGTACTGTGACGATGTTAGATAATCTGCCAGATGTTAGCAGCAACGAGGATACCTTTAAGAATGGTGCGGATACTATTAAGACCAATGGGCGAAATTTGACTATTGCTGGTGCCAGTATTAGTTTGGGTAATGTTGATACTTCTTGGTTCCCAACCGGGGACTTGCTGGCAACTATAGATGTGGATGAGGGAGGAGCTATACCATCAGAAGAAGAGGATAAGAGTGGACTAATATCAACAGAATCTATCTCTGGAGATATTCTTACAGATTCGTTAGAGAGTTTATCTATCAATCGGGATGGGGGTAATGTTAATATTGAGGCGGTAGGGGATATTACTACGGCAGAAATTATTACTAATTCTGGTGAATTTTTTGTTGTATCTGAAGGAGAACAGGGAAGCGGTGGTAGTGGCAATGCTGGTCAGATTAACATAGAAAGTACCACAGGTTCAATTGATACCACGGCCGGATCGCTTTTTGCTCGTTCATTTTTCGGGGATGGGGGTGCTATTTCTCTGGAAGCAGAGGGCGACATTGCTACAAAATCTATCTCAAATGATGGCGAATCTGGAAATGGCGGTGCTATATCACTACAAGCAGGGGGTAATATAACTACAGAAAACTTAAATTCCTATTCTTTATCAAATGATGGCGAATCTGGAAATGGCGGTGCTATATCACTACAAGCAGGGGGCGATATCGCAATAGAAGACCTCAATTCCTATTCTTTAAATGATGGCGAATCTGGGGATGGAGGGGCTATTTTTCTGGACGCAGGAGGTAATATAACTACAGAAGACCTTAATTCCTATTCTTTATCAAATGATGGTGCATCAGGAGATGGCGGTACTATTTCTCTGGAAGCAGGGGGCGATATAACTACAGAAGATATCAATTCCTATTCTTTATCAAATGATGGTGCATCAGGAGATGGCGGTGCTATATCACTACAAGCAGGGGGCGATATAACTACAGAAGACCTTAATTCCTATTCTTTATCAAATGATGGTGCATCAGGAGATGGCGGTACTATTTCTCTGGAAGCAAGAGGTAATATAACTACAGAAGATATCAATTCCTATTCTTTATCAAATGATGGTGCATCAGGAGATGGCAGTACTATTTTTCTGGAAGCAGGAGGTAATATAACTACAGAAGATATCAATTCCTATTCTTTATCAAATGATGGTGCATCAGGAGATGGGGGTAATATTTCTCTGGAAGCAGGGAGTAATATAACTACAGAAAACCTCAATTCCTATTCTTTCTCAAATGATGGCAATTCAGGGAATGGAGGTACTATTTTCCTCAACGCAGAAACTATCAAATTTAATCAACCAAAAGATGCAGATACAGAACAACTGCAAATAAATACATTCTCAGTCGGAACAAACAACTCCGAAAAAGGTGGAGACGTTAACATTACCACCAACAACCTCAGCAATGTAGAAATATTGACACTATCTAGCAACTCCGAGTCAGGACAAGTAACAATAGAAAATAAATCAAGAGGAAACCTTCTACTGAATGACTTATCCATCATCACCAGTAAACAAATAGCGACCGACACCCCTTTGTCAGGAGAAATAATAATAGACGTAGGCAGCACAGAAGGGCGATCGGGAAACGTCAACATTTTCAGTTCAGGCAACCTCAACCTCAACAACGTCACCATCGCAAGTGACACCAAAGGAGACCAAAATGCTGGAGAAGTCTACATCGATAGCCAAAAAAACATCACACTCGACAACACTAATATCTTCAGTATCACCAACGCCGAAGGAGACGCAGGCAACATCACCCTTGTAACTCCCCGAAACATTCAACTCACCAACAACAGCAAACTCCGAGCAAGTACAGAAGGTACAGGTAACGCAGGCATTATCGACATCCAAGCAAACAAGCTCAACCTACAGCAAGGGACTAGCATAATTACAGAAACTTTTGCAGCAGGTGCGCCAGGAGAGATTGCCATCAACGCCAACACTGTAGACATTGGGGAAGATGCTCAAATCAGTAGCACATTAGTATTAGGCTCAACCAGCACTGAAGACGGAGGCAATATTACCATCAACACCAACGAACTTAATATCACGGGAAAACTCGGAATATTCGCAGAAACCGAAGGAACGGCCAACGCGGGCACCCTTACCCTCAGTCCTTACAAAGACAACCCAGACCTCAACATCAATTTCAGCAACAACGGTTTTATTTCTGCTTCTACCTCCTCCACAGGTAATGGGGGTAATATTAACCTCAGTGCCCCAGAAACTATAGATATTGCTGGAAAAGGATTCATCGCTGTAGAAACCTCAGACAAAGGAAACGCTGGTATTATCAACATTGAAACCCAAAACCTCACCCTCTCAGATGGAGTAGCTATATTCGCTTCTACCACAGACAAAGGAAACGGTGGAGCGATCGAGATCGACACCGAAGACTTCACCCTAGAAACAGGAACAAGTTTAACTACACAAACCAATAATCAAGGAAAAGCTGGAGATATAGAAATCAACACCAGAAAACTAACCATAGGAGAAGATGCCCAAATTAGTGCCACAGCAAGAGAAGGAGCAACCAATACCGAAGCAGGAGGCAACATTACCATTAATGCTACAGATTTACTAATATCAGGTCAACTAGGAATATTCGTAGAAACAGCAGGAGAAACTCCGGCAGGTACTCTTACTCTCAACCCTTATAAGAGAGGGGAGCAGGGGAGTAGAGAAAATCGTTCCCCTCGCTTTGACCCCGACCTCAATATTACTTTCACCGAAAATGGCTTTATCTCAGCACTCACCACAGCAAGTGGAGATGGAGGTAACATCAATATATTCGCTCCAGAAAATATAAATATTTCAGGGGAAGGACGAATAACAGTTGAAACAGAAGACAGAGGAAACGCAGGCATCATCAATATCGAAACCAAAAACCTCACAATAGCTGAAAACACAACTATATCAGCAGCTACTTCCGATAGTGGAGACGGAGGCAGCATCAACATCAACCCCAGTGAAACTTTTCAACTGGAAGGTCAAATTATTACGGAGACTACCGGAGCTGGAGACGGAGGAAAAATTACTATTAACACAGGGGAACTATCAGCCGAAAATAGTACCATCTCAGCCAGAAGCACAAGTACTGGCAACGCAGGCGCAATAGAAATCACAGCTCAAGAAAATATCGTAACAGGGGTTATCCAATCTTCTGCCTCAGAATCATCTGAATCACAAGAAGCTGCTAACGGAAGTGACATTACTATTACCAGTGAAGAAGGAGAAATAAATGCCACCCAACCCATCCAATCATTTTCTGAAAATGGTAACGCTGGAGATGTGACTCTGACTGCCAAAACAGACGTGACTACTAATACCATCAGTTCCCACGGAGAACAACAAGGCGGTGAAATTACCATAATTACAGAAACAGGAAACATAGACACCAGTAATGGATTTTTGGCAAACTATTCTGGGGAGGGAACTGGCGGCAACCTCACCCTAGAAGCATCCGCAGGAAACATCACTACCAGTGACATTTACTCCTTTGCCGATGCAGACGGTGGCCAAATTCTCTTAAAAGCAGGAGGTGACATCAATATCACCGAAAATAGTAATGTTATCTCTGCCTCCGAACCATCAGAAAAAGAGGGGGAGAGGGGGAGCGGGGGAGTAGGGAGAGGGGGAGATATTATTCTCGAAGCAGGTAACAACATCAACACCACAGCAGCAAGAATATATTCCGGTGCAGATGAGGGCGATACAGGTACAATAGATATTGTTGCGGATGACGCAATAGAAGTAGGTCAAATAGACCTGGAATCAGGGTTTGTCAGAGAAGAAAGACCAGTATTTAACAATTTTACCCTCATACCTAGACCCCAAGGAGAAGCCACCCAAGGAGTAGCAGGAAATATCAATATTACTAGCAACAACGGCACAATAGACACCACTGCTGGAGTAATAAACTCTCGTTCCCCTGACGGCACTGGAGACATTACCCTCAATGCCAGAGAAGATATTACTCTAGGCAAACTAGAAGCTAGCGCTATCAACGAAACCACACCAACCACAGGCGGAAACGTTGAAATTATTAGTGAAAAAGGTGAAGTCAATTCGACCCAAGCAATAGAAACATTTTCAGAACAAGGTACAGCCGGAAATGTGAATATTCAAGCCGAAGGTTCGATTAATCTAGAAAATATTCTATCCCAGGGAAGGGAGCGTGGGGGTGATATTACTATTGACACTCGCAGTGAAAACAGCATGGATATTCAAGGAGAGTTAAACACTTTTTCGACGGACGGTATTGGTGGGGATGTCACTCTCACATCTCGAGGTAATATCAGTATTAGCGGCATTCGTTCCGAAGGGATGCAACAGGGTGGTGACATCACATTGGAGAGTGAAATAGGGGAGATTAGTTCAACGGGAGACATTACATCTTTTTCAGAGGAAGGTAGAGGAGGAAATATTGATATTGATGCCCCAGAAAGTGTGAATCTGGAAAATATATCATCCTTTGGTGCCACTAACAGTGGGGATTTGATGATTAAAAGTCAGACAGCAACAGTGAATACAGGAAATGTGACGACTCAAGCACCAGACGGTCCCAGTGGTGAAGTTATTATTAATGGCAGTCAAATAACTACAGGAAACTTAAGTTCTTTGGGTACAGTCAGTTCAGGTATTATTCAACTAGAAGCAACTGATGGCTCCATTACTACTTTGGACTTAGAATCAATTGCTTCAGAGGGGGAAGCAGGTGGTATCGATCTAGATGCAACAGAAGATATAAGCAGCGAAGACCAAAATATAATTTCTGGAGATGGAGATGCCAATATTGATATTGATGGTGGAGGAGATGTTTCCGTAGGTAATCAAGAGGCGATCGCCAATCAAGGAGATGCTAATATCGATATTCAACCAGGTGGGAATATTAGCGCCGAGAATCAAACTGCACAGACCAATCAAGGAAATGCTAATATCAATATTCAACCAGGTAGTAATATTAGCACCGAAAATCAAACTGTACAGGTCAATCAAGGAGACGCTAATATCGATATTCAAGCAGGTGGTAATATTCCTGTAGAAGAGCAAACAACTACTTCCGTAGGTGGGAATGCAACTATTAATGATACTCCAGACAATATCAATACCGGAGAACAAATAGCGATCGCCCCACAGGAAATAGAAACAATTACTAATATTGATAGTAGCGACATTATTATACCAGAAGATACCACTGATAACCAGATTCTCCCAGTAGAAACTAACCCCATCCAAATAGAAAATCTCAATGATTCAACCGAGATACCAGTAACCACCGCAACTGACACCACTGACACCCAAATAGAGAATAATCAATCCCAGTCAATATTACAGCAAATATCAAACAATAGCAATTTTTTCACCCTGACCGCTCCCACTAACAATAACCAAACAACCAATGCAGGCACTGCTCAAGAACAAACAGAAGCATCTATCAAGCATACAACTGACACCCAACAAATCTTAAAAACAATTAATCCAGTTAATACCAGAACTCTAATAACAGCCACAGCTTCAGACCAAGTAGTAACAATGTTAGAACGAAACAGTCTCCAGGAATATTCAGATTTCCTGGGAGCAAATCTTGAGGAAAAATTAATTTCTACACAAAGCGTCCGAGACATATTAAGTGACATGGCAAATCAAACCGGAAAAGAATCTGCCATTGTTTATATTAATGTCTATCCAGAACAACTACAAATAATCTTATATACCAAAGAAGGTCAACCAATAATCAAAACCATTCCCGAAGTCAACCGCGAACAAATCATGAAAGTTGCCCTAGAATTACGAATAAGAGTTACAACTCCGTCCCAGCAAGATAATGATAGTTATCTATCACCAGCACAAACATTATACAATTGGCTCATTGCACCCATAGCATCAGAACTAGAAGCAGCCAATATCGATACCTTACTATTCAGTATGGATGAAGGTTTGCGAACTTTAGCCGTAGCAGCATTACACGATGGCGAACAATTCCTGATCGAAAAATATAGCCTGAGTTTAATTCCCAGTGTCAGTTTAATGGATACCAACTACCGACCGCTGCAAAATACTAGGGTATTAGCAATGGGAGCAAGTGAGTTTATTGCTCACAATTCCTTACCAGGAGTACCTGTTGAACTAGAAATTGTTTCCCAAAAACTATGGCAGGGTAGTATGTTCCTCAATGAAGATTTTACTCTTAAGAATTTAATTACTCAAAAAGAAAGTTATCCCTATCCTATTATTCATTTAGCCACTCATGCTGATTTTAGACCGGGAAAAATTAGTAATTCTTACATTCAGTTATGGGGAACTGAACAAATAAAATTAGACCAAATTAGGGAGTTGGGTTGGAATGAGAGTTCTGTAGAATTGTTAGTATTATCAGCTTGTCGCACCGCCTTTGGGGACAAAGATGCCGAATTAGGATTTGCGGGATTAGCAATAGCATCAGGAGTAAGGTCAGCTTTAGCTAGCATTTGGTATGTCAACGATCGAGCTACCTTAGCATTAATGACTGAGTTTTATAGTCATTTGAATCAGACTAAGATTAAGGCAGAAGCTGTAAGACAGGCGCAGTTAGCCATGTTGCGTGGGGATGTGGTGATTAGGGGAAATCAGATCGAGAGGGTTGGAGGTCTTGAGTCCGTAGAGTTACCATCGGTGCTAGGGGAGATCGAGAATCGAAAATTATCTCATCCTTATCATTGGGCAGGGTTTACTATGGTGGGTAGTCCTTGGTAGGTGATGGGGTGATGGGGTGATGGGGTGATGGGGTGATGGGGTGATGGGGTGATGGGGTGATGGGGTGATGGGGTGATGGGGTGATGGGGTGATGGGGTGATGGGGTGATGGGGTGATGGGGTGATGGGGTGATGGGGTGATGGGGTGATGGGGTGATGGGGTGATGGGGAGGCAAATTTCCACCTTTTTCTCTATTCTATTTCTCTAGCTGCTGATATCAAATCCGTTTTATTGAACATCAAAAAATTCTCCAATCGTCATAACTACGCTCATCTTTGTAATTCTTTCTCCTCCTGATATAGAATCCGGTTATACAGTATATGTTTATAATTCTATCCACACTTTCTCGCCTTCAATATCCCGAAACTCTCCACCCTCCCCACACTCCCCACACTCCCCTCCTGGGAGGGGTTAGGGGTGGGTTCCCACCCTTCCCACACCCAAATATATGATAAGTATTCAACCGGATTTGATATGACTCCTGACTCCTGACTCCTAGATTAACTATCTAATTACACCAATGCTACCGGATTTTATCTAATGGGTAGGGTGGGCAAACATCAAGTCTATATAACTGCTAATATCAATCACCACATTAGCCCATCCCTACAAAAAATTATCTTAATTAACCACTATTTCGCAACTACTCTGATTTGTACTGGTGTATCTGTAACACGACTCGCATTTGAGAATTTAGCTGAGCTTGCTGGTTGGACTGGATAAGTTATTACTTCACTACTTTGATATGGGGGTATTGCTATTGGGTTGCCAAGATTAGTGTTAAATACAGCTTCATATTCAGTTGAGTAATTGGTGTAAGTAACATCTATAGCGCTAACATATGAAGGTATATCTACATATAACAAGTCTCCAGATAATGGCAATCGTCTTACACAATCTGGCTCTTGTTGTAAATAACAAAATTCTGTAGCTGCCATTGCAGGGCTGGGGGAAACTACTGCAAAAGATAGTAAACAGACAAAAAATGCAACGATGACTTTGCCTAATGCTTTTTTCATTTTTATTACTCCGTAAGTCACTTTGTGTGTGAACGTTTTTTCCAAATCTTCAGAGGAGTTTGTTCCTCTATTATTACAATTGTTTTGTGATGGGTAGGGTGGGCAAACATCAAGTCTATTAACTGCTAATATCAATCACCACATTAGCCCACCCCTACAAAAAATTATCTTAATTAACGACTATACCCAAATACTCTGAGTTGTACTGGTGTCTCTGGAACACGACTCGCATTTGAGAATGTAACTGAACTTGCTGGTTGGACTGGATAAGTTCTTCGTTCACGACCAAATGGGGGCATGAATATTGGGCTGTCAATACTACTGTTAACTACAGCTCCGTTATCTGAGAAATTGCTGAAATCCACATATATGAAGTCAACTCCAGATGGAGGTATATCTACAAATAACAAGTCTCCAGAGAACGGTAATTGTCTTAAACAATCTGGCTCTAGTTCTAAAATACAATAATATTCAGCTGCCATTGCAGGGCTGGGGGAAACTACTGCAAAAGATAGTAAACAGACAAGAAATGCAACGATGACTTTGCCTAATGCTTTTTTCATTTTTATTACTCCGTAAGTCAATTTTTGTGTGAACGTTTTTTCCAAATCTTCAGAGGAGTTTGTTCCTCTATTATTACAATTGTTTCATGATGGGTAGGGTGGGTAAACATCAAGTCTATTAACTGCTAATATCAATCACTACATTAGCCCACCCCTACAAAAAATTATCTTAATTAACGACTATACCCAAATACTCTGAGTTGTACTGGTGTCTCTAGAACACGACTCGCATTTGAGAATGTAACTGAACTTGCTGGTTGGACTGGATAAGTTCTTCGTTCACGACCAAATGGGGGCATGAATATTGGGCTGTCAATACTACTGTTAACTACAGCATCGTTCTCTGAGAAATTGCTGAAATCCACATATATTAAGTTAACTCCAAATTCAGGTATATCTACATGTAACAAGTCTCCAGATAACGGTAATTGTCTTAAACAATCTGGCTCTAGTTCTAAAATACAATAATATTCAGCTGCCATTGCAGGGCTGGGAGATACTACTGCAAAAGATAGTAAACAGACAAAAAATGCAACGATGACTTTGCCTAATGCTTTTTTCATTTTTATTACTCCGTAAGTAACTTTGTGTGTGAAGGTTTTTTCCAAATCTTCAGAGGAGTTTGTTCCTCTATTATTACAATTGTTTTGTGATGGGTAGGGTGGGCAAACATCAAGTCTATTAACTGCGAATATCAATCACTACATTAGCCCACCCCTAAAAAAAATTATCTTAATTAACCACTATTTCGCAACTACTGTGATCTGTATTGGTGTATCTGTAACACGACTCGCATTTGAGAATGTAGCTGAACTTGATGGTTGGACTGGATAAGTTATTACTTCACTAGTCATATATGGGGGTAGTTCTATTGGGTTGCCAAGATTGGTGTTAAATACAGCATAATACTCTTGTGAGTAATTGCTGACAGTAACATCTATGGCGTAAACTCCAGATGGAGGTATATTTACATATAACAAGTCTCCAGATTCCGGCAAGAATTCTACACATTGTGGCTGTTGTCCTAAATCACAATAATATGTAGCTGCCATTGCATGGCTGGGAGAAATTACTGCAAAAGATAGTAAACAGACAAAAAATGCAACGATGACTTTGCCTAATGCTTTTTTCATTTTTATCACTCCGTGAGGTCACTTTGTGTGTGAACGTTTTTTCCTAATAACAGAATATAGCAAACTGTATTAGATTGACTATTATTTATTTTTTCTTTATATTTCACAGTAGAATATAGTTTAAGGCCTGCATTATTAATTTCTAATATCCACAACTACATTTACCCACCATACTATTTTTGATTTTTGACTTTTGACTTTTGATTTTAATTTTAATTATTCTAATCGCTGCAATATAAATAGGGTGGCAATCTACGATGCTCAATTTCTCCACTATATCATGTCTCATTAAATAACTGTAATCAACAATCTTTACCCAACCTGGTAGGGACGTTGCATGCAACGTACATTGCGGTTAATTAATGTTACTCGATCGGGACTTACACAAATTCACCTTGAAAACAGCATCTTTAGGGGCGAGTGGCATTTGCGTTCCGCAAAGCTCCACTTTATATGTTGCGGAGCAAAACCCCCTCAGTCTATTTAGTGTCCGTGCGTAAGTCCTGTTGATATTACTCCCCTACTCAATTAGCTTAACGAAGTTAGAAGTCAGAAGTTAACCCACCCTCGCCCCTCCCCTCCCAACCCACCCCTAACCCCGACCGTGGAGGGAGGGGAAGTAGGGGATTTGAGCAACTCTCCAAAATATTATTGCGCCTTAAAAGGCGGGGTTTTAGACCCATGTTATTTTGATAAAATATAGACAAAGTTATTGCTAAATTTTTGGAAATAGATAATGTCAGAAGTATTAGATTTCGATTTAGTTATTAAAAATGTCCGGGTAGTGCGTCCAAATCAGAATTCGAGCGATCGCTTCGACCTCGGAATTAAAAATGGCAAGTTTGCTCACATTAACCCAGAATTAGCTAATGAGGTATTTGATGCCCAAAATTTATTAGGTTTTCCAGGGCTAACTACTGAAGCCGAATAATTGGACAAAGTTAGAAAAATATCAATAAATCTTGAAAACAATTACGATTATCTGCTATGGTATATTCAATTCTCCTAATTTATCAAATGCTTTTTTTCATGGTTTACCAGTTCCAATGAAATCAATCAAGACCAAGCTAAAACTTAACAACCAGCAAAAAACAATACTTGCCAAACACGCAGGTGTTGCACGTCATGCTTATAACTGGGGGTTAGCAACTTGTATAAAAGAGTACAAATAAACTAAAAAACGCCCAAGCGCAATTACCTTGCATAAACGTTTAGTAGCTGAAGTAAAATCAGTTAATCCTTGGTACTATGAGGTATCTAAATGTGCCCCCCAGCAAGCATTAAGAGATTTAGAGAGAGCATTTAAAAACTTTCTAACTATTCCTGAACGTGGATTTCCAGTCTTTAAAAAAAAAGGGAGAAAAGACAGCTTTTACTTAGAAGGAAGTATTAAGATTTTCCAAGGAAACTACATACAATTACCCAGAATAGGAATAGTAAAAACATACGAAATCTTACCCTCTGTACCAGTAAAAAACGTCACCATCTCAAAAAAAGCAGATAGTTGGTACATCAGTTTCAAGTACAAATTTGAACCATACCCAACAGAAAAAGTAAGAGAAACTATAGGTGTAGACATAGGCATAAATACATTAGCAACCTGTTCTGATGGTAGTAAATTTGCCAATGTCAAAGCCTACAGACAAGCCAAAAAACAATTAGTTCGTCATCAACGTGCAGTCAGTAAAAAAGTTATTGGCTCCAAAAACAGACGCAAAGCAGTAAAAACTAGCCAAAGTCCACAAAAAGCGGATGCGACCCCGCGACGACGTCAGCTCGCTTGCGGAACGCGCACCAAGCAGTAGCCGATATCAGAGCAGATGCACTACATAAACTCACAACATGGGCGAGCTTTAAACCACAGCACCATAGTAATTGAGGATTTGAATGTAAGTGGAATGCTTAAAAATCACAAACTAGACCCACTCTAGCTCGCTCCCGGGATGTGGTGGGTTGTGGGTTTTATGAATTTCAACGTCAACTTACATACAAATGTGAATGGTACGACAGTAAATTAATCATAGCGGATAGATTTTATCCAAGTTCTCAAATATGTTCAAACTGTGGGCATCAACAGAAAATGCCATTGCACTTGAGAACGTATGTTAGCGGAGCTTTGCGTTAGCAAATGTAGTGAATGCGGTTTTGAAACTGACAGAGATTTTAATGCTGCTGTCAACTTGAAAAACTATGTGTATCAGTAGCTTGAGTCAAGAGCGAATTTAAGCCTGTGGAGAAGATAAGTTTGCAGACTGCGGTCAGTGGTCTTCAGTGTTTGCGCAGCATTGCGTCAGCAAAGCAGGAAGCTAGCTCCAAAGCTCATGCAATCATTCATGGGTAAGTTTGGGTAAGTTTAGTAGAACGGTTAGTAGACTCCCATCAACACATTGGTATTTATCAACCCCTACCTCAAGACGCCATAACGGAAACAAAAGCCGCTGCTATGGGTGGGGTGACAACAGGTTTAACTTATATTCGTACCGGGCAATATTATCTCAACCGAGGTGGTCCTTACAAAGATTTTTTTCCTGAAGCATTGAAGCTTTCAGAAGGTAATTTTTTTGTAGACTATGGTTACCATCTCGCCCCCATCCCCTCCCGGGAGGGGAGCTAGAGAGGTGGGTGAAGACTTAAATGTATCAGGTATGATGTCAAATCACAAGCTAGCTAAGGCTGCCCTAGTCTATGGGTTTTTATGAGTTTCGTAGACAGGCGCGAGTACAAGTATGAGTTATTAGGTTGCTGAGTTAATCATCGTTGATAGATGGTTTCCAAGTTCTAAAACTTGCAGTAGGTGTGGAACTGAATCGTGAGTCTCTGTTTTTATCAGAGCGCGTGTTTAATTGCGAACACTGCAATTTTAGCTGTGATTGCTCCGCAACGCTAGCGCGAACGAGACTTGATAAGAGCGTTAAATTTAGCTATGGCGGTCAGTTTGCTCCGCAACGCTAGCGCAAACGACCGTGACAGCTTGCGGACTGGACAGGCGCCGACGTTGCCAGGTTGAAGCAGGAATAGAACAGATTATCAGCAAGAAAATCATAGATTTATGTAGATAATCGTAGGTTTCTAAGAACGGAAATTTGATTTATGACAAAGGAGAAGTTTTAGGGTCGCCCCAAGGAAAATATTTGTCGCGACCCTATGGGAAAACAGTTAACAGTTAACAGTTAACAGTTCTCATAAAGTAGGGTGCTGTTAGCGATAGCATAACGCACCATTTTTGATATTGCTGGTGCGTTACGCTCCACTTCGTTCCACTAACGCACCCTACTGGACTGACATTGACTTGATTAAATTCAGTCAGGAATTAGTTCTAAATTCTAAATTGCGCTTAGTACAATATTAGCTCAAATATTTATCCAATATCTGATGAAAGTGACGGATGCGAGATTCTTGATAGTTACCCAGAGTAATGCCTGGTTTTGCAGATGCCTTCAAACCTTTTTGCAGTCGCAGAAAATTGGAGGTATCTTGATCTAAAAAAGGTCCTATTCCTCGTAATTCTGGTGCATCAGCAAAGTTCTGTTCTAATGTCAGCCAGTTAATTTTAGCTGTTGGTGGGGTCATTCCAGGTGGGAATGGTTGGAGGAGAAGCACATCCATAATACAAAGATCGGGATTAGCACCATAAGGTCTAAACCTAAACTGGAGGGGTTGACCGACACCAGGCCAGCTCATAAAGTTTGGAAAAATAAAGTAAGAAATTGCATCTAGCATTTCTGTATCAGAAACAGCAGAGCAGTCAATCTTAAGATGTTGCTTTAAGGTTTGGCGAGTCACCTCTGCTGCATAAGCACGAGGGTTCATTTCGTCAGACATCTGTAATGTTGCTGGGTCTCCTCCTTTAAATTCTATTAGAGCTTTTGCGGGAACCATTGGGTCTTGTGGCTTACCGAGATGAGGACTACAAACAGCAAACGGACTAATCATGCGATTGTGACGACCATAAATGTCATATTGGGAATTAACATCTCCGATAAGTTTGAGAATTTGTGGATGTGTTGTAATTACATGATAAGATTCTAAAGTAGCCGTTAGTGTAACTTTCCAGTTAGCAGGCATCACTTTGGCAACGTGAACTGCTGTAAACCTTTCTTGTAAAGCAAACTGTTGGAAATGTTCGGGTATATTTTCTAAGTAACTCTCCAGAGACTCACAGTCTGGGTCAAAATTAATAAAGACAAAACCCTGCCATGTTGCCACCTTAATTTCCGGCAACCGGAAAGCTTCATCCTCTACTTGTTCAAAATCCCACCGACAAGGAATATGAGCTAGAGTACCATCCAGTTTCCATGTCCAACCATGAAAGGGACATTGTAGAGCTAAAGTATTTCCCTCGTTAACACATAACTGGGTTCCACGGTGCAAACAAGAGTTGTAGAATGCCTGAATTTGATCGGTTTTACTCCTAACAACAATTACCGAAAGATCGGCGACATCATATACCACATAATCGCCGACATTGGGGATATTTTCTTCTCGACAAGCCCACTGCCAGACTTTTTTCCACAATTTTTCTACTTCTAAGTTATGATATTCAGGAGAAAAGAATATTTCTCTGGGAATATCGGCAGTTCCCAGATTTTTGACCGACTCTTGTTTTAATACAGACGGCACAGGTCGGCTATCAGTCTGCAATATTTCCTGCACTGTTTCCATCTCGTCTCTACTGAAATTTTTCCTCATCTTTTGTACTTTTTTATTGATTAGGATAAGTTGCAGGTATATCTTATATCATCTCAACGTTGGTTGGAGACCCGCGCTCTCCCGATAGGGGAGCGTCGTCCGCGAAAACCAATCAATTTTGCGGTTTCACACACAATATGTTACCATCTAAGGACTAAAGAATTTTTAATTATTACTTGATGGTTGAAAAAGCGTACAAATTTAGGTTTTACCCTACTCCAGAACAGGAAAATCTCCTGCGGAGGACTTTGGGCTGTGTACGTTTAGTCTACAACAAAGCTTTAGCTGCTAGAACTCAAGCCTGGCATGAAAACAAACAGCGAGTAAGTTACAAGCAAACCTCAGCTATGCTGACCTCCTGGAAAAAGCAGGAGGATTTAGATTTCCTGGCACAAGTAAGCTGTGTACCCTTACAGCAGGGTTTGAGACATCTACAGCAGGCTTTCACTAACTTTTTTAGTGGCCGTGCTAACTACCCGAAATTCAAGAAAAAACGTAATGGCGGTAGTGCTGAATTTACCAAATCAGCATTTAGATGGAAAGATGGTAAAGTCTATCTAGCTAAATGTTCTAGTCCATTACCTATAAGATGGAGTAGGCAACTACCACCGGGTTGTGTACCAAGCACAATCACAGTGAGACTCAACCCTTCTGGTAGGTGGTCAGTATCTCTGAGAGTTAATGAAACCAGAGATTTGAGACTCAAGCCGATTAAAAAGCAAATAGGTATTGATTTAGGAATTACCAATCTATTAACTACCAGCGATGGAAAAACATTTGCTAACCCTAAGAATCTAAACAAGCTACACAAAAAGCTGAGGTTGGCTCAGAAATCTCTAGATAGAAAAACCAAAGGAACTAACAACTATCAAAAAGCCCGACTCAAAGTAGCTAGGATACACGCAAAGATCAAAGATTCAAGACTTGACTATACCCACAAACTAACAACCCAACTAATTAGAGAAAACCAAACGATAGTGGTTGAGGATTTGGCAGTAAAAAATATGGTCAAGAACCACAAATTAGCAAGAGCAATATCAGATGCTAATTGGGGAGAATTAGTCAGGCAACTAGAGTACAAAGCTGAATGGTATGGTCGTCAATTAATCAAAATTGACCGATATTTTCCCAGCTCAAAACGTTGCTCTAGTTGCGGTCATGTAGTAGAAAAACTACCTCTAAATATTAGAGAGTGGGATTGTCCAGAGTGTGGCAGTCACCATGACCGCGACGTAAATGCAAGTATAAACATTTTGCGGATGGGAACCCGCGTCGGCGATAGACGCAAGGGAACGCCCACGCTCGAAGGCTGCGGGAGGAGCAGTGTCAGTCTGCGGAGCGACTGTAAGACCTGAAGAGATGACTCGGAGGGCGGGTGCTATGAGGCAGAAAGCCCCTAACAGCAATGCTAGGGAATCCCGCGCTGTCACGCAAGTGCAGCGTCGGGAGGATGTCAAGTGCTAATTGCTATATTATGATAGACAAAAAATTATATCAGCAAACGAATGGTCAATCTCACCAAAAAACTCCTGGAAGCAAAAGACTGGGTTAAAGTGCGTGCTAGTACCGACGCTCAACAATCTTTTCTGACTTGGCAGGGTTCGGTTTATGCCTTTATTCCTGGGGAGCCAAAACAGCATTTATTCCAAATAGTAGGGATGAGTGTGGCCAGATGTATTCCGAGGCCGGAGGGAGGTTGGGATTTTACTTCTAGGGAACTAACCTTTTATCTTGACCCCGAAACAGGGGAAAAGTTGGATACTTGGAAAAATCCCTGGACGGATGAAGTTTTGCCTGTAGTTCATGTGGCCAATAATCCGGTACAGGGGTTGTTTAAAAGACCAATGCCTGCATTAGTTGATGAGGAGTTGACTACTTATAAGTTTGACCTGTTTTCTAACTACCCCAACCCCCTCGCCGACGATCCAAAGTTTGCTGAATATAGTCCTCAACTTCTTTATCAAGCTAGCGAATTATTTAAGTTGACAGTACCGACAGCAGATTTACAAAATCCCGACACAACTTCTGTATCTAAGGTAATGTTGGCATGGGATAGAATAGGTCCTTGGGTGCCGTGGATGAAAATGGGCGATCGCTCTGGTAATCTAATTTATAGTGCTTGGGGTGGGAAGGTGGCTGGTGTTGCTGAATTACCTCAGTTAATTCAGGATGAAATGAATACTCGCGTTCCGTTGTTTAAAAATGCAGCTAAATCTCTTTTAGATCAGGATGATGTGACTTCTTGGATTTATTTTAAGCAAAATTTTGATGCTTATTTGAAAGGAGAAAAGTTTCCTATTCCGGAGGCGTGATGCCATTTCTTTTCAACCCGTATTTTGAGTAGGGGAGTGGGGAAGCGGGGAGTAGGGGAGTAGGGGAGCGGGGAGTAGGGGAGCGGGGGAGTAGTAAACATCAAAATAATTAACATTAACTTTGCTCGAATTAGCAAAAAAGGGCGTTGCTGATTCTGGGTATGATGCAAGCCCCCTAGCCCCCAATTTGGGGGAATAAAACTCTAAAAGTCCCCCGCGATCCCCTCCCGTCCCCCGCAGGATCGGGGAAGCCAGATGTTGCTGCGCTTTTTGTTGAACGGGGATTTAGGGGCTTGATCAGAACCAAACAATCGCGCATTCATACTTCAATTCAGCAACGCCCAAAAAAGTTCTATGCGTCCTTTTTAATTACTTAATAACTGAAGTATTACCTAAAATCGGGAAATGTTTTTCTCACTGTTGCCTGTTGCCTATTCCCTGTTCCCTATTGCCTATTCCCTGCTATAGAATAAATAGAAGTGTTTAGATTAAAAAGCAAATGTCATCTCACATTCTGGTAGTTGAAGATGAGGCAAAGCTAGCTCAATTTATCGAGCTAGAACTTAAATATGAAGGTTATCAAGTAACGGTGGCTAATGATGGATTCGCTGGCATAACAATGGCACGAGAAATTAAGCCAGATTTGATAATTCTTGACTGGATGTTACCTGGTTTATCAGGACTAGAATTATGTCGTCGTTTGCGAACTACTGGCGATAAAGTACCAATTATTCTATTAACAGCTAAAGATGATGTGAGCGATCGCGTAGCTGGTTTAGATGCAGGGGCAGATGACTATGTTTTAAAGCCTTTTAGTGTGGAAGAATTATTAGCTAGAGTTAGGGCACATCTCAGACGTACTCAAGAACCTAATCCTGATTTATTAATGTTTGAAGACTTGAGTTTAAATAGAAGTACGAGGGAAGTTTATCGGGATAATAGAGCAATTGAATTAACAGCAAAAGAATTTGATTTATTGGAATATTTAATGGCTCATCCTCGACAAGTTTTGACAAGAGATAGAATTTTAGAAACTGTTTGGGGTTATGATTTTATGGGCGATTCAAATATTATTGAAGTTTATATTCGTTACTTACGTTTGAAGTTAGAATCTAATGATGAAAAAAGGTTAATTCAAACTGTGCGAGGAGTGGGTTATGTTTTGCGGGAATAATTTAGGAATAAGGAAAAATATTATCTGGAGAAATGTTTTCCCACTGTTAATTATTAATTGTTAAACTATTCCTTACCGAAGAATTAATAATTAAATAATTCGCGCCTTAAAGCCCCCCCTTTTAAGGGGAAAAAAGCGGTCGAGAGATGGCGAGGTCTCCTCGCCATATCTAATCGACCAAGAGAAGAAATAATATTTCCTTATATTCAATTCCGTAGCGGTTAAAACCCGAGGTAATTATCAATTATCCATTATCAATTATCAATTAATGAATATATTCCTGCATTTCTTTTCTCGCCTTTTCTGTTATCGCTTCCTCTAACCATTTACTTCTATTTGGGAGCGATCGCACATACTCATCAATATCCTGTGGAACTCTTACAGATAAAGGCTTTTCAGCTTTTGGCTTTTCACCTTCACCTAATACGGTCATTATTTGGCCTTTTTTATTTCTGACTAACTTGGACATAATTTTCTGCTGATGATTTTTGTATCTATCTATTATATCATTGTATACATCGGTCGCCAGATTTTATTATTCTATTCCGACCTATACATCAGTAATATTTATCAACAAAAAACATATACCGACGTATACATCTGCTATTTTTTTAAAAAATGAAAAATAAAAAGTAAGCATCCCTGGAAGTTAACTAGGGACTTAGCACAAAAAAACTTGGGCTTTGAAGTAATAGCTTCAGCCCAAGGAACAAACAAAATATACACTCTAATCTTAGCAAATGTCAGAGCCGAATAATAGTGATCAAAATAAGACATCTAGCCATTGGGCAGTTTCAGAAGAAGATTGTGAAAATATGGCAGAAAGAAATCAATGGAAATTATTAGAAACTAGGAAAGACGATATTGACATCCTCCCCGGCCTAAAGGCACGGGAATTCCTACTGAGCCATAGCTCCTCGGCGGGTTGACGCTTTGCTTCGCATAGCTGTCGCTAACACAGGGTGCTGCTTCCTTGGCGGTAGTCTAACGCTTCCCTCCACGTCCGTTTAGAGTTTCCGAGTGCCCCCCGGCAACTAATAATACTATAGCATATATTCAATTGACTTAACATAAAAATAAAAAGTCGCCCTACAAGGGCGAGGCTTTAAACCCAATTTTTCGGTAAATCTATTCGAATGTATTTTTGAAGGAGAAACATCATTTGCAGACCACAAAGAAAAAGACAATGACTGAAAATATTGAACAATTATTAGACGATCGAGCAACTCTAATTATTTATATGGTAAAACAAGGCGAGCAATGGGTTCGACATTCAGGAGGGTTAATTGAAAAAGATGAAACAACTCGTCTTATTCGTGCTAGTTATGATTGGCAAGCAGTAGAAAAAAGACAGTATGAACAAGAAATTGGTCGGCGACTCTATTCTACTGGTTCTGGTGCTACCCTTCGTTCTTCCAGGGCAATTCCTACGGACTGGATAGTTTCTCATGTAGAACGTTATGAACCAGACTTGCAAAATATGCCATTATTCCGTGAAGTTATTATTGCATATTGTGAGAAAAAACCAATGACTCTTGAGGAATATAAGTCTTTAGTTTATGAGCGAGAAGCTCAAGTTTCGGCTGAATCTTTTGGCGGTAATGAACAGCGTTATCAAGAGTGGTTGAAATCAAATGAAACTTGAGAATATTTATAGACTCAATAATACAGCAGATTCCAGCTTAGTGAGGTATACTCATAACGGGTAAGATGCATGCACTGGGAAGATTTAATTGTTAATATCTGTACTTCATATACTTGAAATCTGCTGTATTACCTAACTAGATGTTATGGAATCAGTTAAAAGAATACTTTGGGGATGTTCTTGGAAATTTTTCACAATCGAATTTGGTAATTATTATACATTTTCAGGGCTTACGCAAAAACCGGGTTATGCTCCAAATTTGGATGCGTAAGCCCTATGGATAATTGATAATTAATCAATCCGATGGTTTTAACCAGAGGCAATTATCCATTATTCATTATTCATTATTCATTATCAATACTTCCTCAACAGTTAAACTAAGAATTTGTGCTACTTGTTCCACACTCATTCCCGTTGCTAATAATTGAGGAATAGCATTTCTTCGTGCTTGACGTTCTTGTTCAGCCCGTTGGCGTTCTTGTTCAGCCCGTTGGCGTTCTTGTTCTGCTTGGTTGGCAAAGCGATCGCCACGCGCTTTTTCTATTTCTGCTCTTTCTGCTCCTGTTAACAACAAGTTACCTTCCGAGTCCCACCAACGTAACCATGATAAACTTTGATTTTGATAGGAACCTTCCCATTTTCCCAATTCTATTCCCAGGGGTCTAATAAAGTAGTGACCCCGCTCATTAGGAGACATCTGGCGATAAGAGTCATCCTCTAAATGATACATTTCTAGGTTGCCAGTTTTGATGATATATACTCCGTAGTAAGATATTCTAACTATGCGTTCGTAGACCCAAAATTTTCCTGGTTTTGTTGTTTCACCATCTTCGGAAACTGACAAAGGTGTTTTGTCTAATTCTTCTGTTCCATCTCCACTGGCAAATTCTAGAGCAATTAAAGGTGCCATATATTCTCGCCACAGACAATAGGAACGACGAATTTCACCGTTTAATAGTGGTGGTACATTGGGAACGTAAAACCAATCTGGTGCTTCTGCACCTTTTTCGCGGGGTTCTGTTTCTCGCCAATAGATACCACTATCTTGCCCGATGGCATAATTTCCATCTGGGTGTCGTTGTTGTAAAATTGGTGCGATGGAATCAGTTAAAAGGATACTTTGGGGATGTTCCTGGAAATTTTTCACAAATTTGCCGTCTTCATCTGGTAATTGAGTATGATCGGGAAAGGGTGGTGGTAGGTCTATTTTTATTTTTGTTTCTGTCATTAAAAATTCTACCTTTAGTGATTATGATTACCTGAATTTTATCACAACTACATTAGTCCAAGTAGAAAACAATGATAAGATAAATTTAGATAAATTTAGTCAATCAAATGAGGAATGCTAGGAAATTAAATATGGAATTTATTCAAACTAAAGCTAAAGTTAAAAATGGGCAATTAATTCTTACTCAACCTCATCAATATTTGCCTACTGATAAGGAGGTTTAAGTTGTGATTATTGTTTCTGATAAAAATCAATCAATTGAGTTAGAAGAAGCTCGTAGGAAAATGCAAGCTGATTTTAAAGAAGCTGGCATCGAAACTCAAGAACAAATTTTAGAGCTGATTCGTGAAGTGAAGCAAGAACTTTTTCAGGAGTGTTATGGATGAGGATATTTTTTTATATACAAATATTTATTTATAGCAATTATCGAATCGATGAGGTACACCTACGATCCCCCTAAATCCCCCTTGAAAAGGGGGACTTTGAAGTTCCCCCCTTCTTAAGGGGGGTTAGGGGGGATCTAATATCTGTACCTCACAGATTAAAAAGTACGATATTTCATTTGAAGAGGCAAAATCAGTGTTTTATGATGATAATGCTATTCAATTTTGGGATGAACAACACTCTGATTTTGAGGATAGATTTTTGTTGCTTGGTATCAGCTCAAAAATGCGAATATTATTGATAGTTCATTGTTATCGAGAACAAGAGTCTGTAATCAGAATTATTTCTGCCCGCAAAGCAACTAAAAATGAAAGTCAACTTTATGGAAAATAAAACTATGAAACCAGAATATGACCTAACTAAAATGAAAAGTCGTCCTAATCCTTATGCTAAAAAACTCAAGCAACAAATAAGTTTATCTTTAGGGATTGAAGTAATAGAATATTTTGAAAAAAAAGCACAAGAAAAAGGAATTTCTTATCAACAATTAATTGATTTATACCTTCAAAATTGTGTAAATAGCAAACGTGAACTATCTTTTTGAAACAATAGCGCGATCGCTATGTTGTAGAATGCTTGAGTAAAATTTTGGGCTAGATATTTCTTCTTTAGGAACGCTAACTTTCAGCAGATTGATTATTTTTTAACTATTGTCCAATAGTAATGTTGAGTAGAGATATACTCAGGGAAAGCGATCGCTATCTTGTAAGATGCTTGACTAAAGTTTTTGGCTAGATATTTCTTCTTTAGGAACGCTAACTTTGAGCAGATTGATTTTTTTTTAACTATTGTCCAATAGTAATGTTGAGTAGAGATACACTCAGGGAAAGCGATCGCTATGTTGTAGAATGCTTGAGTAAAATTTTGGGCTAGATATTTCTTCTTTAGGAACGCTAACTTTGAGCAGATTGATTTTTTTTTAACTATTGTCCAATAGTAATGTTGAATTTAGATACACTCAGGGAAAGCGATCGCTATGTTGTTAGGTGCTTGAGTAAAATTTTGGGCTAGATATTTCTTCTTTAGGAACGCTAACTTTCAGCATATGGATTTTTGTTTAACTATTGTCCAATAGTAATGTTGAATTTAGATACAGTCAGGGAAAGCGATCGCTATCTTTTAGGATGCTTGACTAAAGTTTTTAGCTAGATATTTCTGCCTTACAAAGGCTAACTTTGAGCAGATTGATTTTTTTTAACTATTGTCCAATAGTAATGTTGAGTAGAGATACACTCCGGGGAAGCGATCGCTATCTTTGAGAGTGCTTGACTAAAGTTTTTAGGTAGATATTTCTTCCTTACGAACGCTAACTTTCAGCATATTGATTTTTTTTAACTATTGTCCAATAGTCATGTTAAGTTTAGATACACTCAGAGGAAGCGTTCGCTATCTTGTAGAGTGCTTGACTAAGGTTTTTGGCTAGATATTCCTGCTCTATAAAACCGATATAAAACGTCATAATGTGACATTTTACTGTTTACTTCCTGCTTCTACCGGAACTGTCGGCAGCACTCCGTCCACAGGCATTAACGACCGAGCCGACCGCATTTCTTAAATTAATACTGGCGTTTAAATCTCTGTCCATTGACAAGCCACACTCAGGGCAGTCATAAGTCCTTAGATTTAATGGCATTTCTTGAACGTGACCACAACTAGAACAAGTCTTTGATGATGGAAAAAACCTATCAACTACTATTAACTCAGAACCGTACCATTGGCACTTATATTCTAACTGTCGCCTGAATTCATAAAATCCTTGGTCAGCTATAGATTTAGCTAGCTTATGATTGGCTAACATACCGCGAACATTCAAATCTTCTATGACAATTTTGCCGTGGTTTTTGGCTAAATATGTTGTCAATTTATGAAGTGCGTCTTTACGGATGCTTGCTACTTTTCTATGCAGCCTGGCTATTTTCAGTTGTGCTGCTTTCCAGTTAGCAGAGCCTATCTCTTTATTACGATTTAGGTATTGCATTCTAGACAGCTTAGTTTCAAATCTGCGATAAGATTTCACACTTGTCACAACTTTACCATCACTCAAAGTCGCTAAGGTTTTCACTCCTAAATCTACACCAACTACATCAGTTTTTTTTGGTGTAGTTGTGGCATTAAATTCATAGCTACAGCTCAGATACCAGTCACCTGCTTGTCTGCTAATGGTGATTTTTTTGGTTGTTGCCTCAATGGCTTCATAAGTTTTGACAATACCAATAAAAGGTAATTTGTGACTCCATCCGTTTAGTTCTATTGGTTTTCCACAATTATCTATTGTGAAAGAATCAGACCTACCTTTTTTCTTAAATTTTGGATATTTACCCAATCCTTTAAAAAACCTCTTAAATGCTGCATCTAAGTGGATGAAAGCGTATTGATAAACTCTAGACGACAACTTTTTCATCCAGGGTATTAGTGGTTTTGTATGATTAGTAAAAACCTCTCTGAGTTTACGGACATTCGGTTTATAACCGTCTTTATAGGCTGCATTCCACAAGCTCAAACCCCAATTATAACACCATCTGCTATAACCTGCGTGTTGAGCCATCAGGGTTTTCTGTTTGTTATTCAGTTTGAGCTTGGTATGAATTGATTTCATGTATGACTGAGTGGCAGTTTACCGGAGTAGTAAGCAATTACTGAGTGTATTCTATCGTTATTCTTTGATTAAGTCAATGCTAGTCAATGACTCTTTTTTTTAGTTGACAATTGTGATTTTCTTTAGCCAGAGAAACTATCATATTATACTGCTTTATAACGCAAATTGTCAACTAAGTCAAAACTCCTTTTTTTGACAGAGATCGCTCTTAATATTTCAGGAAGGGATAATATGACTATCTCCCTCATACACGGTAGCAGGATAATCATATTCCTCACCTAAAGATTAACGGAAGGATGAACGGGAAGATTTTCGCAAGTTTTCTGATATGTCTCCAAGTCACTGTTGATATACTGCTGCCACTCTTCTGCTGTTAAATTCCGACTGAGATGGCGACAAGCTTGTTGAACTAAGGCTTCTGGTGTTACTGAATGGAGGCGGGCAGTTCTGTCAAAATTTGCAGTAGCAATGGTTTGGCTATCGGGGCTAAAGGCTACTGCTCTTACCAAGTTCTGGTGGTAAAAAGTAGCCAACTCTTTGTGGGTATCTACATCCCAGATGCGGGCAGTTTTATCGTCACTAGCAGTAGCAATGGTTTGACTATCGGGGCTAAAAGTTACTGCATTTACTGTGCGCTTGTGTTTAAGGGTAGCTAATTTTTTGCCAGTAGTAGGCTCCCAAAGGTAGGTTTTATTGTCACTAGCAGTAGCAATGGTTTTGCCGTCGGCACTAAAGGCTATTGCTATTACTTTGCCCTGGTGGTCGAGAGTAGCTAATTTTTTTCCAGTAGTAAGCTCCCAAAGGTTGGCAGTTTTGTCATTACTTGCAGTAGCAATGGTTTTGCCGTCGGGGCTAAAGGCTACTGAATTTACCCTACTCCCATGTTTGAGATGTTTGAGGCGAACTAATTCTTGGCCGGTTTTAGCATCCCAGAGGCGGGCAGTTTTGTCATTACTTGCAGTAGCAATGGTCTTGCCGTCGGGGTTAAAGGCTACTGCATTTACCTCATACTGGCGGTGGTTGAGGGTAGCTAATTTTTCGCCAGTGTCAGCATTCCAAAGACGAGCGGTTTTGTCACGACTTGCAGTAGCAATGATTTTGCCGTCAGGGCTAAAGGTTACTGCATTTACCCTCTCTCCGTGGTTGAGGGTAGCTGATTCTTTTTGGGTATCTGCATCCCAGAGGCGAGCGGTTTTGTCATTACTTGCAGTAGCAATGGTTTTGCCGTCGGGGCTAAAAGCCACTGCATTTACCATGCCCCGATGTTTGAGGGTATCGAGATTGTTGGATAGTTTAGTTAGCCCATTCCGTAGATTTTTATCCAGTTTAACAAGTAGATCTTGGTTGGCTTTCCCATAACGTTTTTTAGTATCAAGGTATTGCTTCATTGACTCCACGCTCAGTAATACACCCTTCTCAAGACTCCTCTCAAGAACTAAAAATGGCTGTTCGATCATTGATTCAGAGAGCATTGCTAATACTCTGGCTGCTTGTTCTTCTACTTGCTTTTGGCGTTCTTTCTCTTCTTTTTCTTGACAACTTCTCAAATATTTACTCGCCTCAATAAACTCATAAGCCACCCCATCCAATAAAGCCATTTCACCATACTTTTCCAGATATTCTTCTGCTTTAGTTAACTGGCCTGCTCGTAATAACAAACCCTCTTTTTTACCATCCTTTTCCCACTGAGCAGCATCTGCTTCAATTTTTCTTTCCAACGGCAAAGCTTCTTGATATTCTTCTACCCACTTTCTCAATGTTTTCCAACTTCTAATTAACTCTTCGTGAATAACATCTAAAACTGTTCCTCCCTCAGAATTATCTTTAGTAATTAACCGATTATTTTGGTCAGCCAACTTATCACTAACTTCCGACAAAAGCTCTAAACTATGTCGTTCATTGGGTAACTTTTCTAAAATTACTCTTCTGCGAGTATCTGTTATTTTTCCCGAACTTATTTGTTGTTCCCCAGGCTGAACTAATTTTAAAAATATCCTCTTAGCAACCGACTTTTCCTCTTTGTTCAGACTCTCAAAAACTTCATTAGCTCGCTTAGTCAAAGTACCCTTAATTCCACCAAAGTTTGTATAAGTTGCCAGAGTTAAGTACTGACATTTATCTTCCCCTTGAGTAGCAGATTTCCACAGTTCATCCAGAGTATATTGCAGGAGAGGTAAACTACCAGGATTACGCAAAAAGTCTTCAGTCATTTGCGCAACTAATGTCGGCTCAACTCCGATTCCCACTAATTCTGCTGGTTTTTTTATTGCTTCTTCTATTTCATCTTTTTCCAAGGGTATTACTAATAGTTGATGCTGCTTAATTTGATTAGCTAACCCTGCATATTCAGAACATCGGTCGAGAAAATCTGCCCGCATTCCCAATACCACACAAAATTTATCGGATTGCCTTTCCAGCGCTTCTAAAAAAACATCAAAAAATTTCTGTCGTTCTTGTTCTTTTTGTTCTTTGCCTTGACAGAGAGTAAAAGCCTCTTCAAACTGGTCAATTATCATTACTACTCTTTCGGCTTCAGCTACATCAATAAACTCAATTAATTTCTCGGTTAAATTCTCTGGTTGTTCCCCTTCTATATTATGGCGGTGAGGTCTAGTTTTAGATCCCCCTAAATCCCCCTTAAAAAGGGGGACTTTGAAGGCTCCCTCCTTTTCAAGGGGGGCGGGGAGGGGTTCGTCAATGTACCTCATAACTGTAGGAATTTCTATTGCCTGTTTCAGACTTTCCAGAGGAGATGAACCAGGAGTAAAGGGATTAATATAAAGCCATCTATCGCTCCCTGAAATTTTCTGCCCCCGCTTCAATTGATATAACAAACCTGCCCGTAACAAAGAAGATTTACCACTTCCCGAAGCTCCCAAAACCGCCACAAAATTATTAGTCCTTATTCGGTCAATTAATTCATCAGTTAACCGAGTTCTACCATGAAAAAATACCGCATCATTTTCCTGCTGTTGAAAATAAGATAAACCCCGATAAGGAACAACATTTTTCCAGCGTTCATCAACAGGTTGCTTGAGTGTATTAGTAGTAAGAATAATCGCATCCCCAGAATTATGAAACATTGGTGCTTGAGGTGTCTGAGACATATTTTTTTTGATAAAATCTGCCAAAATATAATTAGTTACCCAACCATCAATATTATTTTCTGGGTTTAAACCTTCCAACAAATTAGAGGTGAAAATACCATGTTTACCACTCAATTGTTCGACACTTTTTTCAAAGGAACGACAAGCAGTAATCAAACAACGACTTATTTGTTTTCCCTCAGTTCCAGGGTCAAATTCCTCCTCAAAATTCAAGAATTCACCACTAAAACAACAATCTAACCAAACAATTTGTTTTTTAACCGGACTTTGGCGTAATAATTCTTTTAACCAAGTTAAAGAAATACCATAAATATTTCTATTCAGTTGAGCATCACTTGTGACTAAATATCCTTCTCGAATTCCCCCTTCAGTTGTTAGATAACCATGGCCGGCAAAAAAGAGTAAAGCTACATCAGGAACTTCATTTTTTAGAGGTGGATTAAATAAATTGATAATTGCTTGTTGGAGGTCATTAATTTTAACTAAACCATCAGAAATAAATCTTTCTCTACCTTCCTCATCATAGCCTTTTGGCAAACGTTGGACTCGAAAGTTACCAGATTTTTCTAAAAGATTGGCAATAGATTCAGCATCTTTAACAGGAGCTTTAAGGTTTAAATCTCCAGGTTCTGCTTTGATAAGAAACGGATAAAAATTAATTCCAACCACTAAAGCTTCTCTAGACATAATGATTAATTATTAATTAAAATTTTAAATAAATTAAGATAGATAATTATTAGGATTTTCTATCAATAATCCCTCATTCAAAACAGCTAAATTTAGTTCATTGTCGGCTGAGACAAAAGTAATAGCAGGTAAATTATAAGCTAAACAGAGCGAATTAATATTACAACCTGCTGCTAACTGAATCGCATCATAAACCCTTAAACCATAAGTTTCAGCGAATGTCATTCCCAAGTTAATAATACTTTCAGTAATTTCAATAATTTGCTACTCTTGAAGAGTGTCTTGTCTAAATTGATGATTAATTTTTGCTGCATCTGTCATACTCATGACTTACGCAAAGGCACTATTTATAGAGTCAAAGTACTATTGGACAATAGTTTTGATCGCTATATATAGCGTATCTGCGTAAGTCCTAATACTAATATTTCCACCACGCGATCGCCTGGAAATAGCAGCAATAATTTCTACCTGGGTAATAGCAGCAATAAATATTTGATTATCCAAAGCAGGATTGAACAAACCTAAAACCCAAGTAGAACCAATTTCACTGATATAACCCTTGACTAATGCACTACTATTTAAAAAGTAGATTGCCATTTAACGACGTTCCTCAATAATTGTTTCAGAAATAGGTTTTCCCTCTATTTGAACCAGTTGTCGTTCAGTTATTGGTTTATAAGATGGAGTTTTAATTTTCTTGATAATCCCAGAATTTATTAAAGATTTATGAAAAGCATCTTGTGGATCTAATCCATTTCTTTTAGTTAGGTATTGTTTAATTTTTTGATTAAGTTGTTGCAGTTCTTCTGGCTCAAGCATCTCAAGTTGATTTATAATTTGTGTAAGGATTGCTTGTGTCATAACCTACCCGTTTTTTTAGCTAATTTTTCTTCTATTATACTAAGTATGATAAATGTTTGTTACAAATGCTAGGAACGTTGAATACAACGTCTCTAGGTCAGAGGAAAGAAAGTATTGGGAAAAAACTGGCCTTGACCTAGAGAGTATATATTTATTAGAAATAAACTATAAATAAAGGATATTTACCATGAATGATTCAAAGAACAAATTTTTATTATCTATGTTACTAGCAATCAGAGAATTAGACGAATTAGATACTCCCTTAAATTCCCAGGAAAAAAACAATCTTTATATTTTTGCTGGGCAATTAAAGGCTGATATCACTGCTTGGGAAATATCTATTAAGCCTAATTTAATAGAACTAATTCACAATAACCCATGTTTAAATGCAGTTTTTCAAGACATTAAATCCAAATTAGAAAAAATTGATAATATTCCCGAAAACTTAATTCCCAGTCAAGATGAATTAGCAACAGTTATCCAGACTAAAATTGAACCACCTCAACGTCCTATTATCAAACTTGATGCTTCAGATTTAAAAAGTAACGAAATTACAAATATGTCTATTCAGATTATCTCATCACCAGAGCCATCAAAAACAGCTAAAAAAATTAGTAAGCTTGAGCAGTTATTAAATTTTATTTTTCCAAATCGGTCAGAGAATAAATAAACCATAATTATAAAATTTTTCAGCTTTTGTGTAGATTGGGTCAAGGGGGAATAATTATATTAATTAACACGATATTATAGCTATCTACTGAACCCACCAATCATTCTTTTCAACTAAGTAGGTAGGCACGAATAAACGTCACTATGTAACTAAATATTTATGTAGTCGAAACTCTTGAGATTGCTTCTTTCCACTCCGTTACAATCGCAATGACGTAGTTTTCATTAATTGATAATTGATAATGGATAATTGATAATTACCTCTGGTTAAAACCGTTACGGAATTGAATATAAGGAAATATTATTTCTTCTCTTGGTCGATTGGATATGGCGAGGGGACCTCGCCATCCCTCGACCGCTTTTTCCCCGATCAAGGGGAGGCTTTAAACCAGAATTATTTAATAATTAATAATTAATAATTAATAATTCGGTAAATTTTCCTTCCTACATACTTATATTAATAACGTAAGCATTCAGCTATTAGCTGTCAGCTCTCAGCTCTCCATAAGGGGATGTTAATGAATATAGATTTTAAAGCCAGCTTTGATAGTCAGATTTAAATCTGACTCAATTAGTAAAACTTTTATCTAAAACTAAAAGCAATAGCTGATGGCTGATAGCTGACGGCTGAATGCTTACTTAATAACTAACTATTAACTGATAACTGAAATGACCGATATTATTAATCCTACGATTGACTTATTTCTCTATGACCTGAAAAACAGTCTCGGTGATGATGAAAAAGACATAGACCAAAAACGTCAATATTTTTATCAAAAATTGCATGAAACTGTTCGGGAAAAATTAAAACAAGACGGACAATATAACGACCAAAAACAAAACCTAGAAGTAGAATATCTTCACCTTCTTAAATCTATTTATGCTCCCTTATATCCTGATACTTCCCTAGAAAATGGTTATTACTATCCAGTGCAACTCGGAGACAGTTACGGATTATTATTAGAAGTAGCTAAACCCGACAAACAACTGCCCGAACATTTTGCCGAATTAAGAACAAAAATCAAACAAAAATTAGGAGAAAATATAGCCACATTAGGTCAGACCTGGATGCTATCTACCTACCTACCCAACTCCTCAGAAAAAACCCCAGAAGAAATAGAAAAAATTGCCCAAGAATGTTACAAAGTAATTTTTCCTGATATAGAAGAAATAGAGTTTGACAGTGAAGGTGAATTTATTGGAGCAGCAATTTTTGAATATTCTGACAAGAGTTTAAAACAAGAGATAGTCAAACTAGAAGATAAAGAAATTTTTACTGTTGTTCAAACTCAACATATTATTATTGCCATCTATCCAGACCAAGAAACATTCCAGAAATTAGCCGAATTCTATGCAGACTGGATGCGCTTATTTTATTACCACCACAAAATTATTTGGGCTTACGGTCAAAGCCGCATTTTAACAAATCAAACTAAAGAAAAATTTCGTAAAATTCAGACAATAACTGAATCTATAGAAGAAAATATTACTCAAGAGAATGCCAAAATTAATAAGTTGCAAAAAATTAGCGATATCCTGAGTAAAGTTCAAGTTATTATCAAGCAATACACCAGCAATCTCAATAATCTCAAATTTCAACAAGGTGCCATAGAAATTAACTTAAATAATTACGATAAAAGATTAGAAACCCTTACTAAGAGAGCCACAAAAAAAGTAGTATATAATCAAACTAACATCAATTTTTTAGAAAATTTTAGTCAATTAGTACACGAAAAATATATCTTGCAAATCACAAAAGATTTAGAAAGTTTTGAGCTAGGACTGAGATTATTAGAAGATAATATTAATGCTATCAACACTCAAATAGAAACAGAAAAAGCTAAGAGCGATCGCGACTTTCAAGAATTCATTGCGGTATTAGGTTCAGGAGTAGCTTTTGCTAGTTTAGCGGGTTTTAATGTAATAGCAGAATGTAAATCTATGTTTGCTAACAACTTTTTTCTTTGTCAAAGTACACTATTGTACAAATTTATATTAGTGATTATTGGCAGTTTCTTAGCTTGGTTTGTCAGAAGATATATATTAAAGCGGCCTTAACGAAGTCAGAAGTCAGAAGTCAGAAGTTAGAAGTTAGAAGTTAACCCACCCCTAACCCCGACCGTGGAGGGGAGGGGAAGTAGGGGATACGTGAGTAACTCTCCAAAAATATTTCGCCTTAAAAGGCGGGGTTTTAGACCCAATTATGTTGATAAATAAATTAGTTTGCTTTTAATCAATTATTCTTCGTACAAAAGACATCTCCTATAATAAAAAATTAAATCAATTATCACACTCTTATTCATCAATTCTTTCCCCCTATTTCCTACTCCCTAATCCCTATTCCCTCTTTTATGTAGATGTCTAGAAGTCAGAGTAGTATGGAAAATTTATTCCTTCAGGGATATTTGGTTTAACTATTGCAGGATGGCAGAAATAACTGACCAGTTACAAAATACTAAAACAATTACAAATCAAAAATGATTGACTTTGAAATGCATGACTTTTAAGTTCCACGTAGCCGCACTATGTCTACCTATTTATTCTCTTATTCTTTACTTTTTCTCAGCAAAAACTCATTTAAAAGTGTTTTAAATAAAAATATATAACTAAATAAATTTTCACAAGATATAAATTATACTTTGTGAAAATTTCCTTAATATGTGTCGTCTTCAGCTTAATTATTTGGTAGATATAATGAATTGGGAAAAATTTGAACAAGATTTATCTATGACCAAAAAATAAAGTCTGAATCATCCCCTTTCAAGGGGATGAAAAAAGCGGTCGAGGGATGGATGGGTTTCCTAACCATATCCAATCGACCAAGAGAAAATAAAGTTCAATATTTCAAACCTCTAACTTTAACTAGAGGTACTGATAACTGATAACTGATAACTGATAACTGATAACTGAAATGACCGATACAACTACAAATGAAAAATTGACTGCTAACTATAATATTGAAAATGCAGTTTTAGAACGTTATCAAGCAGGCGCTCAACAAGTACAACCAACTCTATGTTGTCCGACTGAATATGAGGAAAATTATCTAGATATTTTGCCTCAAGAAATTATTCAAAAAGATTATGGTTGTGGCGACCCTACTCGTTATATTTATCCAGGAGAAACAGTTGTAGATTTAGGTTCGGGTGTTGGAAAAAATTGCTATATTATTGCTCAAAAGGTTGGTGCTGAAGGGCAAGTAATAGGAGTAGATTTTAATGATGATATGTTAGGATTAGCTCGAAAATATCAAGATGAAATAGCTGCTAAAATTGGATACAAAAATACTAAATTTGTCAAAGGAAAAATTCAGGATTTAGCCCTTGACTTAGACATAGTTGAACAGTGGCTAATGGCAAATCCAATTACTTCTATTGATGCTCTAGCAGCTTTTGAATCAGAATGTAATGCTCTCCGCAAGGAACAACCTTTAATTCCAGATAATAGTGTTGATGTAGTAATTTCTAATTGTGTATTGAATTTAGTTCGCCCTCAAGATAAAGAAAAACTATTTAGTGAAATTTATAGAGTTTTAAAGCGAGGTGGTAGAGCAGTTATTTCTGACATTGTCTGCGATGAAGACCCCACTCCAGGCATTATTAATGACCCGGAATTATGGAGTGGTTGTATTGCTGGAGCATTTCGAGAAGATGTTTTTCTGAGAATGTTTGAAGAGGCTGGTTTTTACGGAGTTGAAATTCTCAAACGTCAAGAAAAACCATGGCAAGTAATAGATGGAATTGAATTTAATTCTGTGACAGTTCGTGCTTTTAAAGGAAAAGAAGGAGAATGTTTAGAAAAGAATCAGGCTGTAATTTACAAAGGTCCTTGGAAAAAGGTAGTTGATGATGATGGTCATACTTTGCATAGAGGTCAAAGAATGGCTGTTTGTGATAAAACTTTCAAAATTTATACAGACCAAAATGGTCCTTATCATCAGGATTTTTTGTCTGTTGAACCTTATACAGATATTCCATTAAGTTCAGCAAAAAAATTTAATTGCCGACGTTCTAAAAATAGGCATCCGAAGGAAACTAAAGGTTTAGATTATCGAATTACAAGTATTAATGATAATACTGACTGTTGTAGTCCTTAAGATGTAAGCATTTCCTAGGTCATGCTGCGCAAACAGCCATCAGCTATCAGCTATTTATGGGAGTAGATAGATTTGTTTTTGAAGTGAGAAGATGATTTTTTCATCACTAATTAAAGGGATATGCTATTAATGCTCTGACTTTAAATACAGTAGAAACGAGAGACTAATTTCTACTGTATTTTTTTGTATAGCAGAAGGAGGAAAGAAGAAGGAAGAAGGAAGAAGGAAAAATCTGGCATTGTCTGATACCAAATTCAAAAAAGGTCGCTACAGTATTAATCTCAAAACTCCTACCAACAGAATAAAGCACTGTAACAGTATTTTTTGAAAATGGTATGAGTTTTCAGCTTTTGATATACCTTCACCTTTTTTTCGACTGCTATAAATAATCATTTAGGATTACTATTAAACCTACATTCGACTCACTTTTTTGATAATTGTTTAGCTATTTAGTATTAATTATTCTTATGTTTATTTATCTGTAGGGACGTTCCATGGAACGTCCCTACCCACTTCCCCTCCCAGGAGCAGTAGGGGTGGGTCTCCCACTCAATAAAATGTAGAAAAATTTTTGAGAAATGGTATTACTTCTTCTCTCTTCTCTCTTCCTTCTTCCTTCTTCTCTCTTCCTTCTTCTCTCTTCCTTCTTCCTTCTTCCCTCTTCCTTCTTCTCTCTTCCTTCTTCTCTCTTCCCTCTTCCTTCTTCTAATCAGTTATGATAAGATGTCATAGCTATATCCAGTTCTACAAACCTACAATTCCATAAATTTTGAGGCTGTGAGCTATTACCAATTACCAATTACCCATCAATTAATAAAATGCCTAAATCAAATTTTCAACCTTTAGATAATTATTCAGTTGAGTCAGAAGAAAATAAAAACGACCAAAATGATGAAATGGAAGTCATAGAATCTTATAATCCTGAAACTAAGGTAATGCTGGAGCGGTTTATTTTAGTATTAGTAGCAATTGGATTAATCGCAGGAGCAATTTTATCGGTTGGAGTTGTTTATATTCTTGATAAAACTGGATTTACAACTCCCCCCAGTCAACAACAAATAGATTTAGGAAACTAAAAAGGGACTGCTCTGAGGTAATTAATAATTAATAATTAATAATTAATAATTAATAATTAATAATTAGGGCTTGCTGATTAAATATCAAAGCATTGACTGATATTGGTTGTATAATTTTTTGATCTAAAAAAGTGTCAGCTTTTAGGTGAAAATAGCTACATAAAGCTAGTATTTTGGGAAAATTATGGCAGAAAAATTAAGGGAAAATTTTTTCGACTACCTTCTCTATAATTCCCATTTATCCTGACTCCTGACTCCTGACTCCTGACTCCTACCCCTATCAAAATACTTTCCATACGCAAACCCTAATTATTAATTGTTGAACTATGTGATAATATCTAATTACCTAATAATATTTAAGGATTTAATTATGACAGATTCTCAACAATTCCCTGTAGATGAAAAATTTGTGCCTTTTCTTCAGAAAGTTCAAACTCAAGCAGGATTACCAGATATTTATGATGCTAGAGATATTAGTGTTATTGTCTTTCGTACAATGCGCGATTTAATGACAACAGAAGCATCTAATCAGGTAGCTTCAGATTTAAGTTCCGGTAGTGAAAAACCAGACCCAGATGAAATAGCAGAACTTTGGAAAGATAATAATCCACTTGTTGCTTTTCTGAGTAAAATTCGACCACCACTTACATTTGATGGTGATACTTTTATTTTCCGAATTAATCAAGAATCAGGTGTTCCTAAAGGAGTAGCACCGGAAACTGTAATTAAAGCTGTTTTTTCTGCAACAAAGGAAGAACTATCTCCAGAAAGAATTCAAGAAATAGCTAGTTTTATGCCAGATAAAGTTAAGGTTATGTGGAACGAAGCTTAGGAAATTAATATTTTTTCTGCTCTTTAACATAACTAGGTTTTTTAGTGCCTAATTTTTTAGGCAAGGAGGAATAAAGAAGGAATAGAAAATCTTTTTTGGGATTTTCAGCACTACTATAGTTATCCTAGATAGAATATGAACATTAGCTACATATCAAGAGAAGTAATCCTCAGTATTTAGATAACTAAAATTTGTTCAAAATCTATTTAGGACAGCTATATATAATAATCTTCATGTTGCATAAGGAAGAAGGAAGAAGGAAGAAGGAAGAAGGAAGAAGGAAGAAGGAAGAAGTAATATTTTTACTTTCTCTGAGCTTTAAGCTTTCTATCTGTCCCCGCCTTTTTCTTAGACTGCTATCAATACTAGAATTAAATTGAATTTTATACTCAACCAAAACGAAATCCTGTTAATTACCGAATTATTAATTATTAATAACTAATAATTAAATAATTCGCGCCTTGAAGCCTCCCCTTGATCGGGAAAAAGCGGTCGAGGGATGGATGGGTTTCCTAACCATATCCAATCGACCAAGAGAAGAAATAATATTTCCTTATATTCAATTCCGTAGCGGTTTTAACCAGAGGTAATTATCAATTATCCATTATCAATTATCAATTAATGAAAAATACTATCCTTTCTATAAAATAATTTTTGATATTTTGACTCAGTTATCAGTTGTATAATATTCGTCTCATAATTTGCTTTTTTGTCAACTCCTGACTTCCTAACTTAAAATACAGGTACTTATAGCTCCTCCCCTATTTCTTAATTATTTCTCAGGTTAGATTCAGTTTACTTAGATTTAATTATAAATGTCTAAATGTATTGATTTTTGTCAAACATCCTAAGCATCCAGCAGTCAGCCATAAGCTATGTGGTATAAACTCATTATCATACTAGAAGGGAATTATCCACCAAGGAGAATTAAAGTTCATTAATTAAATTGCCCATAACCTAACCTCAGTTATTGTTTGAATATTTTCATGCATCTGATTGCTGTTTGCGGAGCATGACAAACGGAAATGCGAGCTAGCTGAATGCTTACCAAACATCACTATTTTCATAAATTTGCCATTACTGCTATATCTAAGTGTAGAAATAACTACTGGTTGTTTCCTCAACTCTAATTCAACTATTAAATAAAATACTAATACAAGTGGAGCGATCGCCCAAAATTCTTACCCTAGTAAAAATTTCTGTACTGGTCATTTCAGTTAGCCTCCTGTGGTCGGAGCTACGCTAACAGTTAGCCTCCTCCGGAGGAACTGCGGACTTCAGTACCTCTTGCAATAAGGAGGCTTGACATAAAGACTATTCTCTTTCTTTTAGTCGATTGGATATGGTTAGGAAACCCATCCATCCCACCCAACGGGTGCGCTCCGCTTTTTCCGTTTGTCATGCTCCGCAAACATGTCGCGTAGCGTTAACATAGTTATGCGCCAGCAAAACGACCGCTTTTATCCCCTTAAAAGGGAGGCGCATACCCACAATTTTTCAGTAAAAGTAAAATTATTATTATCAAGTTATAAAAATGGTTAATACAGCTTTTGAACCTTTCAAAGTCAAACTTAATAAAACCCTAACCAAGAAAAAAATTACTGTTTTACAAATTAATCTTGGCAAACGTTGTAATCTTGCCTGTACCCATTGCCATGTCGAAGCAAGTCCGAAACGAACAGAAGAACTTTCCCCAGAAATATGCGAACAATTAATTGAACTAATTAATAAATTTCCTCAAATTCAAACAGTTGACTTGACCGGCGGTGCCCGGAAATGAACTATGGATTTAAACAATTAGTTGAAGCTGCTAGAGCAAAGAAAAAAGAAGTGATTGTTCGTTCTAATTTAACGATTTATTTTGTTAAAGGATTTACAGATATTCCAGAATATTGCGCTGAAAATCAACTGAGAATTGTTGCATCATTGCCTTGTTATTTAGAAGATAATGTCGATAAAATTCGAGGTTATGGCGTGTATAGTGAATCAATTAAAGCATTGCAATGGTTAAACAAATTAGGATATGGAAAAGATCAAAACCTGGTCTTAGATTTAGTTTATAATCCTCCCGTTCCAAATCAAAATCAATTTACCCTTCCTCCTAATCAAAAAATCTAGAAGAAGATTATAAAAAATATTTAAAGAACATTTTAATATCAACTTCAACCAACTGTTTACAATTACCAACTTACCCATAGGTAGAACTAAACTATATCTTCAAAATAGAAAAATATATCAGCCTTATCTAGATTTTTAGAGTCAAATTTTAACTCTGAGACTGTAGAAAATTTAATGTGTCGAAATGAGTTATCAATTGATTATTTAGGTAATGTCTATGACTGTGACTTTAATCAGATGGAAAATATCCCAGCTCAAACTAACAAAATTGAAAAAATCACAGTAGCTAAGTTATTAGAAGCTAATAGTTTAGACATAATTGAACAAGTGCAAACAGCAAATTATTGTTACGGTTGTACCGCAGGTTGTGGCTCTAGTTGCAGTGGGTCATTAATATAACAGGACTTACGCAAAACCACCACATATAGTAGGGGCGTTAACGATAGTTATGCGCAAGCTTTCGGCCGTTTGCTGACGCATAGCTGACGAATGGCGTTCCTACAGATGGTGTATAATTTCCTTTTTTGCGTAAGTCCTGATAACTTAGAGCTATTGATATTCTCCTGGCTCAAGCACAGGGGATTCTTAAGCAATCCAAAACAGGATTCTCAAAGGCACGATCAAACTGCCTCTACTGACTTCTTTAAGGGAAAACCCTAAAGTTGCCACTACTTTTTTGAGGATATTAGCTGCGCCATTACAATCGGCATTAACTAACAAACCCTTTTGAGTTTGATAGAGTCCTCGTTGTCTTGATGCAGTCGCTCATGGGGAAACCCCCTTTTGCGGCGCTGCATCGCTTAATTCGCTTGCCTGATGGCTTCCTGCTTCCGGGTTTTTCACGCCTTGTTTGGCAAGAAGTCATCATCTAAAAAGCTAGCTTGTGAGGTATACGATTCTTCAGTTTCAATAAACTCTATGCCGTATAATTCGCATAACTGAATAATTCGTTCTTTGAGTTTAGTCGTGGGGATTTGTACAAACTTTTGGTTGTTTTTTGCACCGATATTAATACTATCTTTTTGTCGTTTATTCCAACCAAAAACTATTCGACCAATTCCATATTTAAGGCAATGATTAATCACCAATCTTGCTGCTTTGTTAATAGCATCACGCACTTGTCTATTACGTTTTTCAGTTATGTGCGCTAATTTATTTGACCAAAATCCTTGGGGTTTATTATCTTTAATTGTAGCTATTTGTTTGTTGTACCAACCCTCCCCTATCCCTCCTGGGAGGGGAACTAAAGGGGTGGGTGGGAGGGGAACTAAAGGGGTGGGTGGGAGGGGAACTAAAGGGGTGGGTGTTTACCATCAATGATCAAACTTGTACCTACATTAGAGACACAACTTAACCAATTCAGGACTTACGCAGAGACTCTATATATAGAGAGGGCGAATGCCATTCGCCCCTACAGATGGTGGTTTGACAGTCAATTTGCGTAAGTCCTGCAATTATCAACTCCGTGGTCTATCCCTATAACTTTGGCTCGATCTAGCTGAGGTCGATCGGCTTTTAACTTATAAACCCATTCAACATAAAAACAGAAGTTACGAGGTAAAATTCTAATTTCTCTAATTTCTTTAAACTCAAAATTACTTAGGAAATCTAAGAGAAAACTATCAACTTTAAATGCTGCTTTAACCTTTCTTCCCAGAGGTACTTTAACTTGACCATTTTCCAGCTTTAAAGCTTGCGCACGGATAAGTTATTACCCCCATTCCTCCCTTTTTGCGATATTTTCGTAGTTGAGGTTTATCAGTTATATCATGTCCGGTAGCATCGGTATTGTATAGCAAGAGTAGGGAACACCGGAGCTGGGAACAGGGAACAGTCAGGAATACCTAAGAGCAAGAAAAAAACTTAAATTTCTTGTAGATATTCACCTTTGGGTTTACACAAACGCGCCCCAGCGGACATGATATTAATTCTCCTTTGAAATACTTCTGAGAAAGTGCTTGATAAGACTTAAATTATTCTGCTACACCTCTAAGAGTTTGTTGTGCTGCTTGAGAATACAAAAACTGATAATTACTATTGGACTTTCACTTCTTTTCTAAGTTATATTTTCCCGGAATATTACCCAACTTAAAATACCATTGCCTAGCCAAATAAATCCCACAATTAATGAGTTTATTTGCTGTATTACATAAGTATTCTAAAAACGGTATAATTCCCGAAATTTTAATTAACTATTGCTGACATCCATACATCTTTATCACCTCCTTTAATAGGATAAAATTAAAGAATAGAAAATGACAAATTTTTAAGGCGATTAAAATCCCCCATTCGTTTTTCATCCACGCTTTAAAAAGACGTGGTTTTCAAACTATCGTCCATCTTTCGTAAAAAATATATATCTCCGGAAAAGAGCGAGTAGTGACTAGGGACTAGGGGAAAAAATTGATAATTTCTGTGCGATAATTTATTTTATTTCTTATGACCGCCAGATGTCTAATATAGTTGAAATTCATCCCCAAGCTACTACTAAAGGATTAATTTAAAGGTGTTTAATTTCCAGATATCCCAAATCTATGATAATATATAGTTAGCAACACTATACATTACTAACTGACATACAAAGCTCGTAAATTATTACTAAAACAAATGCTAGAAACATCACTAAACTTATCCCCTACTTCTATGGCAGCAAGCTTTCAGGCACTTTCTGACCCATTACGAATTAAAATATTAGAACTGTTGCGTACACAAGAACTATGTGTATGTGATATATGCGATCGCCTTCAAGTTTCTCAGTCCAAACTGTCTTTTCATCTCAAAAATCTTAAAGAAGCTTCTTTAGTTAAAAGTCGCCAGGATGGTCGTTGGATATATTACAGTCTTAATTTATCTCAATTTGAAAGTTTAGAAAAGTACCTATCAGAATATCAAAAAATTAGCCCCTTACCAGCTAACCTTTGTGTCGATAATGATTAACTGAAATGATCAGGCATTTCAGTTATCAGTTAGCCTCCTCCGGAGGAGCTACGCTAACAGTACCTCTGCAATAAGGAGGCTTGACATAAGGAATATTCTCTTTTTTTATCCTCTTAAAACAGGAGGCTCATATACCACAATTTCTGGCGTTGCACAGTGACAAATGATTTGAGATTTTTGATGAACAGGATTTTGGATTTGAGAATTGGTAGAATGATTAATTAATGGTTTTTAGTCAAAATATAAAGCAATTTTTGCATTATCATTCCATAATGTGCAACCCCCAATTTCTCGGTAAAGATATCTAGCAGCCAATCTAAAAATCAGGGTAATACTAATATCATCTCCCCTTAATTAACAATCCAAAAAACTCTATCCTCTCCTCATTTTACCTTCTCTGTTTTCCTTGTTTCCCAATATCTATACTAAGTATCATACATTAAAAAAAATTGATGATTTTGCTCTACTTCCTCCTTTCATAAACAATAATCTTAAGTAAATCAAATTTAGTATTACCGAATAATTCACTCTATAGCACTATAGTTTATAAAATAGGGCGTTGGTGAAAAGAGGTATGATATCTTGTCCGTATAAGAGCGCGAACAAAAAACTTTCCCCTTCTACTACTATTTCTTCTTCTTTGTTTCCTTTCCTCCTGAGGAGGTCCTCCCCCTCCTGGGAGGCAAGGCTAATTCTTTGTCCTCAGAGAATATTCATCAGAAATACATTTAATTGTGCAAATATACAAATCTCTCCATCTCCCCACATTCCCCTCCTGGGAAGGGTTAGGGGTTGGTCCCCCATTTCCCCATCTCCCCATCTCCCCATCTCCCCATTTCCCCATCTCCCCATCTCCCCATCTCCCCATCTCCCCATCTCCCCATCTCCCCATCTCCCCGTCAATTTTTCTAAGCGTGACAATAAATTGACCCTGCCTCCTGGGAAGGGTGCGCGGGTGGGTTGACTCTAAATAATTAAGATTAATATCATACATGCACTTCACCAACACCTAAAATAGATATCTAGACTATATTTTATTATTCCAAATAATGACTAACCAACAAATAGAACGAAACATTAGACTGTTGCTCGAAACTCGCGAATGTCCAAATTGTTACTTAGAAGGAGCCAGACTCGGAGGCGTAAATTTAGGTGGAGTTAACCTGGTAGAAGCAAAATTACCAGTAGCTAATCTAGCAGGGGCAAAGTTAGGAGGAGCTAATCTGGGAGGAGCTAACCTAGCAGGAGCTTACTTAGGAGGAGCTTATCTGGGAGGAGCTAACTTAGGAGGAGCTTACTTGGAAGGTGCAAATTTAGAAGGTGCTTATCTAGCAGGAGCTAACTTAGGAGGAGCTTACTTGGAAGGAGCAAATTTAGCAGGAGCAAATTTAGAAGGTGCAAATTTAGGAGGAGCCAGCCTTGAAGGAGCTAGTATAGAAGGGGCGCTCCTTAGCGGTGCAATTATGCCAGATGGCACAAGACATAAGTAAGTGAAATTAGGTGAAGTTTAGTAATTCCCACGCTTTTTTCTGTTTAAGTTGAGCAAGGGTGTGGAGAATACTTGCTTCATCGTGACATACTCCCACACTAACCACGAAGGTATAGCGTGGGCTTCTCGCTTCATAGTCCTGCCATTGCGTGGGACGCTACGAGCTTTAAGGACGGGATGCCCCGCCGCCCTTTTTGCCAATAAAAAAGCTGCTCACCTAGCGCCGCAATCAGATTTTACATTCCCAACGGATTACTAGGATTTCTGGGATATAACCCCATATCTTATTTTATTTTCATGGTTCATCACTGGCGGTTGTTAACTCAAACCAGCTTGAGTCTATCATAACATAAAATTTGTAAATTAATGGGACATCGAGTCCCATTAATTTACCGTCGATTCATCTCACACCAAATTTTCAATTATGGTGTGAGGCTTCTCGACGCTCTAGCTAAATCTAATCAGGATGAATGGCCATCAAAATTATGCATCCTATACGTTTTGTTAAGTGGATATATAAAAAAGTCCATTCTTACGGAATCCCAACATCAGCAATTTTAGCTTCTGGTGCAGCAATTCTGAGTTTATTATTTTTCAGGTACTTAGGAGCATTGCAGCGACTAGAGCTAGTTATATTTGATGGAATGGTACGTCTGAGGCCCGAGCGAATCTCTGACTCTAGATTATTAATAGTGGAACTTACTGAAGAAGATATACAGTATTTGGGACAGTGGCCAATATCCGACAGAAATTTAGCAGATGTTTTAGCTTCTCTACAAGAGCATGAACCTTCAGTAATAGGTGTAGATATATACCGAAATGTCCCTAAAGATTCCGGTTATACAGAATTAGTAGAACAACTACAGAAACCGAATGTTTTTGGGATTACTTTTATTGCCAATCAATCTATGAGTACAATATTGCCACCTCCTAGTATCCCAAAGGAAAGAATTGGCTTTAATAATATTCCTCTTGACCCAGATGGTGTAGTTCGTCGCTATTCATTTTTTATTAATAATGATGAGGAAACAATGGTGGCATTTGCCTTACATTTAGCCCTCGCTTATCTCCAAGAATATGAAATATTTCCTCAGATAACTGAAAATAACGAATATCAATTAGGTGACGCATTATTTAAAAAATTACAACCAAACTCTGGAGGATATCAACAAATTGATGCTCAGGGATATCCAATTTTAATTAATTATCGTAATTCTCAATCTATAGCTCCAAAAATTACAATCAAAGATGTTTTGTTAGGTAATTTTGACCCCGAATTAGTTAAAAATAAAGTTGTTTTGATTGGTAATACAGCTTCTAGTAGCAACGACTTTTTTCTTACTCCTTACAGTTTTGCTCAGTTAAATTTCTTAAATTCAAAGATGTCAGGACTAGAGATTCATGCCCAAGCTACCAGTCAAATTCTTAGTGCAGTTCTTGACGGTCAAAAGCTATTTTGGTACTGGGATGAATCAACGGAAATACTATGGATTTTCAGTTGGTCAATAGTCGGTGGTAGTATTGCTTGGTATACCAGACGACCTTTAACTTTACTGTTAATTAATGTTCTAGCTTTAGGAGTTTTAATAGTTATTAGTTATGGAATTTTTATCAAGATGGGATGGATACCTGTAGCAGCACCAACATTAGGAATAGTTATGACAAGTGGGGTAGTAATAGTCTACAAAATTCAGGAATCATGGCAACAACAAAATATGGTGATGAAATTATTAGGTCAACAAACTTCTCCAGAGATTGCTCAAGCTCTTTGGCAGGAACGTTCATATCTGATTAATAGTGGGATTTTACCTCCAAAAACAGTTACAGCAACAATTTTATTTACTGACCTAAAAAACTTTAGCAGTATCTCCGAAAAAAAAACTTCAGAAGCTTTGATGAATTGGTTGAATGAATATCTGAGTGCCATGACAGATATTGTCATAAATCATCACGGAATAGTCAACAAATTTACTGGAGATGGAGTTATAGCAGTATTTGGAATACCAGTACCTCGTACCAGTGTTAAAGAGATTGCTATAGATGCACAAAATGCAGTTAATTGTGCTTTAGCAATGGGTAAACATCTATCACAATTAAATCAAAAATGGCAACAACAAAATTCTCCAGAATTAAAAATGCGTGTAGGAATTTATACCGGAACTGTTACAGTTGGTAGTTTAGGTGGAAAAAATCGCTTAGAATATGGAGTAATTGGCGACGGAGTCAATATTGCTTCTCGCTTAGAAAGTTTTGATAAAGACCGTCATCCAGGAATTTGTCGAGTTTTGATTGCTCAAGAAACTTTGGAATATTTAGATAAAAGATTTTCAGTAGAACCCTGGGGTAATTTAAATTTAAAAGGAAAAAATACCAGTAAATGTATACTTAGTTACTGGGAAAAACTATTTTTAAATTAACCATAAACAACAAATAATTTGAAATTTTGACTCCCGATCAATTTGGCTATTTTTCTACAAGCACAAAAATATATTCAACTATTTATCAACACTCTAGTGCAGGATTGCATAAGTAAGTATATGGTTAGAAATAAATGTAATGTACTGCATCAGAACTAGGAAAATTTGGGAGTAATACCACTTTGAAAAAAGAATGCTACAAAAAGTTATTTCTCGATCGGATAGGCTTAAAAATAGCTGCTCCAGTTCATTTTAGATAGTTATCTCTATAGTTTGTTTTTCCCTTTTTTTCAATATTAACCCCTTCAGGACTTACGCAAAGACACTATGTATAGAGTACAGTAACTATTGGACAATAGTTACAAGTACTATATAGCGTATCTGCGTAAGTCCTAGCCTTCTTCCTTCTTGCTTCTTTCTTCTAACCGAAAATTTTTAGTCTCAAGCCTCCCCTTTTAAGCTATCCCTGATAAGGAACTCCTGAAACCTTGATGGGAGGATGGGGAGGTGTGGGGAGCGTGAGGAGTAAGAATATTCAAAAAAACGTCTAATTCAATACACTTTTCTGAGGAAAAAGCCTCTCAAATGACTTACACATAACTTCTCACTAATGTCCGCGTTTTATGTTAAGAAAGATGTTTATAAAGCATAGCCTTTTAAGGGGATAAAAAAGCGGTCGAGAGATGGCGCAATTCGGAGCGGCTCTGATAAGAGCGGGTCTCCTCGCCATATCTAATCTACCAAGAGAAGAGAATATTCCTTATGTCAAGCCTCCTTATTACAGAGGTACTGAAGGGCGCAGTTCCTCCGGAGGAGGCTAATTGATAACTGAAGGGCGCAGTTCTTCCGGAGGAGGCTAACTGATAACTGAAATGACCTAGAGAAGTTATATATAACATCCCTAGCATTTGTAACAAACATTTATCAAAATGGTATAAATTGTCAGAAAAACAATCTTAACTATGGGATTGTTTTCCTAGGTCACTGTGCAAACGTACCTCGCTTCGGACATTTTAGACTTAATTTCAGCACCTACTTGACTAATTAGTTAAAATCAGGTTAAAAAGTTACTTCTGCAAGCTTTTTTCCCTTCTGCTTCCTGTCTTATGCCTTCTTGCACTAGCTACTGACACAATTCGTAAATGAATAAACTATAATAGTAATAAGTAATTAAAACATTTAGCCAAAAAAGGAACTAAGAATATGTATCTACAAAATTTCCGTTTTTCTATTACTCTCAAAACTATGATTTTCACATTAGTTTTAGGATTATTTACTACTTCTTTTCCCAACAGTACATCAGCAAAATCTACTCATTCTGCTAGTTCAACTAATAGGAAAGCAAATACTACTCTAGGTATTTCTCAAAATACCTTAGCAAACTCTGTTACTCCTAGAGTACAAGGCGGTTCAACAGGTACTTATGGTGGAGGATCGCGAGGACAAGATAATTGTGTAGATGAGAATCAAAAACCTCTAACTCCTCTAATTCCCAAGATAAATCAAAGACAAGAATTAACCCTAGTAACCCTAGCCTCACATCCAACAATTTATATGTATGTGCCAGAAAACACAGCTATAGCTGGAGAATTTATCTTGAAAGACTCTAGTCAAAAAATAGTTTATGAAAAGCTACTACCAGTATCAAATAGTCAGGGCATTATACGCATTAAAATTCCCAGCAATCAACCAGAATTAAAAGTAGGTGAAGATTATAGCTGGACATTCTCTTTGAGCTGCGAAGGAAGTGGTTATGGAACTGTTGTCCAAAGCTCAATTAAAAGAGTTAATCCCAACCCAAATTTGACAAGAGAACTACAGCAAACATCAGAAAGCGATCGCTGGTTAATTTATTCAAACGCAGGTATATGGCATGAAAAACTGGATGCCTTAGCAGAAAAAATTAGTTTGAATCCGAACGATAACAAACTTAAATCAGAATGGCAAAATCTGCTTAATTCAGTAGGTTTAAATGATGTAGCTAAAGAGCCATTAAATTCAGCTAATTAGCAAGTTAATTTGAAGACTCGAATTAGTCATATAACCCGAATGCCTAACAAATAAGGTATGTATAAGGATAACTATTTTGGAATTACTAGAAAAATATCTGTTAGAAAACTAGGTCTAAAATCTCTAACTTTAACTAAAACCTGTTTCTAACAGTCATTCAATTTTAAATATTTACCAAACACCTCTATGAATAAAACAGCTAAGTTAATAAGTTAAACATGAGTATCAGAGATGTCTAAAAAAAACTCAAAAAATTATCCCCAAACACTCCATAGTCATAATCGATGTTAAATGAAAATTAGATAAAAATCTGATAAGACTACAATTAAAATCAAGGTTTGTACCTCTATATACAGTATCATATACATTAATACCAACCATTATTGTAAATTCTGTATATAGATGAATAACCTAGAACAAGAAACAAAAAAAAGCAAAAATTAAACAAGCTACTCAAACCACTATTAATCGTTTTTGTAGTTGCAACTCTCCTAGTTATTGCTCATAAATTTAACGCTCAACAACTCTTGATAAATGCCCTAGATTGGATAAAAACCCTTGGCCCTTGGGGTCCTATAGCTTTTATAATTATTTATATCTTGGCCACAGTTTTATTCCTTCCAGGCTCACTACTAACTCTAGGTGCAGGTCTGTTATTCGGCCCGATTTTCGGTTCCATCTATGTTTCCATCAGTTCCACTATAGGTGCAACTTGTGCCTTCCTCGTCGGTCGCTATCTGGCGCGAGGTTGGGTGTCCAAACAGATAGAAGGAAATGAAAACTTTAAGGCCATTGATGAAGCAGTAGCCGACGAAGGATGGAAAATTGTTGGACTAACTCGTTTATCTCCTATTTTTTCCTTTTAACCTACTCAACTATGCTTTTGGCTTAACCCAAGTATCTTTACCAGACTATTTTTTCGCTTCTTGGATTGGGATGATGCCAGGAACAATAATGTATGTATATCTTGGTTCTCTGGCTGGTAGTTTGGCAACTTTGGGCACAGAAGGAGGGACGCGGACCACAGCAGAATGGATTCTTTATGGAGTAGGTTTAATAGCCACAATTGCTGTAACCGTTTATGTGACAAAAATTGCTAGAAAAGCTTTACACAAGAAAATTTCCTAATTTTTTGGTTCCATAGTGCAAGGAAAAATTTGATGGCCGTTAAGAAAAATCCAATATACGAAAAATTTCTTGTGCCATTGGTCAGCAACTTTTTAATTGACCAAGAAGCTATAGAACTATTCCGAAATAGTATTATGTCTGGAGGCGCAAAGCGATCGCCTCACTGAATAATTGATAATTTCAGGTTTGAAGTTTCTCTTTAATTAAGGATAAATTTCATTAATATTATTTTTTAGTAAATCCTCTTCTTTTTTAAGAAGAGGTCATTATTAAAAAGATGTATAGCAAACTTTTTAAGATTTGGTATTCTTTATAATTGTCAACCTAGACCACTAAAATTATAAGTCCTGACCACTTTTGTTATTGTAATTAATTGAATTATAAATCCCTAGAATTTATGACAAAAAAATAGGGTCAATAGCCTTCCTTTGGCTGCGTCCCTAGTGTCGCTTACAAGGGAATGAAAAGCGGTCGAGAAATGGCGAGGAAACCTTGCCATATCTAATGGACCAAGAGAAAGTAAACTTCAGTATTTCGGTCCCTCATGCTTTCCTACAGAATGCGGCCCAAACAGCAGTCGGTACTGATAACGTTTGCGTAGCATGGCCTAGGAAAGTTCTGACCATAGGAGGCTAACTGATAACTGATAACTGATAACTGTTAACTGTTAACGAAGTTCCTCCGGAGGAGGCTAACTGAAATGACTCTCAAAGCTGTTTTGTTCGATTTTAATGGTGTAATTATTAATGATGAATTTCTCCATGAAAAATTAATAGAGCAAGTGTTAATTGATGAAAATTTACTCCTTAGACCAGGAGAATACAACCAATTCTGTTTAGGAAGAAGCGACCGTGCTTGTTTAGAAAACATACTTACTGAAAGAAGTAGATATATTAATGAAGGATATTTAGACCAGTTAATTAAACGTAAAGCTCTAGCTTATCAACAACAATTAGAAAGTCTTGAAGAGTTACCAATTTATTCAGATACGATAGATTTTATTTCTCAGGTCGCTAAAGCAAATCTGAAAATGGCTGTGGTTAGTGGTGCTCTTCGATCCGAAATAGAATTAGTCTTAAACAAAGCTAATTTAGATGATTTTTTAAGACAATTATTTCTGGAGATGATGTCGAAGTTAGTAAGCCAAAACCAGATGCTTATTTATTGGCAGTGAATATTCTCAATCAACAATATACAGACATAAATCTACAACCTTCAGAATGTCTAGTTATAGAAGATACTTTTGCCGGAATTGAAGCAGCTAAATTAGCAGGAATGTCTGTGGTTGGCGTCGCCCATACTTATCCTTTTCATATGCTCCAGCGTTTGGCCAACTGGTGTGTAGATTATCTATCCGACCTTGAATTAGACAGAATACAAAAAGTTTATCAAGAAATTAATTCTTAGATATTTGTATATAAGAATACTGTTTTTAGATAAAAAAAAGTATAATGTGTGTCGCTAAAAAATATGTACATTCACTTAACTTTAATCTTCGGTCTGAGCAAATAACCATGAAACTTTTTGAATCCCATCAAAAATAAGTAAAGAACAACATCGGTTTGTAAAGATATTGGTAACAATTGTAACTTATTGTGTTTAACCACTTCTGATATGAGTAAATTTCGGTTACTATTAACTAAATATAAAAGAATAGTTAAAAAACATAAGATTGGAAATATATGTGCTGTAAGCTACATTCTGGTGACTAACCAGCCTTTACCAATCTGCCAAAAGATGATTATCTATACTTATATGGAGATTCTATGACTCCCACAATGTTGCGTCAGCTTTGGTCTTTAATCGAAAACTCCCAAGCTACAACCCTAATATCTCTAGATGATGCTACCCTAGTTCAATGGTTAATCAAACAGTTGAAAACTAGAAATTCCCTCAATGGCAAGGAAGCAGATTTGATTAACGAATATATTCAGTCTCGGTTGTCTTTAATTAGAGATTTAGCTGAAGAACGTTTGGGCAGAGAACCTTCACCATCAGTATAGTAAAAGTTCTATAGAAATAGAGTCGTATATAGTCAAATATAAATAGAAACTATTCAAATAAATATAGCTAAGAAAGAATTGGTGTTTGACTTATGCTAATGACAAATCTTAGACTAGAAAATGTTTTCCAACTTTTGCCTGTTGCCTTCCGGAGCTGTTGCCTGTTCCCTGCTAAATGTGGAAAGTATTTGCTGGAAATATCCTAGAAGCGATCGCTAAGTTAAACGTTATGGTAGTTTTGAAGAGGTTATTTTTCCCAGATTAAAAAAATCGTAATCAACTATGCAAAAATGGTTATCTCTGCTAGTAGCAACTGTGTTGGTGGTACTACCATTAACAGCTTGTGAAGAAGAAAGTCAACAAACCACCAGTCGTCTAGATATAGTAAAAGAGCGTGGTACATTAAACTGTGGGGTAGAAGGAGCCATACCAGGATTTAGCTTTGTAGACCAAAATGGCAACTACTCAGGAATAGATGTGGATATTTGCAAGGCAGTAGCAGCAGCTTTATTTAATGATCCAAATGCTGTAGAATATCGTAACTTAGATTCAACTGAGCGTTTCACCGCTCTTAATGGTGGAGAAGTAGATATGCTTTCTCGAAACACTACTTGGACCATTAGCCGAGATACCACCGTAGGTCTAGAATTTGCCCCCACAACATTTTATGATGGTCAAGGGATGATGGTCCGTGCTGATAGTGGGATTACATCTTTAGAGGGTTTGGAAGGCAAATCAATTTGTGTGGAAGCAGGTACAACAACAGAACTGAACCTAACAGACAATCTCCGTCAACGAAACATCGAAGCTGAGACTTTAACATTTCAACAAGCAGACCCAGCTTATGCCGCTTATGCAGAAGGACGTTGTGATGGGATGACTTCTGATAAATCTCAGTTATTGGGTCGTCGTAGTACTCTACCTAATCCAGATACTCATACCATCCTAGCTGTTACTATGTCCAAGGAACCTTTGGGTCCTGTGACGAAAAATAATGATTCAGCCTGGTTTGACGTAGTTAAGTGGGTAACTTACGCTTTGATAGAAGCTGAAGAGTTAGGTATTACCCAAGCAAATGTAGATGACCTGAAAGAAAATTCTGAGGACCCTACAATCAAACGCTTTTTAGGAGTAGAAGGAGACCTGGGTGAAGGTTTGGGTTTGAGCAATGATTTTGCTTATCGTGTAATTAAGCAAGTAGGTAACTATGGTGAAATTTATGGCCGTAACTTAGGAGCACAATCTCAATTTAAGTTACCTCGCGGTCAAAATAACTTATGGACAAATGGTGGGTTACTTTATTCTCCTCCATTCCGGTGACATCCTCCCGGCGCTGAATCAATAGATAAAGCGCGGGCTTCCAACATCACTGTTAGATATTGCTGCCCTACGCCACTTGTCTAGGTAAAAAGCCCCCGACAGCCCGACTTGACAGCCAATTTCTTTCCCCCAGAGTCCCTGGGTACTAAGTGCTTCGTAGCCTCGGTTACAGATTTCCTGAGCTGAGGCTATGTCGCGATCGACCTCATACTTACATTCTGGGCAGCTATGCCATCTATCAGACAGTTCTTTCCTCACTTCAATTCGGCAGTTTGGGCAGGTTTGAGATGTCCCCTTGTGGTCTACTTCGGCGACATATACCCCTCGCTTTTTTCCCACATAAGAAAGAATACTCCGAAACTGCCCAAAAGCCGCATCAATCGTGTGTTTGCCAAGAAATCCTTTTGCCATAACTCGGAAATCAATATCCGAGGGCGAAGATTGTTCCGGCCATGTCACACAATTTGTGAGCTAACTTGAACTGATAGTCTTTGCGCTTGAAACCGATATGATTGTGCTGCTTTTCTACTTTAATCCTGGCTTTTTCATAGTTAGCAGAACGTTTTTTCTTCTTCGACAATCTGCGTTGTAGCACTTAGCCTTCGGCAAGGCTTTCGCCTACAGCCGACGATGCTCTGTTGCAAAGAATTTGCGTCCTGGTTCTGTAAAGCCGTCACTGGTTGCCAGATAACTGTTCAGTCCGATATCTATTCCCACGAAATGACCATGAGGCTCTGGTTCTGGTATAGAAATATCAGATTGAATGGCAATAACAGCAAACCACCCCATCGCTTTTTTGAGAATTCTGACTTGTTTGACAACAAACCCGTCAGGGATTGGTCGATGCAAGTTGATTTGGACTCTCCCTAACTTGGGTAACTTGATTTGCCACCCTGTAATTGGGTTGGTGGAAAACTGAGGGAAAAGTATCGACTTCATTTGTCCATACTTTTTGTACCTAGGAAATCCGTAACCTCTATTCTGGAAAAAGTCCCAAGCATCGTGCAATCTCCTGATGGTTGTTTGCAGAACCTGAGAGGGCACTGCTGCTAAACGAGGAAACTCTTTTTTAGCTTTGGGGAGTTTGTTTTGCTGTTGCTGATACCCAGGGAATGGATAATCGGCGCTCATTATGTACTCTGACTCCAAGCTACACCTATCTACTGGACACTTTCTAGAAGCAATCCAGTCTTTCAGTTCCCTGAGCGCGTAGTTGTAAGCTACTCGACAAGTTTCGAGCCATTCGTTGAGCAACTCGACTTGTTTTTGATCGGGGTAAATGCGATAGGTGTAGTTTAGATTCAGCATGAAAAGAATCTTACCACAAAAAACAGATTGTAGTAACTGCTAATTTTACCGGGTTTGACCAGATAAAATTAGCTTGGGGGAGTCCATGTATCCCGGCGCTAATTATCCGCGAATATAGCGCGGGACTTATAGCTCCCCCAAACCCCCTCAAAAGTTAAAGGAGAGGCTTTAAACCTTAATTATTCGGTAAATGAAAAGTTCTTAGCAGGAGAGTGAAAAGAAATTATGCAAAAATGGGTATATTTGCTATTGACAACTTTACTATTTTCTACATACTTGACATCTTGTGAAAATTCCCCACCTGAACCAACCCCACCAGGAAAAAGTCGTTTAGATGTTGTAAAAAATCGTGGCAAACTACATTGTGGTGTAGAAGGGAACATGGGAGGATTTAGCTTTGTAGACCAAAATGGCAACTATTCCGGAATAGATGTGGATATCTGCAAGGCAGTAGCAGCAGCTTTATTTAATGACCCAAATGCTGTAAAATATCGCAACCTAGATTCAACTGAGCGTTTCACAGCTCTCAATGGTGGAGAAGTAGATATGCTTTCTCGAAACACAACTTGGACTATTCGCCGAGATACCATTGTAGGTCTAGAGTTTGCCCCCACAACATTTTATGATGGTCAGAGCATAATGGTCCGTGATGATAGTGGGATTACATCTTTAGAGGATCTCCAAGGCAAATCAATTTGTGTTGAAGCAGGTACAACAATAGAACTAAACTTAGCAGACAATCTCCGTCAACGAAACATTGAAGCTGAGACATTAACATTTCAACAAGCAGACCCTGCTTATGCTGCTTATGCAGAAGGACGTTGTGATGGGATGACTTCCGATAAATCTCAATTGCTACATCGTCGTCAAACTTTACCTAATCCCGAACAACATATTATTTTAAATACTACCCTTTCAAAAGAACCTTTAAGTCCAGCAACAGTAAATAATGATTCAGCTTGGTTTGATGTAATTAAATGGGTAATTTATGCTTTGATAGAGGCTGAAGAATTAGGTATTACTCAAGCAAATGTAGAAGAGAAAAAAAATTCTGATGACCCAACAATCAGACGTTTTTTAGGAGTAGAAGGAAATCTTGGTGAAGGTCTAGGTTTAAGTAATGATTTTGCCTATCGTGTAATTAAACAAGTAGGAAACTATGGTGAAGTTTATGACCGAAACTTAGGTAAAAATTCTCCATTTAAACTACCTCGCGGTCAAAATAATTTGTGGACTAATGGCGGTCTACTTTATTCACCACCCTTTCGCTGAAAATTTTAAATTTTAAACAATAATACCATTTTCAAAAAATATTGCTACATTGGCTATTCAAGGTATTAGGTGTTAGGTGGTAGGTGGTAGGTGGTAGGTGGTAGGTATAAGAAATAAACAGTGAAGATTTTTCAATTGGGTTAAGCATGTATATTTTACTGTAATAATCTTTCTTGAATTTGGTATAAAAATGATTGACCAGGAAAATCAAAAAATTCCGCTATGGCGAGATGAAAGATTTTGGCGCATTGCCTTACAAGTTATTGCTATAGTAATTTTTGTTGCGGTTGTAGTTATAATGATTAGCAATCTTAACCGTAATTTAGTACAACAAGGTACAAAATTTGGATTTAGTTTTCTAGGAAACGAAGCTGGATTTAGTATTAGTGAAAGTCTCATTCCCTACAAAGCAAAAGACCCCTATACCCAAGTATTATTAGCAGGTTTTATTAATTCTCTGCGAGTAATGATTTTGGGAATTTTCCTCACAACAATAGTAGGAATATTAGCTGGAATTTCTAGTTTTTCTCAAAACTGGTTACTACGAAATTTGAATCGGGTTTATGTAGAAGTGGTGAGAAATACCCCTCTACTATTACAGTTATTTTTCTGGTATTTTGCAGTTTTTTTCACTCTCCCTAAACCAGAAGAAAAATTAGAATTACCAGGACCAATATTTATGAGTAAACGAGGAATATCTATTCCTTGGCCGGAAAATACTCTCAATGTTTGGTTATGGTTAATAGTCTTAATTGTAGGAGCGATCGCTACTATATTTATTTGGCAGTGGCGAAATAAGTTAATGACGGAAAAAGCTACTTCTGGTAAACCTCAACTTATCGCTGTAATTAGTATTGGAATTATCGAATTATTAATTATTATATTTGCCCTAGGTTGGCAAGCACCTATAGCAACAGAAACAGGAGCAACAGAAGGAGGATTAAATTTAACATTAGAACTGTCAGCTTTATTGGCAGGATTAGTATTTTATACAGGTGCATTTATTGCTGAGATTGTTCGTTCCGGTATTCAAGCAGTGCCAAAAGGACAATGGGAAGCAGCCAGGTCTTTAGGATTAAAATCAAGTTTAGTAATGAGATTGGTAATTTTTCCCCAGGCATTAAGGGTAATGATTCCACCATTAAATAGCCAATATATGAACTTAGCAAAAAACTCTAGTTTAGCAATAGCTATTGGTTATCCAGATTTATATTCCGTTGCTAATACTACTTATAATCAAACAGGTCGTCCAGTAGAAGTATTTATCCTCATTATGGCAGTTTATCTTTTGATAAATTTGATAATTTCATTGTCTATGAATTTCTTAAATAAAAGTGTTCAACTCAAAGAAAGATAACAAAACAATGAATAATGAATAATTAGGGTTTGCGTATGGAAAGTCTTTTGCTAGAGGTAGAAATCAGGAGTCAGAAATCAGGAAAAATAGGAATTATAAAGGAGGTAGTCGGAAAAGTTTTCCCTTAATTTTTCTGCCATAATCGTCCCGAAACAATAGCTTTATGCAGCTTTTTCCACCGAAAAACTCATACTTTTTTAGACAAAAAAATGCTACAACCAATATCAGTCAATGCTTTGATATTACCGAAATATTTTAGTTTAAAGCCTCCCCTTTTAAGGGGATAATAAATAAAAATTTTCCTTTTAGTCAATCCTCTTCTTTTCAAGTAGAGGTAATTCTAAATTCTAAATTCTTAATTCTAAATTCTTGAAATCAGCAAGCCCTAATTAATAATTACCAAATAATTAAGAATTATTAATTAAATAATTTTGGTTTAAAGCCTCCCCTTTCAAGGGGAAAAAAGCAGTCGATCTTCGGAACTTCTCGTAGGGTGGGATGGATGGGTTTCCTAACCATATCCAATCGACCAAGAGAAGAAATAATATTTCCTTATTTTCAATTCCGTAACGGTTTTAACCAGAGGTAATTATCAATTATCCATTATCTATTATCAATTCAATGAACTCTCCTTACGTCACAAAAATAATGGCAATGCACCACTACCGAAAAATCCTCCCATCTCCCTAACTATTCCACCCCCCCTTGAGGGTTTTGGACTGAAAACCAGGCAGTTTTTTAAACCCTAAAAAGGTTTTAGCTAATATCAGTCAATGCTTTGAGATTCGATAGTTCAGCAATTAACAATTAACAATTAACAATTAATAATTACCTCTTCTTAAAACGGATAGGATTGACTAAAATGATTTTTTTATTTTATCCCCTATCCAAGGGGAGGCTTCAAGGCGTGAATTGTTGAATTAATAATTAGGGTTTGCTGAATAAATCTAAAAGCATTGACAGATAAAGGTTTTAACATTTTTTAGTTGAAAATAGTCCAAGCTTAATGGTCGTAATGGTTCAAAAAATTAGCATTTTAGGCTCATAGTTGCGGAGAATAATCAAGGGATTATTCTTCCTCCTACCTCTTCTATAATTCCCATTTATTCTGTCTCCTGTCTCCTACCCTTACCCATAAGACTTTTTCAGCAGACCCTAATTATTAACTATCAACTCTTAATTATTCATTATTCATTATTCATTATTCATTATTCGGTAAACCCTACTTATATGAAAACAATTAATACTTATAAATCATCAGAACCTCCATTTCAGGAAAATAATCCTATACAATGGCTCAGACAAAATTTTTTTAGTACCTGGTATAACACCTTATTAACCATCATCTTACTCAGCATTATTACCAAGGGAATAACAGGTTTTATCTCTTGGGCAATAACTCAAGCAGAATGGGAAGTCATCAAAGTTAACTTGCCATTATTAATGGTAGGTAGATATCCTAAAGACCAATATTGGCGCATCTGGTTAATAGTTGGCATAATTTCTAGCTTATCTGGTTTTTCTTGGGGAATTATTGCCAGAAACTCAGCCACATTATTTTCCCAACCAGTATTAATTTTTCTAGCTGTTATACCTGCCATTTTATTATTAATTCCAGTAACAACCCCATTCAAACTATTGCTGGTAGGAACAGTTATTTTAGTTATTAGTACTGCTTGGGCAGGAAAAAATTTAGGCAAAAAAATTCCAAATCTAGGTAAATCTATATCTTTTATTTGGTTTATAGCTTTTATCTTAACTATCTGGTTAATCGGAGGAGGATTAGGTTTAAAATCTGTACCTACAAACGACTGGGGAGGTTTAATGTTAACTATACTAATGGCTATAGTTAGCATTTTTCTATCTTTTCCTCTAGGAATATTATTAGCTCTAGGCAGACAAAGTAAATTACCAGTAATCAAAATATTTTCTATTGGTTATATTGAAATTATCCGAGGATTACCTTTAATCTCAATCTTATTTATGGGGCAAATTATGATTCCCCTATTTCTACCAGATGGAATGCGACCAGACAGAATTTTACGAGCAATATTAGGATTAACTTTATTTAGTTCAGCTTACCTAGCAGAAAATATTAGAGGAGGTTTACAGTCCATACCAAGAGGTCAAACAGAAGCAGCAAAAGCATTAGGTTTTAATACTCCATTAGCATTAGGATTAATTGTTTTACCCCAAGCATTAAAAGTTGCTATTCCCTCAATTGTCGGTCAGTTTATTAGTCTATTTCAGGATACAACTTTATTATCAATTGTCGGATTATCAGAATTATTACGCATGAGTCGCTCAATCTTAGCTCAACCACAATTTTTAGGAGATTATGCAGAAGTTTATTTATTTAACGGCATACTTTTTTGGATTATTTGTTATGCCATGTCAATTGGTAGTCGGCAGTTAGAAAAAACATTAAATACCGATCATTAACAGTAGTCAAAATTTATGGTTCGAGTGCGTAATTAGTCGCTCTCCTTTTCCTACTGAAAAGCTACGCCAAAAACTGGGTAATTTCAGTTATCAGTTATCAGTTATCAGTTATCAGTACCTCCTTTCAACAATTAATAATTAATAATTAATAATTACCTCTTCTTTTCAAGGAGAGGATTGACTAATCATGAAAATTTTTATTTATTATCCCCGGCGATCAAGGGGAGGCTTTAAACCCACATTCCGCACCACAAAATGTAGCAACCGAAGAAGGAGACAGGAGACAGGAGACAGGAGACAGGAGACAGGAGACAGAATTTTAGAAGAAAATTATAGCTGCCGTGATTGAGTCATCAAATATAGCAATTATTTATGCGTAAATTTTTTACTAGGAAGATTGATGAACGAAAAAAGTATTGAGATGATTTGCTTATGATAAATACCTACCAAGCTACAGATTCATATACTACTTTTAATGATACGCTCTTGAAGTTCCGAATGTGGGTTTAAACCACAATTTTTCGGTAATAGGGAAGCTACGAAAATACGGAATTATCTTTTTTTATCCCCTTAATACCAAATTGATAAATGTTTACTACAAATAGCTAGGATATTTCTTAGGAGTCAACCCACCCCTAACCCCTCCCAACCCACCCTAACCCCTCCCAGGAGGAGGGGAAGTCAGGAGGAACGAGTCCTATGGGAATGGCTTCAATACCATTTTTCAGGTCAGAAGTCATCTTTTTTGTCAAAGGGAATATTCTGAAAAGTCTTTTTATTCCTCTTACTATTCGTGAAATTATTTTTTCACGCTTCGTATAACAGGGAACACTTGAGACCTTATTTTTTGGTCAAAAGTTAAGAGGAAAAACTAATTAGGGTTTGCTGAAAAAGTCTTTTTGCTAGGGTAGGAGACAGGAGACAGGAAGAAGGGGCAATGAGCGAGGAGGTAGGAGTAAGAATTGTCTCTCAATTTTTCTGCCATAATCATCCCAAAATACTAAGTAGTCGTGTAAAAATAACTTGAACAGTTTTTTAATGGAAACTATATTTCACAATTTATCCCAGATAAAATTTGTACAACTTATTCTTACATGGCTCCTAAGCTTTATGCAGCTCTTTCCACCGAAAAGCTGGTACTTTTTTCAACTCTAAAACGCTAAAACCAATATCAGTCAATACTTTTAGATTTGATCGGTAAGCCCTAATTATAATCTTTTTTATTTCTTTGCAACAAAAAGTATATTAGACATCTGGTAAAAATCAAAAATAAAATCAATTATTCTCCATAAATGATCAATTATCTATCCCTATTCCCTGTTCCCTGGTCTATTAGTTAAGAACCTTGGTATAAGTAATATTATGTCCGCTGAATTAGTGATGAAAAACTTTCTTCTTATCTTTCTTCTTTTTTCCTCCTGACTCATGACTCCTCCGTTGTTATTTATAAGTATTCAACCGGACATGATATGAGTAGGTGGGGGTTAAAATTTATCGTTAGATAAATAGAGCAGGTAGAGGACACAAGGAAAGAAACTTCTGAGCGACTTTAGTTTTTCTTGTTAAATACCTTATTTTTTAGTGCCTACTTACTTAGATAGAGAATTTAAATAGGGTTTGCTGAAAAAATCTTTTGCTAAAGGTAGTAGTCAGGAGTCAGGATAAATGGGAATTAATTAGGAGGTAGTCGGGTATATTTGTCCCTTGATTTTTCTGCCTTTATCTGCCCAAAATACTAAATTTTTGAGCTTTTTAGACCGAAAAGCTAGCACTTTTTTCAACCTAAAAAGGTACTTGTCTTTATCTGTCAATGTTTTGAGAGTTAATCGGCAAGTACTAAATAGTTAAATATACATCTCCAGAAAAGAGAGTGTAGGGAGTAGGGACCTTGCATACAACCTCCGTAGGTCCTAGGGAGAAAAAATTAATGTATCTAGTACGATAATTAATTTGATTTTTTATTATTTGGAGACGTCTAATATAAAATTAAAGATATTTAAAGATATAGCAGTCGAAGTAAAGGTTAGGACAGGTCAAAAGCTTAAAACTCAGACAACGTAATACTTTTCCTTCTTCCTTCTTCCTTCTTCCTTCTTTCTTCTGCTATATTACAGCAATAGACGGATAGATTAGGACTTATGCTGATAATTGATCTTTAAACAGGGAAATATTTTTCCTACTATTCCCTATTCCCTATTCCCTGCTATAGCTGAAAATGACAGAAACAAAAACCAAACAAACTGAAGCACAAATAAATTCTGATTTAGCAATAGTTGCTAGAGATGTTCAAAAGTGGTACAGCAATAATTTTCATGTCCTCCGTGGAGTAAGTCTCACAGTAAAACGTGGAGAAGTTGTAGTAATTATGGGGCCAAGTGGCTCAGGTAAATCCACCTTTATCCGTACTTTTAATGCTTTAGAAGAATATCAAAAAGGTAGCATTATTATTGATGGCATCAGTTTATCCCATGACTTGAAAAATATTGAGGCTATTAGGCGAGATGTGGGAATGGTATTTCAGCAGTTTAATTTATTTCCCCATCTCACAGTTTTGCAAAATGTGACTTTAGCGCCAATATGGGTGCGTCGATGGCCAAAAGTCAAAGCAGAAGAAGTGGCAATGCAACTTTTGGAAAGAGTCGGTATTTTGGAACAGGCAAAAAAATTTCCCGGTCAACTTTCTGGCGGTCAGCAGCAAAGGGTGGCGATCGCCCGTGCTTTAGCTATGCAGCCAAGAATTATGTTATTTGACGAACCGACTTCTGCATTAGACCCAGAAATGGTGCGAGAAGTTTTGGATGTTATGCGAAATTTGGCAGATTCGGGAATGACGATGGTGGTTGTGACTCACGAAGTAGGGTTTGCTAGGGAGGTGGCAGACCGGATCGTGTTAATGGCTGATGGGTTATTGATAGAGGAGGCGACCCCAGAAGAATTTTTTCAAAACCCCAAGGAAGAGCGCACGCGCCAATTTTTGTCACAGATTTTGTAGGTTTCAAAAAGCTGGAGTTTCGACTTAGTTAACAATTTGCGCAATTTAGCGACATAATACGCTAGTTCTCACACGCAAGTAGTAACGAGGATGAAATTTGTATCTTCTGCAACTAATCGCTGCTTAAACATTTCTGGCAGTCTATCTATATAGATATAGACCTCAGAAGAAATCCCGCTCCCTACTAGGAACGGCGCAGTAAAGGTTTGAGGACTTTTTTAGTTATGTTAATTGACAAAGACTTAAATGTAAGTATATGACTATAGGGATGCGGTTGGGCAAGACCCGTCAATGCCTGTGGATTAGTAACCGCCGACGGTAGGGACGTTGCATAAGGGCGTCCGTACAGCAGGAAGTAAACAGCCTCCTAGGTCGGAGCTACGCTATCAATTTGTCACGTTATGTGATGCTTTGTATCAGTTTTATGAAGCAGTTGAGAAAATATGCCTTTGAGTTCTCTCGCCTTCAGAAGTGCAGAAGAAATGGAATTGATTTGATTTAATCATTAATTTCATTTTCTGAAGCTCAAAAAAAATTAGGGGTTGTATGTCACAAAAAATCGTGATAATCTGAGAATAGAATTATATATTGGGGTGTGTTCGCCCATACACATGACTTTTTATTCAACCAAGAAATCAGAGCAAAAACCAAATATAGTGAATTGCACTGTAAAACTCAGATAAGGGAATCTTCTTCCTTCGCTATTCATTTTCTGAAGCTCAAAAAAATTAGGGGTTGTATCTCATAAAAAATCGTGATAATCTGAGAATAGAATTATATATTGGGTGTTGTTCGCCCCTGTACATGACTTTTTATTCAACCAAGAAATCAGAGCAAAAACCAAATATCAATGAATTGCACTGTAAAACTCAGATAACGCCAGAGTTTCCCTCTTCCCTCTTCCCTTAATGCTGAAACAACAATCAAAACAAATAAGAATCGTATTAGTAGAGCCTGCCGGACCACTGAACGTTGGTTCTGTAGCCCGGATTATGAAAAACATGGGCTTCCATCACCTAGTCCTAGTTAATCCTCAATGCGACCCCCATGGACTAGAAGCCCGCAAAATGGCAGTTCATGCCCCAGAAATCTTAGAAACAGCCACCATAGTTAAAACATTACCTGAAGCACTACAAGGATGTCAAAGAGCGATCGCCACAACATCCCTAGACCGTTCATTACCCACCCAGCTAGAAAACCCCCGACATACCCTACCTTGGCTATTAGGATATCCAGCAGCCTTAATATTTGGCAGAGAAGACCGAGGCTTAACCAATGTAGAATTAAACTATGCCCAAAGATTTGTCCGTATTCCATCAGATGATATCTATCCTTCACTAAATCTAGCTCAAGCAGTAGCTATCTGTTGTTATGAACTATATCAGTTGCAAACTATGGCACTGAGTAACCAACAAAGTCAGGATAGTCCACCCACCCCTACCCCTAACTTAGAAGCTCCAATAGATTTAATAGAGGCATATTATCAGGATCTAGAAACCCTGCTACTAAAAATAGGTTATCTTTATCCCCATACAGCATCTAGCAGGATGGAAAAAATTCGTCGTCTATTCAACCGCGCCCATCCCTCTACTGAAGAAGTAGCAATGTTACGCGGAATGATTAGGCAAACGAATTGGGCACTTTCTCAGCATTGCGAAAATGATAATTAGGGTTTACTGAAAAAGTCTTATGGGTGAGGGTGGGAGACAGGAGACAGGAGGCAGGAGACAGGAGACAGGAGACAGGAGACAGGAGGAACGGGGAACTATAGAGAAGGTAGGAGAAAGAATTGCCCCTTAATTTTTTCGCCCTTGTTTCCTGAAAATGCCCTCCTTTTTGAACTTGAGCCACCTAAAAGCTTGAACTTTTTTCGACAAAAAAAATGCTTTAGCCTTGATTTGGCAATGCTTTGATAATTAATCAGCAAACCCTAATTAATCTATTTTTCCCTCAATTTCAAAGATTACTTTTACCAAAAAATGAGGTCCAAAGCCTCCCCTTTTAAGGGGATGAAAAAGCGGTTGAGGGATGGCGAGGTCCCCTCGCCATATCCAATCAACCAAGACAGCGGTCGTTTGCGGAGCAGTCCGTAGGATGGGATGGATGGGTTTCCTAACCATATCCAATCGACCAAGAGAATATTCAGTTCAGTATTTTCGTAGCCTCCGACTAAAGCCGGAGGTACTGATAACTGAAGGGCGCAGTTCCTCCGGAGGAGGCTAACTGATAACTGATAACTGAAATGACCTTTTCCAAAATTAATAGCTGATAGCTAATAGCTGACGGCTGAATGCTTAAATATTAATAATGTCACAACCCGTGATAAATCAAATAATTATCTGTATTTTCTCTTGGTATTAAGTTTTTCGCTTGATATATTATTTATGTGACTTTTGACTTTTGTGAAATGGAATAAACTAATATACCTCTTTCAAAACTGAAAGTCCAATAAATTTTCATGCAGAAATAGTCAATTTTTGTTGATTTTGATTTACTTCTGTTTGATAAACAAAATTATAGTTATAAATTAAGGTGTTTGGAGTGGTTCAAAGATTTCCTAGTCCATCAATTCTTTCAGTAGTATCATCCCCTACTAGGCCAGATTCTCAATCGAAGCAATCTAGTAGTAGACAAAAAAGTCATCCCGTGCAACCGCAGCTACCCCTCAAAAGAAAGCGTAACGTAGCTAAATTTCCTCTACCACCTTCTGAGGAACCTTATCTTAGGTCTGTCCCCCCAAGAAAGAAAGTTGTTCCCCCTAGAACCTTAAAAACAGAAATTCCTAAATTTCAATCTCACAGAGCTAAACGTAGCCGAAGAGACGAACTGGCTAGATTAAGGTCCATAGCAGAACAACAACCCAAAACATCTACTCGACCCCAAAAACGGCCAGAAAAAGCCGAATCTTTTCTTTCTCAGCCACCACTGCCAAAAAAATCCCCACTCACAAGTCGTAAACGCTCTGTATCTTCTTCAGTAGTGTTGTACGCAACTCGGATGTTAATTTTGGGTATGGGAGTAGCGGTAATTAGTGGGACATTGCTATCAATGTTGAAACCTGGAAGTAGTTCTAGTCTCCTTTCTCAAGCAGCAGATGTAGAATCAAATCAAGAATGGAAGTCTCCCTCCATTGTACCTTTAGCAGTACAACAAACTAGAGAAATTACAGCTTTGAAAACAGAACTAGATACAGTCATTGCAGAATACCCAAGTCTCACTCCAGGAATATTTCTGATTGATGTTGATACTGGTGCTTATATAGATATTAATGGAAATGTTGCTATTGCAGCGGCTAGTACAATTAAGGTGCCAGTATTAGTGGCTTTCTTTCAAGCTGTGGATCAAGGTCGCATCAAACTAGATGATATGTTGACAATGGAGGAATCTCATGTAGCTGAGGGTTCGGGAGATATGCAGTTTCGCAGACCTGGTACTAAATATACGGCTTTGCAAACAGCGACAAAAATGATCGTGATTAGCGATAATACCGCAACCAATATGTTAATTGAAGCACTTGGTGGAGCTGAAGTTTTGAATCAGTTGTTTCAGAGTTGGGGTTTGAAGAATACTATTATTAATGACTCCTTACCAGACCTCTCTGGGACTAATACAACATCTCCCAAGGATTTGATTAATTTAATTTCACAGGTAAATCAAGGTGGGTTGGTATCTCTAAAGTCTCGCGATCGCCTGTTTAGAATTATGGAGAGGACTAAAAATGATTCATTGTTACCTCGGGGTATAGGTAGAGGTACTATTATTGCTCACAAAACAGGCAACCTGAAGTCCGTATTAGCAGATGTGGGTATGATTGACTTACTCAATGGCAAGCGCTATCTATTAGCTGTACTGGTGAAGCGCCCAGATGAGGAGCAAACTGCCATAAACTTGATTCGCGATGTATCCAAGAAAACTTATCAATATCTTGAATCTTCAGAGCAATAGTTGTTTGTTATCTGGAATTGTAAGCAAAAATAAGTCCTCTATGAATTGCTACATTTAGCAAATTAATATTATGGAATTATTTGGTAAATTTAGTATAAAAATCAAGTATAACACTATGAATACAGGTTAGGATATTTTAGTATTCTCTCTCTTTGTGTATGTTCCTTTTCAACTCAAGTACCTTGTTGTAAGAATTGGGATAGTACTATATACCTTAGTCAAGGCTAACTTGACATTGATTAACTATTTTTAAGAGTAGCCTAAAATTATTGACCAGAAAATTGGGTTTCAAGCCTCGCCCTTCTAGGGCGACTTTTTAGTTGATTTTGTGCAACAAATTATGTTATCATGTTGTGAGTCAAGAGGCCATTTTATGAAAGCGAGATTTAGATACCGTATATATCCAACACAAGGACAAAAACACCGATTAGCAAAGCTATTTGGTTGTGTCCGTGTTGTTTGGAATGATAGTCTAGCTTGCTGCCTGTGAAAAGTATAAATTAGGAGAGAAGAAACCCACTAACGAAAAGCTACAAAAACAGTTTATTACCCAAGCAAAAAAGACTGAAGATAGAGAGTGGTTATCGGAAGTTTCTAATATACCACTACAGCAATCTTTGAATGATTTAAACCAAGCGTATCAAAATTTCTTTACTTCCACCAAAGGCAAGAGGAAAGGTAAACCTGTAAAACCTCCTAAATTCAAAAGTAGGAAATCAAGACAGACTGCAAGGTTTAGAAAGGGTGGCTTTAAAGTTGGTCAACACAAAGTCTATTTAGCTAAGATTGGAAAGCTGAAAATTATTTGGTCAAGAGAGTTGCCTAGTGAGCCTAGCTCCGTAACAGTAATAAAAGATTCAGCTAATAGATATTTTCTGAGTTTTGTGGTAGAAATTTCACCAGAAGTATTGCCTAAAAATGATAACTCTGTAGGTATAGATTTAGGAATTAAAACTTTTGCTACCTTGAGCAACGGTGAAAAAGTGGATGCTCCTAAACCATTAAAAAAACGGATTAAGAAATATCGTAAGTTAAGCAAGTCATTATCTAACAAAACCAAGGGTTCTAAACGATATGAAAAATCCAGATTGAGAGTTGCTAAGTTTCATGGCAAGTTAAAAGATACAAGGACAGATTTTCTACATAAATTGTCTACTGAAATTATTAACGAAAACCAAGTAATAGTTTTAGAAGATTTGAATGTTTCTGGAATGGTTAGAAACCGCAAATTATCAAGAGCAATTTCTGATTTAGGTTGGCGACAATTCCGAACACTATTACAAGGAAAAGCAGAAAAATACAGTCGTGATTTTAGAGTAATTAGTCGTTGGGAGCCAACATCCCAAGTTTGCTCAAATTGTGGCTTTAAAGGTGGGAAGCTAGACCTTCACGTGCGAGAATGGGAGTGTCTCAACTGTGGTGCAAAACATGATAGAGACGAGAATGCAGCGATAAATATATTAGTCGCGGGCGGGCAGTCCGAGACATTAAACGGACGTGGAGGCAAGCGTAAGACTACCGCCAAGGCAGCAGCAGCCAATGAAACGTCAACCCACCGAGGAGCTTAGGCTCGGTAGGAATCCCCGTGCCTTCAGGGCGGGGAGGATGTCAACAAGCAAAATTAAAATGCTAAACTACAAATATAATAAGGCCAGAGTTTAAGTAGATCGCAAAAAATAGGTCCTAGATAGTATTGATAAGGCAAAAGATTAATTGAAAAAACTCAAGGAGTGTTATGGAAAAATGGAAAACATAATGGAATATCGGAAGTTAGATCCAGGTTTAGTAAATGTCCTGAATAAAATGCCTACATCACATAAACAGCCAGTTGAAGTGTTTGTTCGCACAACGGAAGTACCAAATCAAAAAGAAGCCAGTTTCTTAAAAGAACTAGGGGTAAGAGGGTTAAATCATCAGCGGTGTACCTTTACAGCTAGGCTTTCAGCAGAAGCAGTTACAGAATTATCTCATCAGCCTTGGATACATAACCTCAAGTTAGCAAGAAAGATGCGTTTGGCTTGAGTTGGTATCAATATTCAATTTAAAACTACCTTTTTCTATTTAATACTTTGGCGATCGCTGATTTTCTAGAACAAAAGATAGGGCGATCGCTGTTTTTCTGCTATAACTGCTAAATTAATATAGAATATAGAATCCAGTTATACAGTATATGTTTATAATTCTATCCACACTTCAATATTTAATCTCCCAGGCGTTGCACAGTGACAAATGATTTGAGATTTTTGATGAACAGGATTTTAGATTTGAGAATTGCTAGAATGATTAATATTAGGTTTTTTTAGTCAAAATCTAAACCAATTTTTTGTAGTATCATTCCATAATGTGCAACCCCATTTCTCTATCTATCCCAACTATAATAATAAGTATTCAACCGGATTTGATATTAGACATCTCCAGAAAAGAGGCAACAGCTCATCTGACAACAGGGAACCAACCCCTCGCCCCTCCCCTCCAAAGAGGGGAATAATTGATAATTTATGGATAATAATTGATTTTATTTTTGATTTTTACCAGATGTCTATTACCTCCTGACTCCTTATACCAAGCGTGAAAAAAGAATGTTACGAATAATAAGCACCATAAAAAGACTTTCAGATAAAGTCTGTTTCACGAAAAAAGTAATTGGCAATATCAAAAATGGTATTAAATCTATCCCCGCGTGCATTCGCGCATTCGCGCATTCGCGCATTAGAATAAATACCCTAACTATTTGTAGCAAACATTTATCAATTTGGTATTACTCCTTACTCCTGTACGGGAGATTCGCGTAATTAGGAGCATGACAAACGGAAATCGCCCCTACTGACTCCTGAATGATATGATAATTAATTATCCGGATACTATATAAAAAGGTATGCGCTCAAAATCAAAGAAAAATGACTCACACTGCTGATAGATTCTACCTGAAGATTCAACAAGTTGAAAAAGTCTGCCTATTTGAACTTGCCTGGGGTAGAGGGCAACAATTAAGTGTCACTCTTCCTTATCCTGAAGAGCTTACCATATTTTATCAAGATTGGCAAACAAAATATCTGAGTTTTTATCATAGAGCCTTACGAGGAAGGGTAGTAAGTACAGGAACAATAATCAGACAAGTTGATTGGGAACAAAAATTGGTGCAAGCAGAAGCAAAACTTCTGTGTGAATTTCATCGTTGGCTACGACACGAAAAACTATATGAAATTAGAGCAATTATTGCTCAAGCAGCCAAACAAAAAACAGAGAATTTATTACCATCACAGCACAACACTCATGTACCTACTATTGACATATTTCTAACTTGTAACTCCCAAGACTTATGTCGTTTACCCTGGGAAGTATGGGAAATTACAGAATTTGCTGCATCCAGTAAAATTAGAATAGTCCGCCAACCTATCAATATCCACTATACACCAGTCAATTATCAATCTAAACCCTGTCGAGGTAAAGCTAGGGTATTAGCAATACTTGGGGATGATACAGGTTTAAATTTCCAGGTAGATAGAGAAGCAGTAAAATCACTATCCCCAATAGCAGAAGTAGAGTTTGTGGGTTGGCAACCTCACGAAAGTCAAGCAGAGCTAAAAGACAAAATTGTCAAAGCCATAAAAGATGAACGTGGGTGGGATATCTTATTTTTCGCCGGACACAGTAATGAAAATCTGAATACAGGTGGGGAACTAGCGATCGCTCCAGGCACATCTATATCGATGATCGAAATTGCTCAATCTTTAACTATAGCCAAACAGAGAGGTTTACAATTTGCCATCTTCAACTCCTGTAGTGGTTTAAGCATCGCTAACACTCTGATAGACTTAGGTTTAAGTCAAGTTGCCGTCATGCGAGAACCTATTCATAACCAAGTCGCCCAAGAATTCTTAGTGAGATTTCTACAAAGTCTAGCCGAATACAAAGATGTTCACGAATCATTATTATCAGCGTGTCAATTTTTAAAGCTAGAGAAAAATCTCACTTATCCTAGTACATATTTAATACCATCTTTGTTTTGCCACCCGGATGCTCCACTATTTCGTCTGCAACCATCTAGAATTAAAGACAAATGCAAACGGTGGTTACCTAGCAAACAAGAAGCGATGGCGCTCGGTGCATTAATTTTATGCAGTTGGCAATTATCAACTCAAAGTTTTTTAATTGAAAAGCGAGTATTAGTGCAAGCTATGTATCGGCAATTTACCAACCAACTCGATCGCCAAAATTCGTCTCCCGTGCTATTAGTTGAAATCGACGAAGAGTCCATCAAAAAAGCCAAAATATCCGATCCGAGACCTATGGATCGTAGCTACATAGCCAAAATCATCGATAGACTTACATCTATAAATGCCAAAATTATTGGTGTTGACTATCTATTCGATCGCCATCAACCAAAAAACGACAAAAAATTATCTCGGACTCTGCGCTCATCCATAAAAAAACAAAATACTTGGTTTGTTTTAGCAACATCTCGTAATCAAGCTGGTGGTTGGTTTGAACCCTTACCAGAGTTAGCATCCCCAAATTGGCAACTACAGGGAGATACTTTTGTTATCGGTTATGACAGTTACGTTACCCATTTTACATTGTTACCAAGGCAATATTCTAGCAAGAGACCATTGCCTTTTTCTTATTGGCTAGCAGTTGCTCACTGGTTAAACTTTGAACAATCTGGAGAGTTGGTTCAACCCCAGATTAATTCCTCAGATAACTGGGTATCTCAAGTCAAAAATCATATTAATCAGACCACAGGTGAATATAAATTTTTAGATTTATTTTCCCATTCATCTCGCTTACAACCTTTAACTAAATTTTCCTATAAATTAGGGCAAATGTGGATGCATCCAATTCTAGATTTTTCTGTTCCCCCAGAAGCAGTTTTTCAACGTTTACCTGCTTGGCAACTTTTGGAAAGTAATGACTCCCCATTATTACCACTAACTACATTGGATAAACGTCCATCAATAGTGATTATTGCTGCTGGATATAAGGATGCAGGATTAGTTGCTCCAGGTGGAGACAGTTTTCCTTTACCTGCTGCCGTTGGTTACTGGCGTTCTCAACATCCTGCAAACCCAAGTAAGGTATTCACCGGGGGTGAAATTCATGCTTATATGGTTCATCATTTGCTCAATCAAAGATTAGTTATACCTATTCCTAATTTATGGTTAATTTTATTAGCTGCTTTGTTAGGAAAAGGAACAGTATTGGTGTTAGGAAATAGTACGAAAACTCAAAAACAGGAAATTATTCTGTTATTGTTTTTATTGACTATAATTTATGCATTAGCGAGTCTACAAATTTATATTTCAGCAGCAATTTTATTACCTTGGTTGTTGCCTAGTCTAACATTTTGGATTTATATCTTTTTATATTTGATTAACCGTAAGTCAAGTTATTTGAATTGAGGTTTTATATTATTTTGAAAAAATGGTAACTGCCTAGCTAGTAGTAATTGAGGCTAGAAAAATAGTCTATATTTGCTCTTCAGTAGCAATCAACATTTATCTTTCAAATTGCTCTATAGCCTCGTAAAATCCATAGTTTTCATGTAAAATCATATCATCAAAAATATCAAGGCATAGTGATTTTAAATCTTTGTCTGTAGTGTAGCTGTACATACGAATTAGTAATTTACTTACAATCTTCATACCATAACTATAAGTATCTGAAATTTTTATGAACTTTTCAAATACTGATAAAGTAATTAATTCTGGAAGTTTAGCTGTTGTTTTTTCCATAGCATGAATTAAATCACCAACTTTATCTTTAAATGCTTTACTATCAACAAAAGCTTCAACTAGATGAATGTAATCACCTAATTCTTCTCCTTCAAATTTAAAGAAGCAAGTTGCTGCTTGAGCGCGGACTTTTTCATCAGAGTCATTGAAAAGTTGAATTAGACTCTTTTCACAAAATTCACGAAAATATGCCGACCGAAAATATGCAACAAATATTTCTGCTGCTGAAAGTCGATGGTTTTCTGTCCCTGAAAGACAACGTTTTGCTAAGTCATTTGCTTCTTCATTTACTAATGATAATAAACAAGCTTTTCTAGCTCCTACTCTAACTACCTCTAGTAATTCAGAAGTAATCATTTGTTCTAACAATGGTTTTAATTCCTGAAAGTGTGTTTGTAGAGCGTAGTACAAAAAATCTTCAACTGTTCTTGTTTCTAAAAGTTCTTTGTCGTCCGTTTTACAAAGTTCTAAAAATAGCCTAACAGCTATATCTCTGTCATAATTCAACATTGCTGTTAATACAGTGGCAGCACATGACCTGACAGCAGTAGAAGGGTCTTTAACTATTTGTTCTAAAGCAGTTGAAAAGTGTAAAGCGCGACTCTTATCTGCAAAAATTAACTTAGCTATAGAATATACAGCACGACCTCTGTTAGAATTAATCCCCACCCCTAAAATATCTTCTCGGTTATCAAAATTGCTACTGTTAGTCTGAGTTTTCCATAACTTTCGAGTTTTCCATAACTCTGTTGATGGGTCTGGGTCATTCAAAGCATAATAAATCAGAATATCAAAATCTGAAACTGTCCAAGGCAACCCCGGTAGTTTCTCAAATAACCAACTAATTGATTTACCACAGGGGTGTTGTGGTAATTGATGACAATGCTGACAAACACTCCGGACTACTTCTATATGAACACTTTCTTCTGTCTCAGCAATTCCTTGTAAAACAGCATTAAAGTATGAATAGTTGGTATCGTTGGGAAATTGTTTGATTAGAGAAGCAAAACGTAATGGCTCTTGCTTAACCTGTTTTTCCAAAACTCTTGATAGCTCACCTGCTCCTCCTTTGCCATTTTTAAATTCTGAAATATCATCATTATTATAGGTAGCGATCGCTTCGAGCCACTCTTGGTTAGTCATTTTTTCTGCTTCCTCTTCAGGAATTGGAGAACCTATTGTATAAACTACTGGACTTTCCGGCGGCTCAATTTTTCCAGGTGTTTCTATCCAACCTATAGATATAAATTTGCATTCTAGCTCCTGTAATTTTCGGGTAATTGTTTCACTGTGTCGAGAAAGAGCGATACCACTAAGCAATACATATTGACCATATCCTCTAGAATGCAATAAAAATTTACGTCTATAATAGAGAAATTCGCGTTGCTGAATTAAGGTATAAAAGTAAAAATTGAACAATCTCGAATATTTGTTATTCAATAGTTTAGCAATTACCAACAAATACAAATCATACCCAGAATCAGCAACGCCAAATTTGTAATCTTTTTCCCATACAGGATGCTTATTTAGAAGAGTTGTTTCTAATTTCTTCAAACATTCCTCCGAACAATAAGGAGTAGTTGCCTCCAGCAATTCCCTACTTGCCCAAAAACTTTCTCCAAAATTACTTCTAAGAGTTAAATAACCTGTCTTGAACCTTGTGGGTAGTTCGCACAGATAATTAATAGCTTCATCAGCAAATCTTTTCCCATTTGCCGTATAAGCACGAATTAACAAGTATTGAATTGTTTCAAATTTTGAATAATATAACTGCTCTTTGACAATAGGAACAAAACTTTCAGGCTGATTAGCTGCTAAACTCACGAGTGCAATTTCTATAGCGTTAAGTAGCATTACATCACTAGCACTATAGCTACTACCATAAATACGATGTTGCCAAACTGCATCTTTCCATGGCACATCGTTTTCCTTGTCTGCTGTTAATTCCATCACCTGAATCATAAAAGGAAGAACATTTTCAACAAAAGCTTCAGGAGAATTTTTGGCACTATCCATGAAAATTCGTTGAGCAAATTGGCTATTGGGAATCGTGCCATTTCTGGAGTCAAAGGGATCGGGCTGATTATTGGCAAGACTAATAATCAAGCGTCGATTCAGATAATGACCAATGACCTCACAACTCCAGTCTGGATGCTTTTTTGGCAAAGAATAAATTAGATTCCAGAAATCACTCTTTAAAGTAATAGGATCTTTCACCTCATCAAGAATACCTTCATCAATTAGCCGTAGAAATAGTTCAAAAAATCCTCGCCCTGCACCAATATCAGCTCTATGCACTAAGATAATCAGACGTTTTTGCCAAGCATCCGATACACCTATATATGGCTCCACTATTTCTGCGACTCGATCTGGAAGTTGTCTTTGGATTCTTGATAACAGAATATTTAGGCGATCTATCAACTCCTCATCACCACTATTCAACCAGTCATGGATAACATTGAGACTATCAAGCAATTTAAACCAACTTACAGAATAAAAAATCTGCCAAACTTTATTTTTGAGGGGATATGAGTCATCTAGCAGAGGAGCAATAATTTCCCATTCCTCTTGTTGAGGATCTTCTAGGTTGATAAGTAGAGCTAATGCTAATTCCTTTATATGAAACCGAATATCTGAACTGGTCAGTAATTCTTTCAGGTCATTAAGATAAAGCTCAAAGTCACTATCTCTTTCATGCAAAAGAATTTGCCTAACTTGAGCGCGTCGGAATAGATGTTGTTCGTCACTTCTGAGAAATGACAGTAAATTAGTTCCACTCGCAGAAAAATTATCAGCAAATGCGTAGTCAAAAAAACTTTCGTGAAAAAAGGAGATACGTTTATTATCTCTAATCAGAATATGTTCGGATATCATAAAGTTAACAGTGTCTTCAAAACCACGAACAGTTGTTTTAGGTGCAGATAAAGTTTGCTTTTCACTCATATATTCAGAAAGAGCATCAATTACCTGCTTCCATTCTTTTTGAATTGAATCTCCAAGACGCTCTCTCAAATTATTCCTTTTACTCTGACAAAATTCATCGAATAAATCTTTCGCAGTTTTAAAACTAAGAACGTTGATAGTCTTATCCTCTATTATTTCTGCTAACAAACTTAAATGTAGAGGAATTGATAATAAATCTAGCTGTTTTTGATTCAATCTTGCTACACCCAAACCTAATTTGCTACATATCTCCTTGACCTTTGTATGAGTCAACTTGTTTACAGAGACAGTTTCTACAATTCCCTCCTTATCTGTTAAGCGTCTGATTCGGGAATCATTATCTACATCAAATTTTCGGCAAGCCAGAAGTAAGCGCATCTTCGGAAATTTTTGGGCCTGTTTAATAATTAGATCGATACAGTCAAAGAAACTAGAATTACGTCCTGAAGCCTGACTAACGGCATCAACTTGATCTATTATCAGTACACAATCACGATCCTGAGCAACTCCTGCTAATACAATACTAGGAGACTCAGGCAAACCTAACTGTTGGCCAAGAGAATCAGGAAATTGTGTAGGTTGTAGGCGATCTATACGGAAAGCAAGTATTGGCAAAGGTCTGTTTTTTAGTCCTTCCACAACTTGAGCTATAACACCACTTTTACCAACTCCTGCTTCTCCTGTTAATAACACACCTCGCTTTTTCCTATCTTGAGAGGTTAACTTATCGACAACAATACTCACCTCATCTCTGGGAATAATTTCTCCAGCAATATTCTCATCTTCAAATCTATCAAGGTATATCTCATTAACCTTTTTAACAACTTCTAAAACATGAGGATCTTTATGCCATTCTCGCCTCCGATATTTTCGTTCTACTGTTAAATAGTGCCAGATATCGTATGAAGTTAACTCTTGATGGATTTTTTCCAAAGCTAATTCTGCTAGTTCACACCTGATTGTTTTTGGATCGCCTTCTACTAAAGAAGCTATACGGTTCTCAATAGTATCAACAAGAAAATTTTCAGCAACTGTTTCAACATAAACCCTCTTGAGTGCTTCGTAAGCTTCTTTTTCAGAGGAATTCCACTTTTTGCAGAGTGTTTGAAATTTACTATACCAGTCTTGATTATTTTTATTTTTACCAGATGATTCTTTCTTAAAATGTTCCTCTTTCTTCAAACATTTTTCCTCAAATTCTTCAAATGAAATTGAGCTTCTTGCCCGGTAAGCTAGTTCCTCTAGTTCATCTGCGGCTTGAGTAGAAGTAAAAACACAATCAATATCTAGATTTTCTAGGGCTTTCCAAAAATCTGATAATACATGAGTTTCTTTGTCTTCCAAAGCACTGAGAGTCCATCGTCCACGGCCTGTTATTTGTCGCTTTACTTGATAACATTTCATTCGACTTCCTTGACGCACAAAAAATTCAAAAGCATCCTCACCAGGTTTTTCTAGTCGGATAGATTCAGCTTTCTCAGTCATAACATCAAGCATACAGTAGACCATCCAAAAAACTTCGTAACGGTTTCCTAATTTGTCAGCAGCACCACCAGGTAAGGGCATAAAAATTTTACTCCTTTACTCACAAATATAGAAATAGTATAGTATAGAAATAATTGAGGCCAACATTTAAACCTAGAAGTTTACTTTCCTCTCTAGCCAAGCCAAGAAATAAGTTTCTTGGCTCATAGCAATAGCATAAGTCATCTAAAGATTGCTAAAAATAACTGATTTATTATGACTAATTAATGATACTCGATATAAGTATTCAACCGGATTTGATATAAGAGGCTGAAATGTTGAATTTCGTAGAAGGTTTACAACAGTTAGAAAAATTGATAAATGAAGATAAATTCGGCTCCATTGATGCCGATAAAATTTTTGTTATTGGCGGTATTAGTTGGCAGATTTATGAACAGTTATTGGAGAATTTACAAGATAATTCTTGTTGGCGCATTACTTTTTTAGAGGGGTGTTTAGAAATTATGTCGCCGAGTCGTCGCCATGAAATTATTAAAAGTAATATTGGTCGATTATTAGAAGTCTATTTTGAGGAAAGTCGCATCCGTTTTTATGGCTTAGGTTCCACTACTTTTCGGTCTCAAGCAACAGTTAGGGGTATTGAGCCGGATGAATGTTACTGTCTTTTTAGTAATAAAAATATTCCCGATTTAGCTATTGAGGTTGTAATTACCAGTGGTGGTATTAATGCTTTAGAAGTTTATCAAGGTTTAGGAGTTTCTGAAGTGTGGTTTTGGCAGAATGGAAGTTTTTCTATCTATTACTTAAATCAGGGAAAATATGAGCAGGCAGTTAGGAGTAATTTATTACCTTTGTTAGATATAGAATTGTTAGCAAGTTATGTTGAATCTGATGAACCTTTTGATGCTGTTTTAGAGTTTAGGCAACAAATTCGTGAGAGTTTTTCAGTTTAATTAGGGCTTGCTGAAAAAGTCTTTTAGTAGGGTTAGGAGACAGGAGACAGGAGACAGGAGACAGGAGACAGGATAAATGGGAATGAGCGAGGAGGCAGAAGTAAGAATTGTCCCTTAATTTTTCTGCCCAACTATGCGCTTGAAATACTAACTTTTTGAGCATTTTAGACTGAAACAAGCGCACTTTTTAAAGGAAAAAAAGCCTAAAGTCTTTATATGTTAATGCTTTGAGATTTAATCAGCAAGCCCTAATTACTTAAACATTAGTTTGCCGTAGTAGAAACTCTTGATAAGCTTGATTAATAATTTGCATTTTTGAAATAGCTTCCTTATTCCTATTCACATCTGGATGATATTGTCTAGCCAAACGATGATAAGCCAATTTCACAGTTTCCCCATCCGCATTTGGTGTTACACCCAATATTTCCCACCACTCCCCAGATAAAAATTCGACACCATCCCACATTATCTGATGCCAAATTTTAATATTCTTGCCATCTCCCCCACTCACCAAACACCCATCACCGGAAAAAGCTACTGGATAACAACCAGCCAAAGTTTGCAAAAGTTCTCCACTAGGCAAACCCCAAATTTTCACTGTGCCATCCTGACTACCACTAGCAAGCATTTTTCCATTACCACTAATAGCAATAGAAAAAATCGGTGCTGAATGACCGACCAAACTACAAACTAAGGAGTCTGTTTCGAGATTCCAAAGTTTGACCGTAAAATCTGTACTGCTCCATAAAACTGATACAAAGCGTTACATAACGTAACCACCCGATGTTTACTTCCTGCTTTCCTGCGGAATGCTGCGCAAACAAGTGAGGCCGTCGGCGGTTACTCATCCACAGGCATTCATGCACAGGCATTCACGGTCGAGCCGACCGCATTTCTTAAATTTATACTTGCATTTAAATCTCAATAAGATTGACAAGCCACAGTCGGGGCAGTCATAAGTTCTCAGATGCAAGGGCATGTCTTGAACATGACCACAATTAGAACAAGTCTTTGATGATGGAAAGAATCTATCTACTACTACTAATTCACTTCCGTACCATTGGCACTTGTATTTAAGCTGTCTGCGAAATTCAGAAAATCCTTGGTCGGCTATTGATTTAGCTAGCTTTGGCCCGGCTAACATTCCTCTGACGTTTAAATCTTCTATGACAATACTGCCGTGGTTGTTATAGTCGATGTGGCGTATTACCGCCCGCACCTCTACTTCAAAACCCTGCGTGCGACTTTCACCGCACAAGGCTCCTAGCAGTCTATGGCAACGTATCATGTGAGATACAAAATCCTTTGATTAAGACTAAACTTGGTCAGAGTCCAGTGATTCCTAATCTTCCACTATTGTTTTCAAGGAGTGTCTAATCCTACCGCCTTGGAGCTTCTGCTTCCGGGTCGCTTTGCATTCGACTAACGAGCAAGGCAATTACAGGTTAAAAGCTTCTGCCCTGTACGCATAGTTTCAGCGAGCTTCACTCTAGGTGTCTAAGCATCATCACCTATCCAACTACCGTTTCTCGACTGCCGGGGGCAATTCTGTTCCCCATCCTACCCGTCAAGTGAGAATTCCGAGCTTCCCTCCTACTAACTAAATAACCTATTTTAGTCAGACTCACTTGCCGTTTTTCCTCGTTCCGAGTTACAGATTATTTTGACGGTTTAGGGCTGTCCAATTCGCCTACACGATTCCCAGGGATGCGTCTAATGCCAAAATATTACGCGGGATTTCCTCGTGTGCGGTCAAGAGATAAGAGGTGGTTCTTGCCGTACTTTGAGGCGCTTTTTCAGGACATTCCGCCCCGGTACCCATGCCGTCTCCCCATTACCCCCAGTGTGCCTACCACTATACGCTCTGGTTGGGGCCTGTTGCCAGCTTCACTCTGCTAGTGGAAAGGTCTAGCTCGGTGTGGCCAGGTCGGGAGTCTGCCTTCCCTTGGCAGGTGGGACTTTCACCCACATCCGTGACTCAGTTATTCATTGAGCTTAATTGCTCTTTGAACCCTGTTCATACCCCTCTAGTTTCTAGAGGCTCCTAACAGGAACGAGTCGCACTTTGGCTAAGTATGTTGTCAGTTTATGAAGTGCGTCTTGACGAATGTTTGCTACTTTTCTTAGCAACCTAGCTATCTTAAGTTGTGCTTTTCTCCAATTAGCAGAGCCCACCTGTTTATGACGATTTAGGTATTGCAGCCTAGACAACTTGGCTTCAAATTTCTGATAGGCTCTGACACTTTCAAATACTTTTCCATCACTTAGTGTAGCTAAGGTTTTCATACCTAAGTCTACACCTACTACATCAGTTTTTTTGGGTGTAGTGTGAGAATGAAATTCATAGCTACAGCTCAAATACCAATCACCTGCTTGTCTGCTAATAGTTATTTTTTGAGTTGTAGCTTCAATTGGTTCAGAAGTTTTTACAATACCAATAAAAGGTAATTTGTGACTCCATCCGTTTAGTTCTATTGGTTTTCCACAATTATCTATTGTGAATGAATCAGACCTACCTTTCTTTTTAAATCTTGGATATTTACCCAATCCTTGAAAAAACCTTTTAAATGCTTCACCCAAGTTAATAAAAGCATATTGATAAACTTTAGACGATAAGTTTTTCATCCAGGGGTAGAGGGGTTTTGTGTGATTGGTAAAAACCTCTCTAAGCTTACGGTAATTTGGCTTATAACCATCTCTGTAAGCAGCATTCCACAGACTTAAACCCCAGTTATAACACCAGCGTGAATAGCCTGCGTGTTGAGCCATCAGAGTTTTCTGTTTATTATTAAGTTTCAGCTTTGTTCTAATGGATTTCATTCCTGAGTGAGTGCAGCCTGTCTAAAAGTATACTTATTAGCGTATTATATCGTTATTCTCTGATTAAGTCAATGCTCCAAAACTACCTATTAATCCAATATTGCCGACTGTAGTAGAAAAGGTTGCGCCAGTTGTTGCACCTATGGATATATATGGAAGGCTTTCAGATACGTTTTTGCTCATTGCTAGAAACCCACTAATGTTTGGGTCAAGAAAAATGTGTGTTTGATTTCAACATAAACTTTTTTTGATTAGTTCTGCATCAGTGGATTTACCAATTTTTTTAAGATCGAGTTTCGTATGTTATAATTTCTATCTTGTTCTTTGCTTCAAGGCAAATACTTTTGCACAACACTCCAACCTGTCAAAGATACTGTTGCGAAACTAAACAACAGAATAATATTAGTCGTGATATGGAGCGATCGCGCCCAAGGTTGTTTAGGATTAATTTGAGTCGCACTCCACGCGGAAACTAACACCAATGTCACAACAGTTAAACCTGCGGGTAAATGAGCGGAATGACCCAAGTCACCATAATAACCAATAGTCCCCACCAAACCAATTGCCAGTAACAAAATTACTAAAAATACCATTATACCACCAATAATATAATGAAAAGGTCGTAACCATTGAGGACGTTTTTGTTTGTTATGGCGAGCAAAAAACATCCAACCGCCAGTTACTGCTAATAATGAATAGGCAAATAGGGAAAGACCCATAGACCAAGCTGCTATTTTCCATAGCCAGATAAAAGAAGGTAAATTCATGTATATTGATTGTAATGTTAGTCCAGAAAAGAGGGAACAGGGAGGAGCAATTGATAATTTATAGATAATAATTGATTTTATTTTTGATTTTTACCGAATAATTAATAATTCAATAATTCAATAATTCAGGTTTAAAGCCTCCCTTTTCAAGGGGAAAAAAGCGGTCGAGAGATGGCGAGGTCCCCTCGCCATATCTAATCGACCAAGAGAATAAATTTTTTCCTTTTATTCAATCCTCTTCCTTTTAGAGAGGTAATTATCAATTATCAATTATCAATTATCCATTATTGAACAGATGTCTAATAAATTAGACTATTTCTCAAAAACTTTTCTACGCTTTATTGAGCAGGGGACCCACCCCTAGCCCCTCCCCTCCCAGGAGGTGAAGTAGGGGAGTAGGGAGTGGGGGAGAAGTAAAAAGTAAGAATAATTAACACTAACATAGCTAAAATTAGCAAAAAAAATATTTAGATAATTTCATTTAATGTTGTTCTATTTTTGGACATCTAACTATTGTCCAACAGTTAAGGGAAAAAATTATGGGTACTAGAGAAGCGTCTTTTTTATTAGGTATGTCTCGTCAACGTTTATTAGTTTTATTAGCTCAAGGAAGAGTTAAAGGAGCACAGAAAAAAGGCAGATTCTGGGAAATACCAGTATCAGAAAGTGGAATGCCTGTAATAATCCCGGCTCGGCGGGGTCCGAAAGGTATGTGGCGCAAGAGAGAAACTACTACACCAAAAATGATTCATGTCAATCAAAACAAAATTCAAAGTAATAAAACTAAGCCTCCAACAGAATTGGAAGCTGTAGTGTCAGTTAAGCACGGCGGTCATAACTATTATGGTTATGAGTTATATATTTCAGGTCCTTGCCAAATAGTCTATCGACCTTACAAACCAGCAAGTTGTGGCGCTCATCTGTGGATTAATACTTTTGATTGTGTGCAATTTATAGATACTAAATCGAATCCAGCCACTGCAAGGCAATCCAGCAAACAAATTTTCATCTAGTCTGGTTTCAAAGGCAGTCTGATCATCACCAAAAAATATTTATTCGCTCAGAGTAGCTCAACTGACAATAACTTCAGCAGGCTTTGTGCTGTTTGTTTGTGGGAAATTGTCACAGTATTAAGGTAGAAAATTTTGAACTCTCCACACTTCTCACACTCCCTTACTCCCCTACTCCCCTACTCCCCTACTCCCCTACTCCCCTACTCCTCTCCTGAATCCTGACTCCTAAAGTATTAAAATTAATATCATACACTAATTCAGCAACACCAAAAATTTTATCATGCCTACCTATACTGGAATTTCTAGTGAAGCTTTTCGCCATCCCTTAGACCGGGAAGCAGAAAATGCTTTACGCAGTGTGCCTGGGTTTGACTTAATTGCCAGCAAATTTGTAGAATTTGTTTATGAACGCCCACAATATGTTTATTTAATGGGAAATAGTATTCAAGTTGGGCCTCGTCAATATGCTAGTATCTATCAGATATTTCGGGGATGCGTTAGAGATTTAGATATACTCCCCGAACCTACTTTATTTGTATCTCAAAATCCTCAAGTAAATAGCTATTCTCTAGGCAAAGAACAACCTTTAATTGTCCTAAATACTGGTCTTTTAGACTTATTAAATGAGGCAGAATTAAAGACTGTACTAGCTCACGAATTAGGACATATTAAGTGTGGCCACCCAACTTTAAACCAGATGGCAATTTGGGCAATGGGTATAGCTTCTATGATTGGGGAAGTAACATTTGGTTTAGGTAATGTAGTTAGTAGTGGATTGATTTATGCTTTCTATGAGTGGCGACGCAAAGCTGAGTTATCAGCAGACCGGGCAGCTCTATTAGTGATGGATGACCTAAATTTAGTCATGCAAACTATGATGAAGTTGGCTGGGGTAAGTAGTAAGTATGCCAATGAGTGTAGTTTACAAGAGTTTATTCGTCAGTCCGATCATTATCAAGACCTAGACCAAGATGGCCTAAATCAAATGTATAAATTCTTACTTTATAATGGTGGTCAGGGTGTAATGTTGAGTCATCCTTTCCCTGTGGAAAGGCTACAGTATTTACAAAATTGGGCAAATTCTTCGGAATATCGTCAAATTCGTGCTGGTAACTACAAAAGAGCTGGTGCTGAGGGTGCTGTTGAGGTTGAAGTAGAGTCCCCAAAAAATGAATCTGAACAGTTGCGCCGTCAAATTAAGGAACTGCAAGAGGAAATTAATCGAATTAAGGGGAATTAAAAATATACTCTACTCCTTAAATTTATCCGGAAATTAGCTTGTACCTAGATGTAGTTAATAGTATGAAATATGTACAAATATTTTTTCCATTTGTGAGAAATATTAGTCTACTATTTTCTGTATCTAAAAACTATACAAAATAATCAGGTATTTATAATTATGTTACAAGATAAAAGTAAGAACGGTTATAGCAAAGCACCTCTATTTTGGGGTCTGAGTAAAGCAGGAGCGATCGCTCTGACAGTAACAGCGACAGTCATGGGATTTACTAATCCTCCTAGAAGTGAGTATGTTAATTATGCTTCTAATAAACTGGCAACTGAGATTAGAGAATCTGTTTGTAAAGAGTCAAAAGTTCCAGACTTTTTGAGTGATTTTACAGGAGATTTAGTTCAAAGTTGTGAAAAGTTGATTAAGAGTCAAAGAAGCACTATTAAGGAATTAATGGATAATGCCACTCAACGTCAGAATTTAATATTATTTAGTCTTTATACAACTGAGTTTCAAGGTAATAGATATCAGACTATTGGAGCAGTGGGAAATTTTCTGACATTTCCACCACAGAAAATCGAGCAAAATTAATTACAATTCATGCTAATTCAGTAATCTTTGTAGAGGCGTTTTATTTAACGTCTCTATATTCTTTATATCATGTTCGGTTGAATACTTATAAATAACTTAGCGAGTCCTCAGGAGTCAGGAGTCAGGAGGGAAGAAAGGAGAAAAATCAAGATAATTTCAGTATTTATTCGGTATTGTCAGTTCTGAAATTTTATTTATAACTGATTATCCGAACATGATATTAGATGTATCAATAGTTTTATAACCTAACTTTTCAAAAAAAGGAATCAAGTATATTTCAGCATCTACAAAATCAAATTTAATTCCATCTAGCAACTGTTGTTTATATAATGTTTCCATTATTCTCAAACCTATACTTTTTCCTCTAAAACTACTCCGGTTAAATAACCTCATTCTTCTACATAGATTTTTGATAGCGCAATTTGAAAATTTATTCTCTTTATCCAGGAGTCCTAGCTAATCTTATTTCTAACATAATTAGAGATATTCTTTCTTAGATTCTAACAAATTTATATACAAAGATTTAAAAGGTGATTTAACTTTCTCTAAATGTTCAATATTTAGTATGTCTAATAACATTACCGTGCTACTTTCATAAATTGAATAATCAATTTTACCAATAGTTTGATAACCTAGTTTTTCAAAAAAGGAACCAAGTATATTTCAGCATCTATAAAATAAAATTTGATTCCATCTAACAACAATTGTTTATAGTATGCTTGCATTATTCTCAAACCTATTAGGGTTCCTCTCAGATAACTTTTAAGCATAAATCTCCCACCAATTGATGTAGATAAGGGATGTGCATCTCCTACTGTTTCACTAATTTTATAAAGCTTTGGATAATAGTCTGAATATAAATTTTTAGCATAATTGCATCGAGCAGTACCAACTAATTCATGATTATTAAAAGCTACAAATAAATTAGCAGATCAGTCTAATGGATCTTCTACTTTTTTTTGCTTGTGGTTGGGTTCATAGTTTGGACAATTTTCCAACCATCCTAGTTCTTCTACATAGATTTGATAGCGCAATTTGAAAATTTCTTCTCTTTCTTCAGGAGTCCGGGCTAATCTGATTTCTAACATAATTAGAGATATTCTTTCTGAGATTCTAACAAGTTTCTATACAAAGATTGAAAAGGTTATTTAACTTTCTCTAAATGTTTTAAATTAAGCAGGTTTAACACCATCAGCACACTACTTTCATACATTTGATAATCAATTTTACTAATAGTTTGATAACCTAGTTTTTCAAAAAAAGGAACCAAGTATGCTTCAGCATCTACAAAATCAAATTTGATTCCATCTAGTAACTGCTGTTTGTATAATGCTTCCATTATTTTCAACCCTATACCTTTTCCTCTAAAATTACTTTGAACCATAAATCTCCCAGTAATTGATGTATATAAGGTATTTATATCTCCTACTTTTTCCATTTGATAGAGTTTTATATAGTAGTCTAAATCTAAATTTTCCAAATCTAAGTCTTTAGTATAATTGCATCTAATAGTACCAACCAATTGATGGCGATCGAGAGCCATAAATAGATTAGCAGATAAGTCCAATGGGTCTTCTAATTTCTTTTGTTCGTGGTTTGGTTCATAGTTTGGACAATTTTCCAACCATCCTAGTTCTTCTACATAGATTTGATAGCGCAATTTGAAAATTTCTTCTCTTTCTTCAGGAGTCCGAGCTAATCTGATTTCTAACATAGTATTTATAATGTCAACCTAACAAAATTCAAAAAATTACCGAAAAATTGGGTTTAAAGCCTCGCCCTTGTAGGGCGACTTTTTATTTTTATGTTAAGTCAATTGAATATATGCTATAGTGCTATTAGTTGCCGGGGGGCACTCGGAAACTCTAAACGGACGTGGAGGGAAGCGTTAGACTACCGCCAAGGAAGCAGCACCCTGTGTTAGCGACAGCTATGCGAAGCAAAGCGTCAACCCGCCGAGGAGTTATGGCTCAGTAGGAATCCCCTCGGCGGGTTGACGCCTCACAGGCTGCTGCTACTTTTGCGGTAGTCTTACACTTGCCTCCACGTCCGTTTTTTGTCTCGGACTGCCCGCCCGCGACTAATATATTTATCGCTGCATTCTCGTCTCTATCATGTTTTGCACCACAGTTTAGACACTCCCATTCTCGCACCTTCAGGTCTAGCTTCCCACCTTTAAAGCCACAATTTGAGCAAATTTGAGAAGTAGGCTTCCAACGATTAATTACTCTAAAATCACGACCATATTTTTCTGCTTTCCCTTCTAAGAATGTCCGGAATTGTCTCCAACCTAAATCAGAAATTGCTCTGGATAATTTACGGTTTTTTACCATACCAGAAACATTCAAGTCCTCTAAAACAATTGTTTGGTTTTCACGAATTATTTCAGTGGATAATTTATGTAGAAAGTCTGTTCTTGTATCTTTCAGTTTGCCATAGAATTTAGCTAATCTAATCCGTGCTTTTTCATACCTTTTAGAGCCTTTAGTTTTATGAGATAATGACAAACTTTACCTTTCTTAATTTCTTAATTCGTTTCTTAAGTGGTTTAGGAGCATCAACCTTTGTACCGTCACTAAATGTAGCAAAGGTTTTGATACCTAAATCTATACCTACTGAATTATCAGTTTTAGGTAAGATTTCTGGTTGTATTTCTACTACAAAACTTAAGAAGTATCTATGTAGGGGCGAACGGCCGTTCGCCCCTACGTCTTTGATTACTGTTACTGATGATGGAGCAGCAGGTAAATCTCTTGACCATACAATTTTCAGCTTTCCAATCTTGGCTAAATAGATTTTATGTTGACCAACTTTAAACCCTCCCTTTGTAAACCGAGCAGTTTGCTTTGACTTTCTGCTTTTAAATTTAGGAGGTTTAATAGGTCTGCCTTTTCTCTCACCTTTAGTCGATCTGAAAAAATTTGTAGGGGCAAACGGCCGTTTGCCCCTACGGTTTAAATCATTCAAAGATTGCTGCAATGGTATAGCAGAAACTTCTGATAACCATTCTCTGTCTTCAGTATTTTTCGATTGAGTTATAAACTGTTTTTGTAGTTCTGAATTAGTGGGTTTCTTTTCTCCTGATTTATACTTTTGTTGGCAGCAAGCTAGACTATCATTCCACACAACTCTAACACAACCAAATAGCTTGGCTAATCGGTGTTTTTGTCCCGGTGTTGGATATATGCGATACTTAAATCTAGCTTTCATAATTCCTATTTAAACTAACAGTATGATAACATATTTATAGAAATAAAATCAACTAAAAAGTCGCCCTAGAAGGGCGAGGCGCATACCCCAAATTTTCGGTAAATTTTTAGTAGCCATTTTATTTTGTAGCTATAGCGGTACTTGAATCGGGAATAGGGAATAGAGAACAAGGAATAGCAAACTGTAAAAGGGTTTTAGGATTGAAAAATGTCCGCTCCCAATTCTTGTGGTGCCATATTTAATAAGATTTATTGACTTTTCCCCGCGATAAATTCACGGGGATTCTAAAAGGATACTGCGCAATAGGTTAAAACTGCTCCCTCAGACTATAATAGTCTTAATTAAAAGAAAAGATAGGATTGATTAAAATACATCGAGTTGCATTTCATCTATCGCTTCAAAGACGATGACTTTCATGCTCCCGTGTTAATTTGGTAAGAAAATACTGTTAATAACTTTAACAGTATCTGCAAAAACCTTCGAGGTCTTTTTCTTTAGGAAACTTGTAGTATTTTTTTACTCAACTTTTAACCTATTTTCGATGTACTGGGAGAGTTTATATTGTTTCAACACATCTAGGGGTAAATGAGCAGCTCCTTGAATATATTCCAGACAATTTTCGCTTTGACAAAAACAATCAAAACCTCGATCCATAGACCATTCTGTTGATGGATAAAAGAATGTAAACTCTTCTCCCATTTCGATATTTCGTAGAGCAATTACTACCATTTTTTGAGTATCGAAAAAAACATTAGGACTGCAACTATGATTGATATATTGCAAAAATTCTGGGTCGAGCATAATATGCTGATGGTCGCTAATTTGGACAGTTAAATAGTTGGGGCGATCGAGAATTTCTTTACCACCAAAAGTACTTATAACTTGTCCAGGCTTAAATTCAACGGTGGCATATAAAGATTTGTAACCAGTAGTCTGACTCTCCCTAATTTCAGCAATTGACCCAATTTTTGTGATTTTTTCACTTACTAGCATAAATTTCTATTCTGGTTTGAGAACTAAATCTTTGACATTATACCACTTTTTTCCCATAGCAAAAAATTGTTTGTAGTCATATCAATAGTCTCCTTAAAAATTAAGTGCTTGCTGTTCCGTCTAATAACTCTACAAACTTTTATGAAAAGGTTTATTAATCTTATTCAGATGTCTATTAAGATCCAGATAAAAAAGCGAATTGCTGATACCTGACTACTAACTAATTACTTTAAAAATTACCGAAAATTTCAGGTATAAAGCCTCTCCATTGTAAGCATTCAGCTATTAGCTGTCAGCTATCAGCAACAAGGCTATGTCCTTACAGCGGTTTTCATTTCAGTAGACCACAGTAGGGGCGATTCGCGTTTGCGGAGCATTCGGTAGGAAATCGCCCCTACAGGGTTTTGGTTATGAAGATGTGGTTCATCAATCTGAAAAGCGCTGTAAAGGACAGTGTTTAAATTAACAACTGACTTTAAGAGCAAGGGAGGCAACTTTTGTAGTAAGACAGTTAATAAAGCTTTTATCCTAAACTAAAAGCAATAGCTGATAGCTGAAGTCCGCAGTTCCGACCATAGGAGGCTGGCTGACGGCTGTTTGTGCAGCATTCCGGAGGAAATGCTTATTCTCCATTCATGGATAAAAAAGCGGTCGAGGGATGGCGAGGTCTCCTCGCCATATCCAATCGACCAAGAGAAGAAAAAAAATCCTTTTAACTAATCCTCTTAATTTATAAGAAGAGGTAATTCTAAATTCTAAATTCTAAATTCTAAATTCTTGAATCAATCTTTGTTTTAATACACCTGCTAAACCTGCTATTGGCACTTTCATTTGTTCGCCAGTTCGTAGATCTTTTAAACTACACATATTAGCTGCTGCTTCCTCAGAACCAATAATTATACAAAAAGGAATTTTTTGCTTATCTGCTTGTTGTAATTGTTTTCCAACTCCACGACTATCAAAACTGGTTATTACATTCATCCCACTTCGGCGCAACTGTTGAGAAACATCCAAATAAGTTGCCATTAAATCTTCTTGCATATTCACAACCATAACTGTTGCTGGAGTAGGAGCAAAAGATTCTAAAATACCCGCCTTTAACAAACGACTCATTAATCTAGTTAAACCAATAGAAATACCAACTCCCGGCATTTTTTCCCCAATAAACATTCCCACTAATTCTTCATATCTACCCCCAGAACAAATACTTCCTAAAGCTTCATGTCCGATTAAAGTAGTTTCATAAACTGTGCCTGTATAATAATCTAATCCCCTAGCTATTGATAGATCGATACAGAAACGTTGGTCTGAAACACCCAAATTTCGCACCCCAGAAATTACTGTTTCTAATTCAGAAATTCCCTGAGTTAAAACCTCAGAATTATCCAAAGTTTCTGCCATACTTTTCAGCTTATCCAAAACATCATCAACCGTACCTTTGATTTTAGTAAAATCCCAAACTTTTTCCACTTGAGATTCAGACAAACTAATTTCAGACAAAGCTTTTTTAACCTTAGCTTCTCCCACTTTTTCCGCAGTATCAACAATTCTAATACAAGAAACAATATTCTCTGCTGCTACTCCCACAGATGCAAAAAAACCAGTTAAAACTTTGCGGTTATTAATTCTGATGAGAAAATCTCCAATATTAATCGCTTCAAATATTTCAGCAATAATCGCCGGAATTTGCGCATCATATAATAGACTTAATTTACCTCGCCCCACAACATCAATATCACATTGTCTAAACTGGCGAAAACGACCATCTTTTGCCCGTTCTCCTCGGAAAACAACATCCATTTGATAACGAGCAAAAGGGAAATTTAAATCATTCAAATGCCGAGCAATATAAGCAGCTAAAGGAACAGTTTGGTCGAACTTTAACGCCCTTTCTTCTGAGCCACTATCTCCAGCCTTTTCCTTTTCCGCTTGACGATTTGGAGGTAGAATTGGAAATAAACCATAAACAATATTATCTCCTTGATTTCCTTTTGCTTGTAAAACTTCTAAACGTTCAACTGCTGGAGTTTCAATAGGTGTAAATCCGTAGCGTTCAAACACCTGACGAATTGTATCCATTAAATAAGATTCTAATCGTTTTTCACCAGGGAGAAATTCTGGAAAACCACTAGGACAACTATAATTAATTTTATCTATTTTTGCCATTTTTTACCTCATATTCAGAGTAGGGGAGTTATCAGTTATCAGTTATCAGTTATCAGTCAATACGGTTTAGTTAAGGATTTTTTTGGCAGTTTTGTAGTTTGCAAAGCCTATCTAATAGTTCCATATCATAGGAATTTTCGTCTTAACTGACCGTATTGAGTTATCAGTTATCAGTACCTCTGCAATAAGGAGGCAAGAAAATACGGAATTCTCTTTTTAAAAGGGGAGGCTTTAGACCACAATTTATCGGTAAAAATATAAATAATTAACAAGCTACTGGCTAATAATTATTAAAAGGGTTATTTGGAAGCTGATAGCTGATAGCTGACCGCTGTTTGCGCAGCATTCCGGAGGAAATTCTTACCGAAAAATTCAGGTATAAAGCCTCTCCATTCATGGAGAAAAAAGCTGTCGTTTCGCTACGCGACATGAAAAGCGCAGCTTCCCGAAGGGTGAGATGGTGGACTGCGGAGCGGCTCTGATAAGAGCAGGTCTCCTCGCCATATCCATGAGAGCAAGATGAAGAAAAAAATCCTTTTAACCAATTCTCATTAATTTATAAAAGAGGTAATTCTAAATTCTAAATTCTAAATTCTAAATTCTAAATTCTAAATTCTAAATTCTAAATTCTAAATTCTTGAATTACTTTTTCTTTCCACCAAAAATCCCCCCAAATAAACCACCGCTTTTATCAGGTTTAGTTTCTTTTTGATCTTTTGATTTACCTGGTTTCTTTTTGCCAGTTGCAGCTTGTTCTAATAATTTTTTTACCTCCAATGCTTTGGGTTCTTGAGGATTTAATGAAAGAGCTCTTTTAACTTCAAAATTTGCCATTTTGCCTTGCTTTTGCTGGAAGTAACAAAAACCTAATAAAGCATGACAAAGACTATCATTTTGGTCAAACTTCAAAGCTCCTTTTAACTCTGAAATTGCCTTAACATAATTTTTATTAGATATTAATGTTTTAGCCCTACTACAAGCTTGCTCTACCAAAGGATTTTTAGTTGTGGGTTTTATAGTTGTGGGTTTGACAGAATCACTAGGAGGTTTCGGAGTAGGTGGAGGTGGGGGTTTAACAACTCCAGAACCAGTTTTGCGCAGCAAATAAGCTAAATTCAATTCACTAATTTCTCCGATTATATCTAAAGTTTTTTCAAGAGATTCATATTCGCGATCGCTTAATTCCTTGAGAGCTTCCTTATATACGTTTTGGTAATCTCCTGCCTTAGCAATTTTTTTTGCTGCATCAGTATTAAACTTAATTTGACTGCGCTTTTGAGAAACAGTATTACTAAGATTTTTGAGAACGACAAACAGTTCAGCGCGATCGCCTTCCTTAGAAAATTTATTATAAGCAGGACTCACCAACTTAGATAACAACTGATTAGCAAATTCTTTATCAGTTTCACTTTCAAAGGATGAAGTATCGGGGTGCAAACGACGCGCCACTCGCATATACCGTTTACGAATCTCACCAAATTCTGCATCTAGAGAAACCCCTAAAATTGCATGATGGTCTGTGAAATCAAATTGGAATAATCCTTGTTCAAATTTAAAAGACATAATAACAACTTTTCCTTAACAAAATTGCATTGAATCTAAACTTAATCTTTATTTACCGAAAAATTCAGGTATAAAGTCTCTCCATTCATGGAGAAAAAAGTGGTCGTTTCGCTACGCGACATGAAAAGCGTAGCTTCCCGTAGGGTGGGATGGGGAAGAAACCTGCACCATATCTAATCGACTAATAGAAGAAAAAAAATCCTTTGATCCAATCCTCTTAATTTATAATGAAGAGGTAATTCTAAATTCTAAATTCTAAATTCTAAATTCTAACCGTAGACCAATGAGACAAAGGCGGAGTTTCAATCAACGCTTTGCTCATTAAATCGTGAATTTTGCCATTAGTAGCTAAAATCTTACCCGAACTCATATCAAAAGGACTACCATTATAAGCCGTAACTTTACCCCCCGCTTCTTCCAACACCACTACACCTGCAGCGATATCCCAAGGCGATAAACCTCTTTCCCAATAACCATCTGCACGACCACAAGCAATAGAAGACAAATCCAGAGAAGCACAACCAGAACGTCGTACCCCTTGAGCTAGATAACATATTTGACAAAATTCTTTGTAATTATTGTCAGTAGTCTCCCGTCGGTCGTAAGCAAAACCCGTTATCGTCAAACTTCTTTCTAAAGTAGTAGTCTGAGAAACACTAATTGGTTTGCGGTTACGAGTTGCCCCCAAACCTTTAGCAGCACGAAACAGTTCATCCAAAATCGGATTAAATACCGCCCCCACCTGTGGTACCCCATCAATTAATAATCCTACCGAGGATGCTGAAAAAGGATATTGGTGGGCAAAATTAGTAGTACCATCCAAAGGGTCTATTGCCCATAGATATCTACTTGTTGTATCTCCCAACTCTCCCGACTCTTCCGCTAGAATGCCATGGTCTGGTAGATGTCGCTGTAAAACCTTGACGATCGCCTTTTCAGCAGCTTTGTCAGCTTCAGTCACCAAATTTCCAGGACTGCCCTTTTCTTGAATATCTTGAAGATTACCCCAATAAGACATCAACTCTGCACCACCAGCAAGAGCAGCTTCAGTGGCAATATCTAAGAAAACTTGTAATTGTTCTGCACTCATAAAAATAATTAACTTACATAATTAATAGGAATTGGAGGGTTGTTCAAAATCTCCATGACAATAATAACTTCTGACTTCTGTACGGGTGATTTCCTAACGGAATGCTTTCCTTGCGGAATGCTGCGCAAACGCAAACGCGTTTACGTTTGCGTAGCATCCCGTAGGGAAGTATTCCGTAGGAAATCACCCTACTGACTTCTGACTTCCTTAGAGGATATCTGAAAAGCTTTTGATACTGAATTTTGCCCCCTAGCCCCCAACTTTGGGGGAACAAGAGTCAATTTGCTTGCTCTAGTCCCCCAACTTTGGGGGATGCGCGGGGGCTTGGATGTAGCAAATGGGACTTCTCAGATAACCTCTTACCGAATAATTAAATAATTAAGGTTTAAAGCCTTTCCTTTAAAGGAGAAACAAGAAAAAATTTTCTTTAAGCGTTAATCCTATCCGCTTTCAAGGAGAGGTAATTATTAATTATTAATTATTAATTGTTTAACCTATTTTTAAGATTTTCACGACGAAATTGTGCGGGAGTTTGACGCATTGGACGTTCTGGATTCCAGATACCTCGTCCCATCAGTCTAGCTTTTTCTTGGGCATTAGCAAGACGTTCTGTATACTTATTGTTAGGAAAATATGGTTCTGCCAAGGCCAAACCTTCTTCTGCCATATATTCATTAATTAGTTTTCCATTCAGCCAAATATAAGCTAGTTGGCGATCGAATTTATCTTTTTTCTGGACATCAAACTCTAGTAAAACTTCTTGCCCCAAGGTTAACTTTTCTAGTTGGGTTCTAGCTTCTTGTCCCCAAGGTTTTTGTCTGATATCTGGTGCCTGAATACCAATCAAGCGAATGGGTTCTAGTATAGGTACAGCAGCAGAACGGTCAGTTATCTCAATGGTTTGTCCACTCACTACCCTTTCTACCCTAATTATTTTGCCCGAACGGGGATTTGAATTTTGACAGCCAGTGAAAAATATCCAGACTATAAGTAGATAAATGATTTTAGTCTTCATCCAATGGCAATCCCGCTTTTACCTTTCCTTTGCCAAAATAGCGGCCAAATTGGAGTTCGTATACTTCATCTTCATCTTGTGTCTCTACAAGTAGGTCAGAACGAGCATAGCTGACACACAGAAGAGCATAACCCTGTTTTTGAAGTTCTAATGATAGTCCCATTGCTTCTGGTTGATAGAGTTGGCCAGATATAACTCTCACTGCACAAGTAGTACAAGCACCATTACGACAGGAAAATGGTAAATCTACTCCTTGGTTTTCGGCACTGTGGAGGATGTAGCGGTCTTCAGGAACCCGGACTGTATGATATGTATCTTTTTGGCGATCGTGTATGCGAATTTGGTGATTACGGGCCATAATAATTTGAGAATATAATTTATAGTTATTGCTGGCGATTTAGAAATTAAGTTTTAATTAATAAACTAAAACATGATTTAATACTTATCTTATGTTATCTAGGCCCAATATCCAAGATAAAATTTTTTGCCAGAAAGACTTGCAAAATTTAGAATTATTCTGCTACAATTGTGGAATTGTGAGCAAACATAAAATTTAATAGTTTTGCTTTTTGGAGAGGTGGCCGAGTGGTTTAAGGCGCAGCACTGGAAATGCTGTTATGGGGTGACTTATACGGGGGTTCGAATCCCCCCCTCTCCGTTCTATAAAATGGGTTTCTGTGATTTAGCCAAAGTTAGGCTCTGGTTTAATGGTGTAACAAAGTATTTACCAAGGATGAATTTCATGCCTTATTTCAGCAATGCCCTTTTTTAAAATTGGTATAACATACTTTGGGGCTTTGCGCGATCGCTTAACAATCAGATTACTACTGTTAAAGCTGATTAATGTATCAGATTATATCATGTCCGTTTAATTAGTGATAAAAAACTTTCCTTTCCTCATTCTTTATTATTCTTTTTGTAATTGACCCAATACACTTGATCGCGATTGTTGGTCTTGGCAGCTATTATAATTGCCTACCCCATCATATTGAGTGGATACGATCATTTTTTGTGTCTTTTTTCAAAAATTTTCTTCCCTGTTGCCTGTTGCCTGTTGCCTGTTGCCTACTTCTATTTATAAGTATTCAACCGGACATGATATTACTACTGTTCAAGCTGATTAATGTAATGGTGAAAAGAGAAGAAAACCAGTAACTTTTAATTCTACCGTGGCAATATCCTTATTGTTGAGATTTTTGCATCCAACTTACAATTTCTTGAACTAATTCTTCAGTTTTTTTCGTACCATCAACAGTTAAGTCAGCTATTGTAGGTAGCAAATTTTGTACCTGTACCTCAGTAGAATGAGCTTCAATATCTTGATAATTTTGATAATGAATTATATTTCTTTCATTTAAACGAGCATTACGAATTTTTCATCAATACATATAAAAACTAAGCGAAATTCTAAAGGACTAATAATTCTCCGGAGAGTTTTCAGAACTTCGACATGACGAATACCATCTATTACTAATGGCTGTAATGGTTTCCAATTTACTTGTGCTAATACTGATTGACAAAACTTTTCTATTCCTTGATCGATCAGAGAAGCACCCAAATTTTGTAATACTTCTCTTGATTCTTCAAGGTTTCGACTTCTAGCAACAGTACAAACATAATCACCAAAACTGATATACTGCCAACCTAAATGTTGAGAAATTTCTTTGGAAAGAGTTGACTTTCCGCTAGCAATTTTACCAGCAAAACCAAGGACTATTGGTTTCATTTCCATAAATCAAGCTCCAATTGACCTATATTTTCATGTAATACAACCCAACCCCGGCGATCGCGTTTAACAAACTTTACCGGAGAAATAGGCTTAACATTTTGAATTCGCATTAAAGTAGCATAGGAAGCTTTTTCTCTATCTTCCCAAAACTTGTTATCTTGAGCGCAGATAGCGGCTGTAAATTTTTCTTTGATTGTTTGCCAAGATTCAGGGTCCAGTTCATAGAACCAAACGTAAGCAACCTGACAAATGCCAACAATTGCTCCACTCGAACGCTTGAGCAGTACAATGTCACCTTTTTGGACGCGCTGATAAGGAGCAAAGCGTCGAGTAGCAAATCTTGATTCCACAGTTTTCTGACCATCCAGTATAAACTGGAGATATGGCTCAACTAAGACAGCTAAATGAAGAGCAAATGGCTCTAAACAAGGTTTATTTAACTGTTCCAGATAATTTTCCCAAAAAGCATCGCCCTTTAAGGCTAACCGTAGGTCATCAACCAATAAGTTAAGGGAATTATTTATTTTTCCTTTATCCTTCAAAGATTAAATTCTCCTTTTGTTCCACTTCTATCAGTTCAATAATCTGATGAGTGGTGTCAGAAACTTGCTTAGTTTCCCAATTATTTAAGGAACGCTTTAAAGCAGATTCAACAGCTTGATGAGTAGATTGATTTTTTCTCAAAGCCTGCAAAATTAACTTCCCTTCGGGAAGTCCCGCGCTCTCGCTCAGGGGAGCGTCGTATGGGAAAAGCCAGGGCCTAGATTCGGATACCTTCATAAGCTAAACGTTCATATGCCCTTGACAAGCTAGGAGCATTTTGTTATTATCAATATCAAAACAGGGGGAGGACATCACCTCTGTCTAAACAGCGGTCAGGGTTTCCCAGACTGAAGAATCCCTATTTTTCCCGTAAGGGCAACGTCGGGAGTATGTCAATAATAATATACCGCAACCTTGGCAAGCAAAAATGCGATTTCCTGAAGTCCAAACGTCTGCTAATGGACGATGCCGATCTCGGCGACTTACCGATTGAAGTACATCACCAGGTAGAATGGATTTTAAAGATGGCTCTAAAAATTTAGTAACATTTTGCTGCTTAACGCGAATTCTTACTCCATCCAGCAATTCTTCAATCCATTTTGCTTGCTGATGGGAAACTGTAGGGCGAGGTACGAAGGTTTGATGAGTCCGCTGAAATATAGCTAAATTACTTCGTCGCCATTCTTTTGAAACTTGTGAAATTCCTTCAGCTTTTAGGGAATTTAATTCAAAAATTGGGGTTTGATAAGATAAGGCAAGTTCGTCTAAGCGATACAAAGTTAGACCAATTTGTTTAGCCCAGTTTAGAGTTTCCTTCCATTCTCGCTCCATTCCTGGTCTAGTTCCCAGAGGAGGCAGACTAATCAAGATATATCCACCAACCTGACATATTTGACACGCTGCCCATAGAAATGAATTGATATATTCTGGATACCAGGGTGGATCGAGGACAACTGCTTCGGCAGAAATTTGAGGAAGCGAATCTCTCATTACATCACATTGCACTACTTGTTCCTTGGAAGTTATTTGAGCCAGACTAGAAATTATGGCTTGGCTAGCTTCAAGCAAAATTAACTCTCTAGGATAAGAAATTTCTATGCCCATTCGCAGTAAGCTAGGTGTTCCGATTAATGCTACTTTACTATCATCAGAAGTCAGTTTTTGACATTGATTTAACAAATCTGTAGTAGCTACATCACTAAATCGCCAATCATAGTCTAGAGGATGGGGAACAGGCAAAGAAATTTGGTGCGCCAAGCTAATTGTTTTTCCCACTTTTTGGTTATCTGTTTTCAGGATGTTGTCCATGACTTGTCTAGAAATTTTCTGATCAGAAACAAGTCTTTGTATAGAGTTAAGCACTGTTGATGGATACACACTAGGCAAAGAAGTTATCAATTGCTCAAAGGTAGTAATATTTGTAGCAAGGGTTTTTAATATCCAATAATCAACAGATTTTTCAAATTCTCGTATTTCAATATCTGTAATTGAGTTCATTTTATAGAATGAATAAATAATATCAAATTCAGTAGCATCGGTGTTATTCAGTATTTAAAGATAAAGAGTCTATATTGTAGGGGCGAATGGCATTCGCCCCTAACCATTGTATAGCGACGACAGAATTATATTACTCCGAAGCCAGCGGATTTGATATAACTATTGGTTAGTAAAATCCTTTCAACTTTTAAGTACCCAATGAAACATCAGCAATATTCATAGCTCTTTCTTCAGAGGAAAATCGAGATTCTAACTCTTGTTGCCAAGCTTCAATAGCAATTTGTTGATTTTGCCAGGCATCAGCTATTGCCATATTGATTCTTTGTTTGACTGGAGTAAATTCCTGAATCTTGAGTGGAACTGTCCGCAGTGGTAAGTTTTCATCAAGCATTTGCAGGCGATCGACAAAACGATTTACATCTTCTCTTATTTGCTGTTTTGAGGGTGTGGTAAAAGTAGCATAGGCATATAAATCAATGCCCAGTGTTAAAAATCTGTTCATCAGGTTAAATTGTTGTTCAAATAGTTCTGGTTCAGCACGAGTATTAAATGCAAATGACTCAGTATTAAAACCTTTAAAACAGCAAACTCGACCATAGTTTTCATAAGTAGCAACAAGTTCAATATCTGCGTCTGAAAGAAATCGCCAAAAATAATCATTACTAAGATTATCATCAGACCAAATATAAATTTGTTTTTCTAGTCCGCGACTTCTAAGTTCAGCCATCATCCAAGGTACCCATTCAGGAATAATATCTGGCTGGCCACCAGTTAGATCGATTATCGGAGGTGGGTTTGTTTGGCTAAGATAGCGATCGATAAGCATACTAGGACTTAACCATTCTGAATGATGGGGGTTTGCACTGAGCAACTCAAAAGGAACATAACAATACCAACAACGCCAGTTACAAACAGCATTTTGAAAAACTTGCGATCGCATCATATCTGTTGATGGTAAACCTAATGCTTTGCAAGCTGGATCGATGGGTAAGGGATTTGGAATCCAAGAATCTCCTAAATTTCGCCGAAAGTGTCTAATTCGTCCAACTCCGCCACAATTAGGTGGTTCGCTTAAATCTTTCTCTTGTTGAGTATTATGGAAATTGGTTATTAATAACTTCTTTTCACCTAGATTGACTGATGCAGTTCGATAGTGAGTTGATAAAGTGTCTGTATTAATAGGCATTACAACTTTTGTTCCTCTTTAGTTTTAGATGAACTTCTAGGATTTTTATTTGGAATTCGTGGAACTTTTTCTCCATTTTCTGTCAGTTTTGGCAATCTTTCTTCAATGTAAAGCATGACCAAATTTGTTAAATATTCAATTTCTGTTACAGTCAAATCCCGACCTTGAGGAATTTGATGCCAATACTCAATACATTTCCGACAACAACAAGCTGTAGCGTGTTGAGCATAATATATAGAGTTTCCTGAGTTTTCTTTTGGTGTTTGTCTACCTTCATTATAATTCTGTGCAGAACCCACAGATTTACTAATTCGCTGAACAACAGCTTCACGGAGTTTAATTTTTCCTTTTCTACGAGCATGATTAATAGCTTTCTGGTCAATTTCAAGGTGCCAATAATGATGGCGTATTTTTTCGTACTTGAGAGCTTGAAAAGTATTTTGAACATCACTCAAATCACGTTTGTGAACTCTTTCCCAATCAACCAGGTCAGCACCACACTCGCGACATGAACCAAATGGCTGATTAACATTTTTCTTTCTTTTATCTTGCAAAAAGCAATGCAAATTGTTTTGACAATCTGTGCTAGTACACTTAATTTCTAGGGGTTTTAATTCCTCTTCTGCATTCCATTCGTCTGTCATAGTTTTTTCAATCTCCTATTTACATAATTTTTTTGCTGTTTTTAAACATCAGATAGAGCCTGCATTAATAGATTTATATCTATTTGATTGAGTTTTCCAAAGTTAATTTTTTCAAGCAGAATATCTCGCGCAATTTCCCAAGGATCGGAAGAGTCTGTATCTTCTTTTTGTAAATTCATAGCGGTTCCCCACCAATTTTCTCCCTGCAAAGAAAGGCGAAATGCCATGTAATTTGCTAATGAAGATAATGAAACTTTTTCTATTGTTGCAACTTGAGGAACAACTTTTTTTAATCGCTCAATACTTCCCTGAGCATTCTTAACGCATAAATCGGCTAACTCTTTAGCACGACCATCAAGAATAATATGCCCGGCAAATCTACTAGCTGTTATTTCTTCTTTAGAATTCCTTCTCTCTTCTGCTGTTTCACTCTCCTCAATAATTGTCCGCTCATCTAATTTTGGCTCTTGAGCTGTATGCCAAAGTTCATGGAGCAAATCGAAAAGCCAACGAGAAGTATAGTGATTTTGCTGTTTCAGGACAATAATATTACGACCCTGAATGCGCCAAAAAGCACCATGAAATGAACCAGAATCTTTTAATGGTAAAACTGGTATTCCCAAACTCCAAATGTACTGGAGAGTATGTTTAAAATCTAAGCTGCCATAAGTAGAAATAATTGTTTCTCTAACCTGATTAGGATTAGTAGGAACTGGCTTTTTTGGTAAATCTGATGTAGCATCAAATACTAAAAGTGCTAAATAATGAGCATAGACAGTATAGGCATTAAAACGTTTTTCATTAGCTCCTTTAGGCAATTTAAAACGTGCTGCCCCTATTGCTGCTGTTTCTAGTTGAAGTGAATCAGAACTGAATATTTCAGCAGGTCTTAATCTAAATATTCTCTCCAAAATTGCTGCAATTTTTAAAGCTAAAACACTTGTTTCTTGCTCAGATAAATTATCTGATTCTATCTTTTCAACTACATCTTGAGAGATAAGTCTTTTAGTAATCAAGTTGCGTTCAATTCCTACTTGCTTTAAACGACTAAACAGGGCTTTTAGCGAGACTTCAGAACTAGGTAAGAAAACATCTTCTGTTACCTGAATACCGAGTATTTGGATTATCTCTCGTATTCTTGTTAAGCTAGCAGAAGCATATTCTGTTGCTTCATATCTTTGGATTTGTTGTTCTTTAAGATCGAGTCTTTCAGCTAATTCTTTCTGAGTTAAACCAGAGGCAATACGAGCTTTGATTAGAGCAGTAGGCAATTCATCTAATGAATGTAATTCAAGAATTTCTTGTTGACCAGATTTTAAGGCTTCATATTCTAATAACTCTTCACGAAGGTCGTTAAGCTGACTTTCTAAAGCTTCTTTTTGAGCTTTTAAAAGAAGTGGATGAATTTCTTGACTACTACCCAAATTTTGCGTTAGTTGTACCAATGCTTCTTCAAACTTTTTAGCTTGAGATTGAGTAACACGATATTGTTTTTCATTTTTAATCATGGTTGCCACCTACTCAAATCTATTGCAATAATGCCTTTCGGATTACCATTTTTATCAATCTGAAAAAATTCTAGAAAAGTATTTACCCCGTCTGCTATCCAAGATGCTGGAAATAATTCCCCCAGGTACTTAATTTTCTGTGCTGCTCGTCTGTCATCAAATTTATACAAAACTGGGTCAGATTCATATAAGAAATCAAAATCTACTCCAGTAGTATCCCAACAAGCATCGAAATCTCCTGGAACTTCTTTTGTTGTAACAAAGCTGCCATCAATATAAATAGTTTGACATCCAGCTTTTGATAGAACATCAATAGCAGACTTGAGTCCTTTAATTAGTTTCTGGCGATGTGGCGTAATTCCAAATCGCTCAACAAATTCAGGCCAAGTAGCCCAATGTACCCCTGGAGGCAAATTTCCGTCTTTATTGAATAATTTTATCATAACACAACTTTTTTGTTGTGTAGTAATAATAACACAACTTTTTTGTTGTATTGCAAATAAAAATTATCTAGAGAAGGAGAATTAGTGGCCAGTCGTCTCATGTAATATAACCATTTAATAGTAGGTGGCACTAATTTGTGTTTTTTTTATCCTCATTTCCTCTAATCAAACAGTCTAAATTCGGCGTTGGTAATTGGTGGGATGATTTTCTACTAGGGGTAATACCCGTCACTTGCTCTGGTTAAATATTTAGAGGTGTCAGAAACAGATTACTTTTAAAGTTTCATCTCTTGATTTACCAACGCCCTAAATTCTTCAAACACAACAGAAAAACCATCCCCATCAGGAGAAGCACACATTAAACCAACTTGCAACTCATTTGCCGTAGTCAAATAACCCAGTCTCAACAAACTATACCTCTCTCCATCCAGAGAATATTCAACTTCCACTGTTTCTCCACTCCGCTTTAACCGCAACCAAATACTTTCCGGGTTTTCCGGCAACGATACCACTGACCAGTCAGAATATTCTCTAGTCACCACAGCACTTGCCTGTTGCACGCCATCTACAAATTCAATGCCACATTTTACCCAAGTTTTCTCATCCAAACGCACCATCAAACCTGCTTGGTCGTATAATGCTTGATATTCACCAGTAATTTTGACTTGGGCGGTAAAGTCACCTGTAATATTCTGATAATAAAAATGACCGTTATCGCGAATAAAACCATAGTGAGTCACTCGCCAAAAATCTGTCTTTGCACCAGTGGTGACTTGAATTACTCCATCTTGGTCGCTCCAGACAGGGGTTGGTTGTACCATTGCATATTTGTTGGGGTCGGTGAATTTATTGATGTTGGTGAGGAAATGCTCAACACACCACCATTAATAATATCTTGATATGAAATTTGCCAACCTGACACTGGTTGACCATTGAGTAAATATGGTTCGGGATGATTACCTTTTTGGATAACAAAATCTTTGCCATTATCCAAATGTATCGTCCCTTGAGAAAAATGTAGATATCCCAAATCAAACATTGGCGTACCCGGAGTCACCTGATATAAACCCAAAGCACTGAGAATATACCAAGCTGACATTTGTCCGCAGTCTTCATTACCTATGATGCCATCTGGTGTAGCTTTGTACATTGTAGTGAGTATTTGTTTGACATAAGCACGAGTCAGATCGTTGCGATCGACAAAATTGAAAAGATAGCAGATGTGATGACTGGGTTCATTGCCGTGAGCATATTGTCCAATTAACCCTGTAATATCGGGAAGCTCATTTCCTTTGCTACTATCCAGGGAAAATAATTTTTCCAGTTGTGCTAAAAATGCTGACTTCCCACCCATAAGTTCAATTAAATCTGGAATATTGTGAGGCACAAACCAGGTATATTGCCAGGAGTTACCCTCAATAAATGGAGACTCCCATGCTGCGGCAAACGGATCGAAATTATCCCAACTACCATCCCTACGTTTGGGGCGCATTAATTTTTGACTGGGGTCGAATACTTGACGGTATGCTTGAGAACGTTTTTCATAACTTTCTGCCAGACTAATATTTCCGAAAATTCTGGCAACTTGAGCGATCGCCCAATCATTATAGGCAAATTCTAGAGTCCGCGACACTGACCAGTTAACATCAACATCTGAGGGAACAAAACCATAATTACGATAGGCATTTAATTCTGGTTCTTGTCTATTCATGGTGTCGATCGCTGCTCCTAACGCCCACCAATTATCATAGTTCCGCAAACCTTTGGTAAAAGCATCGACAATAACACTAATAGCATGACGACCAACCATTGTTTTGACATCTTTTTCTCCTAGTTTCCACTTTGGTAGGGAACCCACTTGGTCGTAATGTATCAACATAGATTTGATATATTCATTGGTTTCTGAAGGTTCCAGCAAGGTCATCAATGGGTGGAGGGCGCGAAATGTATCCCATAATGAAAATAGGGTGTAGTTGGTAAAACCTCCTGCGGTATGGATGCGTCCATCTGCTCCCCGAAACTTTTTGTCTACATCCATATAAATATGTGGAGCTTTGTAAGTATGGTAAAGAGCAGTGTAGAAAATGATTTTATCTGTTTCGTTTTCGGTTTGAATGTCTATTTTTGCCAGTTTCTCGCGCCAGAGTTCTTTGCCGGAGTCTACTGTTTGATAAAATTGCCAGGATGGGATTTCTTTTTCGAGATTTTTTTGCGCGCCACTAATATCTACTGCGGAAATACCGACTCTAATTTTTAGGTAGGAAATTTGCCCAAAGTCTAGATATGACTGAATATTTTTACTATCTGCATTTTTGAGTTGATTCAGATTTTTTCCATCGGTGGAGATATAGATTTTTTGGAAGGGTTGCTCAAATTTGATATAGAAATAAATTCTTTGTTCGGGCGACCAACTTTGACTGATGCGACTGCCGACAATGGTGTAGGAGTCTAATGCTTTGAGACTAGCAGAGAGAGTTTTTTCGTCTCGGCGATGAACTAAGTCTATGAGCAGGTTAACTTTAGCATTTTCGGGAAAAGTGTAGTAGTGGAAACCACTCCGTTGTTTAGCTGTGAGTTCGACTTGTATTCCTGAGTTTAATTTGACTTTGTAGTAAGCAGGAGAAGCTGTTTCCGAATTTTTATCAAAGCGTTCTCGATAACCTGAGTCTGGGTTTTCCAGAGTTCCCGGTTCGAGTGTCATAGTACCAATTTTTGGCAAAATTAGAATATCCCCATAGTCTGCAATACCTGTACCGCTTAGGTGAGTGTGGGAAAAACCGAGAATACTGCGATCGCTATCATAGTATCCAGAACAGGCATCCCACCCTTCGACTCTGGTATCGGGACCAAGTACGACAAAACCATTGGGAACGCTTGCCCCTGGGTTGGTGTGGCCATGACCACCTGTACCAATTAAGGGGTTGACATATTTGAGGTTATCTGTGGTTGGTGTATTTGTGTTAGTCATAAATTGAGGAAGGAAGTAGCAAGAAAGCAGAAAAATAAAATTATACCGTTTCTTATCTTACAGCGGTTTTCATTTCAGTAGACCACAGTAGTGGACTGTTTCATCTTAAATGATGCAATAGAAAATGGGGAGATGGGGGGATGGGGGGATGGGGTGACGAAAAAAAGCTAATGCACTATTTTAGGTGAAACAATCCAGTAGTGGACTGTTTCATCTTAAATGATGCAATAGAAAATCCACTAGAGATTGCTTCACTATCGTTCGCAATGACAATTCTAATGCACTACTTTAGATGAAACGGTCCTGTAGGGGCGAATGGCATTCGCCCTTACAAGGTTTTGGTTATGACGATGTGGTTTAGAGATCGGCAAAAGCGCTGTCATAGTAGTTGAGCCAATGGAACTGAGTAAAAACTTCTATTGCGACATCCACAACAAAACCACAGACACTGAAAATTCCCAATAGAACTGAGTAAAAACTTCTATTGCGACATCCGCAACAAAACCACAGACACTGAAAATTCCCAATAGAACTGAGTAAAAACTTCTATTGCGACATCCGCAACAAAACCACAGACACTGAAAATTCCCAATAGAACTGAGTAAAAACTCCTATTGCGACATCCGCAACAAAACCACAGACACTGAAAATTCCCAATAGAACTGAGTAAAAACTTCTATTGCGACATCCGCAACAAAACCACAGACACTGAAAATTCCCAATAGAACTGAGTAAAAACTTCTATTGCGACATCCGCAACAAAACCACAGACACTGAAAATTCCCAATAGAACTGAGTAAAAACTTCTATTGCGACATCCGCAACAAAACCACAGACACTGAAAATTCCCAATAGAACTGAGTAAAAACTTCTATTGCGACATCCGCAACAAAACCACAGACACTGAAAATTCCCAATAGAACTGAGTAAAAACTCCTATTGCGACATCCGCAACAAAACCACAGACACTGAAAATTCCCAATAGAACTGAGTAAAAACTTCTATTGCGACATCCGCAACAAAACCACAGACACTGAAAATTCCCAATAGAACTGAGTAAAAACTTCTATTGCGACATCCGCAACAAAACCACAGACACTGAAAATTCCCAATAGAACTGAGTAAAAACTTCTATTGCGACATCCGCAACAAAACCACAGACACTGAAAATTCCCAATAGAACTGAGTAAAAACTTCTATTGCGACATCCGCAACAAAACCACAGACACTGAAAATTCCCAATAGAACTGAGTAAAAACTTCTATTGCGACATCCGCAACAAAACCACAGACACTGAAAATTCCCAATAGAACTGAGTAAAAACTTCTATTGCGACATCCGCAACAAAACCACAGACACTGAAAATTCCCAATAGAACTGAGTAAAAACTCCTATTGCGACATCCGCAACAAAACCACAGACACTGAAAATTCCCAATAGAACTGAGTAAAAACTCCTATTGCGACATCCGCAACAAAACCACAGACACTGAAAATTCCCAATAGAACTGAGTAAAAACTCCTATTGCGACATCCGCAACAAAACCACAGACACTGAAAATTCCCAATAGAACTGAGTAAAAACTCCTATTGCGACATCCGCAACAAAACCACAGACACTGAAAATTCCCAATAGAACTGAGTAAAAACTCCTATTGCGACATCCGCAACAAAACCACAGACACTGAAAATTCCCAATAGAACTGAGTAAAAACTTCTATTGCGACATCCGCAACAAAACCACAGACACTGAAAATTCCCAATAGAACTGAGTAAAAACTCCTATTGCGACATCCGCAACAAAACCACAGACACTGAAAATTCCCAATAGAACTGAGTAAAAACTCCTATTGCGACATCCGCAACAAAACCACAGACACTGAAAATTCCCAATAGAACTGAGTAAAAACTCCTATTGCGACATCCGCAACAAAACCACAGACACTGAAAATTCCCAATAGAACTGAGTAAAAACTCCTATTGCGACATCCGCAACAAAACCACAGACACTGAAAATTCCCAATAGAACTGAGTAAAAACTCCTATTGCGACATCCGCAACAAAACCACAGACACTGAAAATTCCCAATAGAACTGAGTAAAAACTCCTATTGCGACATCCGCAACAAAACCACAGACACTGAAAATTCCCAATAGAACTGAGTAAAAACTCCTATTGCGACATCCGCAACAAAACCACAGACACTGAAAATTCCCAATAGAACTGAGTAAAAACTCCTATTGCGACATCCGCAACAAAACCACAGACACTGAAAATTCCCAATAGAACTGAGTAAAAACTCCTATTGCGACATCCGCAACAAAACCACAGACACTGAAAATTCCCAATAGAACTGAGTAAAAACTCCTATTGCGACATCCGCAACAAAACCACAGACACTGAAAATTCCCAATAGAACTGAGTAAAAACTCCTATTGCGACATCCGCAACAAAACCACAGACACTGAAAATTC
>NZ_BLZO01000061.1 GCF_014132355.1 Okeania sp. KiyG1
GTTTGCTGAAAAAGTCTTTTTGCTGGGGTAGGAGACAGGAGACAACCCATTCCCTAACCCCTCCGGTGGAGGGGAAGACAGGAGACAGGAGGAACGGGGAATGTAGAGGAGGTAGAAGTAAGAATTGTCTCTCAATTTTTCTACCATAATCATCCCAAAATACTAGCTTTATGCAGCTCTTTCCACCGAAAAGCTGGTACTTTTTTCAACTCTAAAACGCTAAAACCAATATCAGTCAATACTTTTAGAATTAATCAGTAAGCCCTAAGTAAGTAGAAAAGAAGAAGTACTAAGTTGCGTTTAAATCTCTAAATTATTGTTTTTATAAGTGCTTTAAGAAGTAATAAGTAGTAGACTGAAACCCCCAAAATGGTGCAATAGTAGGGGCGGGTTCCGCGTTAAGTTAATGGTGTCACCCACGACCAGTTTAACCCGCCCCCATCCCAATAATCTAATGCATAAAATTAGCTATGTTGGTCTAGTAGTGGACTATTTCAACTACAATGATGCAATAGAAAATTGGTGCTTAGATTGCTTTCCGAAGAAATACTATTCAATTCAATATCCCACTGGTGTTTTGAGGAGATATTTATGACTAGAAGTAGATTCTAGATAAGGTTTAGGAGGATTAGGAGCAGGACGTGGAGGTGCTGGGTCTAAAAATATCCGCTTTACAGAATTTTGTGAAACTAAACCAGTATCAGAAGTTGAAGCTTGTTCAGCTATTTGATTTTTTAATAACTCATTAGCTACACTTATCTGTCGCTCTTTTTGCCTAAGCTTTTGTAATTCTTGATATTCTGTCGTCCATTTTGACTGACCATAAATTGTCCAGCCATAAATTGCCACACTGGTACTTGCTAATAATACTGCGACCATGGATGAAGTTAGTTGTGTCGCCATCAAAGATTTTAACCACAGTGGTTTAGACTTAGGCAAGGATATGACTTGAGCCAAATTCTGTTCTGGAATTGTTTGTGAGTCCCCACTATCTTCTGAAGCATAGTTAGCATCAGATAAATTTTTTTCATCTGTTAGTTTTTGTCGGCGAGCTGATTTTTTTGAGACTACGGACAAATTCGTTTTTGGGGACTTCTTCTTTGGGGCCAAAAATGTACTTCTAACTGCAACCATATAATTTACCTATACTGACATCTCATTTATAAGAATACAAAATATAACAGTATCTAATCTTCAGTATATTTAAGCATTCAGCTATTAGCAGTCAGCTCTCAGCAATAAAAATGAATGAAGCAAGCACTTGTTTCACTTCTACTACATTTTCAAATATTAAGTAAATCAGGACTTACGCAAAATATCAATTTATAGAACCCCTAACCGTATCTTCATAAAGATGCGCGTTAGCTAGGAGACAGGAGACAGGAGACAGGAGGGAAGATGTGGGGATAAATAATACAAAAAATTCAACACTCCTTCAGATGATTTTTCCTCAAAATTGATGCGTGAAAAGGCTTAATTACCATAATTATATAGACCTCAAATGGGTTCTATACGCCACCTGTAGGGGCGCTTCGCGTTTGCGGAGCATTCCGGAAGAAAGCGCCTCTACTAGATATGGTGGTTCTGCGTAAGTCCTGTAAACAACTAATTTGTATACTTAATATTAAAAGTTTAAAATCAAACATCCTTTTATCAAACAGGATTGGGTCGCGCAACCCCGCCTTTTCAGGCGAAATATTTTTGGAGCGTAGCTCAAATCCCCTACTTCCACTCCCCTCCTGGGAGCAGGGCTAATTCATTGTCGCCAGAGAAAAATATTGAGGAGTACAATGATTGGTGTCAAGTATTGAGTTAAGCCAACTATTCTCTATTTAGGGCTTAGATAGAAATGAACTTGTTACAAATATTGGCCCAGTTACCAGATTTTCGAGCTGCCAGAGGGAGACGTTATCCATTATGGTTAGTATTACTGTTAGTAATTATGGGTACAATGAGCGGTTGTTTCTCCTATTGTGCCCTAGAAGATTTTGCTCGTCGTCATCACCAGGCCTTACACCAACAACTAGAGCTATCACCTTTGAGTTTTCCAACTGAAGTCTACATTTCGGCGAATTATGACGAGAATTGACTTTACTGAGTTGGCTCAAGTATTCAATCAATGGGCTAAACAGCAAATAACAATTCAAGAGGCCGAATGGTTAGCAGTAGATGGTAAGAGTATTAGGTCTACTGTGAGTGATTGTAATAGTTCTTACCAAAACTTTGTCAATGTTGTTTCTGTGTTCAGTAATTGCCAAGGAGTACCTGTAGCCATAGAACAATTTCACGTGGGAAGAAAGTAGTGAAATCGCTGTTGTCCAAACCATATTGACTAGCTTAAACCTCAAAGGAGTGGTTTTTACTTGTGATGCCTTACATTGTCAAAAAAAACAGTCAAGTTAATCATTGACAGTGACAATCATTACAAGGGTAGCAGTCAAAGGTAATCAAAAAAAATTGTACCAACAGGTACAACTAACGACTGAACAAACACAACCAAGTAGTGTTGATATATCAGAAGATAGATCTAGAAATCGTGTGGTTTCTAGAACAGTGTCTGTGTTTAATAATCTGTTGGGAATTAGCTCTGAGTGGGAAGGAATTAAGTCTGTGATTAGAGTTGAGCGTCAGGGTACACGAGCAAGTGTTAACTATTATCAAACAGCTTACTACATTAGCAGTCTGAAATTAAGTGCAGCAGAATTTGCAGTAGGAATTCAGGGACATTGGGGAATTGAGAATCGACTACATTGGGTTAAGGATGTAGTGTTTAGAGAGGACACAAGTCTAATTCGGCACTCTCAAGCTGCGGCTAATTTTTCTGTTATTCGTCAGCTAGCGATCGCTATCTGTCGCCTCCATGGTTATTCTTCCCTAACTACTGCAATTCGTAGCATTGCTCATGATCTGGAGCAGATTTTTCTGATGATTATAAATCCAGAACTGTAGTCATTGAGAATTGAAATTGGCCCAGACACAGAACCTCACTCCCCCCTAGTTTTCGATTTCAATAGTTCTGGTATTGGCGATCGCGACTGATATTAGCGATCACGACTGAGTCTGTGACATAAATTTTTCCTGTATAAGTATGATAATTTAGGGAAAAGACTATGAAATACTTGACAATATGGCCAAACTTGTACTCCTCAATATTTTTCTCTGGCGACAATGAATTAGCCCTGCCTCCTGGGAGGGGTTAGGGGTGGGTTGGGAGGGAGGGGCGAGGGGTGGGTTGGGAGGGGTTAAGGGTGGGTTAACTTCTGACTTCTGACTTCTGACTTCTGACTTCTGACTTCTGACTTCGTTAAAACTATTGAGCGTATCAGAAGCACTTGTCATGGTAAAAAGGTGAAAGTTGAATAATTGTTTAACCCTTAGACATTAACTGTGTACGCCCAATATTGGAGAATCTTTGCTAATCAACCACCGACTAGCATATCCTTCCCCATCCTAGAGCCTTCCTAATCAATTGTTAACAAAATTATATTGACAAAAATGACAATTTCTGTAGACCAAGTCAACCAAATAGTTTGGAACCATCACCACGACCCTTTTCAAGTCCTTGGTGCCCATCAGATAGAACAAGATGGCAAAACTGTAACAGTAATCCGAGCCTACCAACCAAGTGCTGAAGCTGTTTCAGTCATTTCACCAGTAGACCGGAAAGAATACCCAATGGAGTCAGTCCATAATCCACATTTCTTTGAATGTGTAATAGACGCTCCAGAACTGGCCAACTATCAACTCAAAATCAAAGAAGGAGAACACGAACGAGTCATCAATGACCCCTACGCTTTCCGCTCTCCGAAACTCACAGACTTCGACCTCCAACTATTTGGAGAAGGAAACCATCACCGCATCTACGAAAAACTAGGAGCGCATATCGCCGAAATTAACGGAGTCAAAGGAGTCTACTTTGCTGTATGGGCACCCAATGCTCGTAATGTTTCAATTTTAGGAAACTTCAACTATTGGGATGGTCGTAAACATCAAATGCGGAAAGGCCACACAGGTATCTGGGAATTATTCATTCCTGATATTGGCCCTGGAGAACACTATAAGTATGAGGTTAAAAACTGGGAAGGACACATCTATGAAAAAAGTGACCCTTATGGATATCAACAGGAAGTAAGACCCAAAACAGCTTCTATTGTTGTTGACTTAGACTCCTATACCTGGAACGACCAAGATTGGATGGAGAAACGTCGCCACACCGATCCTCTCACTCAACCTATTTCTGTCTATGAATGCCACCTTGGTTCCTGGATTCATGCTGCTTCTGCCGAACCTGCTAAACTACCTAATGGTGAAACTGAGCCTGTAGTTCAAGTCTCAGAACTCAGACCTGATGCTCGTTTTCTTACCTACCGAGAATTAGCAGATCGTCTAGTTCCCTATGTTAAAGATTTAGGCTACACCCATATTGAAATGTTACCTGTAGCAGAACATCCTTTTGATGGTTCTTGGGGTTATCAGGTTACAGGATTTTTTGCCCCTACCTCTCGCTACGGTAATGCTGAAGACTTCATGTATTTTGTGGACAAATGCCATGAAAATGATATTGGTGTAATTGTAGACTGGGTACCGGGACATTTTCCCAAAGATGGACATGGTTTGGCTTTCTTTGATGGTACTCATCTCTATGAACATCCAGACCCCCGCAAAGGCGAACACAAGCAATGGGGTACTTTAGTATTTGACTATGGTCGTAATGAAGTTCGTAACTTCCTAGTTTCAAATGCCCTTTTCTGGTTTGAAAAGTATCACATTGATGGTTTTAGGGTAGATGCGGTTGCTTCTATGGTCTACCACAACTATATGAGACCTGATGGTGAATGGGTTGCTAACCAATACGGAGGTGTGGAATATATCGAAGCTGCTGACTTCCTCCGTCAGGTTAATCATTTGATTTTTGGTTACTATCCTGGTACTCTCTGCATTGCAGAAGAATCTACTGCCTGGCCAATGGTAACTTGGCCTACTTATGTCGGCGGTTTGGGCTTCAACCTCAAGTGGAACATGGGTTGGATGCACGATATGCTGGACTATTTTGAAATGGACCCTTGGTTCCGACAGTTCCACCAGAACAATGTTACTTTCAGTATTTGGTATCACCACAGTGAGAACTATATGTTGGCTTTGTCTCACGATGAGGTGGTACATTGCAAGAGTAATATGTTGGGTAAGATGCCTGGAGATGATTGGCAGAAGTTTGCTAATGTTCGGGCGTTGTTTGCTTATATGTTTACTCACCCTGGTAAGAAAACTATGTTTATGGGGATGGAATTTCCTCAATGGGGTGAATGGGATGTTTGGGGCGATTTAGAATGGCATTTGCTCCAACATGATGCTCACCAAGGAATGAAGCGATTTTTCCGGGATGTGAATCACCTCTATCGTTCTCAACCTGCGTTGTATGAACAAGATTGTAATGAGGAAGGATTCCAGTGGATAGATTGTAGTGATAATAATCATAGTGTGGTGTCGTTTCTTCGTCGCGCCAAAGATGGGAAAGAATTTGTGGTAGCGGTTTGCAATTTTACTCCTCAACCTCATAGTCACTATCGCATCGGTGTACCTGAACCAGGGTTCTATACTGAAATATTTAATAGTGATGCTGGTAATTATGGTGGCAGCAATATGGGTAATTTGGGTGGTAAGTGGACTGATGATTGGTACTTCCATAATTATCAACAGTCTTTAGATTTATGTTTGCCTCCTTTGGGTATTTTGGTGTTGAAGTTAGATAAGGAGAAAACGTTAGCAGTGATGGAGCAGTCTCAGGAGGTGGAAGCTGAAACGGAAACTGTTTCTGAAGGTTAATGACTGAGAGCAATTAAGGCAAAATAGTCTTGTGGAATGGGCATCTTGCCCTTTCCCGTTCCCGTTCCCAGGAATTAAGGATGTCAAACCTGTTGCTATTCCATCAGACCACAATTCTATTGGTGACTTACCTACACAGACGCATCCGCTTTCTGTGTAAGCTTCTGATGCCTTTTAAAGACGGTCAGAACTTCCTGAGAAACAGAAGCGGTTTTAGATTTAGCTATAACCACTTTGTTTTGACGGCGGTTTATAGTCACCGAACAAGTCCAGCCCGACTCGTTTCAAATTGATAGCAGCGTTTATATCTCTATCAATTTTTAACTGTAATTCTTCATCGAAATATTCTCTGATACTGCAATCTGTAAACACTATTTCATCTCTATAACAAAGCAATTGAGATGTATAATTTGGTTTAACTTCAACAACACTGGCGTTTGCTTTTGCGGCTACCTGACCCAGCACTTCAAAGAATTGATAAGTTGCAGCATCTTGCCAAGATTTATTTAACCCCGACTTAGCAGATTGACCATTAGGCAAATATTTCCCATCTTCATCTTGTTTGGTTTGATTTCTGCGAGTTAATCCTGTGAGATTTAATTTCTCATGGAAAAAGACTTTTTTACCTGTTTTAATTAATCTGTAAGCTGTTTTGTACTGGAAATCTTTACGACTTCTGGCTATTTTTTGATGGATTTTACTTTCGCGTTTTGCTAGTTTTCGTCTTGATTTACTACCATGTTTACGTTTGTTCTTGCGTTGGGATACTTTTGTTAATTTGTATTGATTTGTTCTTAAAGGTTTGAGAGAAGATAATTTTTTCCCTTCTGATGTAGCTAGATAAATATCTTTGTCTAGGACAGCATCTAATCCTATTGAGTTTTCCCAAGTAGGTTGAATATTGTCAGTTTTCAACTCAGGGATTGACTTATCTTCTAAACTTAAATTTATCCACCAACCATCAGTTTTTTTTGTTAGTGAAATTTGTTTGATTTTGCTTCCATCAGGTATTATTCTATGAGTCCTGACTTTTATTAAACCTATTTTAGGAATTGATATATATAACCATTTACTATTAATTGATGAAAATTTTAACCAAGAATCATCGGCACTCTTGAAAGTTCAATGAACGATATCTAGATTGACTTTTAAATCTCGGTTTGCCACTACGATTACCTTTACTATCGCCTGCTATAAATCTAGAAAATGTTGCTTCTACTCTTTTACAGACATCTTGCAAAACTGTTGAATAAACTTGGGAAAAATCCAGATGCTCCCCTGAGTGTTTGACTTCTACTATAGCTTTTTTTAGCTGTGGTAATTGCTTTTTCTGGTTGTAGTAATTTGGTTTGTCTTTTAATTCAGGTAAATGAGAAATTAGAGGACAAGCGTTTATAGGACATCTGTTTTGCTCCCACCAGTTAAAACGTTCTCCTAACATTCTATTGTACCAATACCGACAAATTCTGAGCCAGTTGTTTAGTGTCAACTTCTGGCACGTTTGCTGGATATATACGATATTGGTAAGTATACTTCATAGGTGATAAGATTTGAGTATACACCAATTATAGTACAATATTTTATAAGTTAAGGCCAGAATTCATCCCACGCCGACGTTACCTTTTCCTAGGTTATTTTTCCCTACAGGATGCTACGCAAACGTAAACAGCGTAGGGCTTCTCCCGGTTGAAGCTAAACCTGGAAAAAATGATTTGGTTTATCTTTCTGTAAAAAAATTTGTGAAAAAATGTTTTCCAACTCTAGTGACAACAGAACAGTTAGAATTGATTTATTCCAAGCACCACCTCTACCAAGATACTATGTAGACCGCCCGGAATACACCGACAATTTAAAGGCTAACCTACTGACCAATTCATCGGATACGCGAGCTATTGTGGTGACAGCTATCCACGGTTTGGGTGCTGTTGGTAAATCTACTCTGGCCACAGCTTTAGCTTATGATGAGGAGGTACAATCTCGTTTTGCTGATGGTATTCTCTGGGTAACTTTGGGTCAAGAGCCTAATATTCTACCGATGCTGAGTGGTTGGGTGCAAGCATTGGGTGACTATAATTTCAAACCTACAAGTCTGGAGGCCACTGCTAATCATTTGCGGACTTTACTTTATGACAAATCTGTGCTATTGGTGGTGGATGATGCTTGGAGTCCAGACCATGCCAGAATATTTAATCTGGGTGGTCCGCGCTGTCAGGTTTTGGTGACTACTAGGGAAAAGGCGATCGCTGACATATTAGAAGCTGAAACTTACAGTCTGGATGTGATGACTTTATCCCAGTCAATGCAACTTCTAACTCAAAGGTTAGAATGTGAAATTACGGGAGAAGATGCAAAACAGGCGGAGGCTTTAGTTAAAGAGTTGGGATATTTGCCTTTAGCTTTGGAGTTAGCAGCGGCTCAAGTTGCAGATGGTATGTCTTGGGGAGTGCTGTTAGAGGATATTCAAGGGGAAATTGTTGAGTTAAAAACATTGGATAGAGAAGGTGCAGAGGATGTTACTGATGAAGGGAGTTTAAAACGCTTGAGTTTGACTGCTTCCTTGAATTTGAGTATTAAGCAACTGCCACAGGAAACCAGGGATAATTTTATTTGGTTAGGAATATTGCCGGAGGATGTGAATATTACTCAGGAGATGACGGCTGTACTTTGGGAGTTGGATGAACAGGATGCAACAGATAAATTGGCGTATTTGCGGAGTAAAGCTTTGTTGTTAGATGGTGTGGTTTTGGCTGATGACAAACCTACTTATCGTTTACATGACTTGTTTCACGATCTAGCACGTTATTTGTTGACTGCACCAATAGATGAAGGTAATTTGTCGGGATTGGGTATTGGTTTAACTGAAGCTCACGGAATATTTTTAGAGAAATACAGAAGGTGTTAAACTAAGCCAGTTTGTTACCAAACCGACTCGTCTTCAGAACCGGACGTGAGACTTTCACCTCCAAATCGGCTCCTCTCTTAAACGTCCCTTTTCATAGGTACATCCTTGCCTTTAATATCAACATATCGTCAACCCATAAATAACCTTCAGGTAAATCCTGTAACTTCGGTTGTGTGTACGTCTTTTTATCTAAGGCAGTTTTAGTATCGTGGCAATGTCGGTGTAACAGTTGTTTATTCTTTAGTTTGTTGTCACCGCCCTTAGACCTTGGAATTATATGGTCAACTTCCAGTAAGTCAGTTGGTCTAAAAGTTAGTCCACAAGATGCGCATTTATTCTTTTGCCGTTTTAACAGCGTTGTGACTTCTTTCCTTACGCCCGGGTATTTGCCGATTCTATTACTCCAATAAGTCCAATCGCCGTCATAAGGGGATTTATTACCTTTAACTTTGATGTGTCTTACAATAGGAACATCTGAGTATTGGTTTAGTATATATTCGCCATTGTTAAGAATCCAATTTCGGGTGTCCTTTACACTGGGGAAATACTTTTTCTTGACCCATTTGGCCGACTTATTTGGATGCCTTCTATTTGCCCATCTCCATAGTCTTTTCCATAAAAGGTGATCCATCTGAGTGAATGCTTCTTTACTGACTACTGTTGAGAAATAGTTAGCCCATCCTCTAATTACCGGGTTTAGTTTAGCTACTAGAGCTTCTGTTGGAGCGGTTTTGTACTTATCACATATATCCGCCAATTTCCGATAGTGAGTTTTAATGCTCTTGGAGGATGGCTTAATCAGCGTTTTAAATCCTTGTTTGGTTGACTTATGTTTCCGTTGCCTCACCGTAAACCCTAAAAAGTCAAATCCGGGTTTGTTTCCTTTATATTCTTCTAAGGTGTGGACAATTCTAGTCAATTCTAGTTTTAGTTCTAATCCTACCCGGTTTAACCATTCCTGTATTACGGTTTTTGCTTGTAATACTACTTTGATGTCTTCATGTAGGATAACGAAGTCATCAGCATAGCGTATTAGACTAAGGCTTTTTCGTTTGTCTCTTTTACTCATATTGCTCCCTGAAGGGTGTTTGAGTTGGAGATTTTCTGCAAATTGCATTAGTCTTTCTTCCATACCGTGTAAGGCGATGTTTGCTAGTAAGGGTGATATTACCCCTCCCTGCGGTGTTCCTTCCGCAGTGTCTAGGAACTGATTATTGTCAAATACTCCAGACTTTAACCATTGTTTAATTAATCGTCTGTAAGGAGATTGACCTATCTTTCCTAGCAATGCATCATGGTTAATTTGGTCAAAACATTTGGATATGTCAGCATCAAGAACGTATTTTGGTTTATTTTTGATGCTTTCAAAGATGGCCTCTATGGCATCATGTGTTGACCGTCCTGGTCTAAAACCATAACTGTTAGGTTCAAAGTGTGCCTCCCACTCTGGCTCCATTCCCAACTTAACCAATACCTGTAACGCACGGTCGTACATTGTTGGGATTCCAAGAGGTCTCTTTTCATCCCTCCCTGGCTTTGGTATATATACTCTGCGGGTGGGGCTTGCTTTGAGGTGGCGTGATGAAAGTAGGTTCACCAAGTTGAATCTTTGTATAGGTGTCAGGTTTTTGATTCCATCTACCCCAGCAGTTTTCTTCCCCTGGTTATCCTGTGTCACGCGCCGGAAAGCTAGCAACCTAGCGTAATAACTTTTTAAAAGAAGTTTTTGGTATCTGTGCATCTTGCGGAGTTCGCCACGGCTGGATGCAATGTATATCAATTTTTGTAATTGGAACACGGATTTCTCTACCTTCTTCCAATTGATATCCTTCCATTTCAGGACCGGATTGATTGAAGTTTGTGAGGGTATATCGCCTGTATCCCTTGCTACGCTTAAAAATGGCTTAGGATTCCCTAACTTTCTTTTCAGTGTCTGAGCTTTATTCATTACTATTCATTGCTTTACATTACGTCTAACAGTGGGTACGTCAGCATACTGCTTTTTACCCAATCCTACTCTCCCTAAGACCTACGTCTAAAGCGTAGATTGACCTTGAATGGCTTCCTAAGATTTCGACCTATATTCTTAGGTGTCTTAGAGAGGTTTTCTCGTTCCCTTATTCCTTTATTACGACTGATTTAGTGGGGTAAAATCTCCCGGAGGGTTCAATATGGTTGTTGATACAGACCTGAAAATATCTATATCCAGTGACCCTCTGACTTTCGTCCTACATCCCATAGCTACCTTCGAGATGGTTTTATTTCACGAGAGTTTCATTACCTTTCTGTTCGTCCACTTGTCAGCCTTTGCTTGCGGTATCGTTCCTGGTAACTGGTATTGTCCCGCTTTTAAACCAGCTTCGGAGATTGATGTTCAGTCGCTACCCCGTGGTCTATGCTGTCAGCCCAACAACAAGGCGGATGGAATTTCACCACCAAGGTAATAAGAGTTATTCACAAGTCGAGGTTTCCCTCATGTGTTGACTTGGAACGGCCATTTATACCCAGTTTCCTGGTTTAGTGGCCAACGAGTCGCACTAACAGATAATAATCTTTGGCATACCTTACCCAATGATGGTTATATTCATCAGCATCTAGTCTGGCATTTGGAAAAGGCAGGGAAAATAGAGGAAATTCATGGTTTATTGGCAGAAGAGTCGAAAAATGGGACTAATGGTTGGTATGAAACCTGTGAACGTTTGGGGCGAACGGGGATTTTTATTACTGATGTGGCTTGTGCTTGGGAGTTAGCGGAGTTTGATTGGGATGAAAGTAGGTTGGCTGAAGTTGTTGGTTTGCAGTGTCGTTATGCTTTGATAACTGCTTCTATGAATAGTTTAGCAGCGAATTTACCAGTAGATTTGTTGTTGGCTTTGGTTAAAAAGAAAGTATGGACTCCTGAGCAAGGGTTAGCTTACGCATTACAAAAAAAATTAAGGAATAAAGCATACTCTCTGGCCAAATTAGTTGATTATTTGCCGGAGAACTTAAAAAAACTAGCACTTTCAGAAGCACTGGCTACTGTTCGACAAATGGGTGGGGAATGCGCCGAAGTTCTCATAGCTCTAGCGAATAAATTGACACCAGAATTATTACCACAAGCACTGGCTGCCGCTCGACAGATTCAGTTTGACAGATATCGCATCCAAGCTCTCATAGCTCTAGCGAATAAATTGACACCAGAATTATTACCACAAGCACTGGCTGCTGCTCGAGAGATTCGGCTTGAGGATGACCGTGCCAAAGTTCTCAGAGCTTTCGCTGATAAATTACCAGAATTATTACCACAAGAACTGACTGCTGCTCTACAGATTCAGAATGAGAGAAAACGCGTCCTAGCTCTCAGAGCTTTGGCTGATAAATTGACACCAGAATTATTACCACAAGCACTGACTGCTGCTCTACAGATTCAGGATGAGAAATATCGCTCTGAAGCTCTCATAGCTCTAGCGAATAAATTGACACCAGAATTATTACCACAAGCACTGGCTGCTGTTCGAGAGATTCAGCATGAGGGAACTCGCTTCCTAGCTCTCAGAGCTTTGGCTGATAAATTGACACCAGAATTATTACCACAAGCACTGGCTACTGTTCGAGAGATTCAGCATGATGGTAATCGTGCCCCAGTTCTCAGTGCTTTGGCTGATAAATTGACACCAGAATTATTACCACAAGCACTGGCTACTGTTCGAGAGATTCAGCATGATGGTAATCGCGCCGGAGTTCTCAGTGCTTTGGCTGATAAATTGACACCAGAACTATTACCAGAAGTACTGGCTATTGTTCGACAGATTGAGAATGAGTATAGTCGCGTCTTAGCTCTCAGGGAGCTGGCTAAGAAATTACCAGAATTATTACCAGAAGCACTGACTGCTGCTCTACAGATTGAGGATGAGTATAGTCGCGCCCAAGTTCTCAGTCCTTTGGCTGATAAATTGACACCAGAACTATTGCCACAAGCTCTGGCTGCTGCTCGACAGATTCAGTCTAAGTATAAACGTGCCGAAGTTCTCAGTGCTTTGGCTGATAAATTACCAGAATTATTGCCAGAAGCACTGGCTGCTGCTCGACAGATTCAGCATGAGTATGAGCGCGCCCCAGTTCTCAGTGCTTTGGCTGATAAATTGACACCAGAATTATTACCACAAGCTCTGGCTATAGCTCGACAGATTCGGGATCATTATAATCGCGCCCGAGCTCTCAGGGATCTGGCTGATAAATTTCCCGAATTATTACCAGAAGCACTTGCTGCTGCTCTACAGATTCAGGATAATGAGAGAGATCGTGCTTCTATTTTCAGATCTCTGGCGAATAAATTGACACCAGAATTATTGCCAAAAGTACTAGCTAAATTATTGCCAGAAGCGGTGGCTACTTTTCCACAGATTCAGTATAATCAGGATAAGAAATATCGTGCCGAAATTCTCAGTGCTTTAGCGAATAAATTGACACCAGAATTATTACCACAAGCACTGGCTGCTGCTCGACAGATTCAGAATGAGGAATATCGCCCCCAAGTTCTCAGTGCTTTAGCGAATAAATTGACACCAGAATTATTACCACAAGCACTGGCTGCTGCTCAAGAGCTTCACTATGATGATAGTCGCGTCGTAGTTCTCAGTGCTTTAGCGAATAAATTGACACCAGAATTATTACCACAAGCACTGGCTGCCGTTCGACAGATTCAGGACGAGTGTAAACGCGCCGAAGTTCTCAGTGCTTTGGCTGATAAATTTCCCGAATTATTACCACAAGCTCTGGCTGCTGCTCGACAGATTCAGGATGAGAAATATCGCGCCCAAGTTCTCAGTGCTTTAGCCGATAAATTTCCCGAATTATTACCACAAGCTCTGGCTGCTGCTCAACAGATTCAGAATGAGAGAGAGCTAGCCGAAGTTCTCAGTGCTTTGACGAATAAATTGACACCAGAATTATTACTAGAAGCACTGGCTACTATTCGACAGATTCAGGATGATTATAGTCGCGTCCTAGTTCTCAGATCTCTGGCGAATAAATTGACACCAGAAGTACTGGCTACTGTTCGAGAGATTCAGAATGAGTTTTTTCACGCCCAAACTCTCACTATTTTAGCTGATAAATTACCAGAATTATTACCAGAAGCACTAGCTGCTACTCGACAGATTCAGGATGAGAGTTGTCGCACCACACTTCTCAGTAATTTGGCTCATCAATTGACACCAGAATTATTACCACAAGCTCTGGCTGCCGCTCTACAGATTCAGTTTGAGTATCATCGCGCTCAAGTTCTCAGTGCTTTGGCTCATAAATTGACACCAGAATTGTTACCACAAGCTCTGGCTGCTGCTCTACAGATTAAGACTGAGTATAAACGCGCTGAAGTCCTGAGAGATCTGGCTGATAAATTGACACCAGAATTATTACCAGAAGCTCTGGCTGCTGCTCTACAGATTCAGTACGAGAGAGATCGCGCCCAAGTTCTCAGTGCTTTGGCTGATAAATCTCCCGAATTATTACCAGAAGCTCTGGCTACTGTTCGACAAATTCAACATGAGAGAGATCGCGCCGAAGTTCTCAGAGCTTTGACGAATAAGTTGACACCAGAATTATTACCAGAAGCACTGGCGGAGGCGAGGCAGATTCAGGATGATTATAATCGCGCCGAAGTTCTCAGTGCTTTGGCTAATAAATTTCCCGAATTATTACCAGAAGCTCTGGCTGTTGCTCTACAGATTCAGGATGATGATAGTCGTGCCCGAGTTCTCAGTGCTTTGGCGAATAAATTTCCCGAATTATTACCAGAAGTTCTGGCTGCTGCTCGACAGATTCAGGATGAGAAATATCGCGCCCGAGTTCTCAGCGCTTTGGCTAAGAAATTGACAGCAGAATTATTACCACAAGCACTGGCTGCTGCTCGACAGATTCGGGATGAGAATTATCGCGCCCAAGTTCTCAGAGCTTTGGCTGATAAATTCCCAGAAATATTACCAGAAGCTCTGGCTGCTGCTCTACAGATTAAAAATGAGGGATATCGCGTCGGAGTTCTCAGAGATTTGGCCGATCAATTGATACAAATGCCAAAAACTCAACTGTACCCCCTCTGGCAAAATACCCTTCACACCCTATCTCTTCGCACTCGCCCCAACTTACTCTCAGATATAACAGCATTAACTCCCGTAATCTTCTCTTTAGGAGGTCAAGAAGCAATCAAAAACACAGCCATTGCTATTCAAGACGTTTCCCGGTGGTGGCGGTGATTTCAGTTATCAGTTATCAGTTATCAGCTATTAGTTTTCAGTTATTAGTTACAGCAAATCCGATTATCAAAAGGTACTTTTAGGCTGCGCATATGTACTTCATCCCAACGCGCAGAAACTGCTCTAACTATTGTCCAATAGATAAATAAAACATCAGTTACTCCAAAATGCTTACTTTTTGAGTTCATTCAACGTAAAACCTAGCACCATTTCAGGATTTAAAATTGCTCAAACCAATATCAGTCAATACTTTCATATTTAACAGCCACCCCTAACTATTGTCCAATAGATGAATAAAACATCAATTACTCCAAAATGCTCACTTTTTGAGTTCATTCAACGTAAAACCTAGCACCATTTCAGGATTTAAAGTTGCTCAAACCAATATCAGTCAATACTCTCATATTTAATCAGCAATCCATAACTATTGGATAAGTGGAACGGATGTTCTATCGGTACTTTCATGCAACAAAACAGTTATCAGTTATTAGTTGTCAAAAGTCCACTACTGAAGCCAGAGGATTAAAATACTGGAGTTGATTATTTTATGTCATAATTATTCCTAGATTAATATTTGAACAAAAATAGATTCTACCTATGTATCAACTAACAATTAATATACCAGAAGAAACAGCCTTAGCCTGAAAATTAACCCCTGAAGAACTTAGTCAAGAAATGAAACTAATTACCGCTATTAAACTTTATGAATTAGGTCGTCTTTCCTCCGGTGCTGCTGCAAATTTAGCTGGTATTCCCAAAGTCCTATTTTTAACAAAATTAGCTGATTATGGTGTAGATACTTTGTAAGCATTCAGCTATCAGCATTCAGCATTTCCTACGGAATGCTGCGCAAACAGATGCATGAACATATTCAAGAAATTATTAAGGTTAGCTGAAGACATTTTTTTTATAAGTTTTAATTCTCCTTGGAGACTAATTCCTCTTTTGAGCTGATCATGAGCTAATAACTCATAGCTGATAGCTGATAGCTGACGGCTGAATGCTTACGATACTTTTCAACTAACTGTAGCTGAATTAGTTGAGGAACTAAAACGTGCCTAATATTATTGTTAATACTTCACCTATTCAATATCTTTACCAATCTCATTTACTCGATTTACTCTCTAACTTATATGGTCAAATTATTGTTTTTAAATCTTCATAAATTTCTTTCTGCTAAAATATAATTTTTCACCCGAAAATAACATGACAGAACAAAATATGCCTGGTTTATCACTCAATACTAACAGGGTGACAATTTCAGCTCACGGGGTGACAAGCTAGTTGAAAGCTATATGTAGAGAAGAATTAGCCGAAAAACTTGAATAATACTTCAATAAAAAAGGAATGCTGGCTTGAGAATAGATGGGGGATGTGGTGCGATCGCCCACACCTCCCTCTAAAGTTGATTCTTTATTCAAACAAACTTGAAAACAGTTAAAAATATGATAAAAAAGGTTTGATAATTAGAAACAAAAAAAGAATAAAAAGTGAATATATTAGGCTTTTATCAAGACCATATTGAACAAAAATTGAATCAATCTCAAGTAATAACATTACAAATATTGTTATGCCTAATTTCCCGGTACAAAACTATACAAATATCAAAACTAACTAATTATTTTCCCCTGCCAATTAAAGCTGAAAGTAAGCGAAAACATATACAAAGATTTTTAACTATCAATGAATTAAGTCTACCTATTTTTTGGTTTCCTTTAGTACAAATTATGGTAGAAAAAATCTTCGGTTTTAACTCAGAATTAGTATTAATTTTAGATAGAACTGAGTGGCAAAATACTAATATATTAATGATTAGTGTAGCGACCGAAATTGAGAGGATTACCCATATATTGGAAATTTTTAACTCATCAAAGTTCGAGTAATTTAACAGAGCAACAAGCAGTAATGCGTCCGGTATTTAAACTCCTGAAAAAATACAAAATAGTCCTCATAGCAGATAGAGAATTCCACAGTATTTTCCGATCACATTGGCTGAAAAAATACCAAAAATATAACGTATATTTTGCATTGAGACGAAAAAATTCAACCATGATTAAACGAGGTCAAAAATATTGTAATATATCAGAATTAAAGGTAAATATCGGTGAAACTAAGTTATTTTTGAATCAAAAAATTACTAAAATAAAGAGAGTAGGAATGTATAACTTACTGATATATGAAAAACAGAGATATCGTCACAAATCTGTTTCAGAAAAATGGTATATTTTAAGCAATTTATCCACAGCAGGGAAAGTCAAAAAAGTATATAGCCAAAGAATGGGAATTGAGGCCATGTTTAAAGACTATAAAACTGGTGGTTATAATCTGGAATCATCAAAAGCTAACGAAAAAAGGTTGAATAATTTAATTTTATTGATAGCTATTTCATACACAATTAATTCATTGGCAGGAGAAAAAATCAAAAATAAAAGAATTCAAGAATATATCTCAAGAACTAATGAAAAAAGAAGAAAATACAGAAGACACAGTAACTTTTATCTCGGATTATCTGGTATTAACTGGATAGTAAATGATAATTTTATGTGGGAATTAGTAGGAGATTTAATGATGCTAAATCCTCATAAAACCTGATTTTATCGAAGAGGAATTAAAGCTATAAATACACTACTTAATAAAGCCGTAATTTCTGCTTAATGATCGATTAATAAAAGTAATTTTTAAGTTGTTTAATAATATTATTTAGAAGTTTACTTGAACTATTGTTCAACATAGGAGTGGGGTGTTGCGATCGCAACACACCCCCATCTATTCTCAAGCCAGCGTTCCCTTTTTTGATTGAAGTATTCTTCATCTTTTTCAGCTAATTCTTCTCTACATATAGCTTTCAACTAGCTTGTCACCCCGTGAGCAATTTCAGTTATCAGTTATCAGTTATCAGTTCTCAGTTGTTAGTTATCAGTTGTCAGTTATCAGAAATTTCTGCTAGAATATAATTTTTCACGCCAAAAATAATATGACACAACAGAATATGCCTGGTTTATCACCTAATATCTTCCAAGCCCCACCACTCCCTAGATATTATGTAGACCGCCTGGAATGCAGTCAAAACTTAAAAGCTCGCCTACTGACAAATTCATCCGATACCCAAGCTATTGTCGTGACTGCTATCCACGGTTTGGGAGCCGTCGGTAAGTCTACTCTGGCAACGGCTTTAGCTTATGATAACGACGTACAATCTCATTTTGCTGATGGTATTCTCTGGGTAACATTGGGTAAAGAACCTAATATTCTGCCGATGCTAAGTGGTTGGGTGCAAGCATTGGGTGACTATAATTTCAAACCTACAAGTGTGGAGGCCACTGCTAATCATTTGCGGACTTTACTTGATGACAAATCTGTGCTATTGGTGGTAGATGATGCTCGGAGTCCAGCTCATGCTCAAATATTTAATCTGGGAGGTAAGCGCTGTAAGGTTTTGGTGACGACTAGGGAAAAGGCGAACGCCGATTTCTTAAAAGCTGAAACTTACAGTCTGGATGTGATGACTTTACCCCAGTCAATGGAACTTCTAAGTCAAAAGTTAGGCCGTGAAATTACAGGAGAGGAAGCAAAACAAGCAGAGGCTTTGGTTAAGAAACTGAGATATCTGCCTTTAGCGTTGGAGTTGGCGGCAGCTCAAGTTGAGGATGGTATTTCTTGGCAAGTATTATTGGCAGACATTAAACGAGAAAGTTGGTTAAAAGCCAAGGATGGTAATATTTCTTGGAGAATTTTGTTGACAGATATTCTACAAGAAATGGGCTTAAAAATATTCGATCAGCCAGGAACGAGGGATGTTACTGAGGAAGCTAGCTTAAAGCAGTTGAGTTTGACTGCATTGTTAAATTCGAGCCTTAAGCGACTGACACCGAAAACGCGGGAGAATTTTATTTGGCTGGGAATATTACCAGAGAATGTAACTATTACTCAGGGGATGGCGGCTTTACTCTGGGATATGGATGATGAGAGCGATGCTAGGGATGAATTGGAGTATTTGCGGAGTAAGGCATTTTTGTTAGATGGTATTCCTTTAGCTGATGGTAAGTCTACTTATCGTTTAAATGACTTATTTCACGAGTTGGCTCGAAATTTGTTGACTGCACCCCTAAAGCCAAGGCGTAGGGAAAGTATCTCTGGTTTGGGTATTGGTATGGCTGAGGCTCATGGAATCTTTTTGGAGAAATACAGGAAGTTAACAGATAATAATCTTTGGCATACTTTACCTAATGATGGTTATATTCATCAGCATCTAGTCTGGCATTTAGAAAAGGCGGGTAAAATAGACGAAATTCATAGGTTATTGGCGGAGGAGTCGAAAAGTGGCGCTCATGGTTGGTATGAAACCTGCCAACATTTGCGAAAAACGGGGATTTTTATTAATGATGTGGCTCGTGCTTGGAAGTTAGCAGAGATTGACTCGGATGATGGTAAGTTGCCTCAAGTTGTTAGTTTGCAGTGTCGTTATGCTTTGGTAACTGCTTCTATTAATAGTTTGGCAGCGGAGTTACCAGTAGATTTGTTGGTTCCTTTGATGTATTCTCCAGAGCAAGCCTTGGCTTACGCATTACAAAAGCCCGAGCCAAGGGATAAAGTATACTATTTGGCAAAAGTAGTTGATTATTTGCCAGAAAATTTGAAAAATCAGGCTCTTTCAGAAGCACTGGCTGCGGCTCGAAAGATTCGGAAGGAGAGAGACCGGACTCCAGCTCTTATAGCCTTGGCCGATAAATTGACACCAGAAATATTACCAGAAGCTATGGCTACTGCTCTAAAGCTTCGACATACTGGAGAAGAATATCGCACTCAAGTTCTTGTTGCCTTTGCTGACAAATTGATACCACAATTATTACCAGAATTTCTGATTGCTGCTCTAGAGATATCTAATTGTACAAACCGCCTCCAACTTATTGATGCTTTAACCGAGCGATTGACACCAGAATTATTACCAGAAGTTCTAGCTACGGTTCGACAGATTCGCAACGATCACTATCGCGCTAGAGGTATTGCTCCGTTGGCTGATAAATTACCAGAGATATTACCAGAACTTTTAGCGATCGCTCGACAGATTGAATCTGAGCAACGTCGTTCTGAAGCTCTTGCTGAATTGTCTGATAAATTGACACCAGAATTATTACCAGAACTTCTGGCTGCTGTTCGACAAATTCAATCTGATATGTATCGCACCAAGACTCTTGCAGCATTGTCCGATAAATTGACATCAGAGTTATTACCAGAACTTCTGGCTGCTGCTCGACAGATTCAATCTGATATGTATCGCGCTAAGGCTCTTGCAGCATTGGCTAATAGATTACCAGAAATATTACCAGAAGCTCTGGCTGCAGCCCGACAGATTCAAGATGAGCTATCTCGCGCTCAAGCTCTTGCAGCATTGGCTAACAGATTACCAGAAATATTACCAGAAGCTCTGGCTGCTGCTCGACAGATTCAGTTTGATAAATATCGTGGCGATCATGGCGACCAATATAGGATCGGATTGCTTAAGACCTTAGTTGAGAAATTGACACCAGAAGTCTTACCAGAAGCTCTGGCTTTTGCTAGAGATATTAAGTCCGATAGGTATCGCGCTGAAGCTATGAGATATTTAGCCAAAAAATTGACACCAGAAGTATTACCTGAAGCTCTAGCTTTTACTCGACAGATTCAGGATAATAGATTTCACTTCCTAGCTCTTTATCAGATCCTAGCTTCTGATGTCTTACCTAATAACTTGACACCAGAATTATTACCAGAAGCTCTAGCTGCTGCTCAAAAAATTCAGGATGAAGCACTTCGCGCCCACGCTCTGGGTTATTCGTTGGGTGATAAATTGACACCAGAATTATTACCAGAAGCTCTAGCTGCTGCTCGACAGATTCAGTCTGAGGAAGATCGTGGTCGAGTTCTTAGTTATTTGGCTGGTAAATTACCAGAAATATTACCAGAAGCACTAGCTGCTGCTCGACAGATTCAGGATAAGTATAAACGCGTCCAAGTTCTCAAAACTTTGGCTGGTAAATTCCCAGAAATATTACCAGAAGCCCTAGCTACTGTTCGAGAGATTCAGGATGATAGATATTGCGCCGAAATTCTCAATGCTTTGACTAATAAATTGACACCAGAAATATTACCAGAAGCAGTAGCTACTGCTCGACAGATTCAGGATGAGTATAGTCGTGCTAGATATCTTAGAGCTTTGGTTGAAAAATTGACACTAGAATTATTACCAGAAGCTCTAGCTGTTGCTCGACAGATTCAGAGTAAGAAATATCGCGCTAGTGTTCTCAAGGCTTTGAGTAAAAAATTGATACAAATGCCAAAAACTAAACTCTACCCCCTATGGCAAAATCTCCTTTATACCTTATCTCTTCAGACTTGCCCTAATTTAATCTCAGACATAAAAGCATTAAATCCCACAATCCTTTTTTTAGGAGGTGAAAAAGCAAGCAACAACACAGCCATCGCTATTGAAGATGTTTTCCGATGGTGGGGTTTTCGGTTACCAAAAGAGACTGTTTCAAATTCCTTTCTAATTCTTCTACCTATTAGAGAGAAATAAAAAAATACCAACATAGTTACCACCTTTTCTCAGAGAAACTATATTGAAAAGTTTTACAGATTTCCATAATGTTTGTTAACAGAATACTATTGACTTACTTGCGCTTATTTTTTTTAGGGTTTGCTGTTTGGATGCTAGCTTTCTATTTTTTGATTTCAAATCCTAATGTAGAGGTTAATGCTCAAGATTTACCTCCTCTAAAAACTTACCCCTTACCACCAACTTTGGCACAATGGAATGACACCAGTAATAGCGGTGATTATTTCGATCGCATTGAAGTTCAGGATGTAGGTTATTTAATTTGGTCGCAGTTTCCCATTAAAGTTTATGTAGAATCTTCTCAAAAGACTGAAAAATCAGAAAATAACCTATTTTCTAGCTCTGTTAAATCAACTCCTGACTCCTTACAAAAGGTATCTCGCTCTCGTCAATGGGCTAATACTGTAATAGATGCTATCTGGGAATGGAATACTTATTTACCCTTGCAAATAGTAGACAACCCAGAAATTGCCGATATCAAAATTTTTAACAAACGACCTCCTTTAACCCCCGGAAAATTAAGAGCGCGTTCTGCGGAGACTAGCTATCAGCTACATCGAGATGAGAACGGAACTTTATCTCAGAGTTTTATAATTTTGTTAAGTCCAATGCAAGTAGGTAAATATCTCCCTGCTGCTGCTCGTCACGAATTCGGTCATGCTTTAGGTATTTGGGGTCATAGTCCTGAAAAAAGTGATGTTATGTATTATTCTCAGGTGGCAGAACCTCCTCCTATTTCCGCTAGGGACATTAATACTCTGAAACGGATTTATTTGCAAACAACTAGATTAGGGGTTCAAGAATTTAGAATTTAGAATTTAGAATTTAGAATTTAGAATTTAGAATTTAGAATTTAGAATTATATCATGTCCGGTAGCATCGGTATTGTATAGCTAAAGTAAGGAAGAAGGAAGAAGGAAGACCGAAGTTGGAAAAACCTTAAATATGGTAGATATTTCCCTAGCTTTTATAGCCCTAGGCATTAAGGTGTTTGACATGAATAGAAGCAGCAAACCCAAATGTATTTCCCTGTTGCCTATTGTTTTCCGGAGCTGTTGCCTTGCCCCTATACACCCTCCGATACTAACGGACATGATATTACCTCTTCATTATAAGTAATACCAATTCCCAAAAGTAATGCTATACTTCAGGTATACTTCAACAGTCAAATATTTACCAAGATTCAAAGTCTTTTTTTGACAATTATTAGTCGGTTAGTATAGATTTTTCCTACTTTTAACCTCTCCCCCACCTCCCCCACTTCCCACACTTCCCTCCTGGGAGGAGGGGCGAGGGTGGGTCCCACCCAATCATACATAGCATTCTTTTTGAGAAATGGTATAAGAGGATTGGGCCTTGCTGAATTGAAGTATGAATGCGCGATTGTTTGGTTCTCGCCTTCGCCCCCGCTGGTCCCCCATTCAACAAAAAGCGAAGCAACATCTGGCCTCCCCCGATCCTGCGGGGGACGGGAGGGGGATCGATAAAGGGTGACTTTTAGAGTTTTATTCCCCCAATTTTGGGGGCTAGGGGCTTGCATCATACCCAGAATCAGCAACGCCGAGGATTGGGTCAAAGGATTTTTTCTTTCTTGGTCTCATGGATATGGCGAGGGGACCCGCTCTTATCAGAGCCGCTTTCCTAGCGGAATGCTATCGCAAACGCTTTATATGTTGCGGAGCAAAACGCCACCCCTCGACCGCTTTTTCTCCATGAATGGAGAGGCTTTATACCTGAATTTTTCGGTAAAATTCATAATGGAAAAAGCTTTAATTAATCAATAATTAAGAGGAGTTAGAAATATGGCAGCAAAAAAAATTCTGATGTTGGTAGGCGACTATGTAGAAGACTATGAAGTAATGGTACCTTTTCAAGCATTACAAATGGTTGGTCACACAGTACACGCTGTTTGCCCTGACAAAACTTCCGGTCAAACTATCAAAACCGCTATTCACGACTTTGAAGGCGACCAGACCTATAGCGAAAAACCAGGTCACAACTTTACTTTAAATGCTACCTTCGATGACATAGACCCTAGTAAATATGATGCTCTAGTCATTCCTGGTGGTCGCGCTCCAGAATATATTCGCCTCAATGACAAGGTTTTGACAATATGTCAACACTTTGCCGAGCATAACAAAGCGATCGCTTCTATTTGTCATGGTCTACAAGTGCTAGCTGCTGCTGGCGTTTTAGAAGGAAAGCGTTGCACTGCTTATCCAGCTTGTAGTCCTGATGTTTTGAGAGCAGGTGGTAAATATGTAGAAGTAGCTGCAGACCAAGTAGTAGTTGATGATAACTTAGTTACAGCTCCTGCATGGCCTGCTCATCCCCAATGGTTAGCAGCATTTCTGCAAGTTTTGGGAACTAAGATTATGTTCGGTTAAATACTTATTATATAGTTGGGGGTGAGGAGTAGGGGAGTGGGGGGAGATTGAAGTAATTATAGAATTATCAACATATCAAGACTTACGCATAACTACCACATACAGCCGTTAACCCCTACAAATGGTCTATACTCAGAAAAGTAAGTATAGCACTACAAGGGCGTTGCTGAATTGAAGTATGAATGCGCGATTGTTTGGTTCTGGTAAGCCCCCGCTGGTCCCCCATTCAACAAAAAGCGCAGCAACATCTGGCTTCCCCCGATCCTGCGGGGGACGGGAGGGGATAAAACGGGGGACTTTTAGAGTTTTATTCCCCCCAAAGTTGGGGGGTTAGGGGGACTTGCATCATACCCAGAATCAGCAACGCCAGCACTACAAGAATTGGGCGCGGACATTTTTCAATGCATAAGAAGTACAGAGATTAGCAGTTTTGACTACTCCCCGGACTTAAGTCACAGGGATTCTAAGTTGATACTACGCAACACCGATAAATCCATGTTGCTTCGTTTTTTCGAGCGCTGACCAAAGATACACTCTCTGGGGACAAGTCAAAGTGCCCCTACACAGTCGGCTTAAGTAGGGGCGAACGGCCGTTTGCTTCGCATAACTATCGTTAACGCCCCTACTGCTTTCTGCTTACTTTTGTGATTATATTTGCAGCCCCATTAAAGCCTGCATTAACACACCAATTATTATCGGTTCTATACAAACCACGCTTTATTCTTTGTCCTGACGGTTTCCAATCATTGGGTTTTTCACCATAATTTAGGTAGATTGTTACCATCTAAATTTGAAACGGGCAGACCGAAAAGTTATTGTATTTAATAATAGCACAGAACAACTAAAGAAGTCTTGTCTAAACGACTCGTTTGTTTTCATCCCCCGGTTAAAACACGCTTGCTCTCAACGTCGCTTTTCGGTAATGAATGCAAGTGCGGGCATCTTGCCCGCGATGGGTGTACCTCATAACGCGCGGAAACTGCTATAATAGATAACCAACTAATTTCCTAACTTCTCTAGCGGATATATTCCTTGAGGATACTATTACGATTTGGATGTCGTAACTTCCTGAGAGCTTTTGCTTCAATTTGTCGAATTCGCTCGCGAGTCACATTAAATATTTGACCAATTTCTTCTAAAGTTTTCATCCGACCATCATCCAAACCATATCGTAAGCGTAATACATCCCTTTCTCGTGGACTTAAACTATTTAAAACACTTTCCAAATCTTCTCGTAGTAAATTTTTGGATACTTGGTCTTCAGGAGTTTCCCCATCTGACTCAATAAAATCTCCCAGTCGAGAATCTTCTTCTTTTCCGATCGGAGTTTCCAGAGATATTGGCAGTTGAGCTGACTTAGCAATAAAACGCAACTTTTCAATGGTCATTTCCATGTGAGTTGCTATTTCTTCTTCTGTGGGTTTGCGACCCATTTCTTGAGAAAGAAGTTTGGTCGTTTTCTTAATCCGAGATATAGTTTCATACAGATGAACTGGTAGACGAATAGTTCGAGATTGGTCTGCGATCGCTCTGGTAATAGCTTGACGAATCCACCAAGTTGCATAAGTACTAAATTTATACCCCTTTTCATGGTCAAATTTTTCTGCAGCTCGAATTAATCCCAAACTACCTTCTTGAATCAAATCTTGGAATGACAAACCTCGGTTCATGTACTTTTTGGCGATCGAGACCACTAGACGTAGGTTAGACTGTACCATTTTTTCTTTAGCTCTACGTCCAAGTATTAAGCGACGCTTAAACTTTAACAATTCCATGTCTACAGCATCAGCCCACTCACTAACTTGTGGTTCCCGGTCTAAATGGTACATTAGTTCTTCTCGAATTCGCTCCAATTCCAGTAAATCTGCAATTTTACGCGCTAGTTCGATTTCTTCATCAGCTCTTAATAGCCTAATTCGTCCTATTTCTTGTAGATAAAGACGAATAGAATCTTCAGTGTAATGCTTTTTTTTGCCCGCAGCCGCAGTCTTAGTACGAGACTTAGCAACTTTACCAGACTTCAGGTAGTTCTCATCAGACTGAGCATCTGTATATCCTTCTCTCTCTGTAATTAAGATTTCTAACTCATTATCTGGTTGTCTGGCTGGGGTTTGCGGAAACAATTCGCTAGGATCTAGCTCAGGCTGAATGGTGGGTTCGATTACGTTGTTAGTCTGGATCATGTCGCGTTCCTCATGCTCCTTTAATTGAAGAATAAATTACTTTACAGAAGTTTTCTGTCTATCTGAAGACAGTATAGCTAGTGACCAAACCTGTATGGTTTATGTTTGTTCTGGAAAATTAAGCAGTTCCCTAGGTAAGCTTTGAATAAATATTTATTTATTCAGGGCTTACTTTATTAATATTGAACTTTTTTCCCTCGTATTTAGAGTGTCAGATTCTGGCTGGTAGTCATGCCAACATCATTTTCTTTCTCCTCACTAAACTGTTTTTTGACTACTCCCTGGACTCAAGTCACGGGGATTCTAAGTAGATACTACGCCACAGGATCAATCCTTGTTGCTCCGTTCCTCGCTTTAAAAAATAATTGCCGAGCATAATATATTCCCATATTTAGTTAGCTTGTGAGACTGTTCGCAAAAAATGTTAAAATGGGAATTAGATGAGAGTTTTTACTTAGTGACAGCTCCCGTCGCTAAACTCTTGCGAGCTATAGCGCGGGCTTCTCGTTGACTCCCGGCAACCCGTCGGACATTTCACGTTCGCGCAGCGGCTCCGCAGGAGAAACTTTAGTTTTACTTCCCCATGCTGCCCCACCACAGAAGGAGTAGAGATTAATTTCTCGCTCTACCTACTTTCGGTGAAAGTTTTACATACAATCAAGCTGTACTTTGAATACACAATTCCTTGTAAAACCCCGCACCTTCAGTTGTCTAGGTTTATTTTGTAGGCGGCGCGAGCGCTCTTGAAATAACTTTACCTACATCATTTATTTTACCAGCATTTGGCCCACCATTCATCCCGTCGCTAATCCGGAAGGATATAGCCCGGGGCTTCTGGCGGTTGGTGCTAAAGCTTTCAGCCTATTAACAATTAAAGGAAACAGACGCAGCTAATCTCAAATTCAAGAAGCGGTCAGCACTCAACAATCATTTTTTTTTACGTTGATCGGGAGATTTTAACCCCTCCTCAACCATCCAGCTTTATAGATAGAAGCTAGGGATTTTAACCCAAAGCTGCTAAAAGCTGATAGCTAGTTAATTCATCAGCTACCCATTATTAAAAATGACAACTATTTAGACATGAAGGGTGTACTTCATAGTTATCCCCCTTTCCATCCCCACTTTAGAGTTAAGAATTTAGATGAGGGTTTTCATTTCTAATCTAACAGATGAAAAATAATATGCTAACCATAAACTTTTTACTCTATCCCAGAAAGGGACTAACTATAGCTATTATTTTTTTCTATTATACCTCCTTTTTTTCTTCGCATTTACTCTTGCTATTACATCTCCTGTTCATCTTAGGGTTTTTGCTAAGATTTCTAGGTGAATATTTTTATTAGTTTCATGCTAGCAATAATTTATACATTAATTACCTCCACTATTTATCATGTTGAATTTAGAGAAATATTGCTAGTTTTTTCATACATAGAACTTAATTTTAACTATAGATAAAATTTTTGCCAAGCTGTGGATAGTTCATATTTTCAAGACTTGGCTATCGGTATTCTTACTGATTCCTACATTATTATAATTAATTTTACTCTATCCGCCATAGTTTAAATCTAATTAGTTAGGGAAAAACTGAGTACTTCCCAGTTTAACAACTTAATTCGAGCAAAAGTCACTCTTATATTATCCTCATACTTATGATTTTTTATAGTTATGGTTATTACATATCTATTCTTCTGTAATCTAACACAGGTTAATTAATTATTTTAATTTTCATCTTAATTCTCACACTTTGGTGTCAATCTTGAGATAATACCAAATAATTTCTATATTTGTAATTTGTTAATTGTTTTATTGTAACTTTGGAGCTAACCTGTGAACAAAAAACTCTCAAGGTAGACTTCATAATCTGAAAATCTCTAAACTTAGATATTTTGCTACTCTCAATAATACTTATCCTTTAAATCAATGACTATATCAAATCTTCCCATACCCGGTATTATAACAGATACTCCTTATATTTAAGTTATCTCAAACTTGATCAATTAGGATTAAATATTACGTTAAGAGAAATTAAATTTTTGATGTTAAACAGTTACCATTGAGATTTATGAGTCAACTTTTGTAAAAACAATATTAAGATTTTGAAAATAGAAAATGTGAAATCAATTCAGTGCAAGGGCTGAATATGAAGATAGTTAATATTAACTGCTAAACATAAATAAAGTAACAAACTACAATTTTTACCAGAAATTGATATTTATTAAGATTTATTAATTTAAGTATGTCTTTCTCATATTTGCAGATTTATTATCAATAAGAACCTTTTCTCAAAAATTTGATGTAGTTTTCAACAAAAGGGCGAGTAATCTTTCTGTTAGTAATTCTTTGCCCACTATGATAGTGAATCTGAGCATGAACATGATAACCAGAAGTTCTTCCTGTAAGTCCTTGAATACCAATTGATTGTCCTTTCTTAATTCTTGTTCCTGTTCTTGGTGGAGAACCTTGAACTAAATGGCCCATCAACCAATAATAATTAGTCCCATCACACATAAGTTCAACTATCTGACCTGCACCATGGGCGGTGGTAAAACTTCCATTTTTGCCTTGAAATCTAGTTCTACGGATAGTTCCTTGACAGGGCGCTGGAATGGGAATTTTTAATTTACCATTTTGCTCTAGAGTAAAATCGTAAGCTCCAGGAGGAGTATCATCAATAAAATAGGGTGTATGAACTACATAAGGGAGAAACCGAGCGGATTTGCCATAGTATGGGGGAAACAATGGACTAATTTTGTGGAAGTTATCTTGTACCCATTCTTGAACAATGTCAATTTTTTTTATAGTTTGCTCGAAAATTTTGACTCCTGTTTTTACGAAAGGAGCTAACACTGTTATATAGATCAAAGATATAAAGATCAAAAAAACTAGAAAATTTTTAATACTGCCAGCATGGCGATTATCTTTGCGTGAAAGGCAAGTTGTTTAATTATCAAAAAAATGGTAATTGAGCGTGTATTCTTGAATTTTTAGATATTTTATTATGTTTTAATTTGAGCAGAGATTTTTTGAAAAAATTGCATAATTTAATTTTTATTATTACAATCAATTGGGAATTAAAAGACAATACGGTTGGACAAAAATCAAGATGATTTTCAAAAAATTATCTTGATGTATCAAAAACTTATAGATTATTCTATTCCTTCCTCAAGGTAAATAGAAGCAAACTATGTACCAATGGATAAATGAATAGTAATGAATAGTTTTGAAACATATTCTAACCGTAGAATTTAAAGAAGAAGATTAATTGATTTTGGTGTTTTTTTAGTTTGATATAAAATTCTTCATTCTGTATCTGCTAAATTCCAGATATTGAGAGTAAAAAATATAAATTTTTAGACTTTATTTCTATATATATTAGCAATCCTCCATCATTTGTAAAATATTCAAAACATACATAATAAGCTTGAAACTTTTCCTTCTATAACCTGTTACTTTTGTTTTCTGGATCAAAAATTGTTTGTTATACAGTAATTTCATTTGAGTTGCTCCAACAAACTGGCAGCTTTTAGGCAAAAGTTAATCATGCTAGAGGCAATAGGTCGGAAGGTTTGCCCGACTTTTTAGTTTTAGTAAATAACCAACTCTTGTTTGACATCTATACTTTAGGCCAGCTTCAATTACGTCAAACTTTAAATCGGACTAAATCTACTTTCAACAATGAATAATGAATAATGAATAATGAATAATTACCTCTCCTTGAAACAAGAGGATTGACAAAGAGATGAAAATTTTTCTTCTCTTGGTCCATTGGATATGGCGCAGGTTTCGGAGCCATCCCATCCTAACGGACTGCTCCGCAAACGACCGCTTATTATCCCCGATCAAGGGGAGGCGCATACCCACAATTTTTCGGTAAAAAATCAATTAGGTCGTCCTACTAATAGACCAACAAAACGATTGGATATTTCAATGTTTTCAGTCAATAAATGAATTGATTAATTCTGGAGTTAAGAGCATATCTAATCTAACTTATGAGCGTGGGCGAATTATTAAAGTTTTTTCCTCGAAGTTGTCAAAGATACTATCTACTCAGTTAAGAAACTTGAGATGAAAACAGGTAGAGGGCTAAAATAATCAAGGATTGAATAATAGATAGTATAATTAACCGCTGGGCAATTATTAAGACGCGATCGCTCTAGTGATAGAAGGACTTTGGCAATTCTTGGAAATGTCTACTGGTGGCTTCCGGCAACTAATATCATTCTCAAAAGCATTCATGGAGTACAGCAGGAATAACAAACAAGTTAAAACCCCAGGGCAAACCCATCTTATTTTGAAGTTCTGACAGGACAAGGATGTCAAGCTTGTGAATATTTATACTCATTAATTCTCTGAAGCTTAACGGCAGAAGGTTCCAGAATTTAGATGGGTTTACCCTGGTTAAAACCCTTTTACAATAGACTTTTTAGTCAATATCATTCCAGAAAAAATCAGGGTAGGGATTGATCGTTAACCTCTTGATTTGCGTTGGCGGAGCAAGTGCGGCAGCTACATCGCCTCCTACCTCATACTATAAGTCTAAATACTTACTCAAGTTTTCCCCTCTTTATGTACTACATTTTGTCATACGGAATGTGGGTTTTAGAAGTAGTGACATCTGGCCAGACATCATTACAACCGAAAACCAAGGTGAAAACAGCTAAAGAAGCAGTAGCAGAAAATCCTGTACAACTATCACTTTTTGCGCTCAGTCGCTGGAGGGCATTCGGAAACGTTAAACAAGACGAGGAGAAAATATCAGACTGGTCGTAAAAAACCAGCAATTTTCAGTGAATCGTCTACCCACCCGGAATCCTTCAGGCAGCTTATTCTGTTTGATTGACGGATGGGAATCCCGCGCTCTCCCGTAGAGGAGCGTCGGAAGGATGTCAATTAAAGTCCCTAATCTGAATTAATTTGAGTTATCTTTAATTACCCACTTCCACAAAATATTAGTAGGTCCTTGAGCACTAATCTGACATACTTGTTCTTCTAAACGCTTTTGTTCTTCAGGAGATAAACCCCAAAGAATATGTTTACTTTGCCAAACTAAAACAGCAGTTGTCATACCAATACACAAACCTAAACCAAGTGCCGCTAACCTATGATAAATCAAAGCGTAACGTACAGCAATCCAAGTAAAATGCTCTGCCCACAAAGAAATTTCTCTGCGTAAACTCCAGAGACTTAGGAAACCAATACTTATCCAGAGCAACCCAACTATCAGCCATCTAACATAGATGATTAGTCTGTAAAGTCTTTCGACTCGTACCTTTAATACTGGATCATCTTTGTTCATTTTGAATAAGAAATAAGCAAGAGGAAAAACTTTTATGATATACCAATCTAATTAAAGACTATGACAAAACTTTGTCGTTCGGGAAGAATTAAGTATGATAATTTTCTTTCAAATTACAGCAGTTTCCGCGCTTTATGAGGTGACTATGTTGATAGTTTTAGTAGGGACGTTGGATGCAACGTCCCTACATAGTAGGGAAGATGGGAATTAGTATAGTGAACAAGCACAAAATATTGACCAAAAAATCAGGTCTCAAGCCTCCCCTTTCAAGGGGATAAAAAAATAAAATTCAATATTTCAAGCCTCTGACTTCAGGTAGAGGTAATGATAACTGATAACTGATAACTGATAACTGAAATGACCCCGTCAGTTGTACCACATTAGTCTGAAATCTGCTGTATCATTTTCCATAGTTATTTTTAAATATTTTTAAATAGTATTTTCTTGGTCTTCTACTAATTGCAAATTTTCTACTATTGGGTTAGGGATAGATTGACCAATACGCTCACGCCACCAAGCTAAAAGAGTACTAGCAATAAAAATACTAGAATAAGAACCTGCAATAAAACCAATAATTAAAGCTAAAGCAAAATACTTTAAAGTTTCACCACCAAATAGAAGAATGCCTACTAATGGTAATAAAGTAGTCACAGTTGTATTAATCGATCTGGTCAAAGTTTGATTGACTGCATCATCAACAATACGATCTATTGACTCTCCTGGATAGCGCTTAATTACTTCCCTAACTCGGTCATAAATTACTACAGTATCGTTAACAGAAAATCCAATAATAGTTAGTAGAGCAACCAAGAATAAACTATCTACCTCAACACCAACTACTAAACTAATTATTGAAAAAATGCCCACCGTCACCAATATGTCATGGAATAGAGCGACAAAAGCAAATACTGCATAGTCCAACTGGAATCTAAAAGTTAGATAGACAGTAATGGCCAAGAAAGCAACCAGGAGAGCTGATATCCCAGAAGTAAAAATTTGTCGTCCCAAAGTAGGGCCAACAGTATCAATTTGTGTGGAACTTGGATCGAATTCACCAAACTCTGAACTTAAAGCAGCGATTAATTGAGTTCTATTATCAACATCTAGAGTTTTGGTGCGTATGTCAAGAGCTTGTCTTTCTTCTCCTACAACTTGAATCTTGCTATTACCTAAATCTTGATTGCTCATTATTTCTCTAACAGCAGCAACGTTAATAGCTTCATTACAACTGTTGGGCATATTGCAATCTAGTTCGAGTTGCAGGCGAGTACCACCAACAAAATCTAAACTTGGACGTAAAGGAGCTGCAATATCTGGCCTAGTCCAAGAAATCACCATGGAAATTAAACCACTAATGATGATGGCTCCTGAAATTGTCCACCATAGCGATCGCTTTTCAATAACACTTATTTTCATTTTTTACTGATTTTATAGCGCTACGCGCTAGGGAATAGGGAACTTTCAACAATTAATAATTAATAATTAATAATTAGGGTTTGCTTATGGAAAGTCTTTTTGCTGGGGTAGGAGACAGCTATACTGGAGACAGCTATACTGGAGAAATGGGAATGAAAGAGGAGGTAGGAGTAACAATTGTCTCTCAATTTTTCTGCCATAATCATCCCAAAATACGCTCCATGCATGAGCTTTTTCCATTCCAAAGCTGGTACTTTTTTAGACCAAAAAATGCTTTAACCAATATCAGTCAATGGGCGCGATATTTAATCAGCAAGCCCTAATTAATAATCACCTCTCCTTTAAAACAGATAGGATTGACTAATCATAAAAATTTTTCTTTATTATGCCTTTAAAAGGGGAGGCTTTACACCACAATTTTTCGGTAAAAGGGTTTTAGGATTGAAAAATGTCCCCGTCCAATTCTTGTAGTGCTATATAACTGATTTTATAGAATAGGCGATCGAGAAATAGCTCAGGTAAAGGTACAAAATGTTAATTAGGGTTTGCTTATGGAAAGTCTTCTTGCTGAGGTAGGAGACAGGAGACAGGAGAAAACCCACCCTAACCCCTCCCAGGAGGGGAAGAAATAGGAATGAGCGAGGAAGTAGGAGTAAGAATTGTCCCAAGATTTTCTGCCCAACTATGCGCCTAAAATACAGTCCTTTTTGAGCGTTTTAGACTGAAACAGGCGCACTGCAATTCGACCCCAAAAAGGCACTTATCTTTATATGTCAATGCTTTTAGATTTAATCAGCAAGCCCTAATTAAACTATTTACAGTGTTTCATCTGTAGCAGGTCAAGATGCCCGCACTGTGTAAATTTCAGCGACGGCCGTTTGCTGCCCTATACTCCGTAACACCCCTACTCCTAACCTGACTTCTAACTCCTAATTCAATTTAATTCAGGACAAAATAGTTTTGGTTTGCGGAATTGGGAAAAACCGATCGCCCAAAACATTAGAGTACGACTACAAGTAACAGCAGTAAACATACTAATAGCTACACCAATTCCCAAGGTTAAAGCAAAACCTTTGACCAAACCAGTTCCTAACCAGAATAGTGCTATACAAGCAATCAAGGTTGTGACATTACCATCTAAAATACTGGAAAAAGCCCGATAAAAGCCAGACTCTACAGAACGATATAAAGTTTTACCAGTTCGTAACTCTTCCCTTGTCCGTTCAAAAATCAAAACATTAGCATCAACTGCCATACCAATACTCAGAATAAAACCAGCAATTCCTGGCAATGTTAAAGTAACTCCCAAGATAGCAAAACTAGCAATGGTAAACAGAGAATAAATAACTAAAGCCACATCGGCAATCATACCAGGAAGTCGATAATAAACTACCATAAATATTAATACCAGAATTAGGCCACCAGCTCCTGCATAAACACTACGTTGAATACTATCTCGGCCTAAAGTCGCCCCAACAGTTCTATTTTCCACAATTTCTACTGACACAGGCAGTGCCCCACCCCGCAGTTGTACTGCCAATTCATTTGCTTGTTCGGCTGTAAATCTACCTTGAATTACTGCATTACCACCAGTAATTCCTGTTTCTGCAAATTCTACGCCGACAGTAGGAGCGCTCAAAAGTTGATTATCTAGGAAAATACCAATACTACGTCCAGTTCCTGCTAAATTTTTGGTAAGTTCCGCAAATTTCTGTCCTCCTTCAGAGGTAAAGCGCAAGGCCACATTCCAGTTATTAGAGCCAGGAGCTTCCGGTTCTGCTAAAGCATCTCTCAGGTCTTGGCCTTTAATAGTCGGTTCTTTGAATAGTCCGGCGATCGCTTGATTTGTTTTTTCTAGAGATTCTAAATTTTTAGCTATAGCCTCTGTATCTTGACTATTTTTCAGTAATTCTTGCTCTACTAAACGTTGTCTTTGTAGTTGGTATTCGATTGCTAACTGTTGCTCGGTGCCTTGTAATTGTTCGCGGAAGTCTAGTTGAGCGGTACCTCCTAAAACTCGTTCTGCTTGAGCTGGGTCATTTACTCCTGGAAGTTGGACAAGAATTTGGTCTTGTCCTAGAGATTGAACTACTGATTCTGATACACCTAGAGCATTGACTCGATTTTCTACAATTTTTAGGACTCCTTCCATTACCCGTTCGTCGATAGTGGGAACTTCTTCAGAGGTTTGTAGTTGAATAGTCAGTTGTGACCCACCTCGAAGGTCTAGTCCCAGTCGAATTGGAATTTGACCCAGTACTGTTACTGATGCTATTACTAGAACTAGAATTAAGGCTATATATGAATTTTGTCTGCGCATAATTTAACTAACTAAAACCAGTATTTTTTTAGATGATTTTAAAGAAGGAGTCAGGAGAAAGGAATCTTGGGTATGGGGATTCGACACCAATTAGTTTGTAGATAAGGTGGATGAGAGTAGGAATTTAGACCCCATAAGGGTTAAGGTCAGGAGCCTACTAATCAGATTAAAGCACAAAAAATATTCTGAGTCCTGAATCCTTGCTGTTTGTGCAATATTTCCCCTAGAAGAAGGCTGTTAATATTTTGCTTTTTGTATCTTGAGCTTTTATCAACTAATAGTTATAAAGATTTTTCGACAAGAAACATAGTCTGTCAATTTCATCATAAAACCGATGATTTTTTGTATGGGATATGTCTCTCAACTAATTTCATAAATCAAGGGGTTAAAATTATATTAGGATTCGATAATTTAGGAATTTTTATTTTTATTTAGTCTGGAATTACAAACCAATTTCATTATACTATTAAACATCTGGCCTTTGAGTTATTAAATTTTGTCAAATATAAAGGCGCTCTTTTATACAAGTAAACGGAGATATTTGACATCACTTGACTATATATGACTATATTTATGTATAACTTTTATTATACTGGAGACAGGAGACAGGAGACAGGAGAAATGGGAATTTTAGAGGAGATAGTTGGAAAAATTGTCGCTCGTGATTTTTCTGCCATAATCGTTCCAAAATACTAGCTTTATGCAGCTCAAAAAGCTGAAAAGCTGGCACTTTTTTATACCAAAAAATGCTTTAACCAATATCAGTCAATGCGCGTGATATTTAATCAGCAAGCCCTCATTATTATACAGAAATCATTGATTCTTTCCGCCTACTCCATATTTTATGGAGGTGTCTAGTATTAATGCTATATTTTTTTGTCATCTCCTGATTCACTCATATATCGTAAGCATTCAGCGGTCAGTAATCAGCAATCAGCTATTAATTCACTGCCTTTATAGCAGGAATTAGTATTGAGAAGTTTAAGGATAATTCAAAGTATTGAAAAATAATAACCTTGACCTTAACAGTGTATATTCATTATTTATGAAACAGCTAAAAGCTGAATGCGAGCTAGCTGAATACTTACCATATATCCATTACTCATCTCCTCTATCTTCATGCTATAAAGATATATAGCAAAAATTTTCAGATTTGGCATCAATTAAATTTCAATACAAGTCAATTATTTTTTAGCTATAATTATTCATACTACTAATAAATCAAATTTTCCATAAATTTATCTTAGCTTTAAATAAATATTAATCATAGAATTTTTTATTTTTATTCATTACAGAACAGAGAATTCAGCAATCCTGAAACAGGGCAATATCAAGAAAAATAAAAAACTAACTCCTGAGTGCTTTTCCTACTAATTACTATCTTTAAATAGACAATATATTTAGATACAGACGATCCTAGAAGAACGTCTATATCCACAACAAATAATAACTAATTAAAGGCAGGACTAGAACTGAAATAGGCAGCAATTTCACCTCAAAAAGTTAATATTTAGTTTAAGTCAAAAAAGTTAATCAGCTCCCTTGCTTATTCCTTCAACTTAAACTTGCATAGCTACCATTTTCTGTACTGCTTCAACAATCTGCTCTGGTTGTACAATTGTCAATCTTTCTAGCGTACCATTATAAGGTGTAGGAATATCTTGTGAAGATAAACGTAGAACTGGTGCATCTAGTTCATCAAATAATCTCTCATTAATTGAGGCAACTAACTCAGCACCAATACCACCTGTTTTCATACACTCTTCCACAATAATTACCCGGTGAGTTTTCCGAATAGAAGTACCAATGGTTTCAAAATCTAGGGGTTTGAGGGATATTAAATCTATTACCTCTGGGTCATAACCCTGTTTTTCCAAACTTTTTACTGCTTGGGTGACGTGGTGACGCATCCGAGAGTAGGTCAAAATAGTTACATCTTTTCCTGTCCGCACCACTTCCGCTTTGTCTATAGGTAACAAATATTCCTCTTCTGGCAAGTCTTCCTTCAAATTGTAAAGGAGGACGTGTTCAAAAAATAGGACCGGATTATCATCACGGATAGCTGCTTTGAGCAAGCCTTTAGCATTGTAAGGGGTTGAGCAGGCCACTATTTTCAGGCCAGGAACAGCTTGAAAGTATGCTTCTAATCTTTGGGAATGCTCCGCACCTAACTGACGACCTACACCACCAGGACCACGAATAACTAATGGTATTTTGAAATTACCACCAGAGGTATAGCGCAACATTCCAGCATTATTAGAAATTTGGTTGAAGGCTAATAGTAAAAAGCCCATATTCATACCTTCAATAATGGGCCTTAACCCAGTCAGAGCTGAACCTATGGCCATTCCTGTGAAGCTATTTTCTGCAATGGGAGTATCAAGAACACGCAGTTCCCCATATTTTGCATAAAGGTCTTTGGTAACTTTGTACGAGCCTCCATATTGACCCACATCTTCACCAAGAACATATACAGCCTGGTCACGGGCCATTTCTTCATCAATGGCTGCACGGAGAGCATTAAATAATAAAGTTTGTGCCATCTAAGGGTTTGATTATATAAATTTGAGGTAACAGTTCCCACACTGGTTACAAGAATCAGATGTGGGCTTCTCAATGACTCGACGTAATTGGTTAGGACATAACATAGAGCTTTGTCGATAAAATTCTGCTCTAGGCAGTAAGCCTACTTTCAGTGCCGGGTTTTGAGTTAGCTAAATTGTCGAGAAGCCTCGCGCCAAATCAGAGATTATGGCGCGAGATGAATCGGCGGTAAATTAATGGAGTTCAATGCCCCATTAATTTACAAATATTGCTTTTTGCTCAAGACTTCAATTGTTGATGTTATCATAACAATGATCGAACTAATGTTGATAGTAATGCGGACGGCTTATCAGTACAAATTAAAGCCTAATAAAGAACAAGTGTCTACCATAGAACTATGGCTGGACTTGTTGCGTCGGCAGTACAACTATCGGTTGAGTGAGCGGTTTTCGTGGTGGTCAGAAAATCGCTGTCCGCTTAGTGCTTGTCCTTTAATAATGCCAATTCCTCAACTAAGAAATAACCCGGATTATTATTCTCAGAAAAAGATTTAGTCAATACTAAAGATAAATTTCCTGACTACAAGCTAATTCATTCTCAAGTATTGCAAGATTGTATTAAACGGGTCATTTCAGTTATCAGTTATCAGTTATCAGTTATCAGTACCTCTACAATAAGGAGGCTTAAAATAGGTGATTTTATTTTTTTTATCCCCTTAAAAAGGGAGGCGCATACCTACAATTGCTCGGTAAAACTTACCTTTGAAAGATGGTTGAAAGCAGATAAAAATGGGCAGAAATTAGGAAAACCAAGGTTTAATGGAATAGGTCGTTATCGTAGCTTGATTTACCCTCAAATCAAGCAAGAATGTTTTGAGGTAAATAAGATGAATTTACCTACTTTTGGTAAAGTAAAGTTGATTCAACATCGACCATTGCCGTCAGGTTTTAAAATTAAAACCGTTACTATTAGCCGTAAAGCTGATGGCTATTATCTCACACTATCCTTAGAATATAAATCGGTTCCTAAATTTAATTCTGATGTCGAACCGACAACAGAAAATACTCTCTTAATCGATATGGGATTGAAAGATTTTTTGGTAACAAGTGATGGAGATACAATCCTAATACCTCAATATTATCGCTCTCCTCAGAAGCGATTAAAGACTCTAAAAAAACGTTTATCCCGGAAAAAGAAAGGCAGCAAAAGATGGTTAAAAGCTGTAAAAGCTGTAGCTAAACAACATAAAAAGGTTGCCGATAAACGTAAATATTTTCATTTTAAAACAGCCAATGAATTGTTATCACTCATCTGAAGTTATCCAATACGAAAACTTAAATATTAAAGATCTAGCAAAGACCCGTTTGAGTAAATCAATTAATGATGCTGGATGGGGTCAATTTCTGTCTATTCTTGCTGTCAAAGCCGTTAGCGCAGCTCCTCTGTTTGCGTTTGCGCAGCATCCCGTAGGGAAGCATGACCTAGGAAAAGAGGCAAATTCTGGACAAAAAACTATAGCTGTGAATCCTCAAAATACCAGCCAAGATTGCTCGAATTGCGGTGAAAAAGTCCTGAAAGAATTATCTCAAAGAACTCATTCTTACCCACACTGCGGTATCGTCATAGACCGCGACTTGAATGCAGCAATAAATATAAAAAATAGGGCGGCGGGGCATCCCGTCCTTAAAGCTCGTGAAGTCCGATGCAGTGGCAGGACTGCGAAACGAGAAGCCCACACTAAGCTGACGCTATAGTGTGGGAGTATGTAACCAGTGGAAATTTCTCTTGATAATTTGTGGAACCAAGTTTTAGAAAGATTGCAACTACAATTAAGCCGACCTACTTTTGAAACATGGATTAAAACAGCCAATGCCCAACAACTAGAAAATAACTGTTTGGTAATTTGTACACCTAACCCTTTTGCCAGAAATTGGTTACAGAAATACTATATAAAAACTATTGCTGATGTTGTACATGATATTCTCGGTCATCCTGTAGAAATTTACCTAACTACAGCGGGAGAAATTACGGGTAAAGATAATTCAGAACCTATATGGTCGGAAAATAAGGTTGCCGATCTTTCAGAAAGTTTATCTAGTCAAAAGCCTAAACCAGCAAATCTAAATCCGAAATATATGTTTTCTAGGTTTGTGGTTGGTCCTAATAATCGTATGGCTCATGCAGCTTCTTTAGCAGTAGCTGAGTCTCCTGGACGAGAGTTTAATCCTTTATTTTTATGTGGTGGAGTGGGTTTAGGAAAAACTCATTTGATGCAAGCTATCGGTCATTATCGTTTGGAGATTTTGCCTGAATCTCAAATTTTTTATGTTTCTACGGAAAAGTTTACTAATGATTTAATTGTCGCTATTCGTAAAGATAGCCTCCAAAGTTTTAGAGAACATTATCGAACCGCTGATGTTTTGTTGGTAGATGATATTCAATTTATTGAGGGTAAAGAATATACTCAAGAAGAGTTTTTTCATACTTTTAATACTTTGCATGAAGCTGGCAAACAAGTAGTCTTAGCTTCTGATAGACCTCCTAATCAAATTCCTAGTTTACAAGAACGTCTTTGCTCTCGGTTTTCTATGGGATTAATTGCTGATATTCAAGCTCCTGATCTGGAAACTAGGATGGCAATTTTGCTGAAAAAATCTGAGTATGAAAATATGGTTTTGCCTAGGGATGTAATTGAGTATATTGCCTCTAGATATACTTCAAATATTCGGGAGTTGGAAGGTGCTTTGACTAGGGTTGTTACTTATATTTCTATTTCAGGTTTGCCGATGACTGTGGAGAATGTCGCACCTATTTTAAATCCACAAAATGAAAAATTAGAGGCATCTCCAGAAGCAGTTATTAAGGCTGTTTCAGAAGTTTTTAATGTGTCTATAGAGGATTTAAAAGGAAGTTCTAGAAAACGAGAAATTAGTTTGGCAAGACAAGTGGGAATGTTTTTGATGCGACAACATACTGATTTAAGTCTGCCAAAAATTGGGGAGGTTTTTGGTGGAAAGGACCATACAACTGTTATATATAGTTGCGATAAGATTGCCCAGCTACAAAATAATGATTTAAACTTAGGTCAAACTCTCAGACAGTTGAGCGATCGGATTAATTTTGCCAGTCGTCGTTAGTCAAAATTCAAAATTCAAAATTCAAAATTCAAAAGTAATATCTGACTGAGTTTGAGCATTTATAGAACCCCTAAGTGTATCTTTAATTTTCTCTTTTTTGTCAGGAATGTGATCGCCAATCATCCAAAAGTAGTTTCACGCCTCAAAATTAGACAAGAAGGAAAACTATAGATTTCACTTATCACGTCAGTAATTAAAATTATTTATTTTAATCAAACAAGTTCCGATTTTCCCCAAATTATTACAAAATATTTCACGCACTTGCGTTATTTTGAGGCATTTGGTATCATAGTTTGTACATAAGGTATTGTGCCAATGTTGCGTTTAAAAGTAAAAATTCTGTCTTGAATAAAGCTACAAGCAAGTATTTACGTTAATATCATCCAGAATATTTACATTTTTGGCAAAGGTGAATCATCTCAAAACGAGAAATTTTAGACAAGTAGAAATGCTTAAGTAATTATGGCTATTGACAGATAACAAGTTAATAGAGTAATAAGTTGCGACAGCATGTGAATAGTCCTAAGTTCATAATTTTTCGGTTTCCAGCAACCCTTATAGTTGTTAGGCTGCGTGAAAACGGCTTTCTGTCAGCCTTTGTATTTCAAGATAAAGCTCCGGTTAGGGGTTCTATAAATGTCCTAACCTATTTGCGTAATGCTATAACTATGAAATTTGAACTTTAGACTTGTGGAAAACTTGTGGAAAACTTGTGGAAAACTTGTGGAAAAATATAGAATCTGGACGATAATTGGATGGAAACAACTATAGTGCTACACAAATGTTTTAGGACATTCCTCTATTCCCTGTTCCCAGGTCTGGTGTTTCCTTGCAACTAAAATTTATTGTTCTAACCAAAAGAGGTAGTCAGGACTTACGCGGAGATTCTACATATAGGAAGGGCAAATGCCATTCACCCCTACAAGTGGTGATTTGACATACTCCCGACGCTCCCCTACGGGAGAGCGCGGGATTCTTCAGCCAGAGAAAAACTGACCGCAGTTTTAACAGAAGTGATGTCCTCCTCCTGTGTTGAAAACAATCCTATTTTTTGTATTAGGAGTGCTGAGTTATAGTCTCTGTCTAATTCCTGTCCACATTTAGCACAGGAATGCCAGCGTTCTGATAAACTTTTAGAGACTTTATTCAGACATTTCCAACAATGTTGGGATGTACCTTTTGGGTCTACTTTGATAATTTTTTTGCCTAGTTTCCAGGCTACATACTCCAAAACCTGAACAAACTGCCCAAAAGCTGCATCTTGCAAAGATTTATTTAATCCTGACTTAGCTGATTGACCATTGGGCAAAAACTGACCATTATCACCCAATTTAGCTTTGCAACGTCTGATTAAATTTGCTATTTGCAGGTCTTCTAAAAATATCACCTGACAGTCACTAAATAAATGATAAGCCAGTTTGAATTGCCAATCCAAACGTTGTCTAGCTATTAATTGATGCAGTCTAGATATTTTACCTTTGAGAATTTTCCAACTCTTTGAATGTTTGTGTTTTTAGCTAATCTCGCCTGAAGTTTAGACAAGCGATGCTCAGAACACCTGAAAAACTTCGGGACTTCTATAAATTCACCATCACTGGTAACAGCATAGTACAATAATCCTAAATCAATACCTTTTGAGTTATCTTCGGTGGGTTGAATTTCTGCACGCCTCAAAGGTACAGCTTGATCTTCTATCGTTAAGCTGATATACCATCCATCTGCCGCCCGTATCACTGTACCTGTTTTCACCTTGAATCCTATTGGTATTGAACGATTGTAGACAAAGGGGACTAAACCAATCTTTGGTAGATTTATACAAAAACGACCGTTGGCATTTTTGACTATGTTGGCATTTGATAGCTGAGGATAACTGAAAGAATTATAATAATGCCGACCTTTAAATTTAGGTCTACCACTGGTTTTACCCTTGTGATCAGGTTTGGTAAAGTTATCCATTGTTGTTTGCACACGCTGGATAACATCTTGCAACACCTGAGAGTGCATCAACTTATACTCAGGGAAAAGTTTTTTAGTCCGTGCTAAATCTGCTAGTTGAACAGTCTCCCAAACAACATATCCATTAACTGTGTTCGGATGCTTATCTCCTTTCCTTGTTATCGGATTACCAAAAATGTCCTTTTTTCTACCATCTCGTGTTTGTACCCTAAATTCAGGGATATTCTGATAAATCTGGTCTACTGGCACCACTGAAACATTAAGAGGACAAGCATTTACTGGTGTGCGTGTTGCTTCAAACCAGTTTAGCCTTTCAGCTAAACGGTAATTATATTGCTTTCTGGCCATTTCTAACCAATTGGCTATAATTACCGTTTGACTTTTATGGGGTTTTAGCTTGTACTTGTATTTCAGTAACATGGCAGAATCTACCAGGATTTCTATATTAGTTATTATAATGGCTATGTTAGAAATTTTCAATAGCTATAGCAAACAGGATCTTATGAAAACCACACACCCTGGCCCGGCTCTCATCCCGACGCTCCCCTACGGGAGAGCGCGGGACTTCCCGCCGGGGAAGTTAAAAGTCAATTTCCGTAAGTCCTGGTAGTGCTACTGAAACCGAAAAGGTTGCATAACCTCAAAAATACAAGCTAATCCAAAATTTTATTTCAAACCAACAGTGATTTTTTCCACAGGTTTTCCACAAGCTATTTATTTCTGAAAGCATTGATGTGGTTAAGAGTTTTTTAGAGTTTTCCACATTTTCCACAGATATTAATTTGATATTTTATTACTGATATTTTTTATCCAATGCTAGATATCTAGATTCCTCAAGTTAAGAATGTTAGGATTTCAGTCTGAGGTAAGTTTTCTCAAAAAAGCCTCTTGTTCCTTATATAACTAGCTAAACTCTAATGAAATTAACTTGTACTCAAAGTGACTTAAATAGTAATCTTTCTCTAGTCAGTCGCGCAGTTCCTTCTCGACCTACTCACCCAGTATTGGCAAATGTTTTATTAATAGCAGATGTAGAAAATCAGTGCTTAGAATTAACAGGGTTTGACTTAAGTTTAGGTATTCGTTCAAATTTTCCAGCAGTTGTAGAAACAGGTGGGAGTTTTACTTTACCTGCCAAATTATTTAATGATATTGTCTCCAGATTACCAGACGGTAATATTACTATTGATGATGATGAAGGGGAAGCGATCGCTACTCTTACTTCTACGTCTGGACGTTATGAAGTCCGAGGTATGGGAGGGGAGGAATATCCAGAGTTACCAAAGGTGGAAGATGGGGAGGTTATACATTTACCATCGGAAGCTTTAATTAATGGTTTAAAGGGAACTTTGTTTGCCACGAGTCCTGATGAAACAAAACAAGTTTTAACAGGGGTACATTTAAAGGTACAAAAAGATGGTTTGGAATTTGCAGCAACTGATGGTCATAGATTAGCAATTGTTAAGACTGAAAGTGTGGCACCAGAGGGTGAGTTAGAAGTAGAAGAAATTGAGGAGTTTGAAGTAACAATTCCTGCAAAAGCTTTACGAGAAGTTGAACGAATGATTGGAATGGATCAATCATCTGAAGCTGTTGCTTTGAGATTTGATGAAGGTCAGGTAATTTTTGAGCTAGGAGAACAATGTTTAACTAGCAGAAAATTGGAGGGTCAATATCCAGCTTACGGACAATTATTACCTGATAAGTTTACTAATCAAATTAATGTAGATAGGAAAGAATTTTTAGGAGCGGTGGAAAGAATTGCTGTTTTGGCTGACCAGAAAAATAATATTTTGAAGTGTTCTATTGATAGTGTTAATCAGGAGATTTATTTGTCTGTAGATGCTCAAGATGTTGGTAGTGGTAGAGAGTCTATGGCAGCACAAATTTCTGCTGATGAGCCGAATGAAATTGCTTTTAATGTTAAGTATTTGATTGAAGGTTTGAAGGCTATTCCTTCAGCTTCGGAGATTTCTATTCAGTTAAATACTGCTACAAGTCCGGTGGTTTTAAATCCATTGGGTGGGGTGAAAATGACTTATTTAATTATGCCTGTTCAGTTGAGAAATTAGTTGCTTCAAGTGATTTTTAAATCGTAAGTTGTAAGCATTTAGCCGTCAGCTATTAGCTAGCCTCCTACGGAGGAACTACGTTAACAGCTATTAATTTTGGGGAAGGTAAAAATAATTGAGAAATTGAGACAAAATGAGACAAAATAAAAATTACTGTTAAAGTTCCTTTCCTAAACCTTAGAAGTAATTGTTCATTACTAATTGCTGTTTGCGTAGCATGACCTAGGAATAGCGGACTGCTAATAGCTGTTTGCGCAGCAGTCCGCAGGAAATGCTTACCCTAAGTTTATCGTGGCAGATTGGATGATTTTATATGTCTAAATTTGCCCGATTTTTTTTAAGGGAGTATCTGCTAAATATAGTCATATTATGTAAGCATTCAGCCGTCAGCTATCAGCTATCAGCTATTTATTTTAGCTTGAAAGAAAACCTTTATTAATGAGGTGAATTGAATTTTACTATAAAAGCCGATTTTTAAAGGCTATATTCATTTAAAACCCCTCCTTAAGATTTAGATAGGGTTTGCTGTTTGCGTAGC
>NZ_BLZO01000062.1 GCF_014132355.1 Okeania sp. KiyG1
AAGTCAGTAGTCAGTAGTCAGTAGGGGCGATTCGCGTTAATTACGCGTTTACCTTATGCTTTGCATCTCCGGACCGAAAGTATTCCGTAGGAAATCGCCCCTACAGATGGTGGATAACTAGATATTTTTCCTAAGTCCTGTTTATATTAGGAGCGAGGAGGAATAATGGTCTAATATCTGGAAAGCATTTCCTACGGTATGCTTACTTTTTTTCCGTAAAAAAGGTTAAAGTATTTACAAATAAAAACTTTTAAACTCAAGTGGTAAATCCTACCTATAATATTAGGTCTCCTGGGGCACTTTTGTGTAAACCCAAGGGTGAATATCTAGAGGAAATTTAGGTTTTTTCCAGCTTTTAAGCCTTCTTCCTTCTTCCCTCTTCCTTCTTCCTTCTTCCCTCTTCCTTCTTCCTTCTGCTATAATTTTCCTAATCCGAACCATGTACGCTAATATAACAAAAAGTTAACACTATATCCAAAAAATTAATTGGACTTATAACTTAAGTATGGCAGTTAAAGTAGGAGATCCAGCACCCAATTTCACCTTACCATCCCAAGACGAAACCCCAGTTTCTCTATCTAACTTCCGTGGTAAGAAAAATGTTGTCATTTATTTTTATCCAAAAGATGATACACCTGGATGCACTAAAGAAGCTTGTGCATTTCGAGATAAATATCAAGTCTTTACAGATGCTGGTGCTGAAGTGATTGGTATTAGTGCAGACTCTCAACAGTCTCACAAACAATTTGCTAGCAAGTATAATTTACCGTTTACCCTTTTAAGCGATACTAACAACAAAATCAGAGAATTATATGGTGTTCCCGCTACACTCTGGATACTGCCGGGTAGAGTTACTTACGTCATAGACAAAGAAGGAATTATCCGTCATATCTTTGACGATATGTTCAAATTTGAAGCTCACGTTGAAGAAGCTTTAAAAACATTAAAAGCAATACCTACCTGAAGAAGCTAGAAGGCTGTCATCAGAGACTTACGCAAAATTCTCTATTATCCCATAGCCTTATTATAGGGTGCATTGCAACACACCCTGCAATTAGAGTTTTTGCGTAAGTCCTCTATTTTTGAAATGAATCACTCAGATATTGGTTAATAACTCCAATTCTGACATCATTCTAAACCTAAGCAGATTCAATATCTGCTACTTCATCAATACTATGGACTGCTTTTCCATTGCTACCATTACCATTAGTAGGTCGTGGTTGAATTAAACCATAACCACCATGATGATAACGTTTGTAGATAACATTAATCTCACCTGTTGCAGCATTGGAAAACATATAGAAATCATGATCGATAAATTGTAGCTGTTCCAGTGCTTCTTCTACCGTCATCGGAGACATAGCAAAATATTTCGTCCGTACTACTTCACTCGGTAGCTCCGGTTGGCGATCGCCAATCAAGTCCTGCTCTACTGGTTGTGATTCAACTATCTCAACAGTTTTAACCTTATTAACCTTGGATTGACGCTTTTCTTTATACTTTCTTAATTGGCGTGCAATTTTATCTGCTACTAAGTCAATACTAGCATACAAATTCTCGCTACTTTCTTGGGCACGAATGACTGTACCGTTAGCGTAGATAGTTACTTCTGCCGTCTGCTTAGGATTTATCCGTGGGTTTCGAGCTACTGATAGATGTACATCTACCTCCGTAGTGAGTTGTTGAAAATGGCTAACAGCTTTTTCAATTTTTTGATTAACATACTCGTCAATGGAATCGGTTATTTCTATATTCTTACCCTGGATAACAAGCTTCATAAGCTCCCTCCGCTAATGTTTGGGATTTATTATTTAGAGTAGCACTTTGTATTCTTCCCAACATCCTATCTTTAAAATCCTTTGCATCCCTTGACAATTCTTGATTTTTTTTGTTTTAATTTGGCTAAATTTACCCTTGATTTTTTGGATAATTCACAGTATCTCCAGAAAAGAGGGAGTAGGGAGTAGGCAGTAAGCGGAAAGAATTAATGATTTATGTACGAGAATTAATTTTATTTTTTATTTATTATCAAACAGGATTGGGTCGCGCCACCCCACCTTGACTGGTGAAATATTTTTGGAGCTTTGCTCAACATCCCCTACTTCCCCTCCAGCGGAAGGGTTAGGGGTGGGTTGACTCCTAGAGACTTGACCATTCTATAACTGTTTAACCGGATTTGATATAAGATGGTTTATCAAAATAGTCCCTGTTTACCAAGCACTTGCCATTTAATTTGTCCAGGATTAATCAGTTACTCAGTGGCCTGGGAATGGCAAAAATCACTTGTCCAAGAACGCTGCAATTGTCCAGAATTGACTGATGTCCTCATATTATTAGAACATCCACCAGTTTATACTTTAGGACAAGGGGCAAAATTAGATTTTCTCAAATTCGATCCGACTCAAAATGAATATGAACTTTACCGAGTGGAGCGAGGTGGGGAAGTTACATATCATTGTCCTGGCCAACTGGTGGGTTATCCTATTCTCAATTTACGACGTTATCAGCAGGACTTACATTGGTATTTACGACAATTAGAAGAAGTATTGTTACAGGTCTTAGATATTTATGGTCTCAATGGTGAAAGATATCCAGGTTTAACTGGGGTTTGGTTAGAGGGACGAAAAATAGCAGCTATCGGGATTAAAGTTAGTCGTTGGATAACTATGCACGGTTTTGCTCTCAATGTTTGTCCAGATTTAGTTGGTTTTAATAGAATTGTACCTTGTGGTATTTCTGATAAATCTGTAGGTAGTCTCGCAGAGTTTATTCCTGGTATTACTATAGATGAAGTCCTTCCTCAAGTAGCTGCTGCTTTTACTAAGGTATTTGGAGTAGAGTTAATTTACTATTAGTACTAGACACTTCCAATAATAAAAAATAGAATCAATTATCGAACATAAATTATCAATTCTTCCCCTCCTGGGAGGGGCCGGGGTGGGTCCCTACTCCTTCTTTTCTGTCTATTAAAAAGGTATAGGATCGGAATCGTCTGGTGGTGAATTCTCTTCTGACATATTTGGTTTTGATTCTTCGTTGAAAGTAGAGTTACGACGAGATTTTAAATCTACAACATTATTATAGTTTTGCTCTTGTGGTTGTGTCTGAGTTACTGTTCTTTTACTTGATTGATTTTTGGATGTTTGACTATCATTTTGAGTCATAGCTTCAGCACTTACAGGATATATTCTGGAGGCTGTTAATTCGGCTCGTTTTTCTTTAAAACCTTCTGGTCGTTCAATAGTATTTATATTCAAGCGACCTTCAACAATTACAACATCCCCTTCGTGATATTGTTGACTAATTTGTTGAGCTAAATCTCTCCATGCTACTACTTTTAGTAAAGCTGGTTTATTTTCTACTCCTAAATTAGAAAATTCTACCATCATTTCTGCTACTGGTAATTGAGCATCTGCTGTGTAGCGAAGTTCTGGATCTTTGATAATTTGTACCATCAATATACAGCTATTCATTTTGATTTTTAATTATGATTAATTGAACAAAGTAAGAATTCAACAATTAATAATTAATAATTAATAATTAATTATCACCTCTCCTTGAAAAGAAGAGGATTGACGCGGTAGGGAAAATTTTTTCTTATTTCTACTTTAAAGGAGAGGCTTTAAACCTTAATTATTCGGTAAATAAATTGTAGGGGCGGGTTTAACCGAAACCTTTGACTTAAGCGCAATGAGTTCTCAAAACCCGCTCTCTAATATTGAGTTTATTTCTGCTCACCTACTTCCTTCTTATAACCCCCTTCAAGCTAGCAAAAAAAGGAAAACAAAAACAAGATAATTATAGTAATCTAAGAAAAGGTAAAGATATATCAAAAGCTGAAAACTCAGACAACACAATATTTTTCCTTGTGCCTTCTGCCTTCTTCCTTCTTACCGAAAAATTAAGGTATAAAGCCTCTCCATTCTTTGAGAAAAAAGCGGTCGAGGGATGGCGAGGAAACCTCGCCATATCCAATCGACCAAGAGAAGAAAAAATTCCTTTTAACCCAATCCTCTTCTTTTCAAGGAGAGGTAATTCTAAATTCTAAATTCTAAATTCTAAATTCTAAATTCTAAATTATTGAATTCTTCCTTCTGCTATACTATCAATTATTTAACTTTTTCCCACTCATAAATAAATTCACAAAATCATTGATTGTATTGCGGTAATCTCTCAAAGTTTTATCAACCCAATCTCGATCATTACTATCTGCATAAATATGTACTAAGGGTTCTGCTGCATCCGGTAAAACTAATACCCAATTATCATTTTGATGATTAATAATCTTTACTCCATCAGTTAATTGTAATTTTTCTGGAGGATTAGTTTCTACTAAATACCTCATTAAAGCTCCTTTCACTTTCCAAGGACAACGTACTTTATAGGAACGATGAGTAACAACAGGAATATCCGCACTGATTTGTCCTAAAGAGCGCTCTTGAATAGTCAACATTTCTATTACTTTAGCGATACAAAACATCGCATCAAAACCAGGATGCAATTTAGGAAAAATAAATCCCATATCACCACTTCCACCTAGTACCACATTATGATTAATTTGACAAGCCTCCATCAATGCCGTAGGATTTGCTTTTGTCCGAATCACACGACTATCATGACGACGAGCAATTTGTTCTACTGCCGCAGAAGCATTTATTGGCACTACTACCGCACTGCGCGGATGAGCGGTTAACATCAAATTGACCATTAGTGCAGTTAACATTTCACCACGAATAGCAGAACCAGTTTCATCTACTAATATTAATTGTTCACCATTTGCTGTTACTTGAACTCCTACATTTGCTTGTAGAGCTTCTACCACCCGACCTAATTGATCTAATAAATTTTCTTTTTCTTCTTTCCCTAAAGAAGTCTCTTTTAAGCTCGCATTTAGAACTACAGCATCACAACCAAATTTAGCTAATAATTGTGGTAATACTGCTCCAGAAACACCATAACAATAATCAATTACGACCTTAGATTTACTATAGCGAATTGCCTCAGAATTAAGCAGATTTTCAAAGCCTTTGCTATAAGCATCTAATACTTCATGGCGATAAACTACATTGCCAATTTCTGGAATTTGTACTCGCCGTAAATCTTCTTTAAAATATGCTCCTTCTATCTTTTTTTCCTTAGCTTTAGAAAGATTAATTCCTTGAGAATCAAAGATTTCAATTAATATTTGGTCTGAGCGGTTAGGAGAAAGACGTACATGAACACCACCTACAACATTCATAGTTGGTAAGATTGTTCTGGCAATAGGAATTGCAGTAGATTCTAAATTTATTACGTTCACTCCTACTGACATTAAACCGGCAATTAAAGACCGAGAAACCATCCGAGATATACTGCGTTGGTCACGAGAAGCTGAGATTGTTGAACCAGGTTTTAAAATAGAACCATAAGCTGCTCCTAACTTCACCGCAAATTCTGGAGTAATATCTATATTTGCTAATCCTTGCACCCCTCGTTGTCCAAACAAATTTCTCTTAGCAGTTGTCCCCCAAATCAAATTAATATTCAGGGTAGCTCCAGATTCTACTTTTTTACTAGGCCATACTCTAACATTGGGACTAATTTGAGCCTCTTCTCCTACAGTAGATAATGAACCAACCACAGCACCTTCTAATACCTGAGCGCGACGGTCTATCCGCGCACCTCGACAAATTACACAAGCTCTTAAATTTGCATCCTCTCCCACCAATGCTCCATTCCAAATAATTGGACGCTTCACATCAGCATCTGCGCCAATTGTCACATTATCTCCAATCACACTACCTGCTTCAATCTGAACTCTTGGCCCAATTCTACAGTTATCTCCGATTAAAGCTGGTGTCTCAATTTTAGCTGTCCGGTCAATATAAGTATTTTCTCCTGTCCAAAGTCCGGGCGATCGCTCTTGATAAGCAAAATCAAGTTTTACTGTCTGTTGAAGTGCATCATATTGAGCTTCCCGATAGGCATCTAAATGTCCGACATCACACCAATAGCCTTCTGCTATATAGCCATACATTGGCTCGTTTTTATCTAACAATAAAGGAAATAATTCTTTAGAGAAATCACTTTCTTGATTATCTGGTAGATAGTTTAAAATTTCTGGTTCTAAAATGTAGGTTCCTGTATTAACAGTATCGGAAAATATTTCGCTGCTAGAAGGTTTTTCTAGAAATCTTTTTATTCTCTGTTTTTCATCTGTAATTACCACTCCAAATTCTATAGGATTAGGTACGCGAGTTAGTACTAAAGTAGCTTTTGAATTATTTTTTTATGAAATTCTATAGCTGTAGTTAAATCAAAATCTGTAATTGTATCTCCACTAATTACTAAGAAAGTTTCATCGAGAAGTTCAGCAATATTTTTTACACAACCAGCAGTTCCTAGAGGTTGTTCTTCTTCTACAGCATAAGTCATTTGTACTCCAAATTGACTGCCATCTTGGAAATATTCACGCATTACATCAGGTAAGTAATGTAAAGTAGCAATAATCTCCCTAATTTGATGTTTTTTAATAAATTAATAATATGTTCGGCTATTGGGCGATTTAAAATTGGTACCATTGGTTTCGGAAGATCGCAGGTCAGTGGTCTGAGTCGTGTTCCGGAACCTCCTGCCATTAATACTGCACGCATAATTCCTCCTTTTTTGTTAATTTTATATTCATATCTATTAATTGATTAATACTAATTGACACTCTTTTTATATGATTGTGTCAGAACGCAAATAATTGGTCAAAATTCATTATTTCTTATTACCTTTTAAATACTATAATTAAGATTTTTTTATTGACTTTTAGCAAATTTTTGGTAAGTATTTCCTGCGGAATGCGGAGCAAACAGCCATCAGCTCTCAATTCTTAGCGTTTCTCATTTATTGCGTTTGGAGGGTAAGCATTTCCTGGGGAATGCGGAGCAAACAGCTATTACCTGTCAGGTCTCAGCTCTCATGGGGGGGGTTTAAATGAATATAGACTTTAAAGCGGACTTTGGTAGTAAGTATAAATTCTGCCTCAATTAGTAAAGCTTTTATTTCAAACTAAAAGCAATAGCTGACGGTTAAATGTTTACTTTGGAGGAGGAATTAGGATTGAGTTTGAGCAAGAATTAAAAGTCTGGGTAAAAGCAAAAGCATCACTTAACTTTACCTATTTAGCTTCTTTAGCTTCATTTTCATTACTGAAGTTCACAGTTCCTCTGTAGGAGACTAGCTAACTGCTAATAGCGGAATGCTGACAATTTTTACTCGAAGCTTTCCTTCAAATCTTCCACTCCAAATCAATCAAACTCCAGGAATTATAATAAACTTTAGACATCGCAACAATTATCAAAAATTAAATTTTTTCACTGACTTTTTATCAACTTTTTATTCTCTATTCCTGATTTGCTAGTAGCTGTAAAGAAGTTTTGTTCAAATATCACCTAATTTTAATTCCATAATCATTAAGTATATAGAACCCATTTGGGATCTATATAAGCATCTCCTCCACTCATAGGGAGTAGGCAGTAGGGACGCCCTTATGCAACGTCCGTACAGAGTAGGGGTAAAGAATTGATGAATAACAGTGCAATAATTGATTTGATTTTTGATTGTTGGAGATATCTATCTATGTAATTAAATATCAATATTCTAAATTATTTGCCTAAAAACCCTACATTTGCAAAGATACCAAATGGCTTCTATAGGTCAAATTAATATAGAAAATGATTGTTTAGAAAAAATAGAAGTTAGGCAATTTTTCCCACCTCGCCTGACACTTTGTATCCTGGTTTTATATTTTTTTACCGAAAAATTGTGGGTATGCGCCTCCCCTTTTAAGGGGATAAAAAGCGGTCGAGAGATGGATGGGTTACCTAATCATATCTAATCGACCAAGAGAAAAGATAATTCCGTATTTTCTTGCCTCCTTATTGCAGAGGTACTGATAACTGATAACTGATAACTGATAACTGATAACTGAAATGACACCTAACCTACTTACCTATATTACCTACTATTTGGTTATAATAAATTGAGGAATATTAAACCTAAAGTCCAATTAAGATTAATTAAATCATTATATTTGGACTGTACCTAAAAAATTGACCTTTTAAGAGTTTTGTGCCATGAGTACATTAATTGGCCTGTTATTACTGGTTGTATATGGAGGTGGAATCTGGAAGTTCTGGAATGGGTTTGAACAAACAAACTTTTCTAAGAACTTTCAGAATCGTTTGGTATTATCTATATTTTGGCCAGTTTTATTGATTGGTAACAAATCTTACCGTAAGAACTTTACAAAAGCTCTGAAAGGTTCTAAACGATAGAGAAATAAATGTCCAAAAAAAAGTCTGCCTTGTCCTCAGATGGGGACCAATCTTCCTGGTTTGCTCAAAAAAATTTAGATAATTGGCATACTCAAATCATCGCAGTACAGGATCGCTTCGATCGAGATTACCGAGGAGAATCTTTTGAGTTACCCTCGGAAATTGAAGCAATGCCAATATTCCATGATTATGCCTCCGGTAACCTCACAGCAAAAATAGTTTCACCTTTTTGGGAAATAGCTAAACCTAAGAAAAATCAAAAATGTTTGGATATTGGCTGTGGAGTGAGTTTTTTGATTTACCCTTGGCGTGATTGGGAAGCTTTTTTTTATGGTCAAGAAATTAGTACAATTGCTAGGGATAATCTCAATCAACGAGGCTCTCTACTAAATTATAAACTATTTAAAGGAGTAGAGTTAGGACCTGCTCACCAATTAAATTATCAAGCAAATGAATTTGACTTGGCGATCGCTACAGGCTTTAGTTGTTATTATCCTATAGATTATTGGGAAGAAGTACTTAAGGAAGTAAAACGCATTCTTAAACCTGAAAATAATTTTGTTTTTGACGTGCTTAACCCAGAACAACCATTAGCAGAAAATTGGGCAATTTTAGAAACTTATTTAGGAGCAGAAGTATTTTTGGAACCTTTAGAAAATTGGGAAAAAATTATCGATGCTATGGGTGGGAAAATAGTAAGGCGACAACCTGGAGAACTATTTCAAATGTATAAGGTAAAATTTTGAATGGTAGAGCAGAAAATAATTTTTGTATTTACTTAGTTATGATTAGTATACTCAATTAAGAAAATTATCACCACGAAGCTTTTGTTAGTATTTAGAAATTAATGTTAGGAATTAGCAATCTAAATTAGTCGGTGTTAAAATTAATCCTAACGGTTAAGGTAGAAGACAGAAAAGAAAAGTTTTTTGAACGATATGGAAAAAATAAAGGCATCTCATGGAATGCCTTTACCAAAGAATAATTACCTTTACTCTCTGTACTATTAACTATTACTTACATGGTCCTTTGTACAAAGCATTGTGTTCAAGGCTGAGAACATTATCTAGCTTGTCTGATTCATGAACAGTCACATTTCCAAACATACTTGAGATGCCTTGAGAAGTCAAAATTGGAACCATACTTATGTTACTAATATCTTCCTTAATTCCTTTCACATTATTAACACACTGCTTTTGATTAGATGACTCACAAGTATTTATTTTCTCAAGATATCTTTTAGCGGTATCTTTATATTGACTACTCTCAGGAACTTCCTTTAGAGTAATTTTTGCCTGTTCAACATCTCCAAGAAAATATTGTGCTATTCCCTTCCCAATATATGCGGAATAATTTGACAACTCTTCATTATCTTTTTTAACTCTTATTGCTTCTTCAAATTCATCCAGAGCATTTTTATATTCTTTTTCATTACTATCTTGATTTAGCAAAAGAGCAAAACCAAAATCTCTTCGCGCTTCATCAAAATTCAAGTCACCTGGAATAGTCACCTCTTTGTAATTATGAAGAATCAATTTTACTTTCCCACCATAAATAGCTGCTTTATAATAATTAATTGCCTTGTTGTAATTGCCGCTCATTGCATATACAGAACCACGATTATAAGTGACTTGATTCGATGGTTTTTCTGCTAGTGCATCCTCAAAATCTTTCCCAGACATTGCATATTCTTTAAGCCAAAAATACCCCATTCCTCTACTTACCAAAGCCATAAGTGTCACTTTGCTTCCGATACTACTTATTAATCAGCTAGTACTTGCAAGATTATGCAAGATTTAGTTTCACTAGAAGTAAAAATCAAAAAAATAAAGCATCGCACTATATTCTTCACCAAAAAAAGGTGACGAATTTACACATAGTACGAATACTTTTTACAAAAATTAATATTATTGATTTGGAAAATATAGAACTCACTATCATTGTTATTAATTATTAGGATAATTGAAATAACCAACTTAAGTAGTTTTAGCTTGCTCCTTTTTTGCTAGTAAATTCCTAATTGAAGCTTTTTCAATCAACCCTACTAATGCACCATTTTCACCAACTACAGTTAATTCATTAATTTGCTTTTGTTCCAACAAAGAAACTACTTCTAAAAGAGAAGTTTTAGCTACTACAGTCTCCATTGTTGTTACAGGTTTAGTTAATTCTTTGACCATAATTAAAGGCCACTCAGAAGTATTAACTACTTTCAAATCATCAACCTTAATGACTCCTACTAACTCCTCTACTTCATTAATAACTAAAAACTGCTTTCTACTATCTTTCCCAATTACATATTCATTCACAAATTCTCTTAAAGAAAGACTTTCTGAAACAATTGGGCTATCCGGAATAATAGCATCTGCTGCAGTTAAGTCCGCAAGAGTACCTTGAATTTCTGCATATTGGGCAGAACGACCAGCATTTTGTAGTAAAAACAAACCAATTAGAATATTCCAAATATTAGGAAAACTACTAAATAAAAATGTAGGAATTAAACCAGAAATTATTGCTAACCAACCAAATGCTTGACCTACTCTACTAGCAAAAATAATTCCTTTGTAAGGATTATTAGTGATTTTCCAAACAATAGATTTAAGGATATTACCACCATCAAGAGGTAAGCCAGGAATTAAATTGAATAATGCTAAAGCTAAATTGATATAAGCTAAGAGTTGCATAATTGCTGCTAATGGTCCGTTGATGGCTGTAAATATATTAATTACAGTAAACAAACCACATAAAACTATACTTACTAACGGACCTGCAATTGCCACCCAAAATGCTTCTCCAGGAGTTTTTGATTCTCTATCTAAACTAGCTAAACCTCCAAACAGAAATAGGGTAATTGATTTTACTTCTATTCCTTGAGATAGAGCAACAAAACTATGACCTAACTCATGAGCTAAAACAGAAGAAAATAATAATAATGCAGCTATTAATCCTAATATCAGTGGTAATATTTCGCCCAATTCTGGAAATTGATCTGCCAAATTGCTACTATAAGTTAAAGTGACAAGAAATAAGACAATAAACCAGGATGAGTTAATGTAAAATGGTATGCCAAATAGGTTACCTACACGAAAAGACCTATTCATAAATTTATCCTCTAAGTTAATAATCTTTAATTAAAGGAATTTCTTCCTCTTTTAAATCTATATATTTACTGTAACAAAATGTAAATTGGCTTTGTAGTTTCTTAATATAGTGGTATCCCTCCCTCAATGTTCGGTCATAGAAAAATTAACTAAATTATTTTATGATCTTAAATTTATGATGATTTTATTATAATATAGCTTTTTCCAATTCACCTCAGATACAGGATTTGGGATTTCAGGGAGCAAGCAAGAAATTAGATGTAACTTAACTGGATGATGGTTAATTACAGATAAAATAAAAATTAGCAGTAAATACAATAGTTATTAATGAAGAATAAACCTTATGGATAGGTTTGATGAGTGGAGGAATAACTGCAATTGCAACCGCTATTGTCACAATGGTTTATTCCCCAACTTTTCTAAACAAAACTCACCGGAATTATGCGGTCGCTTGTACGGCAGGTATTACCAGTTTTATCACAACGTTTAGCTTAGGTATTATAACTGCCCAAAAACTTCGTTTTTCAACTAATAGACTAGAGAATTGTCTAGAGGATATTTCTGAGGGAAAATATAATATTAGAATTCCTATTTATGCTAATGACGAGCTACAAGATTTGACTAAAAATTTAATTCTATGGCTGACGTGATTTGTAATCTTCTAATTAATCTAAAAATTAGAGAAGAAAGGAGCGAACAGGATAAAGAAAAATCGCTAGTCAAGTTATAAAATTGTTGGATAAAGTAGATACTGCTGCTCATGGTCAAATTTATGTAAAACTCAAAGTTAGATGCGAAGAATTGGGAGTAATATCTTATTGTATTAATATGACTCTCAACAACTTTATAAAACTTGTTAAAAAGTCAATTCTGATAGTCAAGAAATTCTGACTCTAATCGCAACAGATAGTCAAACTATTTTTCAAAATTTATCCCGAGAAAGTAAGTTGCAAGCAGAAGAAATAGATTCTTTTCTCACATCTTTAGAAGCGATAGTTGATACCTTTTATCAAAGAGCATATAAAGCATGGGAAGCCGAACAAGTTTATCAAGAAATTAGTAATTATGCTTCCACAAGTTACCAGTCAATAGGCAATATTTTTCAAGAAATTATGGCAGCATATATGTTGATTTCAGAAATTCATCATAAAGTCAAAAGATTGACTGAGTATAATTATGATTTAAATAAAATCCAAGCTTTAGTCGAACAAATGAATATTCACAGTAAATTTTTGTTACTAAATACTGCTATTTTTGCTTATAGGAAAACCAGCAACGAAGACCTACTAAAAATAGCAATAAAATTGCAAGAAATGGCAAATAATTGGGATTTAATCAAGAAAAGTTTAGAACACTTTCAACACAATGTTCAAAGCTTAAATCTGACTATTTATGAGAATAATATAGTTGTAGAAGAATTCCCACAGCAAAAATTAGGAGAAGAAGTTAAGCAAGGACTAACTAAAATTGTTCAGAATATCTATAAATTTAATAACTATATAGATAATGTTGCATCTTTAGGAGAAAATCAGACCGATAATCTACAAAAATCACAGAATTTTTACAAATTATCCACAAAAAAATATCGAAAGAAGTCAAGTGACAAAAAATTATATGATTCTTCACAAAAAATTATGAATATTACAGAGAGTTTAGCAGAATCAGTTAAACATTTTACTTTAGAAAAAACAGAATAATTATTGAGTTTGAGATAAATTTCAAAATCTAATATTGACATCCTTATTTAAGAGGCGATCGCTAGATAAATTTTATTTGAATTTTGAAGAAGGAAGAAGTTAATGGCAATGAGGATAAGAATATTGAAAAGTTGCCACTTGGAGTCTACAAACCCCAACTAATTGTAGATGCCGTGAGACAGCAGAGTATTAAACTAATCAGGAACAAAAGATCGAATTTTTTTGGGGTATCTGTAGCAGTTAGACACCATCAAAAATTATTTAAAATTAAGGCTATTATTGAGATTTAGATTTTAGTCAAAACGATAAAATCTATATTCTTTAGTTAGTTATTTCAATTTCATAAATTGTTGCTATATTAATTTTACAGGAAGAGTGAAAATATCTTAATAGTTTTGCAGACCATTTGACTGTAACTATCTTGAGTTTTAATTTGTCATTCTTGATAACTCTTCTCACCTTATAGATAAAATTTTCTGAAAATATCTACTTTTTATCTTGATGATATTTTCCAACAATTCAATTATCAAAAGTGATTTTTAAACAAGCAAAAATACAGTGATGAAAAGCTCAAAAAAATTCACCTTAGTTCTGGAGGATATTTGTTTCCTGAAAGAAAATATTGACGAATTTGAAACATTGGTCGCCAAGCAATAGCATTATAATTAGTACGAGCTGATGCTAAATTATTTCCTTGAGCATCAAATACTTCAAGGCATCCATCACCATCAGTAGTTGTGCGAATAATTAATGTATCTTGACCTTCAATAGTTATTCTCAATCCATAAGCTTTACCCCAGTCTCCTTCTTCGGCTTTATTATAAAATTTGTAGGATTCCCAAACACTATTTGGTAGTTGATTCACTGTTGCTTCAAAATCATTTTCTCCATCAACCGCCATACATTTTGGTATCTCATCAAATTTCTGCAAGTCACTTAGATAAAGTCCTCCATAAAGACTTACAAGATTTTCAAGATTAAAGGCAAATCTTAACTGATACTTATATTCATCAACAAATTCTTTTTGTAGAAGTTCTTCTGCCTTTTCAAGATTTAATCCGTGAATATAAAAAGATAAATTTTCATAGGGTTTAATTACTTCTAGAACTACAGGTTTTCCCCGGTCATACACTTTTAAATATTTCTGAGAATAAAATCCTTTGACAGTTTCTACAAAATTACTCATTGTTAATCCCCAAAATTTTTACTCAAAAAATCCACTATATAAAATTTAGTATAAATATTTGATTCCCTTAGCAACCCCCTTTCAGCAATCAACAATTATTACTCGGAGTAAACTCAAAATTTCATCTAAAATTAAAATGATATTTCCCCATACTTACCATAGGCAAAAATTTCACTTTCTATACCTATATCTATATTGATAGAGAAATTTTCATTGCCAGAAGTAAAGAAAAAGCGACGATTTTTCCTCAGAGCATAAATTTCCAACTCAGACAAAAGATAAATAGAAAAAATTCACCACCTCCCACAACCAAAAATCAGACATTGCCATACTTATCTATCTATTTATAGAGAAATTTTTACTGCCAGAGGTAAAGGAAAGCCAAGGATTTTTCCTCAGAACAGAAATTCCCCACTCAGACAAAAAATAAATGGATAAAAATCTCTCATCTCCCACAACCAAAAATCAGACATTGCCATACCCATCTATATATTTATCGGAAATTTTCACTGCCAGAGATAAAGGAAAGCCAAGGATTTTTCCTCAGAGCAGAAATTCCCGACTCCGACAAAAGACAAATGGAGAAAAATCTCTCATCTCCCACAGCCAAAATTAAAGAAAAAATCGTCATTTTTCCTCAGAACAGAAATTCCCGACTCAGACAAAAGATAAATAGAGAAAAATCTCTCATCTCCCATAACCAAAAATCAGACATTGCCAAACCTATATCTATATTTATTGGAAACTTTCACTGCCAAAATTAAAGAAAAATCGTCATTTTTCCTCAGAGCAGAAATTCCCGACTCCGACAAAAGATAAATAGAGAAAAATCTCTCATCTCCCATAACCAAAAATCAGACATTGCCAAACCTATATCTATATTTATTGGAAACTTTCACTGCCAAAATTAAAGAAAAAATCGTCATTTTTCCTCAGAACAGAAATTCCCGACTCAGACAAAAGATAAATAGAGAAAAATCTCTCATCTCCCATAACCAAAAATCAGACATTGCCAAACCTATATCTATATTTATTGGAAACTTTCACTGCCAAAATTAAAGAAAAAATCGTCATTTTTCCTCAGAACAGAAATTCCCGACTCCGACAAAAGATAAATAGAGAAAAATCTCTCATCTCCCATAACCAAAAATCAGACATTGCCAAACCTATATCTATATTTATTGGAAACTTTCACTGCCAAAATTAAAGAAAAAATCGTCATTTTTCCTCAGAACAGAAATTCCCGACTCCGACAAAAGATAAATAGAGAAAAATCTCTCATCTCCCATAACCAAAAATCAGACATTGCCAAACCTATATCTATATTTATTGGAAACTTTCACTGCCAAAATTAAAGAAAAAATCGTCATTTTTCCTCAGAACAGAAATTCCCGACTCCGACAAAAGATAAATAGAGAAAAATCTCTCATCTCCCATAACCAAAAATCAGACATTGCCAAACCTATATCTATATTTATTGGAAACTTTCACTGCCAAAATTAAAGAAAAAATCGTCATTTTTCCTCAGAACAGAAATTCCCGACTCCGACAAAAGATAAATAGAGAAAAATCTCTCATCTCCCATAACCAAAAATCAGACATTGCCAAACCTATATCTATATTTATTGGAAACTTTCACTGCCAAAATTAAAGAAAAAATCGTCATTTTTCCTCAGAACAGAAATTCCCGACTCCGACAAAAGATAAATAGAGAAAAATCTCTCATCTCCCATAACCAAAAATCAGACATTGCCAAACCTATATCTATATTTATTGGAAACTTTCACTGCCAAAATTAAAGAAAAAATCGTCATTTTTCCTCAGAACAGAAATTCCCGACTCCGACAAAAGATAAATAGAGAAAAATCTCTCATCTCCCATAACCAAAAATCAGACATTGCCAAACCTATATCTATATTTATTGGAAACTTTCACTGCCAAAATTAAAGAAAAAATCGTCATTTTTCCTCAGAACAGAAATTCCCGACTCCGACAAAAGATAAATAGAGAAAAATCTCTCATCTCCCATAACCAAAAATCAGACATTGCCAAACCTATATCTATATTTATTGGAAACTTTCACTGCCAAAATTAAAGAAAAAATCGTCATTTTTCCTCAGAACAGAAATTCCCGACTCCGACAAAAGATAAATAGAGAAAAATCTCTCATCTCCCATAACCAAAAATCAGACATTGCCAAACCTATATCTATATTTATTGGAAACTTTCACTGCCAAAATTAAAGAAAAAATCGTCATTTTTCCTCAGAACAGAAATTCCCGACTCCGACAAAAGATAAATAGAGAAAAATCTCTCATCTCCCATAACCAAAAATCAGACATTGCCAAACCTATATCTATATTTATTGGAAACTTTCACTGCCAAAATTAAAGAAAAAATCGTCATTTTTCCTCAGAACAGAAATTCCCGACTCCGACAAAAGATAAATAGAGAAAAATCTCTCATCTCCCATAACCAAAAATCAGACATTGCCAAACCTATATCTATATTTATTGGAAACTTTCACTGCCAAAATTAAAGAAAAAATCGTCATTTTTCCTCAGAACAGAAATTCCCGACTCCGACAAAAGATAAATAGAGAAAAATCTCTCATCTCCCATAACCAAAAATCAGACATTGCCAAACCTATATCTATATTTATTGGAAACTTTCACTGCCAAAATTAAAGAAAAAATCGTCATTTTTCCTCAGAACAGAAATTCCCGACTCCGACAAAAGATAAATAGAGAAAAATCTCTCATCTCCCATAACCAAAAATCAGACATTGCCAAACCTATATCTATATTTATTGGAAACTTTCACTGCCAAAATTAAAGAAAAAATCGTCATTTTTCCTCAGAACAGAAATTCCCGACTCCGACAAAAGATAAATAGAGAAAAATCTCTCATCTCCCACAAGCAAAAATCAGACATTGCCAAACCTATATCTATATTTATTGGAAACTTTCACTGCCAAAATTAAAGAAAAATCGTCATTTTTCCTCAGAACAGAAATTCCCGACTCCGACAAAAGATAAATAGAGAAAAATCTCTCATCTCCCACAAGCAAAAATCAGACATTGCCAAACCTATATCTATATTTATTGGAAACTTTCACTGCCAAAATTAAAGAAAAATCGTCATTTTTCCTCAGAACAGAAATTCCCGACTCCGACAAAAGATAAATAGAGAAAAATCTCTCATCTCCCACAGCCAAAATTAAAGAAAAAATCGTCATTTTTCCTCAGAACAGAAATTCCCGACTCAGACAAAAGATAAATAGAGAAAAATCTCTCATCTCCCACAAGCAAAAATCAGACATTGCCAAACCTATATCTATATTTATTGGAAACTTTCACTGCCAAAATTAAAGAAAAAATCGTCATTTTTCCTCAGAACAGAAATTCCCGACTCCGACAAAAGATAAATAGAGAAAAATCTCTCATCTCCCACAAGCAAAAATCAGACATTGCCAAACCTATATCTATATATTTATAGAGAAATTTTTACTGCTACCTTTATTCAAAGTAAAAATTTTAGATAGAGACAAGCGATCGCTCATCTCAATTCACAAAACTTTCCCAAATTCATCACACCAGAAAATCTAGAGAAAAACTCATTATTTTCCAAGGTGAAATTTCACAACTTCCACTCTCAAAATCAACAGAAGATTCAGCAACATCTCGCTCCAACAAATCAACAACTTTTCCTACTGCCAAACCAGCATCACTTTCCAACTTCAAAATTGCCTCTCTTCCCAAACATTCATAACACCTTAAAACCCAATATTGATTATTCTCCGACCGTTTCAACGCCATCAAAATTAAATTATCAGTTTCCCAACCCAAGAAACGATAAATTTGTGGCAACCTTCCACCAGATTTTTCCGAACTAATCCACGGCATTACCTTAACAAGCAAAGGCAGATTTAACTCATAACCCCGTTGCACAGTACCAGCACTTTCCCAACTTCCCAAATGAGGATAAATAGCATAAGTAAATTCGTGAATTCCCACATCAGCTTCCTCATCAGGCCAAGTCGAACCTCTTAATAAAGTTAAACGTAATTCATCCGACTTTGCATCATATCCATACTTACAATCATTCAGCAAACTTACCCCATAATTATCATCACTAATATCCGCCCAACGTAAAGCAGGAACTTCCCATTTTGCCTTATCTCTTTCTGTCTGAAACTTAGTCATTCTCTTAATTGCCCCACAAGGAATTTCATAAGTAACAAAATCCGTATCTATATTTATAGGAAAAGCCACCTTAACTAAAGTATGACTTTCCTGCCAATTTACCCAACATTTAATTTTTAGCAGCGGAGAACCAAACTCCAGAATATAATCCTGACAAAATTCAGACTTTCCTATTTTTCTAATAACTCGCAGACAACTTCTTAAATCTCCCCGTTCCATCCACCCAATATCTATTAATTTTGCAGGAGCTAAAAGATATTCTTGATAATTTGGATCAATATTCCAAGCATCCCAATATTGACCCTCATCTTGAAAAACTTGCAATTCATTCCCCTTCCCTTTTCCCAAAACTTCCCGTTCATTAACCTTGTCAAAAATACTCTCCAAATTTCCCATTTTCCCCTCCACCTTTACCCGTAATAAATCATTCTCTAAAAGCCATCCTTCACCATCTAAACTAACAGTATTGACAAACTCAATTTTTTTCGCTATCCTTTCTGTAGAATAGGGAATAGGTGTGCTCATATATAGTCTTTTGTCCAAATCTGAAAACCCACAACATAACCAAAACACTCGATAACCAACCCCAGGCACATCAGAAGCAACAAACAACAAATCCTGAACCGAGACCTGAGAACTAACTAATTTTCCCTCATTGTCATAAACTAGCCAGTCATTTCCATCGCTTTGCATACCAGCAGAATAATTATCCATATCCAAACCCTCTCCCTGCTCCATCTCTTGATGCGCCTTCCCTTTCATCTGTCGCCGACCTGGGGTCGCACCGCCACTCCCTACCCCCCAACAACCCTTTTTTTCCGGAGGCGCTGGCAAAGCAACCGAAACCAATTCCGAACGTTGCCAATTCAAAGAATTAAAAACAATAACCGGAAAAAACATCCCACCTTCACCAGAATCAAACGAAAAAGGCCGACAAAAATCAATCTGAGAAGCGATCGCCTCCATAGCCTCATCCAAAATTTCCAACCCTAACCGTTCAGACTCCCTCCAACTACCATTAGCATCCACATAAACATCAGAAATAGCCGAACCAGGCAAAATATCATGAAACTGATTAAACAAAACCCCCTTCCAAGCAACCTCCAAATCACTCTTCCGGTAAAAAGCTCCAGTCACAACCGAAGCAAAAACAGCAAACAACTCCGCCTCATACAACAAACCCTCACAACAACGGTTCCATCTTTTTTGATCCGCATGAGTCGTATAACAACCCCGATGAAACTCCAAATAAAGTTCATCCCGCCAAACAGGATAATCATCAGAACATTCCCTCGCCAACTCCACCAAAAAACTCTCAGCAGTCGTAAACTCCAACAAAGGAAAAAAACCAGACTCCCGCCATCTTTTCCCTACCTCCAACATATCCCTAGTCGGACCTCCACCATGGTCTCCCACCCCAGGCAACCACAAAACATTTTTCCTGCCAGTTTTCACCAACCATTCACAAGCAAACCTTCCCATCCTCACAACATCAATACCCTCCCCTATCGGCGGTAACATCAAACTAAAAATCCGACTTTTATCCAGACCTTCCCACCAAAAAACCTCAAAAGGAAACTCCATCAAATCATTCCAACGCAACTTTTGAGTCACAAAATATTCCATACCCCCACCCTGAAGAATTTGTGGAAGTTGCCAACAAAAACCAAAACTATCAGGCAACCAAGCTACAAGAGAAAATCTGCCAAACTTTTCCCAAAAATAACCTTGACCATATAAAACCTGCCGAACAATTGATTCACCACTCACCATATTTAACTCTGGTTCCACCCACAAACCCCCAACAAACTCCCACTTTCCCAACTCAACTTGTCCTTTAATTCTATTAAATAAATCTGGTCGATTTATCTCTATCCATTCATATAGTGCCGGAGTCGAATGACAGAAAATAAGTTCCGGAAAATCTTGTTGTAAATTCAATACAGACTCAAAAGTTCGTTCCGCCACTTCCCAAGTTTCTTTTACATCCCATAACCAAGCTAAATCTAAATGAGCATGACCCAATAATTTCAGTTTTAAACTATTAATATACTTCTCAGAAATTTTGGCTATTTCAGCATTGACTTTTAACAGACACTTTTCAAATTTTTCCCTCTCTCTAACTGAATGCCAATCTATCAAATTCACCGCATCTTTTATTCTGTCTATATCTAAGTCATTCTCAGTCTCAACCTTTGCCAAATATTCAACCAAAATTTCTAACTCGTCTGCCAAAAAACCAGGGTCTAGCTGATAATTATCCACATTTTCATACACACACCAAGACTTTACCAAAGCTCCCCAGTCATGTACTGGACTTACCAACTTAATCCCAATTAAAAAAGTCTCCCCAACCATTGCCTTTCGACTCAGTAAAATTCGACTCGAACAGTCAAATAAATCTCCTGTTTGTACTAATTTTCCGTTCACATAAATTTCCGCAGATTCAGCCCACCAAGTTAAACCTAATTTTAAAGATAAATCAGCTAAAAAATAGTCGTTTAAGTGTGAGGGAATTATCAATTTTTGCCCTAACCATAAAATCTGTTTACCTTTTGCCCAGGCAATATGTTTTCTCTCATTTGTTACAGCTAACTCCCAACTGTCTAAATTTTCAAGTGCGGTTAAAGGTATATCTCTTTGTCGGTATCGCCATTGTCTTTGAATATCTACTTGGGTTAGTTTTCGTAGTTTGTCTATAGTTGTGGAAATTTCTTTGATAAGAAGTTGCATAAAGTTTTGATTTCTTGATTATTGATCTGGTTAGACCGAGTATATAGCAGAATAAAGAAGGAAGAAGAATAGGATAGATAGGATATAAGCTATCGTTCCACTCAACTGAGAAGATAGAGAAAATATTCGTTTCAGTGGAGTTAAATAAAACATTTTGTGAAGCACCAAAAAATCTGTCAGGTTTTGAGTCTTGCATTCTCCAAAAAATAGTGAGACAATTTATGCATTGGGATCTGTTCGCCCCTACGCATGACTATTTATTCAACTAAAACCACCGCACTTTCTGCGCATATCCTATATTTATAGATATAGCGATCGCTGAACTCAACTGAGAAGAGAGAAAAACATTTTGTGAAGCTCATGAAAAAACCGTGGCGACAAGGGTTTTTGCCTTGCATTCCCCAAAAAATTGTGAGACAATTAATGTATTGGGAGCTTTTCGCCCCTACGCATGACTATTTATTCAACTAAAAATCTCCCACTTTCTACTGATAACTATATATATAGAGATATAAGTGATCGCTCCACTCAACTGAGAAGAGTCAAAACAAGCATTTTGTGAAGCACCAAAAAAATCTGTCAGGTTTTGAGTCTTGCATTCTCCAAAAAATAGTGAGACAATTTATGTATTGGGAGCTTTTCGCCCCTACGCATGACTATTTATTCAACTAAAACCACCGCGCTTTCTGCGCATATCCTATATTTATAGATATAGCGATCGCTGAACTCAACTGAAAAGTTTTCCCTTTTTTCCCTTTCTATGGAAAATCATCATTGTGTGAAGCATCAAAAAATCCCCAAGATTTTAGCCTTGCATTCCCCAAAAAGTTGTGAGACAATTTATATATTAGGGGTCGTTCGGCTATCCGCATGACTATTTATTCAACTAAAAATCTCCCACTTTCTACGGATAACTATATACAGAGATAAGTGATGTAGCTACCGTACTTGTTCCGCCAACGCTCCACTCAATTGAGAAGAGTCAAATCAAGCATTTTGTGAAGCACAAAAAAAAATCTGTCAGGTTTTGAGTCTTGCATTCCCCAAAAAATTGTGAGACAATTTATGTATTGGGAGTTGTTCGCCCCTGCATATGACTATTTATTCAACTAAAAATCTCCCACTTTCTACTGATAACTATATATATAGAGATATAAGCGATCGCTCCACTCAATTGAGAAGAGTCAAATCAAGCATTTTGTGAAACCAAAAAATCTGTCAGCTTTTGAGTCTTGCATTCTCCAAAAAATTGTGAGACAATTTATGTAGTGGGGGTTGTTCGCCCCTACGCATGACTATTTATTCAACTAAAACCACCGCACTTTCTACCGATAACTAATAGAGAATCTGAAGTGATCGCTCCACTCAATTGAGAAGGGAGAAAAAGTCTTCCTCTCAGTGGAGTCCCCAAAATCATTTTGTGAAGCACCAAAAAAATCTGTCAGGTTTTGAGTCTTGCATTCTCCAAAAAATTGTGAGACAATTTATGCATTAGGATCTGTTCGCCCCTCTGCATGACTTTTTATTCAACTAAAGCCACCGCACTTTCTACTGATAACTATAGATAGGATATAAGCGATGTAGCTACCGCACTTCTTCCGCCAAGGCTCCATTCAGTTTAGAAAGGAGAAAAAGTTTTCCTCCTGTCATTAAAAATAATCATTGTGTGAAGCTCAAAAAAATCTGTCAGGTTTTGAGCCTTGCATTCCTCAAAAAATTGTGAGACAATTTGTATATTAGGAGTGATTCGCCCCTACGCATGACTATTTATTCAACTAAAAAATCAGATAACTCTCTCATAAAAATACCCAAAAATCCTATATTTCTTCTCCTTGAAATAGAGATGTAGAAGCAGATTCTGATTTTTTTTTCTAACAACAACTTTTTTGCATTTTGCAACTAACTTGAGTTCCTGATGAGCTTTTCTCATACAAAAATTTCTTTCATCAAAACCTTAGCTATTTGATAAATAAGTAAAGCCAAATCATATTTCATATTTCAATTCACTCAGAATAGAAAATTAATAAACCTATAAATCTAAAATAAAAATGACATCAAGTACTTATAAAAGTAAAGTATTAAACTTTGTTTCTGAAAAATATCGCCAAATATTAGATAAAAGCGATCGCGCCCTCAGTCAAATAAAATTTGCAACAACCAACACAATTCAATTGCTACTTTATCCAATATATGTGTTGCTGCAAACCTCTCGCCTAGCAGTCAAACAACTAGAAAAAAATAATACTAGCAAAATACCACAAATTCAAAATAAAGTCAATAATAAAAAGACTAAAAATCATCAAAATACTAGCTTACCCATTCAGCAAACATCACTAACAACAATACAAACACCCACTCCACAAACAGCTAAACTCTCAGTAAACACCTCAGCTTCCTCCTTAATTAAACCCCAATCTGAACTTTTCCCAGGACCAGATATTAAATCAGAAAACCAAGACATCCTAGCTGATAATCATCAAAAATCTGAACTTTTGACCAAAGACCAACAAAAACAGCCACTTATCCTAACAGCTTACTTAGAACACAAAACCCCATTGCAACTTCAACCATGCGCCGAAATTGCACCAAATTCAGGATATATGAGTATTTTCTGGCAAATTATGGCTTGGGTGCAAACCAGTAAAATAGCCTTGTGGTTCAATCTATTTGAGGAATTAAACTTAGTCCTAGAGAAAAATGAACTAATTCAGCAAAAGAAGCCTTACCAAACACCGCTATTATTGTCAAGTTCCAACCTAACATTCCGTGACTTTATTAACAATATAGCTAAACATTACCTACACCCAATTACTAGAAGTCTAGGTTTAAATGAATTACTACCACCTATTAACATAGAAGAATTACCCTTTGACTCATTGTTAGAAGTAAAAATAGAGGAAGACCAGACACAGAACCCTTCTCAAAATACCACTTTCACTTCTAATAATTCTGTCCAAATAGAAACAATCAGACGTAGAGAAAATCGGGACAGAAACATCAAAGCCTTAACAAAGACAAATGAACCAAACTATTCTCAGACCATAAAAAATACCAAAATTTCAATTCAACATCATAGTAGAGACAGTAAGCCAGAGTACCAAAAAGAATCAGACTGCTTAGAAGTAACCTCAGTTTCCATAGGATATATCAAACATCCCCTAGAGCGAATATTGGAGTGGGTCGATGTAGTTATGACCTGGATAGAAAAAGTATTTGCACAAGTCTGGCAATGGAGTCAAAAGAAGTTGAAAAATATTTGACACATAAATTGTAGTCAAATGAGACAATATTTAGATATGATAAGAAAGTTGTAGATTTCTCATAATCAAAATCAATTTTTCACATTCTGGGAGAAAAATAATAGATGCTAACTCTAAAAATAGTCGTTAATATTGTCGTCCTCTTCTTTGTTGGATTATTCATTTTTGGATTCTTGTCCAATGACCCCGCTCGTAACCCTAGTGGTCGAGATATGGAGTAATAAAATTTCTACCTAAAATGGACCGAGAGGACTCCCGGTATAATCTCCGATTTACCGGGAGATGAATCACAACCAAAATAAAAACAGATACTGACCTTGATTTGCAGCAGCAAAAGTAATTTGTAATCAAGGTATCACTGCGGCCCTTGCAATCTAGATAAGTGCAACTTAAGTAGTAAACCGCACTGATTATTTCCTAGAAAGTCGCACATCGCCTTAGACTGTGTAAAAAATAGAAAGTTGCTTGCTAAAGCTGAAAAACATGGACTATCCAAAACTTATACCTACAAGATGTCTACGTTTTTACGCCATTAATCTATGTTATTATTACATCTGTCTGCTAAGATAAGAGAATTTTAGCAACAATTATGGAGTGTTTGGCACTCGATTTTTATCTCTGACGAAAACCCGCCTAGGGAATCCTAAACTCAATGTGTTGAATCGGAACATTAATGCTGCATGGAGACAATTCCTAACTATTTTAACTCTCAAAGCCGGAAATGCTGGAGGTGAAAACTATAGTAGTGACCCCCAAAAATACCAGCCAAGACTGCTCCAACTGTGGGAAAAAGTCGATAAAGAATTAAACATACAAACTCATTCTTGCCCGCATTGCGGTATTGTAATAGACCGCGACTTGTTTGCGTTTGCGCAGCATCCCGTAGGGAAGCATAACAAACGGAAATGCAGCGATAAATATAAAAAATAGGGCGACAGGGGATTCCGTCCTTAAAGCACGCGCTTGCCCGATGCAATGGCAGGGCTACGAAACGAGAGAGCTTACACTATAGCGCCAGCAAGCGTGTGGGAGTATGTCACAAGATAAGTAAAAACTTGCAGATACATCAAGCCAGGCAATTCCCGGCAACAGTCGGGAAAACCTTTCATAGCAACGTGACGGCAAAACCATCAACGCAGGCGGTATCGCGCTAACGCGCCGCAACGCTTACGCAATGCTTTGAGGAAAATCCCCAAAGCGCTATTTTTTGACTTATTTATGGCCAATTTACATGAGTATTTATTTTGCGCTTTCTTTTTCTTGACTAGGCAACCATTAGGGATGACTCAAAGTCGGGATCGAAATAACGCGATACTCAGTTGTCAGTTATTTTCCAACTTCTATCACAACACTATTTTCAGGAAATTGCCAGGGATTATAAAATCTAGTAATGCACCAAGATGTCAGTCAGCCTGGAAGTCCACTAATCTAATTAAGTGTAACATTCCAGGCAAAAATTTGACATAATTGACAAAATATGATAAGCAAAATAAAAATAAGTGAATAACTGAATAATATATCTATGAATAAAAAAAAGTGGAAAAAAGTAATATCGAGGCCAAGCTAATTAGATTTTTACTCTGAAATTGATAAATCTTGTGTAAAAATTCTAACTCTTAAGTTTATGATTGACTCCGATCTTTAACCATTGAGCTGAGTGTCTCTATCAGAAATATGTCCTATCCTCTTCCCCCACCAGAACTACCTCCAATAGTCGAAACCCTCCCTTCACCAACTGTAACTCAAGGTGTTACAAAATCACGACAGGAAGTACCTAGCTCAGTGCCAAAATCAAACCAGGGGACTGAGGAAATCATATTGTCTGCAAAAAACACTTTCTCAGGACAAGAATTCAGAGAAACCGTATTGTACAAAATTCCTCAAATTAAATCCACCTTTGACCCTGTTAGTCCAGTAAGTCCAATTCATACCACCTCAGCAAGTCTTGGACCACCTGTAGAAATAGACATATCATCAGCAGAAAAAATTTCTACTATCGAAAACCAAATTAATTCAGATAGAAAACTAACATTCTCCTCTACTTCCTTCTCAAATTTCTCCGAATATATTGCCAGAAAACAAGAAGAACAAACTACCAAACAAGTCAACTTATATAGCCCAAACAGTAGAGAAATATTACAACGTTTCAGTGAGAATACCGTAACTACTAGGAAAAAAATAATTACCTCAAAATTTGTCAGTCAACCAGAGCAACTAGAAATACAAACACAAAAACAAAAACAAACACTTAAAATAGGCCAAATAATAGAAGATAGCTCCCCAGAATTGCCCAATCTTCCCCAAGACCAACAACCTATAGACCAGCCAGATGTCCCAGAATCAAAAGAAAAAGAAACACCCGTCCCCATAGAAGATCCAGAATCTCAAACCCAAGAGTCAGACGAAGAAACAGAAAATAAACAACCTATTACAGTACCCTTGCCAGCAGATGTAGTAGAAGTAACAGCAGAGCGCCAAGAATATGACGACCAACGACGACTAATTACAGCAGAAGGCAAAGTAATAGTGCGATTTAGTCAAGGACTCGTTAACGCAGACAAAGTACAAATTAACCTAACAACTCGTCAACTCCTGGCCACAGGAAACGCTGTTTTTACTCAAGGACAACAAGTATTGCTAGGAGAACGAATGGAATACAACTTCAGCCTAGACAAAGGAGTAATAGAACAAGCAAGTGGAATTATATTCGTCGGTAACGCAGAAGAAATATCCTCACAGTCCCTACCCACCACAGAAGGAGTAGGAGCATTACAAGCAACAACCTTAAGCGATCGCATCAGTGCAACTCAACCACCAACAAATGTCAAAGCAACTGAAGGCACAAAAGTTACATTTGAACCCAAACTAGAAGCACCCGAACAAGCAGGAACAGTTAATAGACTCCGCTTTGAAGCAGACCGTCTCAACCTATTAGGTGCAGGCACCTGGGAAGCAATAAACCTCCGACTCACCAACGATCCATTCTCACCCCCAGAAGTAGAATTAAGAAGCGAGCGTGCTACACTCAAACCCCTATCCCCCTTTCAAGATGAACTAATCACCAAAAAAGCACGGTTAGTATTCGACGATCGCTTTAGCTTGCCACTATTTCGCGAACGAACAATTATTGACCGTAACCAAAGAGACCCCCTACCACTTCAAATTGGTTATGACCAAGATGATAGAGGAGGGTTATTTGTTGAAACTACATTTGAACCACCACTTCAAATACCATTTCAAGTCAGATTAACCCCTCAATATTACTTAGAAAGAGCATTTTTAGGTGATGAAGGCGACTCCCCCATAGATGATAATGTTTTTGGTCTCAAAGCTTCAGTAAACGGGTCCATAACTCCCACAACTCAACTAGAAGGACGAGCCACATTTCTCACATTCAAAGATTTTCCCGACCTAGAAGAAGACGACTTTCGGGGTAGCGTTCGACTAAGACAGTTATACCAAGGTTACAACTTAACAGGAGAGTATAGTTATCGCGATCGCCTATTCAATGGCAGCTTAGGATTTCAAACAGTTCACAGTAGCGCAGGTGTAGTCCTTACCTCCCCCCTAATACCAGTAGGTGAAACTGGTGCCCAACTAAGTTTTCAGACAGGTTATCAAGTAGTCAATGCTAGAACAGACCGTCGGGAATTATTAACAGACCTCCAACCATTTGAACCCTTACCCGATGAAAATGATGATAATGATGACGACGATGCTAAAGCACGAGCTGACCTTGGTCGTTTCCAGAGCGTAGTCTCCCTGAGATACCCGCTAACTATCTGGAGTGGAGAAGCATTGCCAGCTACCCCGAACGAAGGCTTGAGATATACCAGCAAACCAGTAGTTCCATTTGTGCAAATGGTCTTAGGACTTACCGGTGCTACTAGCCTTTATAGTAACGATGAAGACCAATCTTATCTTCGTGGCAGTCTTGGGTTTACTGGTCAATTTGGACATTTTTCCAGAGACTTTTTTGATTATACTGGGTTCAACTTAACTTATAGCCAGACAGGTCTGAGTGGTCAGTCTCCTTTTTTCTTTGACCGCGTTGAAGATACGAATGTCCTCTTATTTGGTTTTGTCCAACAGATTTATAAAGGTTTTCGGGTTGGCTATCAAAGTGGAATCAACATAGAAAATGGTGATATTCTCGACGATCGAATCACATTAGAATATAGTCGTCGTACTTATGGAGTCGTATTAACTTTTAGTCCCAGACGACAAACTGGTACATTTAGCCTCCGGATCAGTGACTTCAACTGGCAAGGTGGTACAACTCCTTTCTCAGGGGAAGATATTCGACCCGTAGGTGGCGGTGTGGTTCGATAATTATCAGAATTTAGAATTTAGAATTCAGAATTCAGAATTCAGGCGACAATAGCAAAAAATTAGGCGTTGCTGAAATGTAATGGTAAGTAGCTGAAGGTAAAATTGAAAAACTTATGTTTTGCGTTGATAGTTAATCTAAAAATCATTACCATTCAGCAACGCCAAAAATTAAAGCACCCTGATGAATTTTGCCTGCCCTATTACCAAAAACTTGACAAAAATCTGCTTCCGATTCCCGACCGAAAAGCGATCGCTCCATCTATAGAAGCCATTTGGTATCTTTGCAAAGGTAGGGTTTTTTTTGCCAATAAGTTAGGATATTTATATTTAATTACATAACTATATCATGTCCGGATAATTAGTGATAAAAAAACTTTCTCCTTCTCTTCTTCTTTATTTCCTCCTGACTCCTGATCTTCCCCTCCTCCACGGTCGGGGTTAGGGGTGGGTTGGGAGGGGGAGGGGCGAGGGGTGGGTTGACTCCTGAGGACTCCGTCATTTATTTATAACTGTTCAACCGGACATGATATTAATAGATATCTCCAACAATCAAAAATCAAATCAATTATTGCACTCTTATTCATCAATTATTTTCCCCTACTCCCTACTCCCTACTCCCTACTCCCTATGCGTGGAGGAGATGCCTAATAGATCCGTTTAGGGGTTCTATAGCAGAAAGTTTAAGTTGAGAAATTAGCAGTCAGGTAGTAGGTGGCATAAAACCACCAAAAACTAACTAACTGCCAGAAACAAACTTGGGTATGGATAGACAGAAAACAAACAATTCTATAGCCGGGAAAAGTGGAAAAAGCTTTTCTTTGTCTCAGGTTCATCATCAATCTCTGTCAAACACGAACTCTTTCCTTGCCGTCTACAAAATATTTAGAATTGGTTAGGGTTTGAGTCCCCATCCACTTCTTCCTTCTTCCTTCTTCCTTCTTCCTTCTTGAAACTATTAGGGATAAAAACTCAACTGAGGTAATCCCAGAGTTTCTTCCCAACCCATCATCAAATTCATACACTGAATACCCTGACCAGCTTGACCTTTAATCAAATTATCAATAGCTGACATAATAATCACTCTATCAGTACGGTGATCCACCTCAATACCAAGATAACAGAGATTAGTGCCACAAGCCCATTTAGTTTGAGGATAAGTACCACTAGGTAATACTTTCACCCAAGGGCAATTACGATAAAAAGCATTGTAAATAGTCAGCAAATCTTCTCGCACTAACCCAGGGTCTCGCAGAGTACCATAAACTGTAGCTAATATTCCCCGCACCATTGGCATCAAATGGGGAGTAAATTGCACCTTCACATCATAACCAGCCAAATTACCACAAATTTGTTCAATCTCTGGAGTATGTCGATGACTAGCTACTCCATAAGCACCGACAGAATTATCCGCCTCAGCTAGTAACATATTAATAGCTGCTTTGCGACCACCTCCAGAAGTCCCTGACTTCGCATCAATAATTGCAGTATCCGGTACTATCAAACCCTGTTTAAATAGTGGAGAAAGAGCTAAAAGACTAGCCGTGACATAGCAACCAGGACAACCTATAAGTTGAGCATTAGCAATGCGATCGCGATACAACTCTGGTAAACCATAAACAGCGGTTGCAGCTATTTGTTTATCTGTACGTTCTCCACCATACCAAGATTGATAAGTCTCTAAATTAGAAAATCGATAGTCAGCGGATAAGTCCAAGACTTTACATCCCTTTTCCAACAGAGTTGGTGCCATCTTCCAAGCTAAACCATTGGGAAGAGAAAGGAAAACTACCTGACATTTACTGGCTATCTTGTCCAAATCTATTGGCTCTACAATTAAATCTACAGAATGCTCCAAGTGAGGGTAGATGGAAAAAAAAGGTTTCCCCGCACTGCTGTCACCCCCCAAGTACACAACCTCAGCCTTTGGATGATCCTCAAGCAGCTTGACAAGTTGCACCCCGCCATAGCCGGAAGCACCTACAATTCCTATTGGCACAGGTGCCGATTCATTCATAATATTAACTCCTAAGTAATTTTAGTAGCAAAAATTTTAACTTTTGCTGCATTTTAGTACTAAATTTTAATTTTGGTGATATTTAACATTTTTTATAGTTTTTATTTTTTTGAGCATTGGCAAAATAGTTAGTAAAAAAACCTTATATTATATCAAATTTTATTAATTAGTGATGTGATAACGATCGATTGGCCATATTAAATATAAAGAATTGTTATTTGAGTATTAATTTTTAGATCGAGATACCATAAACTTTTTCTTAGTAAATAATGTAGTTCTAACAAAAAAGAATATGTTTCCAGTACATCGCCCTAGTCGTCTTGGTAACCATCCCCAGCCACGTCGTATGGTACGAGAAAACATTGTTAACACTGATGCCTAATGCTCTGATCTATCCTCTTTTTGCTGTACCAGGAGAAAGTGTAGCCAACTAAGTGAAATCAATGCCTGGGTTTATCAACTATCAATAGACAAAATAGTTGAGGAAGCTAAGGAAGTATATGATTTAGGAATTCCCGCGATCTAGTTGTTTGGCATTCCTGATGATCGAGATATTGAAGCCACAGGAGCTTGGCATGACTTTGGTATCCTCCAAAAAGCTACAACGGCAGTCAAAGAAGCAGTGCCAGATTTATTAGTGGTTGTAGATACTTGTTTGTGTGAATACACCAGTCATGGTAACTGTAGTTATTTAGAAGTAGGAGACTTGACAGGTCGTGTATTAAACGACCCTACCTTAGAATTGCTGAAAAAAACAGCTGTTTCTCAAGCTCAAGCAGGTATGGTTTTGTACAAGCAATTAGAATGGGTTTAGACCAAGCAGGATTTGAAAACATTCCAACTTTATCTTATGCTGCTAAATACGCTTCCTCCTACTATGGACCGTTTCGAGATGCTGCTGAATCTGCTCCTCAATTTGGCGATCGCCGAACCTATCAAATGGACCCAGCAAATGCTAGAGAAGCTCTCAAATTGAACTTTTCTTTCCCTTTCCTAGGTCATGCTGCGCAAACAGCATAGCTGCCTTCTTCCCTCTCTCTGCCTTCCCTCCTCCAAAGTGTAACTATTCAACCAGACATGATATTTCTACTCATAAGTTTCAGTCCTCAATAGACATAGGAGTGGAAATTACACTTATGGATCATATTTTGTGTCTTTTTTCAGAAATTTTCTTCACTGTTGCCTGTTGCTTTCCGGAGCTGTTACCTACTTCTGCAAAAAGTCTATTTTTTTTCGGAGATGTCTAATACAGTGGCTTTCATCTGGGTCAACCACAGTAGGGGCGATTCGCGTTTGCGGAGCTGCCCCTACACAATTTTTGCTTGTGAAGATGTGGTTCATCAATTTGAAAAGCGCTGTAAGTATCAGTTTTGATGAAAAAATCAGCCCTCAAATTTAATTTTTCCCTATTGCCCAATACACATATCCCTTGAATCCAGACTCTTATAAAAAAACTTAATATTGACAAAGATAACAATGGATTCTACAAGAAAGTCACTACATCCACCAATTAACACGATCGCTTAACTGCTACCTATTAAAATTGTTATCAATAAATACAATTTTAGCAAATATTTTCAATGATTATTCAAACTTAGGCCATCACTTTGTAGAGAAAATTCCAGATATCCAGATACCTAGAATGACAGATTCATTTTCAAAAAATCCGACTGATAAATTAAACAAACCGATTAGATAATTTACCTTACATCCGTAACATTTTTTTCCTCCTCCTTCCTTAAATAATTTTGTACAAAAATAATCCTAATAGAACCTAATATAATAAGAACTCTTGAAAATTAGGAGAGAAATTCAGAGTAACAAGAATGCTTAAGTTCCACACTATGGAAATCTAGATTATCTACTCAAATATTAGTGGCCTTAAGGCTTAGTAAAATTTTTTTGCACAATTGATAAATTTCAGGATATATTTTTAATAAGCCTAACAATTTTCAGTAAAATTGATTTACTATATTATAAACAGAAGGAGAATTATTAAGAACTATGGTTGACAATCCAGAAACTCCATTAACAGGAAAAACCTTGCTTCAAAAAGTCAAAGAATTTTCTCACTTACCACGAAGGGAAACTGCCAAACGTTGCGGATATTACACAGTTACAAAAAATGAAGAAACTCGTGTTAATCTCACAGATTTTTATGATGCAGTTCTAGCAGCAAAAGGAGTTGATTTAGACCCTGATGGTAGTAAAGATGGGCGTGGTAGAGAACCAACTTATCGAGTTAGCGTTCATAGAAATGGCCAAATTGTCATAGGAGCAACTTATACTACATCTATGGGATTAAAACCAGGAGATGAATTTGAAATAAAGCTAGGATACAAACACATTCATTTGATTCAAGTAGAAGATGAGAAAGTCGATGAGACTAATGGTAATGGCTCACAGATAGAAGAATAAATGGAATGGAGAGGCCGAGGAATTGTAATTGACTAGGATTGGAGATGAATTTTACCTCTAAAATAGTCTCCTAGTTAATATATAAATATCGTCATAATTCCCGGATTCTCCCTAATTTATTCTTTGTCTAGAGGTAAAAATTGAAATAAAAAATCTATATTTTTAGTTGGCTCTGCAAATAAGCTGACATTTTATCTAATTGGATAATTGTGCGCATAAATTTTCACCTGAAAATCATGGGACTTTTTAGGCATTTAAGTCTGTAGCTTGCTAGAGCTAAATTTAGTAATATATATTATAGATTTTTATATTTGATAATTTGTCGAGGCAATCTTCAGCTAGTTGAAAGATAGTGAGTAATTGATAATTACTTAGTTCGGCTTATAAGGACTAGGATTAATTTGATTTTTGCCAAAATATCTTTTCTGTGGCGTGAATTTTTAAGAAGGCTGACCTCTGCTTTGATGCGTATATAAAAATGAGATAAATCAAGTATTAATTGAGGATTTATGAATTGACGATCGGCAAAGTTGATATGTAAGCATTTCCTGCGGAATGCTGCGCAAACAGCTATTAGCTGTCAGCTAGCCTCCTCCGGAGGAACTGCGTTAACAGCAACAAGACTCTCTGTTATGGGACAGTGTTTAAATTAACAATTGACTTTAAGGGCAAAGAAGGCAACTTTTGTAGTAAGAAAGTTAAATATTACTTTGAGCCTAAACTAAAAGCAATAGCTGAAGTCCGCAGTTCCGACCATAGGAGGCTAGCTGATGGCTGACAGCTGAATGCTTACGTTGATATTATTTAACTTATACCAATTTGGTCCGATAAAATAATCTTGAAGGATTGTAGTTTTTAGGACTTAACTAGACACAGAGCTTTGTCGCAAACATTTGCAAATAAAGTCAAATATTTCCAATCCCAAAATCTACCAGTCATTTTGGTTGATACCAAGAAAAAAGAATTGATTGGAGACTTTAAAACTCTGGTAGTGAGTGGTGTGTTCATGGACAACCAATAGAAGTACGAATGCACGACTTTGCTGACCCGAAATTAGGAAAAGCAATTCCCTATGGAATTTATGACCTAACTTTGAATCAAGGATGGGTAAATGTTGGTATTAATCATGACACTGCTGAGTTTGCAGTGGAATCAATTCGCCATTGGTGGTACTCCATGGGCAAACAACTCTATCCTCATAGTGAGCAGATAATGATTACAGCCGACTGTGGTAGCAGTAATAGTTATTGCTCCCGACTATGGAAGTTAAAGCTATAAGAATTGGCTAACGAGATGAATCAAACTATTGAGGGCTTGCTGATTAAATCTAAAAGCATTGACAGGTAAAGGTTTTAGCTTTTTTTTAGCTGTAAGGGGGTGCAACTTTTTAAGCTTGAGCGACCAAAAAAGCTAGGATAAAAGGCAGAGTAATTGCAGAAAAATCAAGGGATAAAATATCCGACTACCTCCTCTAAATTTCCCATTCCTCCTTACTCCTACCTCATACCAAAAGACTTCCATAAGCAAACCCTATTTATGTGTGTCATTTTCCACCAGGCACAAGTATAGCGCTGTGCGCAGGCAACAGCTCATCTGGGGGAATAAATTGCCCATAATATAAGACTTTTAGCTATTTGGCCCCTCATGCAATTTGTAAATATACCAGCGCTCATTGTTATAAATGGAATAAAATTGAACATCGCTTGTTTGCCACATCACCCAAAACTGGCGTGATAGACCTTTGACTAACTTGCAGGTAGTAATTAATTTAATTAGCAATACTACTGCCGCACAAGGATTGAACAAGTATCACAGAACCAAAGTTTTTTTAAGGTTTTAACTGTACCGTAGGGCATACGGGAACAGGCTCTTGATAGCGCAGCTCCTCCGGAGGAGGCAATAGAGCAAACGCTTGAGGAGAGAACCATCTCTGGCTTAGGTATCGCTTGCGTATCTAATTTAAGTGGACTCGGTGTTGGCGTAGCCTTGCGTCAGCAAACCAAGAATCCTGGTTTCAGGAGAATCTCCGGACTAAAGGCACGGATAGTATGTCAAATGACTCCTGACCGTAATCAACAACTCTAATTATGAATACCCCTTTCATTACTTGCTCCCGAACAACCCGTAAACGAAATAATCTGTAGGGACGTTGCATGCAACGTCCATACCTATTCCCTATTCCTACAGCCACGAAAATCATAGCTAAATTCACCAACGCCAAATAATACAATAGGGGTGTTTTGCTACCGCTTAAGATGTAATATCATGTCCGTTGGGGCGCGTTTGTGTCAACCCAAGGATGAATATCTGGAAATTTAAGTTTTTTTCTTGCTCTTATATAAAATCCTGTTATACAGTTATCGCACTCTCTACTTCCATTCAATGCACACATAAAATTCCGGAATATACCCAGATAATTCTCACTCTCATCCTTCCTGACTCCTAACTCGGTCCTCCTGCCTCCTGAGTTATACGATAACTAATTATCTGGATACTCCTACTTCTTCCCTCTTCTCTCTTCTCAGTCGCCGTACTATTCACAAAAACAAAGGCAACCTTGGCACAAAAAGTTTCATTGTGTTGTTTGTTTATTCCTAATTAGTAGCTTGGTCTACTCTCTGCTTTGCTATATCCAGATAATTTTGATATTCAATAACTTTTGCTTGTGCTGTTTGGTAGTTTTGATTAGACTCTGGCACTTCTTTCATCAGATCGATAGCTTTTTGCCACTCATTAGCTACCGCGTTCCATTCAGATTTTGTTTGAGCAGTCTGGGCTTTTTGAGCAGCAGTTTGGGCACTTCTAACAGCAAAATACCAAGGGTCTGAAACAGTACTTCCCGAATCATTTGTTTTTGGAGATGGTGAAGTTTCAGTATCTTCAGAAGATGTTTGTGGTTGAGATGAGTCAGGGTCATTAGTTTCAGTTTTTTCTGATTTTGACCCACTTAGGAAAGGTAAGGGAAATATTCCACTAAAGTGTAATGCTGCAAGGGTGGCTAATGGTACTAACAAAATTAGTAACAATATTGCCAGAATCAGAGGAGTTTTCTTTTTTTGAGCTGGAGGTTGCGGTGATATTTCCTCTTCATATTCTTCATTTTCTTCATACTCAGTTTCTTCGTCGTATTCTTCCTCCTCGTAATAATCTTCGTCTGTTTCTGTTTCGTAGTCAGCTTCCACTTCTTCTCGATCTAACTCATCGAACTCATCTATAGGTTGTATAGGTTGCTGAATATCTTCTAAGTCTGAGCTTTCTTCAAAGTCAGATAGATCGGATATTGGTGGGGTACCTAAAATAATTTTATCTTCCCAGACTGGTTGTAGATCGCCAGTCTGAATACCATACACTTTGACTGTGTGGATTGATTCAACCTCCAATTTAACGATTCCAGTTCTAATAAATTCAACAAGAGCAGCTTGTTGATTAGCAACTTGATCGGACTCGAGTGTAACTTCAAGACAACCATTGTCCCTCGTTACTTGGACGTTAATACCTTTTTTTTGTAGTGAGTGGTTAATGATTGAGGAGATAATTTTTGGATCTCCTTGTTTAGCAAGTTCCCGCAGATTATTTGATGCCATAAATAGCGCTCCTTTAGGCTGGAGGGCGAATAGTTGATTTACTTAAAATTACTTAATTATTATAGTTAATTACTATAGCCAAAACTTTTTGGCTCTGAGCTTCCCAATTTACCGAAAAATTGGGTTTAAAGCCTTTCCCTTGTAGGGGGACTCTGTGTTATACTCGGAGCAGCGGAAAGGTATTCAACCGCTCTAAAAACCTAGCTACTAATCATAGCACTAGCACCTTGAAAAGTAGAGTTATGGGGTTTTGCATAGAAATGCTTATCCATGGAAAAGCTCTAAGCAACAAGTACCAGAGAGCCAAAGTTTTTAAGGTTTGAACTGTACCGTAGGGTATACGGGAACAGGTTCTTGATAGCGCAGCTCCTCTGAAAGAGGCAATAGAGCAAACCCTTGGGGAGAGAACCATCTCTGGATTAGATTCCGCAAGGTATTTGATTTAAGTGGACTCGTGGAAATAAGAATCCTGGTTTCAGGAGAATCTCCGCATCTTTAGGTCGGAGAGTATGTCAAAGAGTACTGCCTCTACTAAGTTAAGTTAACTTAATTTTGGGTCTTAGGTTCTCCCTACATATTTATGCCTTAGTTTATAAATTCATCGACTTTACTCTATAAATTACAACCTTATTACCACTAATTTTTACCTGTTTCTCTTTTAATACTCCTGATTTTTCTACTTACTTTTTTCATAGTATGGGTCTTTATTAAAGCATTCGATAAATTTTGACATTTTTCCAGCCAATTTTAAAATCTTAAAAACCTTAATGGCAGTTTATTGTTTTACTGGGTTTGTCTAGCTACAAACTACCATGAGTTTTTCACCTCGTCTAGATTTTCCTCCACAACTTATTAAATTAATTTTTATAGGCTGACCAACTACAGATGATTTGCAGAATCAGAAAACCTACTACATAGGTTGTATATTAGCAGAAATTATCAATTGTTAACAAGATCGAATAATTAAGAAGCAATTCTTAATCTATCTATACCTCCAGTTCAATTTATCTAAATTATATTATGATACTTAATAGAGTTCTCCTCCAAAAGAGGGATTAGGGAGTAGGGAGTAAGGAGTACGCGGAAAGAATTAATGAATAAGAGTACGAAAATTAATTCTATTTTTACGATCGCCAGATGTCTAATAGAAGCTCTGATTTTTTTATACTAAGTAAAATTATCTGAAAATAACTAAATATTTTAGCCGAGCATGGGTAAGCATTTCCTCCGGAATGCTGCGCAAACAGCGGTCAGCTATCAGCTATCAGCTATTGCTTTTAGTGAGTGATAAAAGCAATATTTAATTGAGAAACGAAAAATCTTACTACAAAAATCAGCTCCAAAGTCTGTATTGATTTCAACCCCGTCCTTAAGCATAAGGTCTTATTGCTGAAGTCCGCAGTTCCTCCGCAGGAGGCTAGCTGACGGCTAATAGCTGAATGCTTACGAGCGTGGAATGCCAATCCTATTAATTTTATTTATTTTTAAGCATAGTGATTTTAGGGGGCATTTAAGATTAAAAAATATGCTATAATTAATTTTTAAATATTTTCTAGGTTTTTCTGTTGGCAATTTAATGACTTTATCTGTCTTGAATAAATATCTGCAACAATGATAATTATCAGGAGGAAAAACCTGAAAAAAACTATATAAATTTACCGAATAATTAAGGTTGAAAGCCTCTCCTTTAAAGGAGAAACAATGAATAAATTTTCCTTTTATTCAATCCTCTTCCTTTTAGGGAGAGGTAATTATCAATTATCCATTATCAATTATCAATTATTGAATCAGACCGATAGGAATATTTGAATTATGGCCATAATGATTCCGGCCTCCTAAATTTTAATTCCCAGCCTACGATAGTTCTAAGATTTTTACTTAAGATATTTTTCTGAGAAAGCACCTGACAAAGTTCTATTACTTTAGTTTGTAGTGTAGATATTTGCTCTTTTCCTTCCTTGAGACTTACTTCTAACTCTAGTAATAAAGGTAAAGTTTTCTGTAATTGATTTAAGGACAAAGAATTAACCTCTTTTCGTAAAAAATATATCCTTTTAGGGTTGCCTATTTCCGCAGCTTGAGCGATCGCTTTTTCATCTCGCTCCCCTGTCTCTATCATTAGTTTTACCCAAAACCATACTCTAAATTGGCCTACTAGAGTAGCCACTATTCGTAATGGATGTTCATTGTGGGCAATTAAATCTGCCACTAACTGCAAGGCTTTAACCGTATCACCTAAACGAATAGCTGTAGCTAACTTTAAACTACTTTGAGTCTGAGAATTCACCAGATTAGTGATTACTTCCAAGTCCACTACAGCATCTTGAGATGCATATAACTGTAATTTAGTCAACTCACTATGAAGTTGTCGGCGATCGTTACCTAAAGCTTCTGCTAAAAAAGTAACCCCACTAGAATTAAGTTTGACTCCTACCTCCTGAGCAACTTCTTTAACTTGCTGCTCCAGTAATTCTGTTTTCCAAGGAGGAATAGGAGAAAAATCTCTAACCTCAGCCCATTTTTGGATCAATTTTGTGGACTTAAGTCTTTTATCGGGTTTATTGGGCGTAGTCAACAATAGCACAGTAGTTTCAGGAATCTGAGGTAGAGTACCTTCCAAATTTTCCAATAGATTTTGTGAACAATGCTGAGTTATATTAGTATCGACTAGCCAGACAAAACGACTACCAGAACCAAAAGGAGGAGTCATGGCCTGATTCAATCCAGTTTGAACAGCATCTATTGCTGGCAAAATTTTGTCATAGTTAAAGCTAGCCCAGTTAGGATCGAGGACAGATTCACGCAAAGCATTAGCTGCTAGCATCATTGAATATTCATCCTCGCCAAAGTATAGGTAAATTGGCATAAGAAGCTATTTTTTGATAAGGGGCGATTAAGATTGGACGATATATATCAGAACTACATTAACCGAGTAGCACAGACAACCTTGCTATCAAGTTACAAATCTCAGTTGGAATATATCCAACAGTCTCCGAAGTTCACCAAACTGGATGGCCAAATTGAGGCGAATAATTTTCCTGGCTATTCGGTAATTACTCCACCAGGGGAAGAAGACTCGCAAAACTTCAAGTTTTATGAGCATTTGCAACAATGTCAACAACAATTGGTAGAACTATTGGGAACTAATTTAATGATTCCCCTGCCTAGCAATAGTTTTCATTTAACCTTAGCTGATTTAATTTGGGAAAGTGCCTTTCTAGATGCTAGTCAAAGTAATCCTCAATTTGAAGAAAAACTACGTTCTTGTATTGCTGAAAGTCTTCAAGAGTTATCTATTTCCAAAAATGGCCATCAAGTACGTTGGCAAGTTTTAGGAATTATGGTAATGACTAGAGCTATTGGTGTTTGTCTAGTCCCAAAAGATGAAAGTTCTTACAATCAGGTTCTACAACTACGTCGGTCAATTTATCAAAATCCTAATTTCATTGCTCTAGGTATCGAACAGCAATATCACTTTACTGCTCATGTTACTTTGGGATACTTTGGGGAAATTCCATCAGATTTAGATATTGCTGCTGTAGGAGATAGGATTTCAGAATTAAATCATCAATGGTTGGAAAGCAATTCAGAAATGTTATTGCATTGCGGAGAACTCCGAAAGTTTGACAATATGATACGGTATTATCGACAACCAGATTGGCCTGTTGTAGATTTGTAATTAAATTAGGCTAGAAATAATATAGGGAATAGGGAATAGGGAATAGGTAGGGACTTTGTATTCAAAGTCCCTAAAGATTATTTCGTTTACTGGTTGTTCAGGAGCAAGTAATGAAAGGGGTATTCATAATTCTGATGTTGATTACGGTTAGTCCAAATATCTTAATTTTTATGTTGATTCACCAATGCCAAATGTAAACGTAGAATTAGCAAGCAGTAAATGGTTGAAAAGGCTTACAAATTTAGGTTATATCCTACTCCAGAACAGGAAAATCTGTTAAGGAGGACTTTAGGTTGTGTTCGACTGATCTACAACAAAGCTTTAGCTGCCAGAACTCAAGCTTGGAATGAAAGACAGGAACGGGTAGGATATGTCAAAACCTCAGCTATGCTTACCAACTGGAAAAAACAGGAAGATTTAGATTTCCTAAAAGAAGTAAGCAGTGTACCATTACAGCAAGGCTTGAGACATCTACAAATAGCTTTTCCTGCGGAATGCTGCGCAAACACTAACTTTTTTAGTGGACGTACGAAGTATCCTAACTTTAAGAAAAAGCGTATGGGGCGGTAGTGCTGAATTTACAAAGTCTGCATTTAAGTGGAAAGATGGTCAAGTCTCAGATCGCTAAATGTTCTGAACCGTTAGCGATTAGATGGAGTAGGCAACTACCACCAGGTTGTGTACCTAGCACAATTACAGTCAAGCTGAACCCCAGTGGTAGGTGGTCTGTATCATTGACTCTCAAAGATACCAGAAATTTGAGTCTCAAGTCAGTCACCAAACAAATAGGTATTGACTTAGGAATTACCAGTTTAGTGACTACCAGTGATGGAGAAAAAGTTCCTAACCCTAAAAACCTCAACAAGTTACACAAAAAACTGAGGTTAGCCCAAAAATCACTTTCTCGTAAAACCAAAGGCTCTCATAACTATCACAAAGCCAGGATAAAAGTAGCGAGGATACACGCAAAAATCAAAGATTCAAGGCTTGACTATACCCATAAGCGCGCCTACTCAACTGATTAGAGAAAATCAAACTATTATTGTAGTTGAAGATTTAGCGGTAAGAACATATGGTCAAGAATCACAACCCACTCCCTCCTCCCGGAGAGGAGCAAGAGGGGTCGGTAGTGATGCCAATTGGGGAGAGTTAGTTAGGCAATTAGCAGTACAAAGCTGAATGGTATGGCCGAGAGTTAATCAAAATTGATAGATATTTCCCTAGTTCGCGCGCGTTGCTCTAGTTGTGGGCACACAGTAGAAAAATTACCATTAAACATTAGAGAGTGGGATTGTCCAGAGTGTGCAGCTCACCATGACAGGGACATAAACGCTTCGGTAAACATTTTGGCTGCGGGACTCGCAGTGTCAGTCTGTGGAGCGCGCTTTTAGACCCGAAGGGAGTAAATCTCGGAAGGCGGGTGCATTGAAGCAGAAAGTCCCTAACAGTGATGCTAGGGAATCCCGCGCTGTCTCGCGTATAGCAGCGTCGGGAGGATGTCAAATAATTCCTACGGACTACTGACTACTGATTTAGTATAAATTATCGTGACTATAAATGTTATTGGGATAGGTTTAGATGGAGTTATTGGACTAAATGAGTCAGTGCAGAAAATTGTTGAAAGGGCGACTGTATTAGTAGGAAGCGATCGCCATCTTCGTTATTTCCCTAATCATTCTGCCGAAATTATTGTACTGGAAGATATACTTGAGACAATTGTAGAAATACGACAGTATTTAGATATCCCCAATAGTTGTATCGTAGTTTTAACTTCAGGAGACCCTTTGTTTTTTGGTTTAGGGAGGTTATTAGCAACTCATTTTCCACCAGAAAAATTAAGGTTTTATCCGCATCTGAGTTCTGTACAATTAGCTTTTAGTAGCCTCAAAATTCCTTGGCAAGATGCTAAAATAATTAGCGTTCATGGTCGCTCAATGGATGAGTTGATTCAAGCACTGCAGCAGGGAGTTGAGAAAATAGCAGTGTTAACAGACCATACTCATACACCAAAGGCGATCGCTAGTTTGTTATTGAGTTTAGATTTACCAATTGACTATCATTTTTGGGTCTGTGAAAATATAGGTAGTGAGGATGAACGAGTTCAACAATGGTCTATAGATGAAGCAAAACAAGAAATATTTGCTCCTTTAAATGTAGTAGTATTATTACGTCAATCTAAAGCAGCTAATCAACCTGTAGATTTAGCTAATTTGCCTTGGTTGGGAATACCGGATAGTTATTTTCTTACTTACGATGACCGCCCAGGGTTAATGACTAAACGGGAAGTACGAGTGTTAATTTTGGCCGAGCTGGGTTTGCAACCAGGGCAAATTATTTGGGATATTGGTGCTGGTAGTGGCTCTGTTTCAGTTGAAATTGCCCGCCTTTTTAGTAATTCTACAGTATATGCAATTGAAAAAACTGCTGCTGGAACAAGTTTAATTGAAGAAAACTGCCGTCGCTTTCAGGTTAACAATGTAGTTTCTATTCACGGTAATGCTCCAGATATTTTACATCACCTGCGCCCTCCCCATAGAATTTTTATTGGGGGTAGTAGTGGTAAACTCAGGAATATTCTGGGAGTTTGTGGGATGAGGATGCTACCTGGAGGAATTATAGTATTAGCGTTTACCAGTTTAGAAAATTTACATACTGCTTTAAGCTGGGTAAAGGAAAGAAAAAAGAGCGATCGAAGTTGGAATTATCGTCTTTTGCAGGTACAGTTATCTCGTTCTATACCTATAGCTAATTTAACTCGCTTTACTCCACTCAATCCAGTGAATATTATGATTATTAGTAGATAGGGAGTAGGGAGTAGGGAACAGGAAGTAGGGAGTAGGGAGTAGGGAGGAATAATACAGTTTCACAGAATTCGTAGGGGCGAATGGCATTCGCCCTCACTAGATGGAGATGGCATTCGCCCTCACTAGATGGAGATGGCATTCGCCCTCACTAGATGGAGATGGCATTCGCCCTCACTAGATGGAGATGGCATTCGTCCTCACTAGATGGAGATGGCATTCGCCCTCACTAGATGGAGAATGGCATTCGCCCTCACTAGATGGAGATGGCATTCGCCCTCACTAGATTTAGTTTCCGTGCGTAATATCATGTCCGGTAGCATCGGTATTGTATAGTGAAGGTAAGGAAGAAGCAAGAAGTAGGGGCGAACGGCCGTTTGCCCCTACAAAAGAAGGAAAAACCTTAAATATGTTAGGTAGTGGGACTTAAACAAAATATAGCCAGAAAATAGGCTCAAATATAGACTGGTAAAGGCTTTTACGTCAAAAAGGTATAAATCCTGAATTACCAAGGGTTCTAGCTATTTTTAGAGCATTGACGTAATTCCCTTGTCTAGAGTGGCTTTGACGCATTTTTTCGACCATAAAATGTTTAAGTACCAGTAGATATTTCTCCAACTTTTACACAAACGATACTAACGGACATGATATAAGTCCTGAAAAGTTAAAAGTAATATTTTTAGGACTCAAAACTTTGACTCTACAGTTTCACGGAAGTCAAAAGTTAAAAGTTAAAACTTGCTCCCTACTCCCCTACTCCCCTACTACCCTACTCCCCTACTCCCTACTTACAAATGTTAAATTAAAACACAGATACTTAGACATTATCAAAAATTTATGACTAGCACAACTCCTACCCTTAGTCCTTTCTTAACCAATAATTTTGCCCCTGTCAAAGAAGAAATAACTGCTGACAACCTCAAAGTTATTGGGGAACTACCCGCCGATCTTTCAGGAATGTTTGTTCGTAATGGCCCTAATCCCCAATTTTCTTCTATTGGTCAATATCATTGGTTTGACGGTGATGGAATGTTACATGGACTGAGAATAAATAATGGTAAAGCATCTTATCGCAACCGCTATGTAAGAACACACAAATTCCAGATAGAAAATCAAGAAGGCAAGGCCGTCTGGGCGGGATTATTGGAGCCACCCCAACAGGATAATCCCCATGGTACAGATACAAATAGAGCTAACACAGCTCTGGTATATCATGCTGGTCATTTCTTAGCTCTGTGGGAAGGTGGTGCGCCCTACGATCTTAAATTACCCGATCTGACTACTATTGGCAAACATACTTTTAACAAAAAACTTCAATCTTCTTTTACTGCTCACCCAAAAGTTGATGCAGTAACAGGGGAAATGATGTTTATTAGCTACTCAATGCCTCAACCTCCATATTTACAATATGGCATTATTTCTGCAAGTGGGGAGTTGTTGCGAACAATACCTATCGATCTGCCAGTGGGAGTAATGATGCACGACTTTGCGATTACGGAAAACTATACTATATTTTTCGACTTACCGATGAACTTTCGCCCAGAAAGAGTTGAAAAAGGTCAATTTCCCATCGCCTTTGAGTCAGAGACACCCAGTCGTTTTGGTATTATTCCACGCCATGGAGATAATTCTGAGGTCCGTTGGTTTGAAACTCCAGCTTGCTATATCTACCATACTCTTAATGCTTATGAAGAGGGAGATGAGGTTGTATTGGTTGCTTGTCGGATGAGTGCAACTAATGTGTTTGTGACAAATGAAGGCGATGGCGACCCTAATGGCGATATTCCGTATCTATATCATTGGCGGTTTAACCTAAAAACTGGAGAAGTTAAGGAAGAAAAGCTGGATGAAGTACCTTCAGAGTTTCCCCGTGTAAATGATGAGTTAGTAGGGCGAAAAACTCGGTATGGTTATTCAGCAAGGGTGGTATCGGGAGATTTGCCACTGTTTGATGGGTTGATTAAATATGACTTGGATACAGGAAAGTCGGATACTTATGAGTTTGGTAAAGGGCGTTATGGTGGCGAGGCAGTATTTGCACCTCGACTTAATGCTAGTAGTGAGGATGATGGTTGGTTAGTGACTTTTGTTTATGATGAAAATACTCAGACTTCTGAGTTGGTGGTAGTTAATGCTCAGGATATTAGTGGGGAAACTGTAGCGCGGGTGATTTTACCTCAAAGAGTTCCTTATGGTTTTCACGCTAGTTGGATATCTGAGATGCAGTTGATAAACAATAGGTAACTGGTAGAGCGATCGCTAATTTTTACCCAAACTAAATGATATATAGAACCCATTTGGTATCTACAGGAGTTACGCAGAGACTCTATACATAGGTAGGGCGAATACCATTCGCCCCTACGCAGAGACTCTATACATAGGTAGGGCGAATACCATTCGCCCCTACGCAGAGATTCTATACATAGGTAGGGCGAATACCATTCGCCCCTACGCAGAGACTCTATACATAGGTAGGGCGAATACCATTCGCCCCTACAGATGGTGGTTTAATAGTCATATCATGTCCGGTTGAATAATTAGACTTTGGTGGAAGGAAGGCAGAAGGCAGCGGGAGCTGGAGTCAGAAGGTTTTCTCAAGAGTGTCACCTTAATTTTATACACAAACGATGCTACCGGACATGATATGATTCATCAATTCTTTCCCTCTACTCTCTACTCTGTAAGGACGTTGCATACAACGTTCCTACTCCCTATGCATGGAGAAGATGCCTAATATCAAATCCGGTTGAATACTTATCATATATTTGGGTGTGGGAAGGGTGGGTCCCCACCCTCGCCCCTCCCTCCTGAGAGGGGAATCTGGGGAGTGTGGGGAGGGTGGAGAGTTTCGGGATATTGAAGGCGAGAAAGTGTCGATAGAATTATAAACATATACTGTATAACCGGATTCTATATAAAAGATTCCAAATGGGTTCTATAAGCTATTTCTACTGATTTCGTTAAATTTGGGAATAAAGATTCATATAACAAAGATATTCAAGAATTTAGAATTTAGAATGCGCGAATTTAGAATTACTTCTACTTGAAAAGAAGAGGATTGACGAACAGGAAAATTTTTATTTATTATCCCCTTAAAAGGGGAGGCTTTAAACCACAATATTTCGGTAATTATGAAAAATTTATTCTGGCAATATGTGATTTTTTTCAGCTCTATCATAGGAAGTATAATATTAGAATAAAATACCACTAATTGAACAAAAAAGTAAAAAAAGAGTAATAAAATCTTGATTTCTTAATAAGAAATATCTCAAATATCCATCGGACAGTATCACAAACAAAATTACTTAACAATTATCAAGAAGCTAAAGTTAAGCAATCGAAGGACTTGGATGATTTTTGGAGATGTCTATTTATTTAAAATTCGACCTTCAATTTTAACAATATAATCCCATCTGTTTAAAGAAGCTCGGGACTTACGCATAGAATCTATATATAGGGAGGGCGAATACCATTTGCCCCTACATATGGTGGTTTAATAGTCAATTTGCGTAGGTCCTGAAGCCATAATTTTCTGTGGTCTAAAATTAACTTATATTAAAAAAATAGTAATATATCCACATAATTAATTACCAAATATTTTTAATTCTCTTCCCCGTTAATTCTGACTATTAATGAATTATACAGATGCTCAGGAATTTGATCTTAAAAATAATTTATCATATCTCTCATATTTTTGATGAATAATTATCATGTCTTATAGATAAGTTTATGGCAATATCTCCATTGTGTGATTTATTTAATTGAGTTGATTTAGATATAATTTAAATAGTCAATATTAATAATTATATTAAAATGTAGATATTCTTGTGTTGATACTTAATCGGTATTGTATTATGTGGGAAGTATTAATAACTCTATTTTCATCGAAGCAATATATGCCTCATGGTCAGTGTTACCTGTGGCAGTCTCAGCTTATCTGGTTACATTTTCTCAGCGATCTTTTGATTGGTGTGGCTTACTACTCCATACCTATTACACTAATATACTTTCTCCGCCAGCGAACAGATGTCCCATTTAAACATATATTTTTCCTGTTTGGAGCTTTTATTATTTCCTGTGGCACAGGTCACCTGATAGAAACTTGGACTATTTGGCATCCAGCATACTGGATATCTGGGCTAATCAAAGCCTTTACTGGTTTAATATCAGTATATACTGCAATTGTTCTAGTACAAATTATTCCTGTAGCATTGGCCTTACCAAGTCCCGGTGAACTAGAAGCCATTAATAAACAACTAAAAACAGAAGTAAGTCAAAGAGTAAAAGCGGAAAATATTCTCAAAAACTTGATTGTTGGTACAGCTTCACTTACAGGAGAAAAATTCTTTTCTGCTCTAGTCCAACATTTAGCAAAAGCTTTGAATGTTAGACACGCATTTGTATCACAACTTTCAGAAGATAGTTTAGAAGAACTCCAAACAGTAGCATTTTTTGCTCAAGAAAACTTAGCAGAAAATATTAAGTATAAAATCGAAGGAACTCCTTGTGAACCTGTCATTAGAGAGGCACAACTCAAGTATTATCCTGAGAAGGTGCAGAAAATTTTTCCGACAGCATCTGGGTTAGCTGCAATGGAAGCAGTTTGTTATTTAGGAGTACCATTAATCAATGAACAAGAACAAGTAATAGGAGCATTATGTATTAATAGTAATCAAACTTTAGATAACCCGGAAAATGCTATAGCCATTATGCAAGTATTTGCTGCTAGAGCAACAGCAGAATTACAACGTAAAAAAGCTGAATTTAAGCTCCATCAAGCTTATGATAAGTTAGAAAAAAGAGTTGAATCTGCAACTCAAGACCTGCAACAACGTACTTCAGAATTAGTTAAAATAAACGCTGCTCTGGCAACAGAAATAAGTGAAAGAAGAACGGCAGAATTAGCTTTAAAAAATAGTGAAAATTTTTTAAAACAAACACAATCAGGTTTATTAAGATTAGCAAAAAACCAAAATTTATACAAAGGAAATCTTAGTGCAGCTCTAGCCGAAATAACTAAATTAGGCAGCCATACCCTGAATGTAGAAAGAGCGAGTGTGTGGTTTTATAATGACGATAAATCAGAAATTAAATGTGCTGATTTATATGAAAAGAGTCTCAATAAACATAGTCAAGGAATAATTATTTCTAAAGATAACTATCCTCAATACTTTGAAGCTATAGAAATAGAAAAATTAATCGCTGCCTCAGATGCCCATCAAGACTGTAGAACTAAAGAATTTAGTGATTCCTATCTGACTCCACTTTCAATTTATTCAACGTTAGATTCTCCTATTCATCTACAGGGGAAAATTGTCGGAGTTATATGTTTAGAGCAAACTCAAACTAAAAGATATTGGACGATAGAAGAACAAAATTTTGCTAGTTATATAGCATATATGACAGCTCTAGCAATAGAATCACACGACCGTAAACAAGCAGAAGCAGCATTAAGCTCAAGTCAACGTTTAGTACAAAAAATTACCCATACCTGTCCAAGTCTTTTGTATATATACGACCTATTTGAACAGAAAAATGCCTATGTTAATCGTTCAATTCAAGATATGCTTGGTTATACAGAATCAGAAGTTGAAGAAATGGGGGAAATTTTCTTAAAAAATCTGATGCACCCCGATGATTTTGCGAGACTGCCTCAACACTTTCAAGAAATTATGATGGGAGCGGATGGCGATATCTTTGAATTTGAATATCGAATGAGATGCCACAATGGGAAATGGATATGGCTATTTAGTAGAGAGACCATTTTTAGCAGAACAGATTCAGGAGCAGTAAGACAAATTATTGGTGCAGCTACCGATATTACAGGAAATAAACTAGCAGAAGCTAAACTACAAGCTAGTCAAAAGTTTTTGGAGCGAGTTATTAACTCAGTAGCTGACCCTATATTTGTTAAAGACCGCCAGCACCGTTGGCAAATTGTTAACAATGCTTTTTGTCAGATGGTTGGAGCTTCGCAAAAAGAGTTGCTTGGCAAATCTGAGTACGAATTTTTCCAAAAATCTGAAGCAGATGTTTTTTGGAGAAATGACAACCTTGTCTTTGAGAATGGAATAGAACAGGAAAGTGAAACAAAATTAACAAATATTGCTGGTAAAGTTCATTATCTATCAACAAAAAAAGTTGCCACTACTGATGTTTTTGGTAATCAAGTATTGGTTGGTGTAATTCGAGATATCACAGAACAAAAACAAATTGAGTTAACCCTCCGAAAAACAGCAGAGCGAGAGTCTGCTCTAGCTACAGTAATTCAGAAAATGCACCAGTCTATAGATTTAGAAACAATCTTCAGCGCTACAACTGAAGCACTACGACAGGTAGTTAAAGGCGATCGCTGTGTTGTCTATCAATTCTACCCTGACTGGAGTGGGGAATTTGTGGCTGAGTCGGTAGACCAGAAATGGACTTCTGTATTAGCCTCACAAAAATGCTCCTTAGTATCTGAAGTAGCAGTGGATAAAAATGAATGTGTAGTTAAAACTTTTGCTAGTGTTAATCAGACAATACAATATGCCGATACTTATCTACAAGATACTCAAGGTGGTGTTTATAGCCAAGGAGTAAAATATACATCTGTAGCAGATATTTACAAATCTGGATTTGATTCATGTTACCTAGAATTTTTAGAGCAATTTCAAGTAAGAGCTTATATTACTGTTCCCATATTTTGTGGCACTCAGTTATGGGGACTATTAGCAATTTACCAAAATACAGGTCCGCGCTCATGGCAGGAATCAGAAATTAGTCTAGTAGTTCAAATAGGCACTCAGTTAGGAGTAGCTGTCCAGCAAGCAGAACTACTTACCTATACTCAAAGACAAGCAGCAGAATTGAAACAGGCAAAAGAAATTGCTGATGCAGCAAACCAAGCGAAAAGTGAATTTCTGGCTAATATGAGCCATGAATTACGCACACCTCTAAATGCTATTCTTGGTTTTACTCAACTAATGAGTCGGGATGAAGATTTATCTTTCGAGCGTCAAAAATATTTAGAAATTATTAGTCAGAGTGGGGAACATTTACTAGCATTAATTAATGATATTCTTGAAATGTCAAAAATAGAGTCGGGACGAATAGAACTCAATGTAAATAATTTTAATCTTCACTGTCTATTAGATGGCCTAGAAAAAATGTTACAGTTAAAAGCTCAATTAAAAGGTTTAAAGTTAAAATTTGAGCGTTCTCCAACAATTCCTGAATGGATTAAAACTGATGAAAATAAATTACGTCAAGTATTAATTAATCTAATTGGTAATGCCATTAAATTCACAAAAAAAGGAGGCATTACAGTTAATATTTCCCTAGTCACTCAAGTGAAAAATGAAAAGCTAGAAACAAACTCCTCTGTAGCTCAGATTATTTTTTACATCACAGATACTGGAAAGGGTATTGCCTCCAATGAACTAAATAAATTATTTAAACCTTTTAGTCAAACCTTAAGTGGTTATGAATCTAAAGAAGGGACAGGTTTGGGTTTAGCAATTAGTCAAAAATTTGTACAATTAATGAAGGGAGAAATAACTGTAGATAGTATGGTGGGTAAAGGAAGTACATTTGCTTTTGATATTCAAGCAGAAATAGTAGAAGCATCTGTAGCAAAAGAAAATCAATATTCAGAAGAAATAATTATTGGTTTAGACTTTGACCAACTTCAATATCGTATTTTAATTGCGGAGGATAGAAATACTAACCGTTTGTTATTAGTTAAATTACTTACATCTATAGGCTTTAATGTTCAAGAAGCTGAGAATGGTAAACAAGCCATAGAAATTTGGCAGAGTTGGCAACCTCACTTAATCTTAATGGATATGCGAATGCCAGTAATGAATGGCTATGAAGCAACTACGAATATTAGAAGTCAATTAAAAGGTCAATCAACTAAAATTATTGCTCTTACTGCTAGTGCATTTGAAGAAGACAAACGTTCAATTTTATCAGTAGGATGTGATGATTTTGTCAGAAAGCCATTTCAAGAATCAGAATTATTAAGAAAAATTGGCAAACATTTAGAAGCAAAATATATATATGCAACAAAAAAATTAACAACGAAAATATTAATCAAAATATCAATCAAAATTCCTCAGAAAAAACAATAAATTATTCTGAAATAACTGTCAAGATTGCCAAGATGCCTTTAGAGTGGACTGAAAAATTAAACCATTTTGCATCTATGGGTTCTGATGATGAAATTTTCCAACTACTCAAACAAGTTCCTCAAGAAAATACAGCCTTAATTACAGCCTTAACTGACTTAGTTGAGAACTTTAGATTTGATATAATTATAGATTTAACCAAGCATATAGAAAGCTCAAAATAATTAAAAAAGCGGTCAGCGGTCAGCAGTCAGCAGTCAGCAGTAAACTTTTAGAAGGGGATGAGCAACCCCTCCGCGCACCTTCCAGTTTATAGAAACCGGGGATGTTTTACCAGAGCTGCTAAAAGCTGTTAACGAAGTTCCTCTGCAAGAAGCTAGCTTAATGCTAAAAGCTAATAGGTAGTTAACAATGGAAAATTCCAAACAACAAGATAAAATACTAAATATGGACAAAACTCCAGCAGATATCCTAATTGTTGATGATACACCAGAAAATTTACGCCTTTTATCTCGAATGCTAACAAAGCAAGGGTATAATGTTCGTAAGGCAATTAGTGGACAAATGGCACTGAGGGCAGTAAACACTGCACCCCCCAATCTCATTTTGCTAGATATTATGATGCCACTGGTAGATGGGTATGAAGTTTGTGAACAGTTAAAAAATAATCCTCAGACCTCTGAAATTCCGATCATTTTTCTCAGCGCGCTTGATGATGTAATTGATAAAGTTAAAGCATTTAAAGTAGGAGGGGTAGATTATATTACTAAACCATTTCACCTAGAAGAAGTTTTAATCCGAATTCAAAATCAATTATCACTACAAGCTGCAGAAAAAGAAATTCACTTACTTAATACTCAACTAGAAATAAGAGTGCAAGAGCGTACAAAGCAGCTAGAGGAAGCTAATGCTAAATTACTTGAAATGGCGCTTCACGATAGTTTGACAGGATTAGCAAATCGGGTTTTATTCATGGACCGTCTCAAACAAGCTCTTGATTATACTAAAGTAAATTCAGAATATAAGTTTGCCGTGATGTTTCTAGATTGCGATCGCTTCAAAGTAGTTAATGATTCTCTTGGCCATCTAGTAGGAGATGAATTACTCATAGCAATTTCTGATCGCTTACAAAAGGTACTTAAACCAGAAGATACCCTAGCTAGACTAGGAGGAGATGAATTTGGTATTCTGCAAATCAATATTCAAAATATAGATGCTGCTATCAACTTAGCAAATCAAATATTTGAACTTCTATCTTATCCATTTAAGCTGCTCAGACATGAGGTTTTTATTAATGCTAGTATTGGCATTACTGTAGGCAATAGTAACTATGAAAAACCAGAGTATTTATTAAGAGATGCAGATACAGCAATGTATCAAGCTAAAGCATCAGGGAAAGCAAGGTATCATACCTTCAGTCCAGAAATGCATAATTCTGCTCTCCAACTTTTGCAGTTAGAAACAGACCTACGCCGAGCAATTAATCAACAAGAATTTATCGTTTATTATCAACCAATTATTGAATTTAATACAGGTAAAATAACAGGTTTTGAAGCACTGGTACGTTGGTATCATCCTCAACGTGGTATAGTTTCACCAGGATTATTTATTCCGATAGCAGAAGAAACAGGTTTAATTAACCCCCTTGGCAATTTAGTAATGCGGGAGGCGTGTCATCAACTCTACAAATGGCAACAGCAAAAAATTACCGATTATCCTCTAACAATGAGTATTAATTTATCAGTAAGACAGTTTGCCCAACCAAATTTGATTGAACAAGTCGATAAAATTCTGGCAGAAACACAAGTAAATCCTCAAAATATTAAATTAGAAATTACAGAAAGTGCTATAATGGAAAATACAAAAACTGCTGATATTTTACTTAAAAACTTAGAGAAAGATATATAAAACTGTGTATAGATGATTTTGGTACTGGTTATTCTTCACTGAGTTACTTACATTTATTTCCTGTAGATACTCTCAAAATAGACCGCTCTTTTATCTGGTCAATTGATGATAAATCGACTGATTTAGGACTTGTTCCAGCAATTATTAGTATTGCTAAAACTATGAGAATGAATGTAATTGCTGAAGGTATAGAAACACCTATACAATTCAAACAATTAAAAAATTAAAATGTGACTTTGGTCAAGGATTTTTATTTTCTCAACCTCTAGAAGCAGAAAAAATTACTCAATTACTGAAGACAAATCCCCAGTGGCAGTGGTAATATCAATTCTGGTGGAATTGGACATAAAAAAATATCCAATCATTATAACTACGCTCATCCAACATGAATATCTTTCCTACTGAGTTATGACTCCTAAAAACTACTAATCTATAACTGTTTAACTGGATTTGATATAATACCGTTTCACGGAATTCAAAAGTCAAAAGTCATGCATTATGATTTTATAGCTCAAAACTTTGATGCTTCAGTAATTTCAGCAAATTATTCGACATCTAAAGTTTGAAACTATTTGTAACATTTTTTATCGCTCGAATCAATACTTTTCCCACTATTCCCTGTTCCCTGTTTTCTATTCCCTGCTATAGTATTGATTAACTTGCCACAAACGAACAACACCGTAGCGACCACTAGATGCCAAAAAGTTGCCATTTGGAGAAAACGCAATACTGTTAACAATATTCGTATGTCCAAATAAAGTTTTTAAGGACTTACCAGTACTAACATCCCATAAACGAACAGTTTGGTCATCACTTCCAGATGCCAATATTTTACCATCAGCAGAAAAAGTAACTCGATTAATTATACTCTGATGACCTATTAAAAGTTTGCTCATTTTTCCAGTGGCAATATTCCACAACCGTATAGTTTTCTCTCCACCCGCAGATGCTAATAATTTGCTATCTGGGGAAAAGGCAACTGTTTTAACATACATTGTATGTCCTGAGAAAATTTTCAGGGGTTTACCGTTGCTAGTATTCCATAACCGGACTGTTTTATCAGCACTTCCAGATGCCAACATTTTACCATCTTTGGAAAAAGCAATACTCCAGACTAAATCATCATGGCCTGCGAGCAGTGCTAACTTCCTACCAGTAAGTACATCCCATAATATTAATGTTTCTTCCCGACTACCAGATGCTAATAACTTGCCACTGGCAGAAAAAGCTACACTTTTAACTACATCTGTATGTCCTGTCAAAACTCGCGTTTGCTTGCCAGTAATAGCATTCCATAAACGCACGTTAGTATCATCACTAGCAGATGCTAATAACTTACCATCTGGGGAAAAAGCCAAACTACCGATTAAACTTTCATGTCCTTTGAGAATGCGTAGTTGTTCCCCAGAATTAGTATTCCATAAGCGGATATTTTTATCCCAACTTCCGGATGCTAAGGTTTTGCCGTCGGGAGAGAAAGCAATACTTTCTACTCTATTCATAAACCCTTGAATTAAGTGTTCTAATTCCCCAGTGTTAACATTCCACAAACGCACAGTTTCATCTCCACTGCCTGATATTAATAAACTGCCATCGGGGGAGAAAGCGACACTGTTAACAAAACTTGTATGGCCAGTAATTAGTTGTAACTGTTTTCCTGTAGTCACATCCCACAAGCGCAAATTGTTTTCATCTCCTGCGGATACTAATAATTTGCTATCTGGAGAAAAAGCTGCATCATATATTTTACAACTATGACCCTGTAAAACTTGTATTTGTTTACCAGAAGCAACATCCCATAAGCGTATAGTTTCATCCCAACTGCCTGATGCTAATATTTTGCCATCTGGAGAAAAGGCAACCATTGTCACCCGACCTTCATGCCCTGACAATAGTCGTATTTGTTTGCCAGTGGCAACATCCCACAAACGTATAGTTTCATCCCAACTACCCGATGCTAATATTTTGCCATCTGGTGAGAAAGCAACTGTTTCGACTCGCTTAATATTTTCTTGGAGAACTTGTATTTGTTTGCCAGTGGCAACATCCCATAAGCGTATAGTTTCATCCCAACTACCGGATGCTAATATTTTGCCATCTGGTGAGAAAGCAACATTGTTAATTGGAGAAATATGTCCTTTTAATTCTGCTAATAATTGACCTGTGCGTAAATTCCATAAATATATATTTGGATCTGCTCCTACAGCTAGCAAGTTATGACGAGAATTAATCGCACCACACTTAGCAGGGCAGTCAATTTCCCATAATATATTTTCACTCAAACCTATCTGAAATAAAGTAGCACCACCAGCACTACAGACAAGAATTAAATTATTTTTAAGGGTATTATATCTGTGATAAATCCACGTCCTAAACGTTTTTTCATCCCTTGATTAACTAATTCTGGTAAAGCAACAGAGCGAGGATATTGTAATAATTCTTCTTTTTGTTTTTCTGTGGCTTTTTCCCAGAGTAAATTGTGTGCTGTCCACTGGACTCTTCCTGTTTCTGTTTGAATAATTGGGGCAATAAGTTTGATGCCTTCTCTACCAAATTTAAGTGCTTCTCTCACAGCAGCTATTCTTTGTTCTTGGGGGTTATTATTGGTAAGTTTAGTTTTGAGAAGCTGCAATTTTTTCAGAGTTTCTGTATCCTTTGGAGTAGATGTAGATTGTCCAGTAGGGATTAAATTATCAAAAGACTTATTTTGTGAGTTATTATTCATTGTTTATAGCTGATGGACTTAATGCCATTGTATTTAATTTTATGGAAGAAGGAAGAGGGAACAGGGAAGAAGGAAGAAGTAATACCGTTTCACAGAAGTTATAACAGGACTTACGCAAATTCACCTTGAAAACGCCATATGTAGGGGCGTTAACGATAGTTATGCGAAGCATAAGGCATTTGCGTTACGCAAAGCTCCGAATTGTGCCCTCACTGGATTTAGTGTCCGTGCGTAATACCAATTTGAAAAAAGAATGCTATGAAAAGTGCCACTCTATCAGATATTCTTAAAAATAGTGACTATCGTGGATTTTAGATAGTTATTTATATCGTTTTTACCTTTTTTAAAATATTTCCTTCTTCTTCCTTCTTCCTTCTTCCTTCTTCCTTCTTCCTTCTTTCTTACTTCTATTGTAACAAACACTTATCAAATTGGTACAAGTCAAAAGCGAGTGCTAATTGGCGAGGTTTCTTATGACGCTTTTAAAGTGTGGAAATAGTTCCGCACACAGCCCCTCCAGAATGTAAGACGCACATCTGAGAGTCAAAAGTCATGCATTAAGATTTTATCAGCTCAAAACTTTGATGCTACAGTAATATCAGGAAATTATTTAACATTTAAAGTTTGAAACTATTTGTGACATTTTTAAAGTGAATTGGTATAAGTTCGCCCTTTCCAATTACTACCTCGCCGTCGCCAGTATTGCCAAGCTGAATTTATGGTAATTAATGTATAAATCGAAGCAACAGTTGGTAAACTCATGGCATAGATTGGTGAAAGTTGATAAAATCTGACAATAGGTAAGTAAGCTAGAAACATTAATATTCTTGCCAAGAAAGCGATCGCTACTATTTCCCACCAACTAAAAATTACTCCTAAAATTATTCCTAATGAAGGAATTAAATAAGTTAATTTCATCCCTATTACTGTTGCGGCTAACAGCAGAGGTGAATAATTTAATTGAGTAAAAGCAGTACGAGCAACCATATTCCAAATACTAAATAAATCTGGATAGGAACGTCTACTTTTCGTGTCTGAAGTTAGCCCTAACCAAATCTTTTTATTTGTTGATTTTTGTTTAACTGCTGTAGCTAAAGAACAATCATCTATTAAAGCATTTTTAATAACTTCTATTCCGCCAATTTCATCTAAAACTTGGTGACGAATTAATATACAACCTCCAGCAGCTGCAGCGGTAGAATTTTGCGGATTATTTACCCATCTAAATGGATATAATTTTTGGAAAAAAAATACAAATGCCGGAATCATTAATTCCTCTGCTAAAGTTTGGCATTGCAGCCTCACCATTAAAGAAGCTAAGGCTAAATTTTCCTGTTCTGCTTTAATAATAAGTTGACTAATATTTGTGGAGCTATGTTCAATATCTGCATCAGTAAAAAGAAAATAATCTGGGGCTGGAGTTTGTTGTTTTGCATATCTAATTCCTTGATTAATTGCCCATATTTTTCCACTCCAACCACTAGGTAAGTTTCCTGCTGAAATTACTTCTAGTTTAGTAAAATTATCATTTTGTTGAGCTATAAATTTTGCAACATTAGCTGTATTATCTTTGCTATTGTCGTCCACCAATATAATCTTGAAATTTCCTGGATAATCTTGATTTAATAAGGATTTTAGTGTCGATCTCAATAATTTTGCTTCATTTCTAGCAGGAACGATGGCAGCAATTGATGGCCAATATTGAATCTTTCTAATTTCTGTTTCTGATCTGGACAATAATTGTCTATCTACTAACCAAAATTTGCCTCTAAAAAGTAATAAATATATCCATATTATCAGATTTAAAACGCTCGTTATTAATAAAATTTTGTGCATAAATTTACTCTGATTTATAAGTTTAAAAATACTTGCAAATGTTGTATATCGTTAGACGAATAACCTATGACCTCTTACCAATTCTCATTTCTTCTACGTCCTAATATCATGTCCGGTTGAACAGTTATAAATAAATAACGACGGAGTCCTCAGGAGTCAACCCACCCCTCGCCCCTCCCCTCCCAACCCACCCCTAACCCCGACCGTGGAGGGGAGGGGAAGTCAGGAGTCAGGAGGGAAGAAAGAAGAAGGAGAGAGTTTTTTATCACTAATTATCCGGACATGATATAAATCGTTAATCTACAATACTTTGAAACAGCCCTGCCTTCCTGGGAGCAGAGCTAATTCTTTGTCATCAGAGAATATTAATGTGAAATACACAGGACTTACGCAAATTCTTAGACAGTACCCTATCATTAGGGGGCGCAATTCGGAGCTTTGCGGAGCGCAAATGCCATTCGCCCCTACAATATATGGCGCTTGGTGCGTAAGTCCTGATACATTTAATTGTGCAAATATAAAAATCTCTCCATCTCTCCATCTCCCCATCCCCCATCTCCCCACATTCCCCTCCTGGGAGCAGTAGGGGTGGGTCCCCCATCTCCCCATCAATTTTTCTAAGCGTGACAATAAATTGACCCTGGGGGTTAGGGGTGGGTCCCTACTCCCTACCCAAGCAAAAAGACTTTATTCAGCAAACCCTAATAATTAATAATTAATAATTAATAATTAATAATTAATTGTTGAACACCTTTTTATCCCTAGAAATTAATAATTTCTATCTCCTCTAAATTTTCAGCAGGTGTAAATCCAAATACACGGGAGTAAAAATAAAATTCCCCATCTAAAGCCCGTTTAATATTTTCTGAACGACGAAACCCATGTTGTTCTTCTGGAAAGGCAACATAAGCCACTGGTAATCCTTTTTGCTTTAAAGCTTCTAACATTATTTCTGCTTGATTTGGTGGCACAACTTTATCTTCTAAACCTTGGAAAAAAATTACAGGACAAGACAAAAGCTCAGTAAAATGAATAGGCGATCGCTGTTTGTATAAATCTTTTTTTTCAGGGTAAGGACCAATCAGTCCATCTAAATAACGAGATTCAAATTTATGAGTATCTGTGGCTAAAGCTTCTAGATCGCTAACTCCATAATAACTAGCACCAGCCTTAAAAACATCCTTAAAAGTTAACGCACATAAAGTAGTATAACCTCCTGCACTACCGCCAGAAATAGCCATACGATTACCATCAACTAAACCCTGTTTAGCTAAATATTGAGCGCCATTAACACAATCATCAACATCAACAATTCCCCAGTTATCTTTTAGTCTTTGCTGATACTCTCGTCCATAACCAGTACTGCCTCCATAATTAACATCAAGTAGGGCAAAACCACGACTTGTCCAATATTGAATTTTTAAGCTTAAACTACTAGAAGTTGCTGCCGTAGGGCCACCATGACTTTTGACTAAAAGAGGTGGTTTTTCTGATGTTATTTCTGTGTAATCTTGATTAGTTGGTGGGTAAAATAAACCATAAGCAGTATTCCCATTTTCAGTAGGAAATTCTATTGATTGAGGAATAGATAAATAACCTGAATTAATCTCTAATTCTGTAGAACGTTTTAAGATATCAATAGCACCTGTAGATAGATTTATATTTACAATTTCAGTGGGTTTTGTTGGAGAACTTCCCAGAAAATAAACTCGATCTTCTTTGGCTTTCAAAGAACCCATTGAAGTATAGGGTATTTCTATTTGCTGTAGATGTTTTTTCGTAGTATTAAGAGTTGCTAAATGCCAAATTCCATTTTGAGTAAAAGTGCAAAGAATTGTGTTTGCTGCTGTAAAGCCATAAGTAGACATTCCAAATACCCATTGTGGCATTCCAAACTCTGCATTTAAAGGATATAATGGCTCTACATTTACCATTTCAGTTCCTGAAACCCGATAAATATTCCACCATTTAGAGCGATCGCTAACAAAATATAAGATTCCTTCTGGCGACCATTCTGGTTGAAAAATTGATTCCTGTTTGCCACCTGCAACTAATTGAGTTTCACCTAATAAACCATTTGCATTAATCTGAGCTATCCATAACTCAGTACCATCCCAAGGCATATTAGGATGATTCCAACTTATCCAACAAAGTCGCTTTCCATCTGGACTCAGACGTGGCGAGGCATAAAAGTCATTACCCTCCACTAATATCTGAATATCTGCCTCATTTTTGATATTGATGCTAACTATCCTATTTATAGCTTCTCCACCTTTGGTATGATCTTCCTGAATACAAATTAGGCGATCGCGCTGTTTATCCATCACAGCATCAGCATAACGGCAGTTTACTTCTGGAGTTAAAGGTTTAGGACCTGCATCTGGAGTTTGGCAGTAGAGACGTTGGTCAGCAAAATTAGAAAAATAAATCGTGCCATCTGTCACCAAAAACGCACCACCTCCGTATTCATGGACTCTGGTACGGACATTAAAAGGCGGGGGAGTGATGTCATTTGTCTGTCCATCTGGAGTGTGACGGACAATAACATTTCGTCCACCTTCTGAGGGTCGTCCTTCAATCCAGTAAACATCCTCACCATCAATGGCAAGACTGCTAAGTCCAATTGTCCCTGCCACAATCAAATCAGCAGTGATGGGAGATTTCCAAGAGCCATAAGGTGCTATTTCTTTCATAGTTTAAAATTAAAATTATAGATTATAGAGCAATATTTACTACTAATTGTGTCATTGTCAGTCACTAAGTCCTAAATATTCAGTTTCATTTAATATAGGACAATATAATTTTGACTTAACTACCGCCACTCAACCTACAATGTTAATACAACCGAATAATATCGACTGAAAAAAAGTTTGTTAAAAGGAATATTAAAGCGTAGTGCAAATTTTAGGGGCATAGTATTCGTGATACTATGCCCCTACTTCAAATTATGAGTTGTAGACTATTCTCATTTATTAGACGAAAAAGGAATCATTGAGAGTAGTTAAGCGAGATTCTATTTGCCCTGAGGTCGCAGACAAATTTTCTAGAGTAACTAAAAGTCGATCGTTCCAGAAAATAGAAATGTTGTCTCCAACAGGATCAATTGTTAAGTTCTGTTCATCAGTAGTAATTCCATCAGTTAATACGAGGAAGTCTTGATTGAGATCAAAGTCGGTGATGATATCTACTCCTTGGTTAAAGTTGATTAGGAAGCGATCGCTACCACTACCTCCAGTTACAGTATCATCACCGTCCCCACCACTTAAGAAGTCGTCACCTGCTTCTCCAAGGAGAGAATCATTTCCTAATGAACCAAACAAGCTGTCGTTATCTTCACCACCTAACATGGTATCATTATCCTCTTCACCAAACAATTGATCCTCACCTTGATTACCAAATATGAGGTCGTCTCCTGCCCCACCAAACAACTCGTCTTGCTGGCCTTGTGTACCAACTGCTGCTGAAAGTTCAGGGTTATCTCCATAGAGAGTATCATTACCTACACAGCCACAAAGAGTATCATTACCTTGATCGCCAAACAGAAGGTCATCTCCTGACTGACCATATATTAAGTCATCATCCTTACCACCTCGTGAAGTATCATTGTCTTCACCACTAAGGATAGTATCTGCAGCATAGTTACCATTGAGGAAGTCATTTCCGGCACCGCCAGAAATCAAGTCTTTTCCTGATACATCAGGATCGGTAACACTATTGTTGCCACCATAGATTACATCATCTCCTTCCTCTCCTAAGAGAGTATCGTCTCCTTGGTCGCCAAACATGGAATCATCATCCTTACCACCATAGATGAAATCATTTTGTTTACCACCGTACATGACATCGTTTCCACGACTGCCTTGCATGATATCGTTACCTCGACCGCCATGAACAGAATCTTCCCCTACTTCCTCTTCTGATGAATTTGAACTTGGGTCACCAACAATGTGATCGTCGCCATTTTCACCCATGAGTATATCGTGCCCTTCCTGTCCGAAAAGAGTATCTGATTCTTTTCCACCATGGACTCGATCGTTATCCTTACCACCCATGAGCATATCAGTGTGACGGTTGCCGTTGAGGAAGTCATCACCCCTTCCACCATTCATTGTATCGCTACCAGTAGAGTCTTTGTCAGTACCACCAGCAGTACCACCCCAGAGGGTATCGTTATCTTTGTCACCTAGAACGAGATCGTTGCCCATATCAGCCCAGATAACATCATCGTGCTTACCACCACGAACTATATCAGATTCTTTACCAGAGTTAATAATATCCTTTTGTTCTTTGCCATTCACAAAATCAGAGCCACGGTTAGCAAAAATTAGATCTTCACCCTCACCACCATAAATAATATCATCGTTATCACCACCTTCTACTGTGTCATTTCCGCCCAAGGCATCAATAGCTTGGCTGACTCTGTTATTTGTTATAGACTCACTTGCTTCTGTACCGAAGAATAAGTCTTCAAATAGATTTGTTTCGTCGATAACTATAGAGGGCAAGATCGGTAAATCTACAAGTTCTATAGTTGGAGGAGGAGGACATGAACGATCTTCATTTATAGGAGTCGGCTCTGAAGTTGGCTCTGGAGTCGGCTCTGAAGTTGGCTCTGGAGTTGGCTCTGGAGTCGGCTCTGGAGTTGGCTCTGGAGTTGGTTGTGGGGTTGGTTGTGGGGTTGGTTGTGGATTTGGTTGTGGGGTTGGTTGTGGATTTGGTTGTGGTTGGTTGGCAGGTGGAGTCCCGACAACATCAATAGAAATATCAGCAGGTTCTAAAGGGGTACCATCTGGGTCATTAGCCACATAAGGAATACTTACAACTCCTGTAAACCCTGATACCGGAGTGAAAGTCACATTGCCATCATCATCTACTTCAAATGTGCCTTGGTCTGGTACTTCTAATGTTTTCTGCTCTCCTGGAGTATCTGGATCGAGGTCTATGGAAGTTAGGTCTATAGGAGTATCGTTGTCAGCGATATTCACAGTTACAGGAGTATCAATAGGAGTTGTGGCACTGTCATCGTCTAGATTCCCTACTGGGGTGACATCAATAGAAATATTTGCGGAGTTAGAAACTGCACCAGTACTATCTTGGACTGTATAACTAATAGGAGTTGTCTGACCTGTAAAACCCTCTACTGGAGTAAAGGTGAGGTTACCCTCATCGTCTAAGGTGTATGTGCCTTCTCCTGGTTGTGTGAAGGTAGTCTCTTGTTCTGGGGTACTGGGGTCTAAGTCTACGGTGGTCAAGTCTATTGTCGTCTCTGGGTCACTATCATCATCGGTAATGTTGAAGGTGACTGGTTGCCCTGCTACTGTGGTGCTACTGTTATCTGTTGCTACTGGTGGTAGGTTTACTACTTCCACTGTGATGTTGGCATTGTTTGATGTATTGCCGTTGTTGTCGTTGACAGTATAGGGTATTGTCACCTCTCCGATAAACCCATTTGTGGGGGTAAAGGTCAGGTTGCCGTTTTCATCTACTTCAAAGGTACCTTGGTCTGGTAGTTCTAATGTTGTTTGGTTTCCTGGTGTGGTTGGGTCAATGTCGATGGTGCTGGGGTCTATTTCTCCTTCGATGTCGATGTCGTTGTTGGTGATGTTGAATGTTACTGGTTGGTTAATAAAGGTGTTGGCAAAGTCATCGGTGGCTATGGGAGGAGTGTCAGTTACTTCTACGATAATATCGGCGATGTTGGTGACGTTGCCTGCGGTATCTTCTACGGTGTAAGGAATTGTGACTACTCCTATAAACCCATCTGTGGGAGTAAAGGTAATATCTCCTGTGGGGTCTACTTCAAAAATACCTTCCTCTGTGATGAGTGTTGTTTGTTGTCCTGAGGTACTGGGGTCGAGGTCGATAGTTGCTGGTGCTATCTCTACTTCAGGGTCGGCGATGTCGTTGTCGGTGATGTTGAAGGTTACTGGTGTGTTGATGACTGTGCTGGCGTTATCGTTGCTAGCTGCTGGCAGTATTTCTGTGACTGTGACTGCTACCTCGGCAGTATTGGAGATATCGCCATTGTTGTCGGCGACGGTGTAGGTGATGGGGGTTACTTCTCCTACGAACTCAGCAACTGGTGTGAATGTGATGTTCCCTGCATTGTCTATTTCAAATGTGCCTTCCCCTGGTTGTGTGAAGGTGGTTTGTCTGCCTTCTGTGTTTGGGTCTAGGTCTACTGTGGTCAGGTCTAATGTGCCGTCACTGTCTGTGTCGTTGTCGGTGATGTTGAAGGTTACTGGTGTATTTACTCCTGTGCTGGCGTTGTCGTTGGTTGCTACTGGTGGGGTGTTGATGACGGTGATGGTGATGTTGGCACTGTTTGAGGTTTGGCCGTCGTTGTCTGCTACGGTGTAGGGGATGGTTGCTTCTCCTACGAAGTCAGCAACTGGTGTGAATGTCACGTTGCCATTGTTGTCTACTTCAAATGTGCCTTGTCCGGGGATAGTTCTGGTTTTTTGCTCTCCTGGTGTGTTGGGGTTTAGGTCTATGGTGCTGGGGTCGATGTTGCCGTCTATGTCGTTGTCGTTGTCTGCGATGCTAAAGGTTACTGGCTGGTTTTTGAGTGTTGTGCCGTTGTCGTTGTTGGCTACTGGGGGTTGGTTGGCAGGTGGAGTCCCGACAACATTAATAGAAATATCAGCAGGTTCTAAAGGGTTTCCATCTGGGTCATTAGCCACATAAGGAATACTTACAACTCCTGTAAACCCTGATACCGGAGTGAAAGTCACATTGCCATCATCATCTACTTCAAATGTACCTTGGTCTGGTACTTCTAATGTTTTCTGCTCTCCTGGAGTATCTGGATCGAGGTCTATGGAAGTTAGGTCTATAGGAGTATCGTTGTCAGCGATATTCACAGTTACAGGAGTATCAATAGGAGTTGTGGCACTGTCATCGTCTAGATTCCCTACTGGGGTGACATCAATAGAAATATCAGCAGGTTCTAAAGGGTTTCCATCTGGGTCATTAGCCACATAAGGAATACTTACAACTCCTGTAAACCCTGATACGGGAGTGAAAGTCACATTGCCATCATCATCTACTTCAAATGTACCTTGGTCTGGTACTTCTAATGTTTTCTGCTCTCCTGGAGTCTCTGGATCGAGGTCTATGGAAGTTAGGTCTATAGGAGTATCGTTGTCAGCGATATTCACAGTTACAGGAGTATCAATAGGAGTTGTGGCACTGTCATCGTCTAGATTCCCTACTGGGGTGACATCAATAGAAATATCAGCAGGGTCTAAAGGGGTACCATCTGGGTCATTAGCCACATAAGGAATACTTACAACTCCTGTAAACCCTGATACCGGAGTGAAAGTCACATTGCCATCATCATCTACTTCAAATGTACCTTGGTCTGGTACTTCTAATGTTTTCTGCTCTCCTGGAGTATCTGGATCGAGGTCTATGGAAGTTAGGTCTATAGGAGTATCGTTGTCAGCGATATTCACAGTTACAGGAGTATCAATAGGAGTTGTGGCACTGTCATCGTCTAGATTCCCTACTGGGGTGACATCAATAGAAATATTTGCGGAGTTAGAAACTGCACCAGTACTATCTTGGACTGTATAACTAATAGGAGTTGTCTGACCTGTAAAACCCTCTACTGGAGTAAAGGTGAGGTTACCCTCATCGTCTAAGGTGTATGTGCCTTCTCCTGGTTGTGTGAAGGTAGTCTCTTGTTCTGGGGTACTGGGGTCTAAGTCTACGGTGGTCAAGTCTATTGTCGTCTCTGGGTCACTATCATCATCGGTAATGTTGAAGGTGACTGGTTGCCCTGCTACTGTGGTGCTACTGTTATCTGTTGCTACTGGTGGTAGGTTTACTACTTCCACTGTGATGTTGGCATTGTTTGATGTATTGCCGTTGTTGTCGTTGACAGTATAGGGTATTGTCACCTCTCCGATAAACCCATTTGTGGGGGTAAAGGTCAGGTTGCCGTTTTCATCTACTTCAAAGGTACCTTGGTCTGGTAGTTCTAATGTTGTTTGGTTTCCTGGTGTGGTTGGGTCAATGTCGATGGTGCTGGGGTCTATTTCTCCTTCGATGTCGATGTCGTTGTTGGTGATGTTGAATGTTACTGGTTGGTTAATAAAGGTGTTGGCAAAGTCATCGGTGGCTATGGGAGGAGTGTCAGTTACTTCTACGATAATATCGGCGATGTTGGTGACGTTGCCTGCGGTATCTTCTACGGTGTAAGGAATTGTGACTACTCCTATAAACCCATCTGTGGGAGTAAAGGTAATATCTCCTGTGGGGTCTACTTCAAAAATACCTTCCTCTGTGATGAGTGTTGTTTGTTGTCCTGAGGTACTGGGGTCGAGGTCGATAGTTGCTGGTGCTATCTCTACTTCAGGGTCGGCGATGTCGTTGTCGGTGATGTTGAAGGTTACTGGTGTGTTGATGACTGTGCTGGCGTTATCGTTGCTAGCTGCTGGCAGTATTTCTGTGACTGTGACTGCTACCTCGGCAGTATTGGAGATATCGCCATTGTTGTCGGCGACGGTGTAGGTGATGGGGGTTACTTCTCCTACGAACTCAGCAACTGGTGTGAATGTGATGTTCCCTGCATTGTCTATTTCAAATGTGCCTTCCCCTGGTTGTGTGAAGGTGGTTTGTCTGCCTTCTGTGTTTGGGTCTAGGTCTACTGTGGTCAGGTCTAATGTGCCGTCACTGTCTGTGTCGTTGTCGGTGATGTTGAAGGTTACTGGTGTATTTACTCCTGTGCTGGCGTTGTCGTTGGTTGCTACTGGTGGGGTGTTGATGACGGTGATGGTGATGTTGGCACTGTTTGAGGTTTGGCCGTCGTTGTCTGCTACGGTGTAGGGGATGGTTGCTTCTCCTAGGAAGTCTGGTTCTGGTGTGAATGTCACGTTGCCATCGTTGTCTACTTCAAATGTGCCTTGTCCGGGGATAACTCTGGTTTTTTGCTCTCCTGGTCTGTTGGGGTTTAGGTCTATGGTGCTGGGGTCGATGTTGCCGTCTATGTCGTTGTCGTTGTCTGTGATGCTAAAGGTTACTGGCTGGTTTTTGAGTGTTGTGCCGTTGTCGTTGTTGGCTACTGGGGGTTGGTTGGCAGGTGGAGTCCCGACAACATCAATAGAAATATCAGCAGGTTCTAAAGGGTTACCATCTGGGTCATTAGCCACATAAGGAATACTTACAACTCCTGTAAACCCTGATACCGGAGTGAAAGTCACATTGCCATCATCATCTACTTCAAATGTACCTTGGTCTGGTACTTCTAATGTTTTCTGCTCTCCTGGAGTATCTGGATCGAGGTCTATGGAAGTTAGGTCTATAGGAGTATCGTTGTCAGCGATATTCACAGTTACAGGAGTATCAATAGGAGTTGTGGCACTGTCATCGTCTAGATTCCCTACTGGGGTGACATCAATAGAAATATCAGCAGGTTCTAAAGGGTTTCCATCTGGGTCATTAGCCACATAAGGAATACTTACAACTCCTGTAAACCCTGATACGGGAGTGAAAGTCACATTGCCATCATCATCTACTTCAAATGTACCTTGGTCTGGTACTTCTAATGTTTTCTGCTCTCCTGGAGTCTCTGGATTCAATAGAAATATCAGCAGGTTCTAAAGGGGTACCATCTGGGTCATTAGCCACATAAGGAATACTTACAACTCCTGTAAACCCTGATACCGGAGTGAAAGTCACATTGCCATCATCATCTACTTCAAATGTACCTTGGTCTGGTACTTCTAATGTTTTCTGCTCTCCTGGAGTCTCTGGATCGAGGTCTATGGAAGTTAGGTCTATAGGAGTATCGTTGTCAGCGATATTCACAGTTACAGGAGTATCAATAGGAGTTGTGGCACTGTCATCGTCTAGATTCCCTACTGGGGTGACATCAATAGAAATATCAGCAGGGTCTAAAGGGGTACCATCTGGGTCATTAGCCACATAAGGAATACTTACAACTCCGGTAAACCCTGATACGGGAGTGAATGTGACATTGCCATCATCATCTACTTCAAATGTGCCTTGGTCTGGTACTTCTAATGTTTTCTGCTCTCCTGGAGTATCTGGATCGAGGTCTATGGAAGTTAGGTCTATAGGAGTATCGTTGTCAGCGATATTCACAGTTACAGGAGTATCAATAGGAGTTGTGGCACTGTCATCGTCTAGATTCCCTACTGGGGTGACATCAATAGAAATATTTGCGGAGTTAGAAACTGCACCAGTACTATCTTGGACTGTATAACTAATAGGAGTTGTCTGACCTGTAAAACCCTCTACTGGAGTAAAGGTGAGGTTACCCTCATCGTCTAAGGTGTATGTGCCTTCTCCTGGTTGTGTGAAGGTAGTCTCTTGTTCTGGGGTACTGGGGTCTAAGTCTACGGTGGTCAAGTCTATTGTCGTCTCTGGGTCACTATCATCATCGGTAATGTTGAAGGTGACTGGTTGCCCTGCTACTGTGGTGCTACTGTTATCTGTTGCTACTGGTGGTAGGTTTACTACTTCCACTGTGATGTTGGCATTGTTTGATGTATTGCCGTTGTTGTCGTTGACAGTATAGGGTATTGTCACCTCTCCGATAAACCCATTTGTGGGGGTAAAGGTCAGGTTGCCGTTTTCATCTACTTCAAAGGTACCTTGGTCTGGTAGTTCTAATGTTGTTTGGTTTCCTGGTGTGGTTGGGTCAATGTCGATGGTGCTGGGGTCTATTTCTCCTTCGATGTCGATGTCGTTGTTGGTGATGTTGAATGTTACTGGTTGGTTAATAAAGGTGTTGGCAAAGTCATCGGTGGCTATGGGAGGAGTGTCAGTTACTTCTACGATAATATCGGCGATGTTGGTGACGTTGCCTGCGGTATCTTCTACGGTGTAAGGAATTGTGACTACTCCTATAAACCCATCTGTGGGAGTAAAGGTAATATCTCCTGTGGGGTCTACTTCAAAAATACCTTCCTCTGTGATGAGTGTTGTTTGTTGTCCTGAGGTACTGGGGTCGAGGTCGATAGTTGCTGGTGCTATCTCTACTTCAGGGTCGGCGATGTCGTTGTCGGTGATGTTGAAGGTTACTGGTGTGTTGATGACTGTGCTGGCGTTATCGTTGCTAGCTGCTGGCAGTATTTCTGTGACTGTGACTGCTACCTCGGCAGTATTGGAGATATCGCCATTGTTGTCGGCGACGGTGTAGGTGATGGGGGTTACTTCTCCTACGAACTCAGCAACTGGTGTGAATGTGATGTTCCCTGCATTGTCTATTTCAAATGTGCCTTCCCCTGGTTGTGTGAAGGTGGTTTGTCTGCCTTCTGTGTTTGGGTCTAGGTCTACTGTGGTCAGGTCTAATGTGCCGTCACTGTCTGTGTCGTTGTCGGTGATGTTGAAGGTTACTGGTGTATTTACTCCTGTGCTGGCGTTGTCGTTGGTTGCTACTGGTGGGGTGTTGATGACGGTGATGGTGATGTTGGCACTGTTTGAGGTTTGGCCGTCGTTGTCTGCTACGGTGTAGGGGATGGTTGCTTCTCCTACGAAGTCAGCAACTGGTGTGAATGTCACGTTGCCATTGTTGTCTACTTCAAATGTGCCTTGTCCGGGGATAGTTCTGGTTTTTTGCTCTCCTGGTGTGTTGGGGTTTAGGTCTATGGTGCTGGGGTCGATGTTGCCGTCTATGTCGTTGTCGTTGTCTGCGATGCTAAAGGTTACTGGCTGGTTTTTGAGTGTTGTGCCGTTGTCGTTGTTGGCTACTGGGGGTTGGTTGGCAGGTGGAGTCCCGACAACATTAATAGAAATATCAGCAGGTTCTAAAGGGTTTCCATCTGGGTCATTAGCCACATAAGGAATACTTACAACTCCTGTAAACCCTGATACCGGAGTGAAAGTCACATTGCCATCATCATCTACTTCAAATGTACCTTGGTCTGGTACTTCTAATGTTTTCTGCTCTCCTGGAGTATCTGGATCGAGGTCTATGGAAGTTAGGTCTATAGGAGTATCGTTGTCAGCGATATTCACAGTTACAGGAGTATCAATAGGAGTTGTGGCACTGTCATCGTCTAGATTCCCTACTGGGGTGACATCAATAGAAATATCAGCAGGTTCTAAAGGGTTTCCATCTGGGTCATTAGCCACATAAGGAATACTTACAACTCCTGTAAACCCTGATACGGGAGTGAAAGTCACATTGCCATCATCATCTACTTCAAATGTACCTTGGTCTGGTACTTCTAATGTTTTCTGCTCTCCTGGAGTCTCTGGATCGAGGTCTATGGAAGTTAGGTCTATAGGAGTATCGTTGTCAGCGATATTCACAGTTACAGGAGTATCAATAGGAGTTGTGGCACTGTCATCGTCTAGATTCCCTACTGGGGTGACATCAATAGAAATATCAGCAGGGTCTAAAGGGGTACCATCTGGGTCAT
>NZ_BLZO01000063.1 GCF_014132355.1 Okeania sp. KiyG1
CCCGCTAAGTGTCAGATAATTCTTTATTTAATCCGCCTGCTTTTTCACTAGCCGCAATCACAATCAAATAATCATTTTCATTGAACTTATATTCAGAGGGAGGATTAGAAATTACATTTCCTTCTTTTCCTCTTTGAATTGCAATTATAATCGCTTGATATGTTTGTTTCATCCGCACAAAAACATCAATAAAATTCAATCCTACCTCTGATTTAGGTAGTGGAACTTTATAAAGTTGACTTCCATATTCATAACTTAAGATATCAGAAACAGCTTCACTAATACCATGATTGAGAGCTGCTTTAGAAATTAACTGACTACTTAATTGACTTGTGACAATAATTTCATCTGCATTAGCTCGTCTACAAGTGGGGACATAGGATTTATTGACTAACTCAACAATCGTATAAGAACTTCTATTAATACTTTCAACCGTTAGAGTTGCTAAAATTACTTTTGCATCTCGATTGTTGTAATCTAACTTATCATCTCCTAAAATAATAACAGTCTTTGCTTCTTTTAAGTTGGCTCGATTTAAAGTCTCATCTGAAACTTGACCTCTCACAAAAAATAAATGTCGATCTTCTAGAGGTTTGTGTTCAATATCGGCAATTAAAACAATAGGTTTTTCCTGAATTTTTGGGTCATTTCGTAGTTCTTTAATAATCGTTTCGGCGCGGTGATTCCATTCACAAATAATAATATGCTTCTCAAATTGATAAGAGTTCATACCTAAATCATCCTTAATTTTTTTATCGACTAAAATACTAGCTAACGTAGCACTAAAAACACCAAGAATCGCAATCCCAATAATCATATCAATTACTGCAATTAGGCGACCTATTGTTGTCGTTGGAGTAATATCACCATAACCGACTGTGGTGAGAGTAACAATTGTCCACCATAGACTATCGATTAAAGAAATATTAGGTTCTACTAGATAAATTCCGACTGTACTCACGCTAACAATAGCGACAATCAGAATAACTAAACGAATAAAGTTTTCTTTCTCTAAAAAAATCCATATTCTTTGCAGTTTCAGATACTGCTGAAAAAGCCATAACTTGAGTTTATTTTTAGATATTTTTTTCTTTTCATACTTTGTTTAAGGAGTTATGTGGCCACCGCTTTTAAAAGAAGACATTGAAAGAATTACAATTGCTGTGAAAAATATTTGTATAGGACTTTGGTCTGCGGATAAATAATACATCATTAAGTTTACTTGAATCTAATACCATTTTGGCAAAACATTTTTCAAATCCGGTTGAATACTTATTATATAGTTGGAGGAGCGGGGAGTAGGGGAGGGGGAGTAGGGGAGTAGGGGAGTAGGGGAGTAGGGGAGCGGGGAGTAGGGGAGTAGGGGAGTAGGGGAGTAGGGGAGTAGGGGAAATATTTGGTAATTGTTGAAGATGGAACATTTTTTTATACCGAATTAAACGGATTTGATATAACTTATCAAATTTCAAACATACTTATATTTTTTTGTAGTCTACCTTTGTGAAAACCGCTATAAGCGATCGCCATTTCCGAAACTGACAGAAGAGAATTATATCAAATCCTTTGGTTTCTAAGTAATAGGACTTACGCAGATACGCTATATATAGCCCTCAAAACTATTGTCCAACAGTTACTTTACTCTATAAATAGTGCCTTTGCGTAAGTCCTGAGTAATATAATTTCTATTGCCATTCATGGTCAAAATTCAGGATTTGTAGTGGTTTAGTCTCCAAACCCCTAGAGGACTTGAATTTTACCGATGCTACGGGATTTGATATTATTTGCAATAACTTTGTGGTAATTAGGGAAGTTGCATACAACCTCCCTACCTTAATGAAGTCAGAAGTTAGAAGTTAGAAGTCAGAAGCGGTCAGACCCCGCGTCGGCGTCAGACGCAAGGGAATGCTGACCAAGAGAGGGAACGCGCACCAAGAGAGTCAGAAGTTAACCCACTCCTAACCCCTCCCAACCCACCCTAACCCCTCCCTGGAGGGGAGGGGAAGTAGAGGATTTGAGCTTCGCCTCAAAAATATTTCGCCTTAAAAAGCGGGGTTGCGCGACCCAATCCTGTTTGATAAATCAAGCTATAGCAGTCGCAGCAAAGCTTAGGACATATCAAAAGCTTAAAACTCAGACAACGGAAGATTCTTCCTTCTTTGCTAGATAACTAAACGCCTTCTTCCTTCTTCCTTCTTCCTTCTTCCTTCTGCTACACCACAAAATTCACTAATTTTCCAGGCACTACAATTACCTTTTTAATCTCCTTACCCTCCAAATGACGCTGTGCGACTTCCGACTCTCGCGCTAACTTTTCCAAAGTCGCTTTATCTGCTTGCGCTGATACCTGAATAGTTCCCCGGGTTTTCCCCTTAATCTGAATCACCTTGGTGATTTCATCTAATTGCTTTTAGATTCATCAATCTGACAAATTTTCTAAGAACAGATTGGCATCGTCGCGAATTAACTCTTCAGAAGATTTCGTGGCTTCTTTTATTATCATCATTGTTTCAGGAGTTTCAAATTCTGCTAGTGCCAGAAGAGCTTTTTTTGGCACACTTAACCCAAAATCATACGACCATCGGTAGGTCAAGGCTTTAGATAATGCCGGAACAGCTCTTTCATCGCGCAACTCATCCAAAATTTCAATAACGTTTTCGTGAAGACCATTATGACTCTCACTATTGAGGATTTGACAAAGAATAGGTAGATAATCTTGTGAAAGATTATACCAAGTGGCCCTCACTACAAACGAAGCACCAGGATACTTTGGATTTAAAGCATATTTTTCGAGTTCCTGGATAACCTCATCAACTGAAGGAGGCGAGTTCTGAAATTCTCTTCTCATTTCATCACCAATTCTTGATCGTACATTATTATTTGGGGCTTCCTTGAATAATTTCAGGTATTTATCAATTGTATCACTCAGCATTGTCTCATTCCATTGTATGAAAATTCAATATATTGGCGTAAAACTAATGGCAACATAAACTGATGGATAAAACGCAGAATTTTCGGCGTTGCACTTTCAGGTTTTATTTCGCAACAAGTCTATATATAAGTAGGGAAGTTGCATAAAACCTCCCCACCTTAATGAAGCCAGAAGTCAGATAGATAACTAAACGCCTTCTTCCTTGTTCCTTCTTCCTTGTTCCTTCTTCCTTCTGCTACACCACAAAATTAACCAATTTTCCAGGCACCACAATTACCTTTTTAATCTCCTTACCTTCCAAATGACGCTGCGCTACTTCCGACTCTCGCGCTAACTTTTCCAAAGTCGCCTTATCTGCTTGTGCTGACACCTGAATAGTTCCCCTAGTTTTACCCTTAATCTGAATCACCAACGTAATTTCATCTACAACCAAAGCATCCGGGTCAAACTTAGGCCAAGAATGGGTATGCACCGAACCAAAATTACCAGCAACTTGCCACAACTCCTCAATAATATGAGGTGCAAACGGCGCCAACAACAACAACAAAGTTTCCAAACCCTCTGCATAAATAGGCGAATCTTTGCAACTAGCATCAGCAAGAGCGTTACTCAATTTCATCATCTCAGAAACAGCAGTATTAAACTGATAATCTCCATCCAAATCTTCTGTCACTTCCTTAATAGCAATATGTACCGCCCTTCGTACATCTTTCTCTGCTTTAGTTAACTCTGTAGCAAACTTACTTTCTATCCAACTCAACCCTTTCTGTAAATCATTCCTAGTCTCTTGTTGAGTTTCTGGATGATTAAACTTTGCTTCTATTGCAGCTTTCACATCAGCAGCAGCATAAACTTTTACCACATTTTTAAGTTTAAAAGCAGAAAGATTTTTCGTAATTTCAGTAATCAAATACCGAGACCAACCCAACTCTTTCAACTCTGCTTGAGTAATACCGCTATTTTTTACTTTCAACTCACTTAAACTATGATTTGCAGAAAATTCCGTTACCAAAGACCACACCCGGTTGAGGAAACGAAACTGCCCTTGTACATCAGCATCATCCCACTCTAAATCTTTTTCTGGTGGAGCTTTAAATAAGATAAACATCCGCGCGGTATCAGCTCCATATTTTGACATCACATCTAAAGGATCGACACCGTTATATTTAGATTTAGACATCTTCTCAAAAAAGACTTCCAACTCGTCTCCAGTTTTCGGGTCTTTCGGGTCTTCCGGGTTGACATCAGCAGAGGGAATATATTTACCCGTAACTGGATTTTTGTAAGTGATACCTTGTACCATCCCTTGAGTTAACAAACGTTGGAATGGTTCGTCAAAATTGCACAAACCTCTGTCGCGCAAAACCTTTGTAAAAAATCTGGAATACAACAAATGCAAAATTGCGTGTTCGATACCACCGACATATTGGTCTACAGGCAACCAGTCATTTACCACTTCCGAGTCAAACACCTGTTGTTCGTTCGTTGCATCTGGATAACGCAAATAATACCAAGACGAATCAATAAAAGTATCCATGGTATCCGTTTCCCGTTTTGCTGGAGTCCCACAACTCGGACAAGGAACATTTACCCAATCTGACAATTTTGCCAAGGGTGACGGACCACGACCAGAAAATTCCACACTTTCTGGCAATTTCACAGGCAAATCTTCATCTGGTACAGGTACAGCACCACAGTTCGGACAATGAATAATAGGTATTGGTGCGCCCCAATAACGTTGTCTAGAAATTAACCAATCTCGCAAACGATATTGTACGCGACCTTCCCCATAACCTTCATCTTCTGCAAGTTCAATAATTGCTTTTTTGGCGACAGTAGATTTTTGACCATTAAACGGACCGGAGTTGACCATGACGCCAATATCGGTATAAGCATCTGTAAGTTCCCAGTCATCATTATCCGAATCATCTGGCACAATGACATTTGTAATGGGTAGATCGTATTGTTTGGCAAACTGGTAGTCTCGTACATCGTGAGCGGGTACTCCCATAACTGCACCTGTACCATATTCATAGAGTACATAGTCGGCGATCCAGATGGGAATTTCTTGGTTATTAAATGGGTTGATAGCTTTGCCACCAGTGGGAACGCCACGTTTTGGTTTGTCTTCAGCGGTGCGTTCTAGTTCACTTTCGGCAGCTACTTCTTGAATAAAGGTTTCGACGGTAGTTTGTTGTTCTGGGGTTGTCACCTGTGCGGTCAAAGGATGTTCGGGAGCTAAGACAACGTAACTAACGCCGTAGACTGTATCGGGTCTGGTGGTAAAGACACCGATTTTTTTATCCATACCGACTATGGGAAATTCGAGGTAAGCACCGACAGATTTACCTATCCAGTTGGCCTGCATGGTTTTAACTCTTTCTGGCCAACCAGGCAATTTGTCCAAATCATTGAGGAGTTGTTCGGCGTAGTCGGTAATTTTGAAGAACCACTGACGCAACAATTTACGTTCGACTTTTGCCCCGGAACGCCAGGAACGACCTTCGCCATCTACTTGTTCGTTGGCAAGTACGGTTTGGTCGATGGGGTCCCAGTTAACGGCGGACTCTTTTTGATAAGCGAGACCTGCTTGGAAAAATTGAAGGAATATCCATTGGGTCCAACGGTAGTATTCGGGGGAGCAGGTGGCGACTTCTTTTTCCCAGTCGATGGAGAAACCCAAACGTCTTAGTTGTTCTTTCATTTGGGCGATATTTTGGTAGGTCCATTGGGCGGGTGGGATGCCACGGTCAATGGCTGCGTTTTCTGCTGGTAGTCCAAATGCGTCCCAACCCATGGGGTGCAGGACACGATAACCTTGCATCCGTTTGAGTCGGGCAATGACATCGGTGATTGTGTAGTTACGAACATGACCCATGTGTAAGTTCCCGGATGGGTAGGGGAACATGGATAGAGCGTAGAATTTTTGTTTATTCTTGTCTGTAGGGGTTTTGTTTTGGTTTTGTTCGGTCCAGATTTTTTGCCACTTTTGTTCAATGGATACAGGGTTATATTTGGAGTCCACAGTTTTTCTCCGTATTATTTTCGATAGTCTTGTTTTCTTGATTATTTTTGCATAATTCCCGACGTTGAGAATTCATGGTTACATTATAATACGGAGTGTAATATAGAAAGTGCGGAAAGGTGATAAATTTTGTTGGTTGTGGGAATATTATTGGCAGTTTCAGCAGTTAGGAAAAGTTGTAGTGAGTCTCTTAATATTTTTTCCCTGTTTTCTAATTTTGGAATTGGATATATTGAATTATTATCTAGATGCTTCAGGTAAAACAATGTTAATTTTGTAATTTTTTCTGAAGGAGTTAAATATTATGACAGTTATAGTTAATATTTGGTTAGGTGAACTTCCTCAGTTTACTGTGTGGAATGCTATCTACGGATTGAATGTTGGTCATGGTTCGATGTTAGTAATTAATGATGAAAATCCAAAAGATAAAATTTATATTAGTCATCGTCCTCAAATAACATATTCTGGAAACTCTAAGGCAAAGTTTAATAACAAAGACACTTCAAAGCAGTATGCTTTAGGAGATAGTTTTACTCCAAAAGCAGAATGGATTTCTTTTGATGAAGATTGTGATAAAAGAGGGCGTAAACCTGATAGCCAGATTAAAATTTTAGGCTTACATGAATATCGAATTAGGGAGTTTTATAAATGGTATTTCAACAATGATTTACCAGAATATGAAAGTCAATATCATGTTAGAAAAAATAATTGTTGTGCTGTTGTAGCGTATTTTATTCGTAAGGGATTAAAATGTCCTGAGCAGGAATGTTGCAATTTTTGTTCTGCTGAAGAGAATACACCAGAATTTTTTAATGTTGCTTCTGGTAGCATAATAGATGAAACTATGCAAGTGACTAACATTAATATGGCACGTATTATAAATTTTTTAGTGACAATAAATTTTGGTCAGCCCGAACTCTTGAAAATTTTGCTGAAAAAGTGAAAAAAATGACTAATAAAGAATGTCAAAATACCACAATTTGGGTTAGTGAAGTTGTATGTTAAATACTAGAATTTGAAGAGTTTTTTATTCTCAAAATTATCATTTTAGGTATTTATTTGAAATTATCTAACTATTCAATATTTTTTACGTGAGATAAATATTATGACAGTAGTAATTAATATATGGAAAGGCGAACTTCCTCAACGTACTGGGTATAATGCTATTTTTGGTTTAAATGTAGGTCATGCTTCGATGTTAATTATTAACGATAAAAACCCCAAAGATAAAATCTATATAAGTCATCGCCCTCAAACAATAAATCCTCAAAATAACTTCGGCAAAGATACAGATAAGAAGTATTTTTTAGAAAAAATTTTACTCCAAAAGCTGAGACAATTTCCTTTGATGAAGATTGCGATCGCAGAAAACGTCAACCTGATAATCAGATTATTATTTCAGGTCTAAATGAATCTAAAATTAAATATTTTCACGAAAGATATATAAGTAACAATTTAACAGAATCAGAAAGTCAGTACCATAGTAGAAAAAATAACTGTTGTTCAGTTGTCGTATATTTTATTCGCAAGGGATTAAAATGTCCTGACAACAAAATCTGTAAATTTTGTTTTGCTGAAAGGAATCAACCTGACTGGAAAATACAGGGATTTTGTGCATTTTTACAATTGAGTTGTATAGTATTTTGGCTTTTGATTTACATTTATTCATATTCTTTAGTTTTGAAGACTATTTTATTTCTTATTATATTGGTAATTGCATTCCTAACTTATCCATTTTCAGTTTTTAATCTTGAAGCTTGTCTGTTAAATTTTTCCTATAAAAAAATCAATTCTGGTCTCCACGAACTCTCGAAAATTTTGCGGAAAAAGTAAAAATGGAAACTGAGCAAAATCCTTCAAATTTATGCTGGCGTTTGGGTAGGAGAAAATAGTATTTCTGTAAAATATTATTTACAGGAGGTAAATATTATGACAGTAATTATTAATATCTGGCGAGGTAAACTTCCTCAGTTTACTGGATATAATGCTATTTTTGGGTTTAACGTAGGTCATGCTTCGATGTTAGTTTTTGATGATGAAAACCCAGAAGATGAAATTTACATAAGCCATCGCCCTCAAACGGTTGAAAATCATAGTAATTCTAGGTCAAAGTTAAACAATAAAGATACTTCAAAGCAGTATACTCTAGGAAATAATTTTACTACAAAAGCCGAATGGATTTCTTTTAATGAAGATTGTGATAAAAGAGGTCGTAAACCTGATAGCAAGATTAAAATTTTAGGCTTAAATGAAGCTCGAATTAGGGAATTTTATAGATGGTATATAAACAATGATTTACCAGAATATGAAAGCCAATATCATACCAGAAAAAATAATTGTTCTGCTGTTGTAGCATATTTTATTCGCAAAGGATTAGGATGTACTCAAGAAAGCTGTAATTTTTGCTCAACTGAAATGAACCAACCTGACTACAAAAAGCAGGAATTTTTGGCTTCATTTTTAAAATACTTAGGGAAGCTAGTACAAGCTATTCTAAGTATAGTTTGTATTATTACAACCACTGATAATACTAAAAACTCTTTTGCTTTTGACTGTTTTGCTTTTGCCTGTTTTTTGTAGTTTTCTTTTTCAAAGAAAGTAATCTTGAAAATCATATTATAAAATTTTCTAGAAATAAATTTTGGTCTCCACGAACCCTTGAACATTTTGCCGAACAAGTAAAAATCGAAACTGAGCAAAATCCTTCAAACTTATGCTTTCTTCTACGTTAGAGAAAATAATAGTTATTCCAGCTTATAATTGTCTTTATTAATCTATAGGTAAATTATGAAACTCAATCCAAGCGACATTATTGCCACTACTGCTCTAGTTATATCTTTATTCAGTATTTGGTCACAGAATAAAGGTGTTAAAAAACAACTTTTAGTAGCGAATATTGGCGAATATACAAAAGATATCAAGAAATAATTGGGAACTTACCTGAAAGTGTTTTATCTGCCAATTTTGACGTAAATTATTTAGATAGAGCAGAAAGAATCAAAATTCTCCGTTATATGTGGCTGTATTTCGATTTATGTTTTGAAGAATATTCTTTGTACCATGACTTAAAATTGATAGATAGAAAACTATGGAAAATTTGGGAGTCAGCTATCAAAGCAAGTTTCAGTAAACCTGCATTTTCTCAATGTTGGATGATTATTTCTCAACAAACTTCTTACAGTAGTGGCTTTGAAAAGTTTATAAACTCCATTATCGGTAGTCAAAAAAAATCATCTTGAACTGACAACTGATAAACCATACTTTTATTTCTAATAGAACTATTATTTGGAGTAGCGATCGCTTCTCTTTCTGTTACTCTAATACTCCTATTTTATGTAAAATTAAAATTTATGAAAATAATAGCTAACTCAAAAATCTGAGCCAAAATTAATTAAGGCTTGAAGAAGGCAGAAGGTATCCCCCCTACCCCCCTTTGAAAGGGGGGATGCAGAAGGGAAAATTGCTTATTGATTCTAATCCCAAATAATTTTGAGTACTGTATAAACGGTGGGGTATTAAACCCGTAAAGGAAATGATAATCGAAATATCATTATCAGGAAGTATATCCAATAATTTAACTGCTTTGTGTTCCTTAAAAATCTACTAAAAACCCATGAATAATTACCCCAATTTTTCTGACCAGGGCTATCAAATAATTAGAGAACTCGGACACAATAATATGGGTGGGCGAGTTACTTATCTAGCTGAAAATATTCATACTCAAAAAAAGGTAGTTATTAAACAATTTCAATTTGCCAAATTAGGAGCAACTTGGGCAGAATATGATGCCTACTCTCAAGAAATTGCAGTATTAAAAGTCTCAATCATCCAGGAATTCCTAAATACTTAGATTCTTTTCAAACTAACGACGGTTTCTGCATGATTCAAGAATATATTAATGCAGAATCAGCCGTAATTTATCGTCAGTGGCAACCTCAAGAAATTAAACAGATTGCTATTTCAGTTTTGGAAATTTTGGTCTATTTACAAAGTCAACCACAACCTGTTATTCATCGAGATATAAAACCAGAAAATATTTTAATTGATGAGCAGTTAAATGTTTACTTAGTAGACTTTGGTTTTGCCAGAATGGGAGGAGGAGAAATAGCAGCAAGTAGTGTTGTGAAAGGTACGATGGGATTTATGTCTCCCGAACAAATGTTTAATCGGGAATTAACAATAAGTTCAGATTTATATAGTCTTGGTGCCACATTAATTTGTTTATTAACAGGAATAAAATCAGTAGATATTGGCAATTTAATTGATGCGAATTATCGGATAATTTTTCGTCATTTAGTTCCACCATTAGAAAGAGGTTGGATTAATTGGTTGGAAAAGATGGCAGAACCAAAATATACTGATAGATATAAAAATGCTGAGGCAGCTTTAGCTATTCTTCGACCTTTAAATGTTAGTAGTTTACCGAAAGTCATAATTAGTCAAGAAAATATAGAATTTGCTAGCGATCAATGGGGAGAAAAATTAACAGAAACAACAAGAGTTAGTAACCCAATTCCAGAGACAATTATATCTGGTAATTGGGAAGTTGCTCCCCATGTAAGTGACCCTCCTCATACTCCTTATGACCATAGTTGGATTTCATTTTCACCTCAGAAATTTGAAGGTAATAATGTCAAGTGTGAAATTACAGTAGATACCAGTAAGTTAGTAGAAAATGAAATTCATAAAAGGAAGATATTTTTACATAATAATTCAGCATCAGAAACCCTGAAGATAAATATTCAGGTGAAAACTGCTAGTGTGCCTAAATTAGAAGCTAGCTCAATTTTCATGTTCTTTTTTTGTCGCTTTGTTGTGGCAGTGGTTATATTTTACGGGTTTAGTTTATTGCAATTCAATCCTGTATTTATTTGGTTGGCAATAATACATATAGGAGTATATTGTTTGGTTCCTTCAATAGTTAATGTTACAAAAAACGATATTGTTAAATTCATAATACTTTTTGGTCTTGTCTATTATATGTTCAGCTCTATATTTGAACCACTAGCTATAGCAATGTTCATAATAGGCGTAATTCCGTATTTTTTAGTTTTGCTGTATTTGTTTATATTGGCAAAAACAGTTGAATTAATAATTTCTAAAAACGAGATAGGTCAATTGTTAATAAGTCAATTGTTCTCTAAAGAAAAAAAAGTTATAACTCTTTTAACAATAGGACTAGACTTTAGCTTAATTATGAACTTTAATATTTTTTATGAAGTCATTCCTCAACTACACTGCTTTACTTTAGGAGAAATTTTACTCTCAGGAGGAGTAGCGATCGCCTCTCTTGCTGTGACTCTAATACCCCTAATTTACTTATTATTCAAACCTGCTAAAATGTTTTATAAATACAGAAAATCTCAGCCAAACTTAATTAAACCATAATCAAAATGTAAGTATTAGGAAAAATATCCGATAATTTAACTACTTTATTTTCCTTGAAATCTACCAAAAACCTATGAACAATTACCCTGATTTTTCTGACCAAGGCTATCAAATAATTAGAGAACTTGGTCACAATAATATTGGTGGGCGAGTTACTTATCTAGCTGAAAATATCCATACTCACAAAAAGGTAGTTATTAAACAATTTCAATTTGCCAAACTAGGAGCAACTTGGGCAGAATATGATGCATACTCTCAAGAAATTGAAGTCTTAAAAAGTCTCCAGCATCCAAGTATTCCTCAATACTTAGATTCTTTTCAAACTGCTGATGGTTTCTGCATGATTCAAGAATATATTAATGCAGAATCTGCTCAAATTTTTCGTCAGTGGCAACCCCAAGAAATTAAACAAATTGCTATTTCGATTTTAGAAATTTTAGTCTATCTACAAAATCAACCACAATCTGTTATTCATCGAGATATTAAACCGGAAAATATTTTAATTGATGAGCAGTTAAATGTTTATTTAGTAGACTTTGGTTTTGCCAGAATGGGAGGAGGAGAAATAGCAGCAAGTAGTGTTGTTAAAGGTACGATGGGATTTATGTCTCCCGAACAAATGTTTAATCGTCAATTAACAAAAGCATCAGATTTATATAGTCTCGGTGCTACATTAATTTGTTTATTAACAGGGATAAAATCTGGGGATATTGGCAATTTAATAGATGCGAATTATCGGATTATTTTTCGTCATTTAGTTCCACCATTACAAAGGGGGTGGATTAATTGGTTGGAGAAGATGGTAGAACCGAAACCTACTGATAGATATGAAAATGCTAAGGCGGCTTTAGCTGTTCTGAGACCTTTAGATGTTAATCGTTTACCGAAAGTTAGAATTAGTCAGGGAAATCTAGAATTTACTGGCAATGTATGGGGACAAAAATTAACAAAAACAATCACAGTTAGTAATCCAATTCCAGAGACAATTTTATCTGGTAGGTGGGAAGTTGCTCCTCATGTAAGTGACCCTCCTCATACTCCTTATGACCATAGTTGGATTTCATTTTCATCTCAGAAATTTGAAGGCAATAATGTAGAGTGTAAAATTATAGTCAATACCAGTAAGTTAGTCAAAAATAAAATCTATAGAAGAGAGATTTTTTTACACAGTAATTCAGCGTCAGAAATTGAAACTATAAATGTTGAGGTGAAAACTGGTACTGTGCCTAAATTAGAAGCTGACTCCATTTTGGAGTTCTTTTTTGCTCGCTTTTTCGTGGCAGTGTTTATATTTTTCAGTTTGAATTTATTGCAATTCAATCTTCTATTTGTTTGGGCAGTAATATGCATAGCAGTAATATGTATAGCAGTATCTTTATTTAATTCCATAAACAACCTAGTTGTTAAAGGCATTATATTTTTTGGTGCTTTATATATCATAATTACAATAGTTATGAGAATGTTTGCCATCGTTCTTGGTATAGAAACGGTATTCAGTCTAGTAGAGTCCTTGGGTTTATTATTTGGAAATATACTAGGTTGGTATATTGTATCAGTAATTTTGTCTGGCCCAGTCAAGCTGTATTTGTTGATATTGGCAGAAACAATGAAATTAATAAAAATACCTAAAGACAAGATAGGTCAATTGTTCTCCAAAAGAAAAAAAGGACTTATAGCTATTTTAACAATAGGACTAGACTTTAGCTTAGTTATAACTTTTAAGATTTTTTCTGAAATCATTCTTCAACTACACTGCTTTACTTTAGGAGAAATTTTAGTCTCAGCAGGAGTAGCGATCGCCTCTCTTTATGCTACTTTAAGACCCCTAATTTACTTACTATCCAAACCGACAAAAATAATTTATAAATACAGAAAAGCAGAGGCAAACTTAATCAAAGCATAATCAAAATATAACGACTTGGAAACTAATATAAAAACTTAATTGCTTTCTATTCCCTGTTCCTCTAAAAAAACACTAAAAACCCATGAATAATTACCCGATTTTTTCTGACCAAGGCTATCAAATAATTAGGGAACTCGGACACAATAATATGGGTGGGTGAGTTACTTATCTAGCTGAAAATATTCATACTCAAAAAAAGGTAGTTATTAAACAATTTCAATTTGCCAAATTAGGAGCAACTTGGGCAGAATATGATGCCTACTCTCAAGAAATTGCAGTATTAAAAAGTCTCAATCATCCAGGAATTCCTAAATACTTAGATTCTTTTCAAACTAACGACGGTTTCTGCATGATTCAAGAATATATTAATGCAGAATCAGCCGTAATTTATCGTCAGTGGCAACCTCAAGAAATTAAACAGATTGCTATTTCAGTTTTGGAAATTTTGGTCTATTTACAAAGTCAACCACAACCTGTTATTCATCGAGATATAAAACCAGAAAATATTTTAATTGATGAGCAGTTAAATGTTTACTTAGTAGACTTTGGTTTTGCCAGAATGGGAGGAGGAGAAATAGCAGCAAGTAGTGTTGTGAAAGGTACGATGGGATTTATGTCTCCCGAACAAATGTTTAATCGTCGGTTAACAACAGCTTCAGATTTATATAGTCTTGGTGCTACATTAATTTGTTTATTGACGGGGATAAAATCTGGAGATATTGGAAATTTAATTGATGCGAATTATCGGATAATTTTCCGTCATTTAATTCCACCATTACAAAGGGGGTGGATTAATTGGTTGGAAAAGATGGCAGAACCAAAATATACTGATAGATATGAAAATGCTGAGGAGGCTTTAGCTGTTCTTCGACCTTTAGATGTTAACCGTTTACCGAAAGTCAGAATTAGTCAGGAAAATCTAGAATTTTCTAGTGATAAATGGGGAGAAAAATTAATAGGTATTATACAGATTAGTAATCCAATTCCAGAGACAATTTTATCTGGTAGGTGGGAAGTTGCTCCCCATGTAAGCGACCCTCCTCATACTCCTTATGACCATAGTTGGATTTCATTTTCATCTCAGAAATTTGAAGGCAATAATGTAGAGTGTAAAATTACAGTAGATACCAGTAAGTTAGTAGAAAATGAAATTCATAAAAGGGAGATATTTTTGCATAATAATTCAGCATCAGAAATTGAAACTATAAATGTTGAGGTGAAAACTGGTACTGTGCCTAAATTAGAAGCTAGCTCCATTTTCATATTCTTTTTTTGTCGCTTTGTTGTGGCAATGTTTATATTTTACATTTTTAATTTATTAGGATACTATCGTGGATTTTTTTTGTGGGAATTAATATGTATAGGAGTATGTGCTTTATTTACTTACACCAACAATAAAATTGTTAAAGGCATAATAATTTTTGGTATTTTTTGAAAATATTTCTTATAACTTTTATATTGTTTGTATTGGAGACTTTCGATGAGGGACCACCTGATGTAGACCCAGATGTTCTAGGATATTGGGAGATATTATTTCTAGTTACAAGCATAGTAGGAGTTTCGTATCTTTTAGCTTGGATATATTTGTATGCGTTAAAAAGAACAATTAAATTAATAATAATACCTAAAAACAAGATAGGTAGATTGTTCTCCAAAACAGAACAAATACTTATATTTCTTTTAGCAATAGGACTTGAGTTTAGCTTAGTTATAACTTTTAAGATTTTTTCTGAAGTCATTCCTCAACTACACTGCTTTACTTTAGGAGAAATTTTAGTCTCATCAGGAGTAGCGATCGCCTCTCTTTCTGCTACTCTAATACCCCTAATTTACTTACTATCCAAACCTATCAAAACATTTTTTAAATACAGAAAAGCAGAGCCAAACTTAATTAAACCATAATCACAATGTAAGTATTAGGAAAAATCTCCAATAATTTAGCAACTTCGTGTTCCTTAAAACCTACTAAAAACCCATGAATAATTACTCCAATTTTTCTGACCAGGGCTATCAAATAATTAGAGAACTTGGTCACAATAATATTGGTGGGCGAGTCACTTATCTAGCCAAAAACATCAAGACTCACAAAAACGTAGTTATTAAACAATTTCAATTTGCCAAACTAGGAGCAACTTGGGCAGAATATGATGCCTACTCTCAAGAAATAGCTGTATTAAAAAGTCTCAATCATCCAGGGATTCCTCAATACTTAGATTCTTTTCAAACTGCCGATGGTTTCTGCATGATTCAAGAATATATTAATGCGGAATCTGCTGGGACTTTTCTAATGTGGCAACCCCAAGAAATTAAGCAAATTGCTATTTCGATTTTAGAAATTTTAGTCTATCTACAAAATCAACCACAACCTGTGATTCATAGAGATATTAAATAGGCAAAATATCCAATAATTTAGCGACTTTGTGTTCCTTAAAAATCTACCAAAAACCTATGAATAATTACCCCAATTTTTCTGACCAGGGCTATCAAATAATTAGAGAACTCGGACACAATAATATGGGTGGGCGAGTTACTTATCTAGCTGAAAATATTCATACTCAAAAAAAGGTAGTTATTAAACAATTTCAATTTGCCAAATTAGGAGCAACTTGGGCAGAATATGATGCCTACTCTCAAGAAATTGCAGTATTAAAAAGTCTCAATCATCCAGGAATTCCTAAATACTTAGATTCTTTTCAAACTAACGACGGTTTCTGCATGATTCAAGAATATATTAATGCAGAATCAGCCGTAATTTATCGTCAGTGGCAACCTCAAGAAATTAAACAGATTGCTATTTCAGTTTTGGAAATTTTGGTCTATTTACAAAGTCAACCACAACCTGTTATTCATCGAGATATAAAACCAGAAAATATTTTAATTGATGAGCAGTTAAATGTTTACTTAGTAGACTTTGGTTTTGCCAGAATGGGAGGAGGAGAAATAGCAGCAAGTAGTGTTGTGAAAGGTACGATGGGATTTATGTCTCCCGAACAAATGTTTAATCGTCGGTTAACAACAGCTTCAGATTTATATAGTCTTGGTGCTACATTAATTTGTTTATTGACGGGGATAAAATCTGGAGATATTGGAAATTTAATTGATGCGAATTATCGGATAATTTTCCGTCATTTAATTCCACCATTACAAAGGGGGTGGATTAATTGGTTGGAAAAGATGGCAGAACCAAAATATACTGATAGATATCAAAATGCTGAGGTAGCTTTAGCCACTCTTCAACCTTTAGATGTAAATCGTTTACCAAAAGTCAGAATTAGTCAGGAAAATCTAGAATTTACTGGCAATATATGGGGAGAAAAATTAACAAAGACAATAACAGTTAGTAATCCGATTCCAGAGACAATTTTATCTGGTAGATGGGAAGTAGCTCCCCATGTAAGTGACCCTCCTCATACTCCTTATTACCATAGTTGAATTTCATTTTCACCTCAGAAATTTGAAGGCAATCATATAGGGTGTGAAATTACAGTAGATACCAGTAAGTTAGTAGAAAATGAAATTCATAAAAGGGAGATATTTTTACATAATAATTCAGCTTCAGAAACTCAGAAGATAAATATTCAGGTGAAAACTGGTAGTGTGCCTAAATTGATACCTAACTTCATGTTCTTTTTTGGTCAGTTTGTACTGATGTTCCCTTGTATATTTAGCAGTTTTATATTATTAAAATTAAATCCTCTATTTATTTTGTTATCAGTAATACCTATCGCAATATCTGGTTTATTGAATAAGATAAGTACTACTGCTAAAATTTTAATACTTGGTCTTGTTAGTCTGATAATAACATTAAGTATTTGGGTAGCACTTGGCTCAAATTTCTTGGTGTCTAATCATTTTGATATAAGTCCAGCACAAGATTTTTTCCATTTTGTCACTCTTTACTCTTTGCAAGCATTAATCCAACTATCTTGGATAACTATAATACCGATAGTAGCTTATGTTTTAAATGTACTAGCACGAGATAAATATCAATTTAGAACAAACGAAATAACTGGAATTATAACTGAAAACAATTTTGATAAATTATCCTCTGCCTTTTCTGAAGAAAAAGGACTTATATGTTTTTCGACAATAGGATTTTACTTTAGCTTAGGTACAATTTTTTTATTTTTCATCAAGTCATATCTGTACTACATTGCCTAACTTTAAGAGAGATTTTAGTCTTAGTAGGAGGAGCGATCGCCTCTCTTTCTGTTACTCTAATACCTCTAATTTATTTAATATCCAAACCTCTCAAAATAACTTCTAAATACAGGAAATCTAAGCCAAACTTAATTAAACCATAATCAAAATATAGCCTTCTGGAATCTGATTCTATAATTTAATTATTTCCTATTTTCTGTTCCCTAAAAACCTACTAATTACTATGAACAACTACCCCAATTTTTCCAACTACGGCTATCAAATAATCGAAGAACTCGGACACAACCGTGCAGGTGGAAGAGTAACTTATCTTGCCACAGAAATTAACACCCAAAAAACAGTAGTAGTTAAACAATTTCAATTTGCTACGACTGGAGCGCATTGGTCAGAATATCAAGCTTATGAAAGAGAAGTTCAAGTATTAAAAACACTAGACCATCCCAACATTCCCCACTACTTAGACTCTTTCCAAACACCATCAGGTTTTTGTATGGTACAAGAATATAAAAACGCTATTTCTTTAGCAAATTTAGCAACCTCTCAAAAATGGCAACCCCAACAAATTAAACAAATAGCAATTTCAGTTCTAGAAATTCTTAAATACCTCCAAAACAGAATTCCACCTGTCATTCATAGAGACTTAAAACCAGAAAATATTCTAGTAGATGACCAGATGAACATTAGCCTAGTAGACTTTGGTTTTGCCAGAATGGGAGGAGGAGAAGTTGCTGTTAGTAGCGTAGTCAAAGGTACATTAGGATTTATGCCTCCAGAACAAATGTTTAATCGCGAATTAACAACAGCATCAGACTTATATAGTCTCGGTGCAACATTAATTTGTTTATTAACAAATACCCCCGCAACAGAAGTAGGTAGTCTCATGGATGACATGGGAAAAATTAATTTTCAGCAGCAAGTAAAAAATCTCAGTCAAGATTTTATTGCCTGGCTAGAAAAAATGGTACAACCCAATTATAAAGATAGGTATTCATCAGCAGAATTAGCTCTTGATGCTTTAATTCCCTTAAAAGTATTAGCCCCTTCTCAAACACGAAAGTTTACTAAAATAGCATTGACAAGTACTCTTAGTTTTCTGGCAATTTGGGGTGCTGGTCTTACTATGTTCAGAGCTTATAATATTCAACTAAATCAACCAATTACTCAAATAGAAGAATTTAATGACGGAAAAGAACAAGTTCAAGTTAAAAACAAAAAAGAATGTTTGAATCGTCGAAGATAGCTTCAACAATTAACTTTTTAGCCGTAAGTCCCCCGCTTACCCGATAGGGAAGCGGCGGGATATAAGGCGGTAAAAATTTTTGCTCTGAGCAGGACAGCGAATATTTTTACAATCTTCCGGAATATTGTTACTGCAAATAGTATATAATAGTAACAGGTCGATAATTAGGAGAAGTCACGGTGAAAAGACAAGCGGTGAAAGTAAGGTTGTACCCCACAGACCAACAAAAACAGATACTTGCACAGCATTTTGGTTGTGCGCGTTGGTGGTGGAATTATGGGCTAAGTCAATGCATTGAAACCTATAAAACAACTGGTAAAAGCTTGTCTCAATCTGGACTAAATTCAATGTTGCCAGCACTCAAAAAAAATAAAGAGACTGAATGGCTCAAGGATTGTCACTCACAGGTTTTACAGTCTGTAAGTCTCAATCTTAGTCGTGCTTATCAGAATTTTTTTGAGGGTAGAGCAAAATACCCTAGATTCAAATCTTATCGTCATCGCCAGTCAATCCAGTATCCGCAGAAGGTAAAACAAGTTGACAATTGTTTAAAATTCCCAGGGTTTGTTGGAATAGTGAAAGCTAAAATCCACCGCCCCCTTGATGGAACTATCAAAACAGTCAAGGTTAGCAAATGCCCATCGGGTAAATATTATGCCTCTGTGTTGATGGAATACGATGGGGATAATTCAACATCAAGTACAGATGGTAAGGTGATAGGAATTGATTTAGGAATTAAAGATTTTGCAATTACCTACGATGGTGATAAAACTTCTAAATACACCAATCCTAAACACCTGTACAAGTATCAAAAAAGATTAGCCGTAAAACAACGGATTGCAGCCCGTAAGCAAAAAGGCAGCAACCGAAAAAATAAAGCTAACAAGATTACAGCTAGGGTATACGAACGGGTAAGCAATGTCCGCCAAGACTACTTACACAAGCTATCTAGAAAGATAGTTGATAACAATCAAGTTGTGGTAGTTGAAAATCTAAATGTCAAGGGCATGGTTCGTAACCACAAACTAGCAAAAGCAATATCTGATACCTAATGGGGAACCTTTTTGACATCCTCCCCGGCCTAAAGGCACGGGGATTCCTACTGAGCCGTAGCTCTTCGGCGGGTTGACGCTTTGCTTCGCATAGCTGTCGCTAACACAGGGTGCTGCTTCCTTGGCGGTAGTCTGACGCTTCCCTCCAGGTCCGTTTAGAGTTTCCGAGTGCCCCCCGGCAACTAATAATAGTGTAGCATATATTCAATTCACTTGCAAATAAAATAAAAAGTCGCCCTACAAGGGCGAGGCTTTAAACCCAATTTTTCGGTAAATTTCCTCTCCTATAAATTAGAAAAAGAGGGAAAAGTACTCATAGAAATAGATAGATGGTTCCCTAGTTCCAAACTTTGCTCTAACTGTCATTATCAAATAGAAGAATTACCGTTAGAGGTTAGAACTTGGACTTGCCCAAGTTGTGGAACCCACCATGATAGAGATGGGAACGCAGCACAGAATATAAGGGCTGAAGGTATTAGACTGCTGTCCTCCTCTGGGACGGGGGAGGCTAACGCCAGTGGAGAGGATGTAAGACCAACTCGCGGACGTAAATCCAAGATGCGGCAATCTTCTGTGAAGCTGGAAGCCAACACTCACCCGTTAGGGGAGTGTTGGTAGTTCACAAAGTAATCATATATTATGGTTAGCTTTAACAATGTTTATGGCGGCTAGGGCGACTACTTTAGGTATGGCTATTCCTTTCTTGAGTAGGGGAGTGGGGGAGTGGGGGAGTGAGGGAGTAGGGGAGCGGGGGAGTAGGGGAGAATAGAATTTATAGAGGAGGTAGTCGGGTATATTTGTCCCTTGATTTTTCTGTAATTCCCCCTGTTGCCTGTTGCCTGTTGCCTGTTGCCTATTGCCTGTTGCCTGCGCGCAGCGCTATACTTCTTACTTTTGACTTTTGACTTGTATCTTCACTATGAAATTTATCGGAATAGACCTCGGTTGGCGGTCGGGAAAAAGTGGTTTGTGCTGTCTACAATACTCAGACCAAAAGTTAAAAATATTAGACTTAGACTGCATATTAGAAACTGAAGATATTCTCAATTGGATTGATAATTTAACTCCCTTACCAACTCCTGCTTTAATTGCCGTAGATGCTCCAACAATAATACCAAATCAAACAGGAACTAGACTACCAGATAAACTTACTCATAAATATTTTGGTCGTTATCATGCAGGATGTTATCCAGCAAATCTTAACCGTCCTTTTGCTCAGAAAACCGTAAATTTTGGCATGAGTTTGACAGCTAAAGGATTTATTCATGCACCAACAATTGAACCGCAACAACCAGGACGTTTTCAAATCGAAGTTTATCCTCATCCAGCTATAGTTAATTTATTTGGTTTAGAAAAAATTTTGAAATACAAAAAAGGGAAATTAGCAGACCGTAAATCAGAACTTTTGAAACTGCACCAATACATAATAAATATCTTAACTACCCTGGAACCAACTCTAGAAATTTCCGAAAATTTCCTAGATACTGAAAATATCAATAGTATAGCTACCCTCAAAATTACAGAAGATAAATTAGATAGTTTAATCTGTGCTTATATTGGTGCATACTGGTGGTATTGGGGTCAAGCAAAAAATTTAGTTTTGGGCGATGACACCACCGGATATATAGTAGTTCCTGAACGACTAGCGCCGCTACGCGGAAGTCAAAATTCAAAATTCAAAAGCGAGTGCGTAATTCTGAGGGGACCTCAGAATGTAAGACGCACATCTGACAGTCAAAAGTATTGATTAGTAAGGCTTTTAGGATTTTGTAACTGGTTAGTTATTCCTGCCCTCTTTATACTAAATTAAACCCTGTTCAAATATATGAAAGAAAATATAGCAGAACTCAAATCAGAAGTAGAAACTTTACAAGCAGAAATAGAAACTTTACAGACCGAAGTAGATACTCTTCGTCATCAACGTTCCTCTTTCCGAATAGATGTTAGTTTTCCTCCAGATAATACTCCTGAAACACTAGCAGAATTTCGCAAAAAAAATGCTGAAGAAGCTGCAAAGTGGCAAGAAGAATTACAAGAAATTAATCAATCTCTCAAAGTATTAGAAGCACAACTTAATCAGAAAAAAACTATACTCGCACCAAAAAAATCTCGACTAGAATGGCACGAACTACAAGAAAAAGTTTACCAAGGGGGAAAAGAATTACAGGAGCAAGTTAAAACAGTCAACGAAAAAGCTAATCAACTTGAAGCAGAAATACAAAATCTCAAACAAATTTATCAACAATTAAACCCACTTTATTGTGAGTGGGTACAAAATGCAGCTAATATAGTTGACTTTAAGGCCACAACTATTCCTTATGTTTATGTTAAAAAAAATGGGTTTGAACTTGGAAATAAAGAAATAAAGTGATGGAAATAAAGAAATAAAGTGATGGAAAAAGGGAAGAGGAAAAAAGATTGAGATACATCTCTATTTGTGTTGAGTTTTTTTTATCAACCCAACCTACGAATGGTAAATTTTTTCGGAATTTTATCCTGTGTGAAAGTTGGGAGTAAAGTAGGTTGGGTTAAGCGACAGCGCAACCCAACATATTCAGTTATCAGTTATCAGTTATCAGTTATCAGTTATCAGTAAAAGGGAAGAGGAAAAAAGATTGATATACATCTCTATTTTTATTGAGTTTTTTTATCAACCCAACCAACAAATGGTAAATTTTTTGTCTAATTTTATGACCTGTAAAAGTCGGGAATACCGTAGGTTGGGTTAAGCGCTAGCACAACCCAACATATTCAGTTATCAGTTATCAGTTATCAGTAAAAGGGAAGAGGAAAAAAGATTGAGATACATCTCTATTTTTATTGAGTTTTTATCAACCCAACCAACAAATGGTAAATTTTTTGTCTAATTTTATGACCTGTAAAAGTCGGGAATACCGTAGGTTGGGTTAAGCGCTAGCACAACCCAACATATTCAGTTATCAGTTATCAGTTATCAGTAAAAGGGAAGAGGAAAAAGATTGAGATACATCTCTATTTTTATTGAGTTTTTATCAACCCAACCAACAAATGGTAAATTTTTTGTCTAATTTTATGACCTGTAAAAGTCGGGAATATCGTAGGTTGGGTTAAGGGACAGCGCAACCCAACATATTCAGTTATCAGTTATCAGTTATCAGTTATCAGTAAAAGGGAAGAGAAAAAAAGATTGAGATACATCTCTATTTTTGTTGAGTTTTTTTTATCAACCCAACCGACAAATGGTAAATTTTTTGTCTAATTTTATGACCTGTAAAAGTCGGGAATATCGTAGGTTGGGTTAAGGGACAGCGCAACCCAACATATTCAGTTATCAGTTATCAGTTATCAGTTATCAGTAAAAGGGAAGAGGAAAAAAGATTGATATACATCTCTACTTTTATTGAGTTTTTTTTATCAACCCAACCAACAAATGGTAAATTTTTTGTCTAATTTTATGATTTGTCAAAGTTGGGAGTACCGTAGGTTGGGTTAAGGGACAGCGCAACCAAACATATTCAGTTATCAGTTATCAGTTATCAGTTATCAGTTATCAGTTATCAGTAAAAGGGAAGAGGAAAAAATATTGAGATACATCTCTATTTTTATTCAGTTTTTTTTATCAACCCAACGGACAAATGGTAAATTTTTTGTCTAATTTTATGACCTGTAAAAGTCGGGAATAAATTTTAATTCATCGCCAATTTAGTAGTCTTTTCGTAATCTGAAGATTTGCTCATATATCCTAATTTTCAAATCCAAAGAAACTGGCGATCGCTGGTAATAATTCTTCCCACTGTAGAATTAATTTTGCCGTCTTAGGTAACTCTGTAAATAAGCCTTTAAAAAATCTAATTACTCCTTTTGCTTTTTGTTTGTTTTCCTGGGGATTTTTTCCTGCTTCTGCCAGACTTTGTAATTCCTTTAAAGCTTCTTCTTTATCCTCTTGGCTCAAATTTGATTCTGCTTCAATTGCTGCTTTAAGTTGAGTCAAAGCTTCTTTAATTCCTGGCTTATTTGCTTCGGAAGAATCTGGTAATTCATTGATAGAAGCAGTAACATTTCCTTGAACATAACCTGTGACAAAATTGGAACCATAACTTGTTCCAACTTTTATAGATTTGTCTTCCATATTTAACCTCCATTAATTTATGAAAAATTTGTTGATTTAAAAATAATTTGATACTTTTTAATTGGAAATATTAGTCAATAGAAGAGACTACATCTCCCCCTACTTCACCTGATACGAAATTAGAACCAACGCTGGTTTCAACTTGAACAGATTTATCTTCAAATTTAACAGATTTATCTTCAATAGAACAGTTCTTAAAATTAAAATTTTTGTTTATTTTTCCTATTTTTCCTTGTTCAGAATTCATAACATCGCATAAATTAACAATTACTGTCCTAATCCAGCCTGAATTGGGGCTAACTATAATGTTTTTATAGCCAGAATTGCCTTCAATAACTAGACCATACTTTTGAGAAGTTTTATTAGGTCGATGATGACACAATAGCAAAATATCAACAATTATCAATAGTAAGCCAAATATTTGGAAATTTTTGTTTGGAGATTGAAGTAATATAATAGCTATAAATATTAGTAATCCAGCACCTATAAATCGTAAAGTAGAAAACCTTTTAGTTCTTTTTTCAGTAGTTTTCAATTCAATATAACGAATACTGGTGATGTTGTTAATTTGATAAACAGTATCCTTATAAATTAAGGTTTTTCCTCTAACTTTTAAAACCGATACTTCTACTTCTTCTGGTTCAGGATACGATTTTGGTAAATTATCATCCACCCTTCAATTGACTTCAAAATTATTCTTGTACTAGGACTTAGCTGTCAGCTTTTTTCAAGCTGTACAACTTAGTTCAGATAGACTAAAAATATTAACTAATCATATATTGAATTAGAAAATTTTCCATCATACCCTAAGACATAGTTTAAGAGTTAAATCTAGTTTTGACTATACTAAATTGCCTGCTTAAATCGCGATTTTTGTAAATAAAAATCAAGCGAATATAGGAAAATATCCTAAAACGTCCTATGAGAATGAGCTAAAATGGCTAAAACTATTATTAAATCTAAACTCAATGAGTATTACAGAAATTTTGCAATTTGCCGATCGCCTAGTTTTTGCTCATAGAGGAAAACATTTAGATGATATTCAAGAAACAGTTATTAAAGGCGTTTGGCAAGGTAAAACTTATGAAAATATTGCACAAGAATGTAACCGTAGTGAAAGTCGAATTCGAGATGTAGGTTATCAACTATGGAAAACTTTTTCCGAAAGTTTAGGAGAAGATATAAATAAATCTAATTTTCGCTCTACTATTGAAAGATTACAGATACAAGAAAAATCGTCTATTTGTAGAACTAATTGTAATTTTAACTTCGGGTCACAAACTCTATATCAATATCAAAAATATTCTCAAGATTCTCAAACTAAAGATACAGCTAAAACAACTTTTCAGGATTTAAGTATTGCCCCTACAATTAATCCTACTTACTTTTACGGACGTACTAAAGAACTAGAAATTTTATCCAACTATATCCTCCATCAAAAAACTCGTCTGATGTCAGTATTAGGATTAAGCGGTATTGGCAAAACAACCCTAGTCAAAAGATTTATTGACTTGAATATCCCACAATTCGATGTAGTAATTTGGAGAAATTTAAAACTTGTTAAATCTCTAAACTCTCTAATGACCGACCTCTTAAAAAAAATCAGTCTCCAAAATCAAAATATTCTCATCTCAGACGAACAATTCACCCAATTTTTAGACTTATTATCTAGGCAAAAATGTTTAATTGTTCTCGACGACGTACAAAATATATTTATCAGTAGAAAATTTGCCGGACAATATCAAACTCAACACACAGAATATCAAAACCTCTTCCAAGCGATCGCTCAAACAGAACATCAAAGTTGTGTAATATTAATTAGTCAAGAAAAAGCTCAAGAAATGACAGCCTTAGACCGAGAATTATATCCAATTCAATGTTTAGAATTAGAAGGCTTAGATAATTCAGCCGGAATAGAAATAATCCAAGAATATAAACTACAAGACCGAGACTATTGGTTGAAATTAAACAATATATATCTAGGCAATCCCTTATACTTACAATATATATGTACTTTAATCAAAGATATCTTTCAAGACCTAGCATCTCAACTGATAGCTGAAGGGAACTTAATTATCACAGAAGAAATGAAACTACTTTTCGACACCTCATATCAGAAAATGTCAGACATAGAAAAACAAATAGTTTTAAAAATAAGTAAATCCGATGAAAATCTTTCCATAGAAGACTTAAAAAAATCCTGCTCATTATCCTCTATAGATATTATCAATGGATTACAATCCCTGAAAAGACGATACTTATTAAATCAAATAAAAACCAACAATACCTTATTTAGCCTATCCCCCTTATTCAAAGAATATATGAAAAACTTTCAGATGCAAAACTAAACCATTTAATAGCAGTTAGGAGTCAGGAGTCAGGAGTCAGGAGTCAGAATGTTAAAAGCTTTCAGTTCACCAAATAAAGATTTTTTGTCTTTTCCCTATTCCCTATTCCCTATTCCCTATTCCCTAAAAAGCAAAATTAAGTAATTTTTTAATGATTTTAGCCACGAATTCTGATAACTTACCGAATTATTAATTATTAATTATTAATTATTAAATAATTCTGGTTTAAAGCCGACCCTTTTAAGGGGAAAAAAGCGGTCGAGGGATGGATGGGTTTCCTAACCATATCCAATCGACCAAGAGAAGAAATAATATTTCCTTATATTCAATTCTGTTTCTGTTAAAACCAGAGGTAATTATCAATTATCCATTATCAATTATCAATTATCAATTAATGAAAGCAGGTTCAGTAGTTAATGCGGTCAAACTGAAGAAATAAATATTTTTTGCCTGCCTCCTATTTTCTACTCCCTACTACCTTTCAGAATTTTCAAAGTTTTAAATTCACCGAATAAATATTTTTACCGAATAATTAAATTTTAAAACCTCTCCTTTAGAAGATAAACAAGAAAAAAAATCCTTTGAATCAATCCTCTTCTTTTCAAAGACAGGTAACTGTTAATTATTAATTATTAATTATTAATTGTTGAACTGTACCCTATTGCCTATTCCCTAAAATGCCAGATTAAGTAATTTTTCTGAATAATTTTAGCAACGAAATTTTATAACTTACAGCAGGTTAAGTAATTAATAGCAAATATCAAAAGTGTTGCTAATACGTTAGTAGCACTTCAATTATTAAGTAGTTAACACAAGCCGAATAACTTTTTTAATAATTATTAGTTAGGAGTGTATTAATTATTCATCTTTTTACTTCTCTTCCACTTCCCCACTCCCCTACTCCCCACTCCCTCACTCCCCCACTCCCCTACTCCCCACTCCCCACTCCCTTTCTTAATAGTAAACTTTCGTTACAATCCCAACCAGACTATTTCCACAGATGTCACGTCCTTGTAAACTTAACTAATCAGGACAATCATATTGACCTACTGATACTGATATAGCAGAAGGCAAAAGGGAAAGGCTATCTTGAAAATTTGAGTTTGAGACTTTTGTTATATCCCAACCTTATGCTTTGCTAGCTATTTAGATAAAAAATTTGAGAAGTAGAAGGTAAAATAAAGATGGCCGAATCTAGCCAACTACCATATTTATTACGAGCAACTAAGGGTGAAATCTTAGACCGTCCACCTGTATGGATGATGAGACAAGCAGGACGTTACATGAAATCTTATCGAGATTTACGAGAGAAATATCCCTCATTTCGCGAGCGTTCCGAAAATACAGATATTGCTGTGGAAATATCTCTGCAACCTTTCCACGCATTTAAACCAGATGGAGTAATTTTATTCTCAGATATCTTAACCCCCCTACCAGCAATAGGCATTGATTTTGATATTGTCGAAAGTAAAGGACCAATAATTGACCCTCCTATTCGCACTCAATCTCAAATAGACCAACTTCATCCCATCGAACCAGAAGAGTCTCTACCTTTTATTAGGGAAATTTTACAAATTCTCAAAAGAGAAGTTAAGAACGAAGCAGCAATTTTAGGTTTTATTGGGGCACCTTGGACTCTAGCAGCTTATGCCATAGAAGGTAAAAGTTCTAAAGATTATACTTTTATCAAGAGAATGGCCTTTTGCGAACCAGAAATGTTGCATAAGTTTCTCGGTAAACTAGCAGACGCGATCGCCGTTTATGCTCGTTACCAGATAAATAGTGGAGCACAAGTTATCCAAATGTTTGATTCTTGGGCAGGTCAACTTAGTCCTCAAGATTATGAAACTTTTGCCTTGCCTTATCAAAAACGAGTAGTCAAACAGGTTAAGGCAACTCATCCCAATACACCTTTTATTCTTTATATTAATGGCAGTGCTGGATTATTAGAGAGAATGCCCCAAACTGGTGTTGATATAGTTAGTGTAGACTGGACAGTAGACATCGGCGAAGCAAGACAACGCCTAGGTAAAAATATTGGCATACAGGGAAATATAGACCCCGGAGTACTTTTTGGTTCTAAAGAGTTTATCAAATCTCGCATTTTAGAAACTATCCGCAAAGCAGGCAACCAAGGTCATATATTAAATTTAGGACATGGTGTGTTGCAGAAGACTCCTGAAGAAAATGTAGAGTTCTTCTTTAAAACGGCCAAAGAGGTCAGCAATTTACTAGCAGTGACAGCTTAGTTAAATTAAACCATATTTGAGATTTCCATTAATTTTTGCTTTGTCTAGGGGTGGGTTAATACTCGCCCCTATATTTTAGTAGAAGTAAGAAGGAAGAAGGAAGAAGTAATACCAATTTCATAAATATTTGCTACAGTTTCTTGAGTAGGGGAGCGGGGAGTAGGGGAGTGGGGGAGAAGTAAACATAAGAATAATTGACAGTTTCCTAGGTTGTAATTATCAAAACTGCCATTTCACCTACGTTAATTACTTAATAATTGAAGTTTCACCTAAGCATAGCATTCTTTTTTAAAATTGGTATAAGAAGAAATAATATTGTGTTGTCTTAGTTTTATAGCGCTTTTCACATAGATAGACTACAGTTAGTACGGGCAACCAAAAAGCATTTTTGGCGTTGCTGAAATCAGGAATGAAAGTCAACTTTGAGTAAATTTTCAGCCAAAACAATAGTGCAAACTATACCTACTTATTTAGCTTCTTAGTGACAGATTTGAAACTTGATTTAGGGAGGGTATCTTGCTTCGCACTCTGATAGACATCAAAAAGAAAGTCCGGCAATTATTCCTATTATTTATCATATTATTCGATCAAATTAGTCTTATACCAATTTTATAAATGTTTGTTACAAATAGGTAGGGTACTTCTTAGGAGTCAGTCCTCAGGAGTCAGGAGTCGTATGGGAATAGATTTAATACCAGTTTTTAGGTCATAAATTCTCTTTTTCTCTTGGTGCGCGTTCCCTCTCTTGGTCGGCGTTCCCTTGCGACTGGCGTCGTCGCGGGGTCCGACCGCTTGCGACTGGCGTCGTCGCGGGGTCGCACCGCTTTGTCAAAGGGGAATTTCCTGCAAATTTTTTTTATTGCACTTATTATTCGTAACATTCTTTTTTCAAATTAGTCTTATACCAATTCCCAGCCATTAATTCTATAGTTAGGTAACACTTCAGTTATTAAATAATTAACACTAACTCAATCGTCTTTTTCCTAATTTGAGCAAATTTAATGTTAATTATTCTGATGTTTACTTCTTCCTGTACATACCTTGCATGCAACGTCCCTACCCACTCCCCTACTCCCATACTTAAGAAAATGTAGAAAAGTTTTTGATAAATAGTATTACACATCCGTATTTTTACCGTTAGCTAAAATCAGATTTTTTTACCTAAAATAGCTAAGAAAGAGTGTAAACCTCTTTGGATACATAAAATTTATTTGCTATAGTCTAGAAGATAGTATCAACAGTAAAAAATTACTTATAACCGGAATTTTACTTATCATCTAAGACTGAAAATATTTTTTTATGAGCCATAAACGGATTTTTGTAACTGGTGCTAGTGGGTGTATCGGTCACTATATTGTTGAGTCATTAATTCAAAATACTCAACACGAACTTTTCTTATTAGTGCGAAACCCGGAAAAGTTAAAAGTTGATTATAAAGCTCGTTCGGGTGTAAATCTTTTAACAGCAAATCTCCGAGAAATTGAAAGATTTTCAGACTTACTTTCAGAAATTAATGTAGCTATTCTCATTGCTACTGCTTGGGGAAACTTACAGGAAGTATTTGATATAAATGTTGTCAAAACAATTAAATTAGTCAAATTACTCAATCCAGAAGTATGTGAAAATATCATCTATTTTTCTACAGCTAGTATTCTTGACAGTCAAAACAAATTACTCAGAAAAGCTGGTGAGATTGGTACTGATTATATCCGCTCTAAATATGACTGTATGTATCAGTTATCTCGACTCAAGAATGTACCTCCTCTAACTTGTCTTTTTCCTACTTTAGTTTTAGGTGGAGATGATAAAAAACCTTATTCTCATCTTTCCTCTGGTTTGCCAGAAATAATTAGATATATTGGTTTAATTAGGTGGTTAAAAGCTGATGGTAGTTTCCATTTTATTCATGCTGAGGATATTGCTAGAGTCGTTACTTATCTAGTGGAAAACCCACCCCAGTCTCAGGAACTTCAGAAATTAGTTTTGGGAAATACACAAGTTACAGTTAATCAGGCAATTACGGAAATTTGTGCATATCTGAAGAAGCGAGTATATTTTCAGTTTAATTTGTCTCCTTGGTTGATAGAACTAATAATTGTAGTATTTCAAATTCAAATAGCTGCTTGGGATAGATTTTGTTTAGAATATCGTGATTTTACATATCAAAATCCAGTTAATCCAGCTACTTTTGAATTACCGACTTTTTGTCCTACTGTTGCTGATATTTTTAGAACTAGCCGCTACGCGGAAGTTAAAAGTTAAAAGTTAAAAGTCAATCATTTTTGATTTGTAATTGTTTGAGGATTTTGTAACTGGAAAGTTTCAAAGATATAGTTTAGCAATCTCTTGCTAATACTTTGAGAACTAGAGATCTAGAGATATTTTCCATCACTGAAGAAATACAAAGTTCTCATCTCCTAAATTCAGAACAATTTGCTCCCTTCATTGTTCATTTTCTGAAGCTTCAAAAAAATAGAGGAAATTCCCAGGCAACTAACAAAAAACTGTGATAGTATAGAAGTATAAGGGTAAGTTCGCCTATACGCATGACTTTTTATTCAACTAAAAAAACATGATCGCACAGTTTCAAACAAATATAAAGTGTAGCTATAGATGATGTGGAAAATATCGTCACTCAACACTTAATGAATCCAGCCACTCTTCAACTACCAACTTCTTGTCCTACTGTTACTGATACCCGTGAGAACTAGAGATATTTTTCATAACTAGCCACTACGCGCAAGTCAAAATTCAAAATCAAAAAGTCAAAAGTATTGATTGATAAAACTTCTAGGATTTTGTAACTGGTTAGTTATTTTTGCCATCCTGCACTAGAGAAGTAGAAAGCTCTCAAATTCTCAACTCAGAAAAATTTCTTCGTTTCATTTTCTGAAGCTCAAAAAATTAGAGGATATTCCCTGGGAATAAACAAAAAAATTGTGATAGTATAGAAGTATAAGGGTGAACTCGTCTATATACATGACTTTTTATTCAACAAAAAAACTGAGTAATTTCAAACAAAGATATATATAGTGTGGCAATGGATGATATGGAAAGTATCGCCACTCAACACTTAATGAATCCAGCCACTCTTCAAATACCAACTTCTTGTCCTACTGTTGCTGATACGCCTGAGAACTAGAGATATTTTCTTTATAACTGAAGAAGAAAGCTTTCAAATCCTCAAGTCAGAAAAGAAAAATTTCTTTGCTTCATTTTCTGAAGCTCAAAAAAATCAGAGGAAATTCCCCAGGGAATAAACAAAAAACTGTGATAGTATAGAAGTATAAGGGTAAATTCGTCTATACGCATGACTTTTTATTCAACGCAAAAAAACAGGATAACAGAGTTTCAAGCAAAGTATAGAGTGTGACGATGAATGGGAAAATATCGCCACTCAACACTTAATTAATCTAGTCACCCTTCAACTACCAATTTTTTGTCCTACTCTTACCGATATTCTGAGAAGAAGTAGAAAGCTTTCAAATCCTCAAGTCAGAAAAGAAAAATTTCTTCGCTTCATTTTCTGAAGCTCAAAAAAATCAGAGGAAATTCCCAGGGAACAAACAAAAAAACTGTGGTAGTATAGAAGTATAATGGTAAACTCGCCTATGCGCATGACTTTTTATTCAACGCAAGAAACAGGGTAATAGAGGTTCAAACAAATATAAAGTGTAACGATAGATGATATGGAAAATATCGTCACCTCTTGAGAACTAGAAATATTTTCCATAACTAAAGAAGTAGAAAGTTCTCAACTCCTCAACTCAGAAAAATTTGCTCTCTTCATTTTTCATTTTCTAAAGCTCAAAAAAAATCAGAGGAGATTTCCCTGGCAATAAACAAAAAACTGTGATAGTATAGAATTATAAGGGTAAACTCGCCTATGCGCATGACTTTTTATTCAACGCAAAAAAAACAGTACTCTAATAACCTAAACATCAAAACACAAAAAATTAGTTAGATAGCCAACAAAACAGGCTGAATATCTAAGCGATCGCCAACCCTTAAACCCAACTCAGCAGCTCTTCCCCCCCTCAACTCAATAACTCCATCCACAGGAACATTAGGTCCATAAGTAGGACAAGGTTCAGATTCACAAGGAGGTAAATTAGAAAAAATTGCCTGTACCTCCCCATTCCTCAGAAACACCATATCCAGATTAATAAACACATTTCTCATCCAAAAATTCACAGTCCGAGGAGGGTTAATCTCAAACAACATACCTCGATCATCTGGCAACTCAGTCCTAAACATTAAACCTATCCCCTGTTCAAGTGGAGTTTGTGCCACCTCCAAATTAATAGTCTGACCAGAAAAACTCGTCTGTGCTGAAATAGGTAACATTTGACCTAATTCCACCTCACCAAAAATAGAACTAAAACTTGACTCCTCAAGACTTGTCACCCCTGACAAAACTGCTAAATATTCTCCCGTTACTCGGTCTTGAATAATAGTATTACTCTCAGAAGAAATAATATTCAGTTCACTAAATTGTAACCCTCCAGTTAGGATTAGGCGATCGCCACCATTACCAAAATCTGTAATTACATCTGCATCTGTAATATTCACCCCACCAGTAGAAGATAGACCGCCACGTCTACCAATAGCAAATAAATCATCACCCTCGCCTCCACTCATAGTATCGCTACCCAAATTACCAATTAACCAGTCAGGGCCAAAATCTCCAAACATCAAGTCATTTCCTTGCCCGCCAAAAATTGTATCGGCATCTTGTCCACCATATAAAATATCATCTCCTTGATTGCCTTGAAGAACATCAGTTCCTTGGTTGCCGAAGATTTGGTCATTCCCCCCGAAACCTTGAACAATATCTTTACTTGTCAAAGCAGCAATTATGTCATCTTCAGGAGTGCCACTGAGAAAATCAATACCTGGTGTACCTTGAATATTAGTCATTTCAGTTATCAGTTATTAGTCTCTAGGAGAAAGATATTTTAGTTGAATAAAAAGTCATGTGTATAGGCGAGTTAACCCTTATAGAAGTAAGCATATCAAAATTATTTAGAAGCTGCAAGCAGATTCCGGTAACAGATTTTTTTGAGCTTCACAAAATGAATATAGCGCTAGACACAGATTTGGCCACGGATACACGGATGGATGTAGTCCAGTAGTGGAATGTTTCTATAACTGCCTCGCAATGATAATCTCTGAGAATAATAATGTCCGCAGCGAGGGGGGAAGGAAAAGCATTTGTTTTATGTGAAGCACCCATAGACTCCCCGAAGCAGTCTTTTCTATCATACGGGAGATTGCTTCGGCTAAGTTAATGGTAAATCCTAGAGGTTAACTGTTTCTATAACCGCCTCGCAATGACAATAACTTCTGTCATAGAAAGGGGGAAGAACTGGTATCTGATGAGCGATAAATAGGTTATTAAAAACTGATAACTGAATCTCAGACGGCTGAAACGGTTATATGTTACAGTCTACAAGTCTCTCCACAAGATAATTTATCACCTTATCGACTAGGGGGAGATATCCCTCCCTGAATACCTCTAGTCTGCTTCCGCTTATATTTAAGATGTAGTAAGACCTCAACCAATTTCCTTCTTTACGCCATCCCACTTGATCGCCGAATGCTTCCCATACTTCTTTATCATACTGCCTACTACCACCCAAATTCTGGTAAATCTGCCTCTGCACAGAAAAGCCAAACTTACCATGACTGTATCTTACCCAAAGATGGTCAATATTGCGCAGGTCTTGACAAGGAAAATTATCTATATCTTCCTTCCTCAACCAACCTTCCTCTTCTCGTCTTGCAATTTTCAGCATACAACGTTCAGTTTCCTCATCTGCTTTTTTCCATTCTTCTGCTGCTAATAAATTACGCAATTGAGTATAGTCTACCCCTATAAATCGAACCAAAAGTGCATCAGTAGAAACAAAATTTTGTGGAGATTGTTGATTATTTTCAGTAGTATAAACAGAAGAATTAGTAAACCCTAATTCAGCCAAAATATCCTCAACCTTATGGTAACGTTGCCTCGGTTTTTGCGCCACCAAACTATCTAAAATTTTACCCAATTCATCACTTACAAAATTTCCATTTAAACAATCTCGCCATACCCATTCCATTTCCATTACATCATACAAATCAAAGGGACTCATCCCAGTCAATAAATGCAAACAAACTACCCCTAAACTATACAAGTCACTCCCAAACTTTGCCTTTCCCATCGACTGTTCTGGGGCACAATATTCTGCCGAACCAATAACCGTTCCAGTCACCGTCCGACGTTGAGTTTTCGGAATAATCTTAGAAGCTCCAAAGTCAACCAAAACTAACCTTTTATCTGCCTCTCTCCTAATAATATTCTCCGGTTTAATATCCCGATGAATCACATTATGACCGTGAACAAACTGCAAAACAGATAATAAATCTATTAACAATTCTCGAATCTGACCTTCATGAAAAACCCCACGATTATCTAACTCTTGTTGCAGGGTTTCTCCCTGAATAAATTCTTGTACTAAATATTGACGACTATCCACAGAAAAATAAGCAAAAAGTTCCGGAATTTGTGGATGCTTTCCTAACAACTCCAACCTTTCCGCTTCCTGTGCAAATAACTCCGCAGCTTTTTCCACAGTTTCCGTTCCCTGAGCTTGAGGAAGAAACTGTTTAATTACACAAGGAGGTTTAGAAGGTTTAAACTCATCCACAGCTAAAAAAGTTCGACCAAAACCACCTTGTCCGAGAATACTTTTTGCCCAATAACGTTCTACAAGTAATAGTTTATCTCCACATTTTTGACAGAACTGAAAATTATCGGGATTAATAGTTAGACATTCTGGGTTCAGACATTGAGACATAATAAATTAATGGATAATTGATAATGGATAATTGATAATTAATACAGTGCATTCCAGGTTGATGAAGTACAGTAACACTAATCGCTTTTTAAATAGTTTTTGAAGTCTGGAATTAAGTTTTAATTCTTACTTTTGCCAATCTACTATAATCACTTTAGCACACTTACATTGAATAGATTGATAATGGATAATTGATAATTGATACAGTGCATTCCAGGTTAATAAAGTACAGTAGCACAAATCGCTTTTTAAATAGTTTTTGAAGTCTGGAATTAAGTTTTAATTTAAAAAAATTTAGGTTGGGTTGATGCAAAGTTAGTGAAGCTTATCCGTAGGATAAACCCAACAAATTATTTCCCGTATTCTAGACTATATATCTTAGACAAATTACTAGAGATAAATCGTCAGGAGTTAGAAGCTATATTTAGTATTGATGATTTGAAAAACTATTTTTCTCAATTATTAATAACAGAAAAAAATATAATTTATTCCTGATTTGTTAAGGAAAGACTTTTATTTTGAGGAAATTGCAGAAACTTTATAATTATAATTTGAGCAATTTCCACCAGTTATTACTAACTTGAATTAACTCAAGCTCTAGGTTGGGTTGAGGCAACTTTAGCGGAGCTTATCCGTAGAATAAACCCAACAAATTATTTGCCGTATTCCAGATTATATATCTTAGACAAATTACTAGAAATAAATCGTCAGGAGTTAGAAGCTATATTTAGTATTGATGATTTGAATAAACTCTTTTTCTCAATTATTAATAACAGAAACAAAAATAGAAGTTATTCCTAAGTTGTTAAGAAAAGGGTAAGCATTTCCTGCGGAATACGGAGCTAACAGCTATTAGCTATCAACAAAAAGACTCTATCTTTAAGGACAGTGTTTAAATTAACAACTTACTTTAAGGGTAAGGGAGGCAACTTTTGTAGTAAGACAGTTAATCAGGACTTACGCAGAGACTTTATTTATGGTGAGGGCGAATGCCATTCGCCCCTACAGATGGTTGTTTAAAAGTCAATTTGCGTAAGTCCTGTAATAAAGCTTTGACCCTAAACTAAAAGCACTCTTCTGATAGCTGAATGCTGAATGCTTACAAAAAAGACTTTTATGTTGAGGAAATTGCAGAAACTTTATAATTATAATTTGAGCAAGTGCCACCAGTTTTGCTAACTTGAATTAACTCAAACTGTTGGTTGAGTTAAGGCAAATTTAGCGGAGATTATCCGTAGAATAAACCCAACAAATTATTTGCCGTATTCCAGATTATATATCTTAGAAAAATCACTATAAATAAATCGTCAGAAGTTAGAAGCTATATTTAGTATTGATGATTTAAAAAAACTCTTTTTCTCAATTATTAATAACAGAGACAAAAATAGAAGTTATTCCTGATTTGTTAAGGAAAGACTTTTATGTTGAGGAAATTGCAGAAATTTTATAATTATAATTTGAGCAATTTCTACCAGTTATTGCTAACTTGAATTAAATCAAACTTTAGGTTGGGTTGAGGAAAAGAAATCAAACAAATTATTTCCCATATTCCAGACTATATTTCCTAGAAAAATTACTAGAAATAAATCGTCAGGAGTGAGAAGCTATGTTTAGTATTGATGATTTGAAAAAACTCCTTACTATTCTGACTCCTAACTCCTCTTAATGTTTAATTAATACCGAAATTAACTTAATAACGTTAAAGTTAGTTAATCCGTAGAAACTGATATTTCATCCTAATCTGAGGAACTAATATTTAATGCGAGTCTTATTAATTTATCCCTTATTTCCCCAATCTTTTTGGTCTTTTGAAAAAATTCTGGAACTGATAAATCGCAAAGTAATGCTACCTCCGTTAGGTCTAGTAACAGTAGCAGCAATCTTACCCCAGGAATGGGAATATAAATTAGTAGATAGAAATATTAGGGCAGTCACAGAAGCAGAATGGCAATGGGCAGATTTAGTCATACTCTCGGCCATGATTGTCCAAAAAGAAGACTTACATGACCAAATCCGAGAAGCAAAACGACGCAATAAATTAGTGGCCTGTGGTGGTCCATATCCCACAGCGTTACCCCAAGAACAACTGGACAGTGGTGTAGATTTTCTAATTCTGGACGAAGGGGAAATTACTTTGCCAATGTTTATCGATGCTATTCAGCGGGGGGAAACTCAAGGTATTTTCCGTGCAGATGGGAATAAACCAGATGTGACAATTACCCCTATTCCCAGATTTGATTTATTGGAAATGGAATATTATGAATCTATGTCGGTTCAGTTTTCCCGTGGTTGTCCGTTCCAATGTGAATTTTGCGATATTATTGTTCTGTATGGTCGCAAACCCCGTACCAAAACGCCAGCACAATTATTAGCAGAATTAGATTATCTCTACAATTTAGGATGGCGTGGTTCTCTATTTATGGTGGATGACAACTTTATTGGCAACAAACGTAACGTCAAATTGTTGCTCAAAGAATTAAAAGTTTGGCAAGCAGAACATCAATATCCATTTAAAATGACTACCGAAGCTTCCGTTAACTTAGCAGAAGACCCAGAATTAATGCAATTAATGGTAGATTCTAATCTTAGAGCAGTATTTTTGGGAATAGAAACTCCTGATGAAGATAGTTTAGAGTTAACCCACAAATATCAAAATAATCGTAACCCTCTCAATGAAGCAGTAGAGAAAATTATTAAATCTGGTATCAGAGTAATGGCAGGGTTTATTATCGGTTTCGATGGAGAAAAACCAGGAGCAGGCGATCGCATCGTTAAATTTGTGGAAGAGACAACTATTCCCACTGCCATGTTTAGTATGTTGCAAGTCTTACCAAATACCGCACTTTGGCATCGTCTGAAAAAGGAAGGTCGCCTTTTAGATAAAGGTGCTAATGCTAATCAAGTGACACTGATGAATTTTATCCCCACCAGACCAATAGAAAATATTGCAAAGGAGTATGTAGAAGCATTCTGGCAATTGTACGACCATGAAAAATTTTTAGACCGAACTTATCGGCATTTTCTGATGATGGGTGCCCCCACTGCTAAAGGTCTTACAAAAATGCCAAGTTGGATGGAGTTGCGAGCGTTATTAATTATTTGCTGGCGACAGGGAATAAAGCGGAAAACTCGTTGGAAGTTTTGGCATCATTTGTTTAGTATTAAAAAACATAATCCTAGTATTTTGCCACGTTATATTAGTACCTGCGCTCATATAGAACATTTTTATGAGTATCGTCATATTGTCAAAGAGAATATTGAGGCACAGTTAGCTGAATATTTAGCTGAGAATAAACAGTTAAATCTCATAGAGAAGGAAGCAGAAAAACCTAAATTGGAAAAGGTAAAAGAAGAAGCCGCTTAAAGTTTGCAAGTAGAGGGGTTTAATAAAATTTATGGTAGTGGTGCATTGTCCGGCAATGTTTTTTACCAGACACAGCAGTGGGAGCATCTTGCTCCCGTGCCAGTTATTCCTCTTTGGGCGTTACTGAATCAAGGTATGAAAAGAAAAACTGAAGAATCTCAAATATTTGTCATTCAATAGTTTAGTAACCGTCAAAAAATACAAATCATACCCACACATTAGTAACGTCTCTCTTTGCTGTGTATCATTACTATGCAGGACTACCCAATTTACAGCGTAAGTCCTGATTAGTAAGGTACACCAGTCGCGGGCAAGATGCCAGCACTACAAATACTTTACCATTCATATCTGGGGTCTGGGGGAGTTAGGCATAAAAAAAATTCTCCAATCGTTATTAAATATTTGTGATTCTCTCTACTCCTTACTCTTAACTCCTAAAGAGTTAATTATTTGACATCTCCAAAAATCAAAAATAAAATCAATTATTATCCAGAAATCATCAATTATTTTCCCCTACTGCCTACTGCCTACTGCCTCTTTTCTGGAGATGTCTATTCTATAACTGTTTAACCAGATTTGATATCAGCTTTCAACTGAGTTTTTTGGCTAAAATTTGCCCTATCTTTTTAACCATTGGGTCAATTTCAATCGCAAAATATTCTCCAATTTCCTTTTCTACCAAATTAGTCAAATTAACTGTTTCTGGATAAATATCAAACACTAAAGAAAATTTGCTCATCTCCCTAATTATTAACAGTACTCCATCCAAACAAACCAGGTCTTTAACATCAAGATATTGAACAAAATCATTCTGCCAAACTACTTCAACTTTTATCCCTCCCCCTGATAAATTCTCTTTAGAAGTTAACTGACAATATCCCGAAGGTACACCATAAAATAAAGACCCAGAAATTTCTTCTCCCAAACGAATAGACCTTTCTAAATTTAGCTTTTTCTGCCTTTCATATTGTGCAGCAACTTTTGTCGAAGCCAGATAAAACTTTAATAGATAAAACTCTCCTAATATCTCTTTACCTAAAATTGTTAATGCCCGCCCATTGACAGAAATATTAGACTTGATTTCCACTTCAGTATATAAACTATCAGAAACATCAAGAATTAATTCACATCCCAAACCTTGTGAACGAACTTGATAAACTTTTCCCGTTTCTTGAATAATTCCAGTAAACATTAAAGAATAATTAGTAATAGTTAACACTCATTATCTGATTTATATTATGTCCTAGTATCGGTATGTTAAGTGCGAAGGTAAGGAAGAAGGAAGAGGGAAGAGTCAGGAAGATTAAGAGCAAGAAAAAACTTAAATTTCCTGTAGATATTTACCCTTGGGTTTACACAAACGCGCCCCAGCGGACATGATATTACTCGTCACTATATAATAGTGTAAATTTTAATCCAGTTAACTTTTCTTCCAAAACTCGTTCGCGAAAAGCATCTGTCGCAAAAATATAACTACGAACAAGTTGAGGAACTTTGAATAGCGCAACATTATCTAAAAGACTTGTATCAAATGAGTATTTTTTTTACTCGCATAACCTTATGGCTGTTTTTAAAGTATAGGCATTCACTTTTTTTTTCATCTAAACAGTCAATTATGTTGATAATATTTAAAACTTTCATATTAAAGCCTTCAACGTCAATAGACAAAATTTCTACCTCATTTAAAATCAGCTTTTTTAATTTTATTAACGAAATATTATCACAAACTAAAATTCCAGAATCCATGTCCACGAAGTTTCCAACAGCTCTTTTAAAACTTCCAGGAGCATTTAGAGTTTTAAACTTTGCCTGATACTTTGGCCAAGTATCTCCAAACTTCTGATATAGAATCCGGTTATACAGTATATGTTTATAATTCTATCCACACTTTCTCGCCTTAAATCTCCCCATCCCCCCATCTCCCCATCTCCCCATCCCCCATCTCATATAATAAGTATTCAACCGGATTTGATATGACCTTCAAAATAAGGCCACTGCTCATATAAATCTAGTATTGTCCCAGCATCTCCAGTTAAATGAATAGCAGCAAAATTTTCGACATCTGACTGTACGTCCCAGACTTTCATGAATCTATTCCACTGATAAAATGCGATTAATCCAAATAATATAACTTTAATTGTTTGAGAATAAATACCTATTCAATTACCTGAGTAGAGCATTGTCTTTTAAGTTTAAAATTACTCTCTTACTCCTTTCAAAGTCTTTAAAATTAAGGTTTTCCAGGTTGACATTAAATTTTTCTAATAAAACAAAGTTATGAATAACCTTAACAAGGCTTGCTTTTTTTCGAGAATAGTATTAATCTATAAATTAATGAAGCAATAAACCTAGTTTGAACTCAGAGGTTAGTATTAGTAAGTAATAGATAAGCTGTTTCAAATCAGAGGAATTTACGAGAATGATTTATGAAATTGGGCTACAGTTCAATATAAAAATGAAAGCTATACATAATCTAAAAAAATTAGAACATCAAGCGAACTCTAACTCTACAATAAAAACTTCACAATAAATAGCAAAATTATACCGATAAAAACTTGAAATACTCATAACCTTAAGTTAAAAAAGGAAATTAATTATGTAAAGTCTACTGAAAACAGTTAAGCATATTAATCTACTCGGTAAAAGTGTCTGTTAAAGACGAAGAAATAAGTAATAAAAAGCATATTGTTGGTAAATTCTGTTGGCAACAGGGGATAACATCCCCTGTTTTTTTTGTTAATAGATATCTCCAACAATAAAAAATAAAATCAATTATCGTACATAAATTATCAATTCTTTCCCCTCCAGGGAGGGGTTAGGGTGGGTTCTCCTCCCAGGAGGGGTTAGGGTGGGTTCCCTATTCCCTCCATACCTATTCCCTATTCCCTCTTTTCTGGAGATGTCTAATGATTTTGAATATTTGGTAAGAAACAATTTGCATCTTAGCTTTTTGAATCAATTAGAGATACTATAGCACTACGCAAATAGGTTAGGAAATTTATAAATGCTCAAGCTCAGTCAGATATTACTTTTAACTTTTAACTTTTAACTTTTAACTGTTCTCAAGTTACTGAGGTACAGTTGTTTTTCTTCTTTTTTATTCCCTGCTCCCTACTCCCTACTCCCTACTCCCTACTCCCTAAAGCAAAGGAATGCGCGTACCTCACTCTTCTTGGGAATTGCTATATATTCTGACTCAGATGACACATTGAGTAAATTACGATAAACTATAAAAGATTAAATTGCCAAAATTTTTATTATTATACTTACTATCTATGCCAAGAAAAACTCAAAAAAAAGCCACTTCTAATTCTCAACCTCAAGAAAATGCCCTATCATTCTCTTCTATTCATGCTAGGATTAATTTCCTCAACGAAAAACATAAAAAACTTCTGACCAAAATCAAACGTAAAAAAACTGAGTTGTCTAACCTAACTCAACAAATGCAAACACTTACTCAAGAAATGGTTCAAAAAAGTAGACCATTTTATGAAAAAATAAATAGTCTAGATCAAAAAATTCATGGTTTATTTGAAAAAATTTTAAGTAATAAACGTTTAGGAAAACGTCAAAAACAAGAAGTGATAGAGATTTATCAAGTCTTACAATTAACAGGTAAAATTTCTCCCCGGCCAGAATATTTCAAACGGTCATCATCAGTAAATTTTCAAGATGAAGATAGAGATGATGATGAACAGACAACAGAGAAAGATTTTTTGGAGAAAATAATCATTACTATGAAAATGAAGATATTTCTCAACCACGTCCCAGTAGAGACCTGAGAAAAATATTCTTAAAATTAGCCGATAAATTTCACCCAGATAAAGCTAGCGATAATGAAACTCGTGTTTTCTATACTGAAATAATGAAAGAAATTAATATTGCTTATCAAAGTGGCGATCTAGCTCGGTTACTAGAGATTGAAAGAGATAAAAATCAAGAGAAAAATTAAGTTTTCCCAAAATGATAGTGAAAAAAATGCGAACAATTAGAGAAAGAAATTGAACTATTATCTCAGCAGTATGAACAAGTTAAATCAGAATTACGAGAAGTGAAAAATACTCCTCAAGGAAATATGGTAAAACAGTATCGCAAAGCAAAGCGACAAGGAGAAAATTTGATGGAAATGTTAGTTGCAGAAATAGAAGTAGACCTAAATTCTTTGCAAGAATTGCATAATTTTGTTAAAGATTTTAAAGACAGGAAAATTACACTAAAAGAGTTTGTTAGAGGTCCTAATTATGTAAATATAGATGATATGGAAGATATGATTAATGAAATGTTTGTAGTGGTAAATATATAAATAATGGATAATGGATAATTGATAATTACCTCGGGTTTTAACCGTTACGGAATTGAATATAAGGAAATATTATTTCTTCTCTTAGTCCATTGGATATGCTTAGGAAACCCATCCATCCCACCCTACGGGAAGCTGCGCTTTTTCCGTTTGTCATGCTACGCTTGCCATGTCGGCGACAGCCGTTAACGTAGTTATGCGAAGCAAAACGACCGCTTTTTTCCCTTAAAAGGGAGGCTTGAAACCAAAATTATTTAATTATTAATTATTAATTATTCGGTAAGAAGCAAGAAGGAAGAACCGAAGGAATAAAAAATAGGAAAAGTGGATGAGGTCAAACCTCAACAAGCTTGTAGAAACTACAGCTGAAGCAGGTAGGAATTAAACCTATAGAACCCATTTGGAATCTATTTATACAGGGAGATGGGGAGATTCGTATATTTGCACAATTAAATGTATTTCATAATAATATTCTCTGAAGAAAAAGAATTAGCACTGCCCTTTTCAGGGGATAAAAAGCGGTCGAGAGATGGCGTTTTGCTCCGCAACATATAAAGCGGAGCGGCTCTGTCAAGGGCGAGTTTCCGTTCCCTCCGGGACGCTTTCCGTTTCGGAATGCTACCGCAAACGCGTTAACGTAGTTGTGCGCTAGCAAACGCCATATCTATAGAGACCAAGAGAAAAGAGAATATTCCTGATGTCAAACCTCCTTATTGCAGGAGGTAGTGATAACTGATAACTGATAACTGATAACTGATAACTGATAACTGATAACTGATAACTGAAATGACAGAATCTATTTCTTGGCAGGAACGCTATCTCAATTTAATCGACCACATTGTAGAAATTACTCTCAAAGGTCAAATTCGTTCTAAAGAACAAGTATATCAAATGCTGGTAAAAGAAGTTAGCAGTGGTACGGGGGAAATTTTTGAACGTTGTTTTGATGAACGTCTGCAAACTGTCCAAAACCAAGTAGATACAGAAACTGATGAGTTAAAACAAGCAAAAGCTAATCGTCGTTTGCGGGCACTGAAAACTATTCAAGGAGAATGGGAGCGGTGGGAAAAACTAAATCAAACTCAAGAAGCGATCGCTTCATCTGTACAAGAAATTATTAATGCTGAGTCTAGCGATCGCCTGACTACTTTATTCAATGCTATTGACCCTAACCAAAAACAACCTCTAACTCTCAATCAACTACAAAAACTGGCTAAAAGTCTAGACGGACAAAAACTCCAAACTGCTGACTCTGAATTAGAAAAAGATTTGCAACAGTTTTCGACTGGTATTACTAAAGGTCTTGAAGCTTGGCAACGACTGCAACCTTATTTGGTAAGTTGGATTTATGACCAAAGTAAGGGTCAATTAGGATTTGGTGGTACTCCCGAACAACGAGGACCGTGGGTATTATGGGCAAAACAGGTAAATAGTTCTTTTCCAGAGGGTTTATTTAATACTATTGCTCTGGAAAAGTCGATTGTAGAATTTGCGAGTAAGGCGAGTATTGAGGCTAGTAATTTAGTTGAATTGGCATTGATTTTACAATGTTTACAAAGGGGATTAGTTGAATGGTTTGATAAGTTAATTTATGATGCTAAGGTAGGGGCAAAATTATCGATTTCTACTTTTTTAACTTTTGCTACTATTT
>NZ_BLZO01000064.1 GCF_014132355.1 Okeania sp. KiyG1
ACTCACATCTTGCACCAACAAAAGTTGATATGAAGAACAATAACTGAAATACTTATCTGATCGGAGGTGGGAGTTAGTTATCTCTTCTCAATAGAGAACTATAATGAAGAAGTAATAAAAACCAGAGGGTAAATTAATCTTACTCTACCCGATGACCTGCTTTTTCTTCATCGGGATATAAATCTAACCAACTTTCATAAAGTGCTTCGATAGCTGAAGTTAATTGCTCAATTTTACCTCTTCTAATCACAGCATTCACTCCATCTATATGTGCTTGACTTCCTGCTTTTCCTAAATGTTTAAAACGCGAAAATTCCCCTTTTTTATTACTTTTTGGGAAAACAGATCTAGACCCTTTGAGTTGATAATACCAATAATGATATTTTTGCCCTTTGGCTTGATACCGTGCTACATAACAATCAGCAGGAGCAACCCATCCTGAAGCTTCAATTTCTGATTTTTCACGTTTTAAAGCAGCTATAGCTTCTCTAATACGGTCTGCTCGCTCTGCTATTTCTAGATTACTGTTGATTTTAGCCATTTTTTGAGCTTTTTGATTATGGAATATGTTATTATAGTTCTCTATTTTAAACAGAGAACTATGTTGCCTCACCCCATTTTATCCCAAGTTGACGAATTACTCTGCTCTTTAAAAGAATTAATGCCCACAATTTATCAAAAGAAACTCTAGAATCTGTTTTAGGCTTGTTTCTACATAGTCAAGGAAATGCTGTTCCTCATCATTGTCAAACCAAATCAGAAAGTGCTATTAGTCGCTTCTTAAATCATTATAATTGGTCAACTCGTTCTCTGATACGCACTGTTCGTTCTTTCATTCTCAACTTAGTTTTATCTGAAAGAATAAAAGGACGAAAACTCATTTTACAAGTTATTCTAGATTTAACAACTCTTGAAAAAGTAGGGAAGTTTGTTCATCTAAAAGAATTAGTTAGAGTTTATAATCATAAAAAAGGTTTACACATCGTTGTTCTTTACTTAGTTATAGGTAATTGGCGATTTCCTTGGAGTTTTCGTGTATATAGAGGCAAAGGAACCTCATCACCTTCTCAACTGGCTTTAAAATTACTGAATACATTGCCTTCTATTTTGACAAAATCTTTCCCAATTTATGTTTTAGGAGATACAGCCTTTGGGACAATTAAATTCATTGAAAAACTCCGTGACAGTTCTTTTAATCATCATGGAATTCTTGGCATCCCTAATACCAGAAAATTAACTGATGGACGTAAAGTGTCTGAACTAAAAACTCGTGGACAACAAGTTTATCTAAACGGCTTAAATTTTCCTGTCTTCTTATCATGGGTTTGGCTAAAACGAGATGGAAAAAGAGTTAAGCGATTTGTTATTTCAACTAAACCTATGAAGGGAAAAACTATCGTCCGTTGGGGAAAACGTAGATGGCAGATTGAAGGTTTCTTTAAAACGGCCAAACATCAATTTAGTCTCCATCGTTTTGGACAAAAAACTTTATTAGGGGTTTATCGTTGGTTAATTCTTTCTCTCGTCTCTTATTTATTAGCTTATTGGATTTATTTACATAATGGTTATTTTGATGATTTAGATTGGTATGATTCAGCCGAAAAAGCCTTAGTTTTGCTCTTACCTCAGATTTTACTCCTTTCCCTTATCAAAAAATTAAAGTTACTAAATCCTTGGTTTTATAAACACGGTTTGGAACTTTGTCTTGTCAGGTGCAAGATGTGAGCAGAGAAATATTTCTCTAATATAGTTAGCGTAATATTTACGCTAACTGTTTTCTTTTTGTCTAAAGTCCAATAGCTTAAATTGTTCAAGTTATTTTTACACGGCTACTTAGAATTGAGCCAGACTTTTTTCATGGTGAATGGAATTATATGATTAAGCCGAGAACAATAGCTTAAATTGTTCAAGTTATTTTTACACGGCTACTACTACTCCTAATGATGTGAGGTTGCCTGTAGCATAGATTGACTTTTGTGGGAAGCGATCGCTTGCTTTTGGATAAAGGCGATCGCTTCCCACAAAATCCAGCATATTAACCTAGTATTGTAATGCCACGGTGCTTGAAAGCTTTCCTGACAGCCACTTGAGCAAATCTGATGTAGACCACTTCTTGAAATAAGTCCAACCCATACTGCTTGAAAGAACTACAGATGGACTTGAGAGATGAATTTCAAGCCACCAGATATCCCAAAAGACCGAAAAGACCTATAGCTAATGTCCAAAGTAACTCTAGCGGAACTGGTGTGGCAACAGCAAGAAGTAGGAGAGGGTAGGCGATGCCAGATCATCAAACTAATACTCTGTAGTACGACTTTGAGTTGGTAGAGCCCGTAGATAACGGGTCGGAGTAATTAAACATTTGTCCATATTACCATATATTGTCATCTCCCCCGATTTTTTTCACTCTCCAAACTCCAGTTACATCCTTTAAACCCTTATACAACAATAGCTGTGAGCTGCTTGTCACCCCGTGAGCTTTGCTTGTCACTCCCTGAGGCTAAGACAGGATTGCAGAATTTTTGCTAAAGTTAGGACATGAGGGGGGGTCAGCATGGTAATGTGATTGCCCGGAACGTCATAAATCTGGATCGGGTGTGTGGTTAATTCTCTCCAACCCAAGGCTGGTTTAGTAAAACTCTCAGCAAATACGCCTCTCCTATCTGTAGCTACAGTTTCAGATGCTTGCAGTAGGGTAATTTTTCCATCATAAATTTGGGGAATATAGTTCAATAAGGCTTGATGAGAGGCTTTTTGCAGAGCCAGAAGACAACATATCAGGGATTCTCCTGCATCTGGAGGGATGACATTAGCTTGTCGCAATTTTCCTAAAAAGTAATTAAATTGCTCCTGGGGAGCTAGTTTTTCGAGTTCCTCCAAAGAAACATAGAGAGATTTGCAAAAAAAACGCTCTAACACTTCCGCTCGCTTGAATAACCACATTGCGTCATCAATTTCCTCATCGATAATACCATTCAGAGGAGCTGGTGTATCCATAATGACTAATAATGCCACGGCTCGATCGCGCTGTTGACTTTGTTGAGCCATTTCAAAAGCCACCAATCCGCCAAAAGAATGACCGCCTAAACAGTAAGGAGTTTCCTTCGGAAAAACTTGCGCTAATACATCCAGATAGTAAGTCGCTAAATCGGGGATATTTTGGTAAGGAGATTGTCCGGTTTCAAGTCCTGGTGCTTGTAAGCCATAAAAGGACTGTTCCGGGGCTAAATGACGGGCTAAATCCGCATATCCTAAAACATTGCCACCAATAGGATGAACACAGAAAAAAGGCTGTTGGGATTTGCCATTTTTAATCCTGACTAAGGGCGACCAAGGACGAGATTGAGGTGCAGAACGAATAATTGTCGCTAAATTCTCAATGGTTCCCTCTTGAAATAGGGTGGAGAGTGGGAGAATACTTCCTAACCGTTCTTCAATCAGTGCCATTAAACGAACAGCTAACAGAGAATGACCGCCAATTTCAAAAAAATTATCGGTGATGCTAATCGGTCGATGGCGGAGAACGTTTTCCCAAATGTTTAATAGTTCTAGTTCGACGTTATCCCTTGGTTGTACGCTGTCTGCACTCGACTGAGTAATACTTGGACTCGGTAAAGCACGGCGATCGATTTTTCCATTGGCATTTAAGGGTAAGGAGTCCAGTTTAATAAACTGGGCAGGAATCATATAAGCGGGTAAATATTGCCTTAAATAAACTCTAATATCTGAGGTTTCTAGATCGGGAGATACTACATAAGCGACTAAACTTTTTTCCTCTCCCTCTACGATTAACTCCACAATACCGGTTAACACTTGGGGATGTTGGTTTAAAATAGCTTCTATTTCTCGGATTTCTAGGCGAAACCCCCTAATTTTAACCTGACGATCTCGACGACCTAAAAACTCTATTTGTCCGTCTGGGAGGTAACGAGCTAAATCCCCGGTTTTGTATAATTTTTTTGAGGATGACTCCGCAAACGGATTGGGAATAAAAGACTGTGTGGTTAAATCCTCTTTTTTGTGATAACATCGAGCAATTCCGACTCCCCCAAGATACATTTCTCCGGGAATACCCACAGGAACGGGTTGAAGATGGTGATCCAGAATATAGACTTGAGTATTGGCGATTGGACGACCGATGGAAACGCGATGGGGAGATTGACTCGGCTCCCATTTACCGATGGTAGCACAGACTGTGGCTTCTGTTGGTCCGTAAGCGTTAAAAAGCTCCCGATTGGATGACCAACGTTTGACAACATCTAGGGAAGGAGTTTCCCCCGCGAGAATTAGACTTTTTAAGTGAGGTAATTGAGCGGTGGGAAGAACAGCTAAGACAGATGGAGGTAAGGTGACAACGGTAATCTCTAATTCGTCTAAACAGCGAATTAAGGTTTCTCCAACTAATAAGGTTTCTGATTTCACTAAACAAAGGGTTCCCCCCGCGATCCAAGTCATAAAAATTTCGCTGACAGACGCATCAAAATTAAAGGATGCAAATTGAAGTACCCGACTTTCTTTGTTAACATGAAATGCTTGACTTTGGGCGATCGCCAGATTGAGCAATCCTCGATGTTCGACTTCAACTCCCTTGGGTTTGCCTGTAGAACCGGAAGTATAGAGAATATAAGCTAAATGAGTAGGTTGAATTTGACAATCTGGGTTGTCTTGATTTTCTCTTGCTAAACTTTCTAAGGACGCATCAAGACACAAGACTTGTGGATGAGAAAGAGGGAATTTTTCCTGTGCTAAGTTCACCACCATCTCTAAAGAAGCATCTAACCCATCCTGAGTTAACACTAAGGATACATCCCCATCTGCTAGCATAAAGCTTAATCTTTCTTGAGGATAAGCAGGAGCTAAGGGAATATAGGCTCCTCCTGCTTTGAAAACACCCAATAAGGCGATTAATATCAGAGGCGATCGCTTTAAATAAATCCCTACCTTCACCTCTGGTGCAACTCCTTGTTTTTGTAAATAATGAGCTAGTTGGTTCGCTTTTTGATTTAATTGGGCATAAGTTAGAGTTTGCCCTTCAAATTCTAAAGTGATCGCGTCGGGAGTTTCTCTTGCTTGACGTTCAAATTGTTGGTGAATACACCGTTGTTGGGGATAATCTCGAGCCGTCTGATTCCACTCCCACAGGAGTTGTTTTTGTTCCCTTGGAGTTAACAAAGGTAACTTATCAAGTGACTGTTGAGGATTAGCTGTAATTCCTTCTAGCAGATTTTCCCAGTGACCTAATAACCGAATAATTGTCGCTTCTGTAAATAAATCCCGGCTATACTCGATCCAACCTTGTAATTCCTTACCGTTGGGTCTTAAAGATAGAGTTAAATCTAGTTTAGAGGTACTGCTATCAAAGTTTAATGGAGTAACGGTCAATCCCTCTAAGCTTAATTCTTCCCTCGGTTCTGGATAAAACGCAAATCCCACCTGAAATAACGGAGAATGGCTGAGATTTCTGTGTGGTTGTAAGGCTTCTACTAATTGCTCAAAGGGAACATCCTGATAATTATAGCTCTCTAGGGCGACCTGTTTAACTCGTTCTAACAGAGTAACAAAGGAAGGATTGCCAGATAAATTGTTTCTGAGGACAAGGGTGTTCACAAAACAGCCAAACAGCGGCGCTAAATTAGGGTCTGTTCTGCCAGCGATCGCTGTTCCTACTAACAGATCGGTTTCCTCTGTATAACGATAGAGTAAGGTTAAATAAGCTGCCAACAAAAGCATAAACAGAGTTACCCCTTGTTTCTGGCTCAAGGTTTTCAGTTTTTCCGCTAAAGATACTGATAAACGAAAGGGATAACGGTGACCTTGAAAGCTAGGAACTAGAGGACGAGGATAATCACTCGGAAGTTGTAAGATGGGTAAGGGATCTCCTAATTGTTGTTTCCAATAGGCGAGCTGAGAGGCTAAACGTTCCTCTGACAAGGTTTGGCGTTGCCAAATAGCGAAATCCGCATACTGAAGCGGTAATTCTGGTAGGGATGAGAGTTTTTGTCTTTTAAAAGCGGAATAAAGTGTGGTTAATTCTTTGATTAGTACATCCATTGACCAAGCATCAAAGATAATATGATGAATGACCAAACTGAGAATATGCTCTGAGGGGGTGAGTTGGAGTAATAGGGGGCGCAATAAGGGAGCTTTGGTTAAATCGAAGGGTTGAGACGCTTCTTCTTGAATTAATTGCTGAATTTGAATGGAACGCTCAGAAATAGACAGGTTTGTGAGGTCAATTTTCCTTAGAGTAATGCTTAATTCAGGAATAATGACTTGAATGGGGTTTCCGTCTTCAACTGTAAAGACTGTGCGAAAAATTTCATGGCGCTTTACGATCTGATTGAGACTATTTTCCAAAGAGGGACAGTCTAACTTCCCTTCAAGTTGCAGCACCCCAGGCATATTATAGACACTGGTATTAGGGTTTAATTGTTCTAAAAACCACAACCGTTGTTGGGCAAAAGAGAGGGGAAGTTTCTCAGGGCGGGCAATTTTTTTGATAGGTTGTAAGTCTGGGGATGTTTCACCTTTTTGAGCAGCATTTTGACGTAAAAATTGAATTATTTCTGCTTTATTTTCAACTAAATTAGCTTTTAATTCTGGAGTTAAGGTATCTGAAGGTGCGCTATATCGCAGACGCTCGCCCTCAAGCCAGAGTTTGATATTAAGGCGACGTATTTGAGATAATAAGTCTATTAAATTCACAGTTCTCCCTCCTCCATGATGTCAGTCCCTGTAACATTAGTTGCAGAGCTTTTTTGTAGCCAGATTAAGGTGTCAATTGAATCTGCCATCTTAGTTAAGGTAGGAGACTCAAATAAAGTTTTTATAGGAATTTTAATTTGAAATCCTAAATCAATACTGGACATTAACTGAGTGATTAACAAAGAATGCCCTCCCAAAGCAAAGAAGTTGTCCTCAATACTGATGGGAGTCACATCTAAGACTTTTTGCCAAATTTTGACTAATTCTACTTCTATGGGGGTTCGCGGTGCAATTAAGGGACGGTTTTGTTGTTGGAGTTGGGGTTCAGGTAGCGATCGCCTATCTATCTTTCCACTAACAGTCTTGGGGAAACTTTCGAGTTGCTGAAATATAGTTGGAATCATAGCTTCTGGCAATCTATCTAATAAAAATTCCCTAATTTCGCTAGTATCTAAGGTTTTGGTTCCTATTAAATAAGCACAAAGATAGAGATTTTCTTGTCGATCTTTCCAAGCTAAAACTACACTTTCTCTAATTAGAGGATGCTGCTGTAGTGTATTTTCAATTTCGGCTAATTCAATGCGAATACCTCGAATTTTTACCTGTCGATCTTTACGGCCTAGATATTCAAAATTCCCATCAGCAAGAATTCTTCCTAAATCCCCTGTTTTATAAACAATATCATTGATTTTATCGCTAAAAGGATTTTGAATAAAAACTTCTTTTGTTAATTCAGGTTGCTGATAATAACCCAAGGTTCTATAGGGAGTTCGGATATAAATTTCTCCTACCATACCTGGAGGGCAAACTTTACCAGCTTTGTCAACAATAATGGCTGTGCTACCTGGCATTGGTTTACCAATAGGAATTGTTTTTTTCTCTCCATCTGAAGGTTTAACAAGGTAGAAAAATTTAGTCATAGTTGTTTCCGAGGCACCATAAAGATTAACCAATTGGATGCGTTTTCCATAACGCTGAATCCAGCGTTCAACATCAGCTTGTAACAATGGTTCCCCGGACAATAAAATATATTTTAGTGCTGAAAATTGGTTCGGTGGAGATTCTGGCAGTAGCAAAGAACGGAATAAAGAAGGAACACAATGAATCAGATTAATTTGTTGTTTATCGATCCAATTTACAAGTTTTCTTCCATCAATAATTGTTTCTAGATTTTCAGGAATACAAACTACTCCCCCTGAACACAAAGGAACAAAAATATCTCTCAAAAAGGCGTCAAAAGCAGGATTTATTAGTTGACTGACTCGAAAACCCTGTTCAATTTTTAGAGTATTAATTTCCCAGTCAATAAAATGAGAAATTGCTTTCAACCTACCAGTAATAGCCTTGGGTGTTCCCGTTGAACCTGATGTAAAATAGAGATAACACATTTCATCAAGTTCTCGCTCTATATTAACTGATTCAGGATTCCAAAAGTCTTGATATTCTTTTGTCTTATTGTTTTTAAGTGAGGTAATAAAATCGGGATTTTTATTAACAATAACTTGGAGATTTTGAGACAGATCGAGGGATTCAAGAATACCCACCACCGAATGATCGGCAATTAGCCAATTTGGAGGAATTTGTAACAGTATATTTTTGAGTTTTTCGCCAGGGATTTTATGACTCAAGGGAACAAAAACTCCCCCCGCTTTTAAAGTCGCTAAAATTGCTGTGATAATAGCGATCGTATCATCAGTAATTATGTAAACAAAGTGATCTTTTTAAGATCATTTAGAATGAGAAAATTAGCTAGATTATTACTTTTTTCCTCAAGTTGTTTGTAGGTTATTTGTTGCTCACCACAAAAGAGAGCAATTTGTTCACCAAACTGTTTAGCTGTCTCAGAAAACCAAGTGTGAATAGGAGGATATTTCATAGGTATTGTTTTAAGTTTTGAGCAATTAATATTAATGGAGCTAAAAACTTGTATAGCAGGGAACAGGGAACAGGGAACAGGGAATAGTTAGAAAAACATTTCCTAGTCAGGACTTACGCAAAGAAACCCGGTTAAGAAAGTAAATCATTGTTTTTGACAATAGACATCTCCAAAAATAAAAAATAAAATCAATTACCGGGCAGAAACCATCAATTCTTTTCTCCTACTCCCTACTCCCTACTCCCTACTCCCTCTTTTCTGGAGAAGTCTAATAAGCATCTACGAGAAACCGGGTTTCTGGGTTCGCATGGCTTTAGTCCTGGTAGTCTTAGATTCATTATCAGTAATTGTCAAGAGCCAACTCTTTCTTAGCTATAATTTGCATCATCATCAGACAAAACTATAAAATGGAAGCGGACAGTCTTTTTTTGAGCTGATTCAATCAAGTTCCGCATTAAAACTATCCAGTAACTTTCGGGTTTCTTGAGTTGAAGTTAAGGGAATTTGTGAGAGGCGATCGCTAGCATAATGGGATAAATTTTCCATGAGATTTTGTAACTGCTGGAGAAGTTGGCGAATCGCCATAACCTTAAATAGCTCTGGATCGTAAGTCATCACTACCAACAGACTCGAATCTAACTCAACGGTGACACTAAGGGGATAATTAGTACGAGAAAAAGAGCGTACTTCCAAAATTTTGAGCTTACCCTCCCCTAATGATATCGGTATAGGGTAATTTTCCACTGCGATAAAACTTTCAAATAACTGGTTTCCCTGTGCTACATCACTCCATTGTTGAATCTGCACCAAGGAATTATACTGATATTCCAGTCGCTCTATCTGTTGCTGTTGAAGCTGTTGTAACCAGTCGAGTAAAGACGCATCAGGATCGACAATAATTCTTACTGGTACGGTATTAATTAACAATCCTACCATAGACTCTACCCCAGACAGTTCTGGAGGTCTCCCGGAAACCGTAGTGCCAAAAATAACATCATCTTCTCCACTATAACGACTCAATAACAGGGCAAAACTTCCCTGTATTAAACTATTTATAGTTAAATGATGGGATTTTGCCCAAGTGTTTAAGTTTGTTGTAGTCTCTGCTGAAAGTTGCAACTCTTCCTGACAGTATTCTCGGCGATCGCCATTTAATGCCCTAACTGTTTGTTCAATTCCCCATTTTGTCGGCGCTTTTACACCTTTTAGAGCTTGTTTCCAGAAATTTTGAGCTGCAACTTCATTTTTCTGGTTTAACCAAGCAATATAATTCTTATAAGGTGGACTAGGGGGTAAATTTGGCTCTTTACCATCACACAAAGTTTGATAAACCTTGAAGACTTCTTGCATAATTATCCCATTACACCAACCATCTAACAGAAGATGATGATGACTCCAAACGAGGTAATATTGAGCCTTAGATACTTGAAATAAAGCCATTCTCATTAAAGGTGCATTAGAAAGAGAAAATCCTTGCTCTAAATCGTTTTTCAGATAATTAGCTAATTCTTCCTCTTGCTGAGGAGAGGATAAATGACACCAGTTTTCCTCGCGCCAAGGTAAAGCGATCGCCGATCGTACTACTTGCAGAGGAGTAGCTAATTTCTCCCAAATAAAGGCAGTTTTGAGACTATCGTGACGATTAATAACTATTTCCCAAGCTTGTCGAAAGGCTACTTGATTTAAGGAGGCAGCGAGGGTGAAGACTTTTTGTTGACAGTATAGATTAGATTCTGCACTGTAGAGACTGTGAAAAAGTAACCCTTGTTGCAGAGGAGAGAGGGGATAAATATCCGCAATGTTACTAAACTCTTGACTAATGCTATCTAGTTGAGACTGAGTTAAGTTAGCTAAGGGGAAGTCAGAGGGAGCATAACTTCTCTCACTTTCGAGACATTCATTAATCAGGGTTTTGAGGGACTTGATGAAATCATCCGCCAAAGTTTCAATAGTTTCCCGTTGATATAAATCGGGATTGTAGTTCCATTCCAACCGAGTACGACCTTCAATCACCATCGCATCAATGGTAATGCTGGGTGTGTGTTTTCCGATCCCACTCTTTTCTCTTCCTCGATTTTCCATCGACAAAGGAAAAATTGAGTTTTCTTGAGTAAATTGTCCTACATAATTAAAACAAACTTCTGCTTGAGGTAAACGGCTTAACTTTTCTCGAATTTCTGGGCGCTGACTCAGATAGCGTAAGACACCATAACCAATACCCCGATTGGGAATCTGTCGTAGGGTTTCTTTAACTACTTGTAACGCCTGAGATGGTGAAACTGATGCCTCACAGGATAATAACAGAGGAAAACGAGTGGTAAACCAGCCTAAACTGCGGGAGATATCCACATCCTCAAACATATCCTCTCTACCATGTCCTTCTAATTCTACCAATAAGTGGTTTTCTCCTGTCCATCGTTGGCAGGTTTGGAGTAACCCACAAAGTAGCAACTCGTTCATTTGCGTATGATGAAGTCGGGAGACTTTATGTAATGCGACTTGAGTTTCGGTAGTCTCCAAAAAGACTGTAACTGTTTCTGTAGATACAACGGAATTTAAATCAGTAGATGGGGTTTGAGGAAGGGAAGACGGGAAAGGTTGACGTTGAGCTAACCAATAGTCTAATTCTTGCACAAGGGTATCCGATTGAGCATAATCAGTTAATTTTTGCGCCCAATACTTAAAGGATGTAGTTTTCTTGGGTAACTCGAACCCCGCATTTCTCTGTTGTAGTTGCGTGTAAGCAGTCCGAAAATCCTCTAACCAAATGCGCCAAGAAACCCCATCCATAAGTAAATGGTGTATGATCGCTAATAAACGTCCAGTGCGTTCTTTTCCTAAGTCAAACCAGACGAACCTAAGTAAGGGTGGCGCGGCTAAATTTAAACTACTTTGATGTTTCGTGCCTTCTACTGCTAAAATCTCAGAAAGTTCGCGATCGCCAACTTCAGAGAGATCCACCTTAACACAAGATATTTTTTCCCCAACCTCCCCATAGCTTTGTATCCAGCCAACTTCCCCTAACTCAAAAGACAGTCTTAAGGTATCGTGGTGTTCAATTAAGTGTTGAATCGCCGTCTCCAAATGTTCCTGTTGTAACTGAGGGGGAGTTTCCAGAAGAATAGACATATTCCAGTGGTGGGGATTAGGGAGAGATTGCTCAAAAAACCAGTGTTGTATCGGTGTTAAAGGAACTTGCCCCCTAGTTTCTCCTGCTTGTGGCTTAAATTCTACTGTCTGGATAACTTTTAACAAGTCTGTAATGGTTGAATGCTGAAATAGTTGAATTGGTTTAAATCCTAATCCTGCTGCTTTAGCTCTAGCAACAATCTGAATACTCAGAATTGAATCCCCTCCCAACTCAAAGAAATTATCCTCTATTCCTACCTGTTCAACATTAAGAACATCAGCCCAGATTTTCGCTAAAATTTTCTCTTGGTGTGTTTTAGGAGCTATATAAGAAGTTTCTAATCTGGGATCAGTTGTTTCTGCATCAAGTAACTTTCGTCGATCTAATTTCCCATTGGGGTTTAAAGGAAAACGATTCAAGAACACAAACCTTGAGGGAATCATAAATTCCGGTAAGGTTTCCTGTAAATAATGGCGCAATTCTGAGACTTTGGGAGCAGGTCTTACTCTGGGAACAACATAAGCAACCAAACGCTTGTATTCAGTATTTTTTTCTGAGAGTAGCACTACTGTTTCCCTCACAGAAGGATGGTTGTTTAAGCGGGTTTCGATTTCGCCTAACTCAATGCGAAAACCATGCAATTTTACCTGATTGTCAATTCGCCCTAAAAATTCAATATTCCCGTCTGGAAGATAACGCGCTAAATCTCCTGTACGATATAGCCGTTCTGAAAAGCTAAATTTCCGTTTTTTCGGTTCTAAACTTTCGAGTTCTTTAGTTTTAATCTTAAATTTAGCCTCTCTATTAAACCATTGTCCTCTCGTAATTTTGAGTTTTAATTTGTGATTTTTGACTTTAACGCTTAATTTCTGATTAAAAGGATTAGTTTGAAAACGATCTTGCTTTAAAGAAGATTGATTTAGATAACCCCGCGCTAAATTATCCCCTCCGATATATAACTCACCAGGAAACCCAACCGGAACCGGGCGTAATTGCTTATCGAGCAAGAAAATTTGTGTATTAGGCAAGGGACGACCCAATGGAACAGTAGCTGCTCCTATATTCTGAGATGCTTGTGTTACTTTATAAATGAGAACCCCTACTGTTGCTTCTGTTGGTCCATAATGATTAATAATCTGGCAATTTGGAGTAAATTTTTGCACCTGTTCCACCAATTCCCAGGGTGTAGTTTCTCCTCCCAAGACTAAGCATTTTTTGGGGAGAATTTGAACTGGATTAGTAATTTCAGTCATTAAAGCTCGCAAATGACTAGGAACAATCTTTAAACAGTCAATTCCTCCCTGTTTGGCGAAATAATCACCTAAAGCAGTTGGATCTGTCGTATGTTCTTGAGAAATAATATGTAAAGAACCGCCCCCACATAAAGCGGGAAAAATGACTGTATTACCTAAATCTGCTGCAAAAGTGGAAATTAGTGCATAATTTGCTCCCGATGGCAAATTGAGACGTGGTGTAATTCCCTGAATATAGTTCAACAGTTGCCGATGTTCGATCGCCACTCCTTTTGGAGTTCCTGTGGAACCAGAAGTATAGATCGCGTAGGCTAAATTTTGGGGTCTTACATCAGTATTTATATTGGTTTCACTCTGTTGTACGATCGCCTCTCTATCTCTTTCTAAAACGACTATTTTTCCTAAATAAGCAGGAATTATGGAGGTAAGATAGTCTTTGGTGATGAGAATCTCAGCTTGAGAATCTTCTAACATAAATTTGAGTCGTTCTTGGGGTAAAACTGGGTCTAGAGGTACATAAGCACCTCCCGCTTTCAAAATTCCTAATAATCCCACTATCATCAACGGCGATCGCCCGACACAAATTCCCACTCGATCATCCGGTTGTACACCTAATTTTTGCAAATGACGAGCTAACTGATTAGCACGAGCATTAAGCTGATGATAGGTTAATGTTTGACCTTCACCCACCACTGCAATTTGTTGTGGGTTTTGTTGTGCTTGGGTTTCAATTAGATGATGAACACAGTTCCGGTGAAAGGTATTTGCCAGGGAATCGCTGCTTAAACTGGAATTAAACTGGAATAAAATCTGTTCTTTTTCTTCATCGCCGAGAATATCTAAGTCTTCTATCCTTTGAGTAGGGTTTTCTGCTGCGTTAATTAATAATATGTGATAATGTTTCAGCCAACCTTCGATTACTTCTACTTCAAAACAATTAACATTATAGTGAAATTCAATTTCAAGTTGGTTAGAATATTGAACGCAACAGACATTTAATTTGTGAGCTTGAAGACAGGAAAACTCTTTAAACAATGACCAACTTATGCCAGCTACAGTAATTGTTTTATTAATTTGTAAATCAGTTTCAAAACTAATTCCATTGCCAACGAATTCTGCGATTTGTGGAGTAAAATAGTCTTGCCATTTTGCTAATTCTTGGGATTTTTGAGAAATTTCTTGACAGAAAGTGGCAAAATTCAAGGAAGAATCTAAAGTAGTTGATAGGGGTAAATATTTGGTCATCAATCCAATACTTTGCCCTAATTCTTCATATTGACGATTATCAGACCCTAATTCCAGACTTACCTCTGATTGATTGGTCATTCTTCCCAGTAATATTAAAAAGCAACTGAGAAAAAAGTCTTGAAGTGAAATATTATATTGATGAGCAACTTTTTTGATCTTTTGGTTTACTTCATCATCCAAATTCAAAAACAATAAATTTGTGTCAAAATTAGTTGTTAATTTTTTATTATTTGAACTTGATAGTGGTAGCTTCAAGGAAGTATTAAAAAGTAATTTTTCTTGCTGCCAATAGTCTCTTCCTTCTTCCGTTTCTTCCCCATTTAATAACTCATTTTGCCATTCAGAAAAATCTACATATTGAAAAGGTTCATTATCCTCTTCATCCCTTTCCATTTTTGCATAAGTATTACTTATTTCCGTCATTAAATGATGTAAAGAAAAGCGATCGCTACATAATCCCGGTAAACTAATAATTAAAATTAATTCATCAGGGGATAACTGCACCCAAGACAATTGCAAAATAGGTGATTTTTGCAGATTAAATGGTTGCTGCAACATTGACTGAAAAATCGTTTCTAGTTTCTCTAATTGCTTTAATGAAGAAATTTGTTGCAAGTCATACTGTTCAAGAGAAATCAAATCATTATCCCCAATTACTTGTAGGGGAACATCCATTTCAGGTAATTGATAAAAAGTTGTCCGCAGAATTTCTTGAAGTTTAACTGTATTTTGTAAAGCCTTAGTTAACCGTTCTTTTTCTAATGCCCCTTTTATTAAAAATGCACCTTGAGTTCGGTAATAGGAACTAGGATTTTTCTGTTGTAATAACCACAGATTTTTTTGTTGTGGTGAGAGACAAAATCCTTCTATTTGTTCAGTTTTCATATTTCTAGTTTAGCAATAAATCATAATAGCCGAGAATTACATTTATCAAATTCAAAACCTACCTACTTTTAACTCCAATAATAAATTTTTGGTCATCTTGAGAGAGGGCTAAAAATCCGCCAATGGTAATGCGGGTTTTGTTGCCGGAAATCTCAGCAACTTTGTGCATAATGTTACCCCCTTTAAAAATAATCATATCACCTGTTTCTGGAACAATTTTTCTTTGGGGACACGAATCGAGGTGTTGCTTAGCTAGTCTGATCTTTTCGGGATCGGTTTCCTGCTTACTCATATGCTCTGGAGGGAGATAAAAAAGCACTAATTCTCCCCCTTCTTCTGGCTTACTAATCACAATAAAATAACTCAGTCCATTAACTACTTTACCGATACTTTTTAGGTAATCGTAAGCTGAATCATGTAGAAATTCATTGCCAGTATGGGCAGGAAGTCCCCCTTTTTTCGGTTGTGCAAAGCGAATCGTAGCTGGACTATATGCTTGTCCATTTTCTTTTGGTAATTCAATGTTCCGACCTCCTGACATCTGACTAAAAATGTTCTCAAGTTTAGTTTCAAAGTCAATTTTAAAGATGGTTGTCAGCCCTTCTCTAAAGCGTTGAGCGTTTTGTAAATACTCTGAGCGATCTTTGCCAATTTCGATGATAACTTGACCTAACGTTTGTCCATAGCGAACCTCATGAGTTGCTAACTTTTGCATCTCCAATTGCTGTTGAACATTGAGCATTTCTTCTAAGGAGAAGACTTGTTTAATAACAATCCCTTCTAATTCTTCTTGATAAATCTGATTAATTCCATCAGGATATTGATTTATTGAATCAGCAGCTACGGTAATCCATTTGTTTTTAGTTACTTGTGTAGTCATAATCGTTGATACGTCCTCAAAGATTTAATAAGAGTTTAGTTAGAGTAAAGTTGTCCCATTCCCACAACGACTTGTCGTTGCCCAACATAAGGCATTCGTCCATGACAAGTTAACATATTATCTAACATGAGAATATCCCCTGATTGCCAAGGAAAAATAGTCATTTCTTGTTGATAACAGTGACGAATTTCAGCGACGGTCGAGGAGTCAATAGCAGTTCCATCACCGTAATAAGCATTACGGGGTAATTCTTCGGACTGATACTCACTCAAGAACAAGTCTCGGACTTTTGGTTCTAAGCTGGATATATGGAATAAATGCGCCTGATTAAACCAAATTTTGTCCCTAGTTTGGGGATGAATAGCGATCGCTTGACAGACTTGACGAGTTTTTAAGCGATCACCTTCTTTCCATTCCCAATCAATTCCCTGCTGACGACAGTAATTTTCCACAACTGATTTCTGGTTTGTCTGGAAGACATTTTGCCAGCTTAAATCTAAACCATCCCCATAGTTTCGCACATACATAATCTTTTTTTCCTCAAATCGTGAAACAATTTGAGGATCGAGTCGTTTTAAAACCAGGCGACTGTCTGCTATTGGCGTAGCACCACCTTTTGAGGCTGCTTTTCGGCAAAAAAAAGCGATTTTTAGTGGCCAGTTGCGACTGTAGGCCATTTCATTATGCAGGGGAATAGTTTGATGGGCCGGATATTCTGTTGAGGTGTGAATTTTCCCCCTAACTTGCGATCGTGGAGTGGAACGATAGGTATAATCTAATAAGTCTCCCCAGATTCCCTGAATTAATTGCTCAAATTTTGCTATGTCTTGGAGTCCAAAATTACGCCATAAAATGGCTCCATATTGATCTAAATTCTTCTCAATAAATTCTCTATTTTTTTCTACCCAACTGACTAAATTTAAGCCTTCTACCCTTGGTTTCACCACTAGAGGAAGAGATTGCTTTGAGGGCAGAAAATGAGAGGTTTCAATTAGGCTATCCTGGTTAATTTTAACAGGTTTACGTTTGACAAGTGGTTTTTTTTTCGGTTCTAATTTTGTAATTGTTTTTTGGTTCATTTTTGTTTTTGTCAATCGCTGGATTGTTAGGTAAATTCATCGTTAATAATAACTACTGCTTATAACACTATTTAGTTATTACTTAGATATAATTTTTTTTTGAACTTCTGTTTTTACTTGCTCTGGTATATGCTTGAGAACTTTACGATAACCAAATTGGTAAACATATAGATAAAGTCCTATTTTCCTCCAAAGCCAATGCAACCTATCAAATTCTTCGAGTAAATTAGCCATATCCAAGATAATTAGATTTAGCCATTGAGGATAATTAATCATTATTTTTTCATTGGTAAAACGATTAATAATAGGAATTTTATCATCGGGAACAACACGCTTTTGAAAATACTTTCTTCGTTGTGAAATGCAGTATAAATAAACAATTTCTTCTGCTTCTTCGCCAATTGCTTTCTGTAACTCATCCCTTTGCGAAAAGTTCAAAACATGCTTTTTTCCAGTTCCATCCGTACCATAAAAAGAATGAAAATATCCAGCCAAACAAAGATTTTTGTGGCATTTCCAAGTTTCTAATAAATTTCCTGTTCCCACTAAATGATCGTACAAAGTTACCTGAGTATGAGGGATGGTATTGGTTTGATAAGATTTCAGCAAATTCAAAATATTTTTCATAATTGATAATTTCTATAAAACTAACTACTATAGCTACTACATAACCTGCTTTCTTAATATTAATTTACCTCATCCTGCTTCAATGTTTTTCGTTGGACTCGTTTTAACTTTTGTTGCGCAATTGCTTGGAATTTTTCTGCTTTTTTCTGTTGTGTTTGCTGCTCCAGTTCCTTAAAATGTTGGGATATATCATCTAAAGAAATGTCTGGTTGTTGTACCACAATTGGCAGAATAGTAGTAAATTTAGCTATCCAATTATCAATCGTTTTTGATTTAAATAAATCAGCATTATAAGTGGCAGTCAACCTCAACTCACCCTTAGTTTCAGCTAAATTCCAAGTTAAATCTCGTCGGGCTGCTCCAGAGAAATTTAGGACTGGGTTAACTTCAATATTGGCAAAATTTAATCCTTCTCCAAATTTATCTAAATTAAATTGAACATGAATTAACGGTGGCCGACTAGGATCTCGTTTTAGGTTCAATTTTTGGAGTAATTGGGAACAGGGATAACTTTGATGTTCGTAAGAATTTAATAACTCTTGCTTAACAGTTTTTAGATATTCAGAAAATGTCTCTTTTTGGCTACGAAAACGCACAGGCAAGACATTAACACAATAGCCTACCAGATTTTTCCACCCCCAAGCCAGTTGTCCAGCAGCAGAAATCCCGATCGTAATATCATTTTCTTGAGATAAATGACGTAAAAGTAGGGTAAAAACTGCCAACAAAGTCATAAATAAAGTACAACCTTGCTGATTACTTAATTTTTCCAGTTTATCCTTGATTTTAGCCTCAATTAGACAATCTTGCTGTTGACCTCGATAGGTTTGGATCTTAGGGCGAGGAAAATCAGTAGGTAAATCTAACTCGGGAATTGTATCGCTAAATTGCTTTAACCAATAAACCTCATCTTGTTCGAGCTTAGGGTTAATTTCGCCCATAATCTTTACATAATGGCTAAATTGTCTTGGTTTCCCCAATTTAAGCTCAATTCCTTGGGTTTGAGCATTATAAAACCTTGCCAACTCATTGACAATCACATCAACTGACCATCCATCAGAAATAATATGATGGATGGTTAAAACTAACCAATGAACTTCTGAGGCGATTTTGACAATTTGTACCCGTAATAGGGGAGAATTGCTGATTTGAAAAGGTTCACAGACGGTTTTATCCAACCAAGCAGCGATCTCCTCTTGCTCTGTGTCAGTAAAATCCAAATAAGGGATATCCATTTCCCATCTTGGCAAAATTTCCTGCTTTTCTCCGCGATCGTCAATTAAAATGCGTAAAGCTTCATGGCGATTAATAACTATCTGAATAGCTTGATTTAGAGCAGAAATATCTAACTTTCCTTTAAATTCCAACCGTAGAGATTCATTGTAAGCAATTGATCCCTCCTCTTGAAGTTGAGCTAGTGTCCAAAGTTGTTTTTGAGCTTGAGTTAAGGGAATTTTATGGGGATAACGGGCGATAATAACAGCTTGTTGATTAATTATTGGGTTATTTTCTCCTGGCAAGGCAACTATATCGGTAAAACCCGTTTCTTGTAGAATGTTTTGCCATTTTTCCACTGATAAGAGAGGATAAGCAGGACGCAATTCCAGATCGGAAAATTTCCACCATCCTTCCGTTAAACCAAAAATTAAATCTAACCAGCGTTGGGGAGATGTACCTTCCATTAAAATTACCATTTCCCCTGGAATTAATAGCTGCTGAATGTTTTGTAAGGTCTGATGGAGATTAGCGGTACTATGGACAACATTAGCTGCAATAATAATGTGATATTGTGCTTTTCCCAGTTTCTGGACAGCGGGAGCTTGTTCAATGTTTAAACTGTCATATTCTACAAAAGGATAGTCTTGAAACTTCTGTTTTGCCCGATTCAGAAACAGGGGAGAGAGATCGGTAAAATAATATTTAACTAATTCTGGGGGTAGCTCGGGTAAAACATAAGCGCTTGTCCCCCCTGTACCTGCACCAATCTCTAAAATTTTCACGATTTCACCCTCAGAAACCGATTCTAAGGCAAGGGAAACGGTTTTCTGTACTAGAGTATTTAAGAAACGCGCCACCGTTGAGGTTTGATATAATTCTGTTGCTAAGGTAAAGTCTCCTTGGGGAAAAATTAACTGAAGGGGATTAATTTTTCCTTGTAATACCTCTGCTAAGGCTGAAGCGCAACGATTCAGTAGAGTCAATTCTGCTTTTAAAGAGGGATATTGCGCCAAAATTGTCTCTGCTAACCTTTGAGGGTTCATTGATTCTGGTGAGTTAATAACTTCCCAATGATGGGGAGTAAGCCTTAAGATATCTTCCTCTACCATAATTTGTAGCAAACGCTTTAATAGGGAATAATGTTGAGGAATTATCCCTAAGTTTTGAGCGATCGCCTCATGGGTAAATTGCTCTCCTGGGCGAAATTTAACCCCTAATTTAGCAAAAGCAGCGATAACATAGGCAAAACTCAACTTCTCCAGTTCAAAAAATCCTAGACAGTAATTTTCTAACTCATACTGTTTACAGAGATTTTCCATCTCAGGGAGCAAGCGAGTATTAATAACTTTAGGGGTTAATAAATTAACGCTGGATTCAGAAATAATCGGTTGAGCAGTCTTTACAGAGGGAAAAAAACCTCCTTGTCGCAATTCCATCACACTTTCTTGAATTGCTCCAATCAAGAAATCAATATCTTCATCGCTGTGGGCTGTAGAGAGGAAACAATTACGCCCTTCCCAAATATAAACCCCTTTCTCTAATAAATGATAATATAGTAAATCTATATTCGCACTGGAAGCAAAACGAAACAATGAGCCAAAATAGACAATCTCTAAGGGAATTTGTTCAGTTTCAAAATAATGATTTAAGGTATCGGCTAATCTAGCAGTACGCTCATTTAACTCTTGTTGGAGGGTTTGCCCCTCTTTTTTGAGATATTGTAAAACACCACGAGCCGCAGCCATTCCTAGATGATTTTTGTTGAAAGTTCCCGCAAAAAAAGTTTTTTCGGCCCTAGGATAAGAATTATCCCCATAATTCCACTCCCCACCATCAAGGGCATCCAGATAACGCCCTTTTCCAGCCACAACCCCAATTGGTAATCCTCCTCCCACAATTTTCCCATAGGTAACTATGTCTGCTTCAATTTCAAACCATTTTTGAGCGCCCCCTGGATGGATGCGAAACCCTAGCAACACCTCATCAAAAATCAGTGGTATCTGGGCTGCTTCAGTAAAAGCACGTAATTTTTGCAAAAAGGCTGTCGGTTTTACACTAGGGTTGCGACTTGGTATCGGCTCAACTAAAACCCCCGCTAATTCCTCTGCGTTACGGGATAAAATCTCTAGGCTATCGGGATTATTATAATCTAACACCAGCAAGTCTTTGACGGCATTCTCAGCAATTCCAGCAGCCATAGGTACAGCTTCAGTTGTCCCTGAGACTCCCAGGGCTAAAACCCCATCAAAATGTCCATGATAGGCACCCGCAAATAAAGCAATTTTACTCTTTCCAGTGACAGTACGGGCTAATCTTAGAGCTGTCATCACAGCTTCTGTACCAGAATTACAAAATGTTACCCTTTGTACTCCGGTTAAATCTTGAATTAAATGGGCAACTTCAGCTACTAAATTAGATTGAGGACCAATTTGTAAACCTTTCTCTAGCTGTGCAGTGACGGCTTGAGTAATAATAGGAGCATTGTGACCAAATAACAATACCCCAAACCCCATCGTAATGTCGAGATATTTGTTGCCATCGATATCCCAAAAGTGAGATCCTTGCGCCCTTTCTCCCACAATAGGATAAAGCATTTCTTTGATTGAGGGTCTAAATCCAGCTACTGCTCGACTATCTGCAAGAATAGGACGTGATGAAGCAGCTCTTGCTTTTGATTTCAGTGTTTTTACACTATAACGGCTAATTAAATCATCAAGATGCTGTTGTTGTTTAGCAGTCAAATTTTGGGGCTGAGTTAGCTTACGAGGAGATGTTTTTTTTTCCGTTTCTTCTCTTTTCCCATAGGAAAAACTGTTCATATCTCGCGCCGGAGGTATTGGGGAAGGCTGAGATGCTGTTAGCGGTTTACCTTGGAGTAACGCTAATTGCTCAGACATAACTTGTAATTGTTGGCTGATAATTCTCTCTAGAGCCGTTTCTGCTAAAGTATTATGATTGACAGGAGAAAGAGAAGTATCGGGAATTAGAGGTTTCTTCTCGCTAATTTCTGGGGTAGGAGTATCTGTTGGGGGTGAAGTTGGTAATTGTTGAGCTATATGGCTTCCTAATCCTTCTATCGTCGGCCAAACTTCAAATAATTGATTAACCTGAATTTTCAGTCCGTACTTATTTTCGATCACTTGTATTAAATCCAATAAAACGAGGGAATCAGCACCCATTTCTAGGAAAGGCGCGGTACAGTCCACCTCAGCTATGGGAATTTTCAGGAAATCACTTACCAAAGTCGATAATTCTTTGATTATCTGTTGCTGATAGCCATTGTTGAGAGCAGTCTGATCTATAGTCGGGTTTGAGCTGTGGTTTTCTAACATAACATTTTCGGAATCTTCAAGCCAGTAAGGTTGACGTTGGAAGGGATAGGTCGGTAACGATAAGCGATGACGAGAATAATCGCTGTCCCAACCTTTCCAGTTGACAGCGACTCCCTCAATGTATAACTTTCCTAAACTGGAGGCTAAAATTTGCCAATCTTCTTGTCCCTCTACCAGAGAGGGTAGCCAAGTTCCTTCTCCCCTGCGTTGACCTAGTTTGGAGAGAATCGGTTTTGAGCCAATTTCTACAAATAATCGGTATTTTTGCTGGAATAAGGTATCTATTCCCTCTTTGAAGCGTACTGGATTTCGGGTTTGTTGTCGCCAATAATTGCCTTCGGGAATTTTGTCATCGGGGAAAAATTCTCCGGTTAAGTTAGAAATCAGAGAGATTTGGGGCTTCTTAAAGGAAATTCCCTCGATGCTTTCTTGCCATTGTTCCAACATCGGTTCAATTAAGGGGGAATGAAAGCCATGGGAAACATTTAAGGGGCGGTTTCTAAAGCCTTTTTGTTCTAAAATCTCAACTACTTTTTCAACTGCCTGTTTTTCCCCAGAAATAACTGTATTTTCGTCACTGTTTAAGGTGGCGATCGCTACTCTTGAAGAAGCTACCTGAGCTAATACTGCTTTTACTTGGTCTTCTTTGGCAAAAATAGCTACCATTTTGCCCTTCTGGGGTAAATTATCCATTAACTTCGCCCTAGTGGCTATCAATTTTAATCCGTCTTCCAGACTAAACACCCCAGCCACACAAGCAGCCACATATTCCCCTAAACTATGACCGATAACTGCATCTGGTTTAATCCCCCAAGAAATCCACAGTTGAGCTAGGGCGTATTCCAGAGCAAACAAAGCTGGCTGAGTGTAAGCTGTTTGATGAATGATATTTGCCTCTGAATCAGCCGAATCAAGTATTTTGATTAAAGATTTACCCAAATAAGGGAACAAAATTTCATCACATTGCTCCAGAAGCTGGCGAAATCTGGGTTGAGTTTCGTACAGTTCTTTACCCATTCCACTGTACTGAGAACCTTGTCCAGTAAAGAGAAAAACAATCTTTGGCGGTTTACGGCGAGAAAACTTCCCTTGAATCAAACCCGGGCTTTCTTGTTTGTTACTGAATTTTTGCAGTAATTCCTGAATTTGGTTACTATTTTCGCCCCAAAGAGCCAATCGATGGGGAAAATGTGAGCGTCCGGTATTGGCAGTAAAACAAATATCCCCTAGACTCAGATGGGGCTTTTCTTGCAACCAAGAATAATAACGTTGGGCTAAGACTTGTAATGCGGGTTCGCTTTTTGCCGATAGGCTCAATAAGTGTTGGTTACGGTCAGGAAAACTTGATAAAGTTGCCTTTTCTGGTGCTTCTTCAAGAATAATATGACAATTTGTTCCTCCAAAGCTGAAACTACTCACCCCTGCTACCCGTTTTCCAAGTATGGGGTTCCAAGGTAGATTTTTTGTAGGGATAAAAAAGGGCGTATCAGCAATTTCTATGTAAGGATTTAACTTATTTAAGTGTAAGTTGGGAAAAATCTGCCGTTTTTGTAGAGATAGAATCACTTTAATAATTCCCGCAATTCCCGCAGCATTTTCTAAATGCCCGATATTGGTCTTAACTGAGCCGACAGCGCATTTATTTTCCGGTGTTCGTCCTTCTGTCAAGACAGCTTGAATGGCTCTTATTTCCACAGGATCTCCTAATGGAGTACCTGTCCCGTGTGCCTCTATATAACTGACTGTTTGAGGAGAAATTCCCGCTCCCTTTAAGGCTTCGCTGATCACTGATTGCTGGGCAAAACCGTTCGGTGCTGTTAGTCCATTACTAAATCCGTCATGATTCACTGCTGAACCTCTGATGACGGCTAAAATTCGATCGCCAGATTCCACCGCTTCAGATAATCGTTTGAGGACAATCATCCCACAGCCTTCTCCTCGCACATAACCGTCAGCTTTCTCATCAAAGGTTTTACACCGTCCTGACCCTGACATCATTCTGGTCTGAGAGAAAGTAATCGTCATATCTGGTAAAATCATCAAACTGACTCCCCCAGCCAAAGCGAGATTGCTCTCTCTGTTTTGCAAACTTTGACAGGCTAAATGAACAGCTACTAGGGAAGAAGAACAAGCAGTTTCCACTGCTAAGGATGGCCCATGAAAATCCAGAAAATAGGAAACACGGTTAGCTGCAAGGCTTAAGGTTAACCCCGTCCCGTTATAAGCATTAATTTTCTCCCAATCTCGACATAATAATCGCCCATAATCAAAATTACCAATGCCGACAAAAACCCCTGTTTTACTACCTTTGAGGGAATTTGGGTTCACCCCTGCATCTTCCAAAGACTCCCAAGACACCTCCATTACTAAGCGTTGTTGAGGATCGATGCGAGGTGCTTCCTTGGGGAAATATTGAAAAATGCTGGATCGAATTCTGCCACTTGCTCTAAAAACCCCCCCCACCGCGTATTCATTTTACCAGGGGTTTGTGGATCTTGATGGTAGAATTGAGCCACTGACCACCTCTTGGCTGGGACTTCGGTAATGGCATCAACTCCATTGACCAAAAGTTGCTCAAAGGTGGCAGGATCGGGAGACTTGGGAAAGCGACACCCCATCCCGATGATAGCAATAGGTTCTCTAGAGAGTTTCTGACTCATGGCTTCGATCATTGAACAGTAGCTTATTGAGCTAATTTAGAGGAAAATGTGGCAATGTTAGGATATTCATAAATTAAGGCGGGATTGAGGGTAGTTCCTAACCAATCTCCCAGGTCGCCAATCATCCCAACTCCTTCTGCTGAGGATAATCCATAGCTTTGAAAAGAACTCTCAAGGTCTATTTCCTCTGCCTCTAGATCTAAGAGTTCCGCTAAATAGGAAATCAACCAAGCTTCAATGTCAGAAGTCGTAATTTTTTTCTGATCCCCAGAAATTTGACTATTTGATTCTACAGAGGTATTTTTGCGTTTAAATGTCTCTACAAGTTGACTGTATCGTGTCATTGCTTCTTCTGCACTCAGGCCACGATATTGATTCCAAGCTTCCCACTGTATATACTTGCGAGGATGAAGGATTGGGTTAGGCTTGCTTTGATCACAATCTCCTGTGATAGACTGTTTTTCTAACCCGTAAATTTCTAGTTGTCGCTCGTCTTCTGGAATATTAACCTGACCAAACCGGACTTGATTTAAACTGTTTTGAAATTGAACTTCCGTGTCGCTTAAATCATGGGAGTCTCTCACCAAATTATGTCCATAATCATCTTTTCCTGACACCAATATACAATAATGTCGTTTAATATTATGTCCGTTTTCATCAATGAATTCTCCTTGCCAACGGTAGGGGTAAACTTGAGTGCTAGGACGCACATAACGCCCAATAATTCCTAAACGACGACGTTGTGAACGGTTAGGAAAAGAACTGTGCATCACTTTCTCGGTAAAAATAATTGCTTTTCCTGCTTCCACCGGAACTGTTTCCAAATCCCAATCATTCTCATCAAAATCGTAGTCAAGGGAATATTTTTGTTCCCTCTGCCAAACTGTTTTATGAGCACTAATTCCGGCAAAAACTCCCTCTTCCGCTGGGCGACTACCTGCTAACATTTTAAATAGTTTCTGATGGGAACCATTAGCAAACCGCATACAGCCATTTTCTATATCTGCATCGTCCAAGGCTACCCAAACTGTTAAATTTATCGGTTCTTCATCATCTTGATAAACTAGGGTTTTTTTCTGATAATCAATGTCACTAGAAGTGTAATATTCTTTTGCTTGATGCCATTTTATTTCTCCTTGACCAGGCAATTTACAAAAGATATTGGTGTACCACAATAACAAATCCTCTCCAGCAATTTGTTGAATATGTTTAATCAGTTCTGTGTCTTCAAATAATTCCCTAATTGGTTGATGAAATAGATGGTGATCTCTAGGGGTTTCCAGATTAAATACATTATTATAAAAACCGAGAATTTCCTGCCCGTTTGCTTCAACAATTAAACGGCTGTTGGCTTCTAAACACGCTTTAACAGCAGCAATTTTTTCCGGTGAAAATATCTCTAAAGGACCTACCCATCCCTTTCGAGCAAAATGGTTAAGCTGTTCTGATGTTAGCATCTTGTAATTTCGTCTCTGGTGATTTTATAGAGGAAGTAAACAAATTTAACTGATTATTGAGAAATTGCTGGCGACAGTTTTGACGCTGAATTTTACCACTAGAGGTTTTGCTTATAGTTCCGTGTCTGATTAAAGCCATCTGATATACTCGTAAATCATGTTCAACAGCCACTGCTTCCTTAATTTTCTGCTCTACTGTTGCTAGATCCAAATTTTGCCCATAACTACGTTCTACTTCTTGGACAATCACTAGACGTTCCTCTCCCTTTACCTCCACTGAAAATGCTGCACCACATCCCGAACGCAATGCCGGATGGCTGTTTTCCACAGTCAGTTCAATATCTTGGGGATAATGATTGCGGCCTTCTATAATAATCAAGTCTTTCAGTCGTCCAGTCACAAATAATTGTCCCTTGTAGAGAAAGCCTAAATCTCCTGTTCTCAAAAATGGTCCTTCTCCTGTATCCCTAAGATAAGCTTGAAAGGTTTCACCAGTGGCCACCGGATTATTCCAGTAACCTTGGGCTACTGTCATTCCACTAACCCAAATTTCTCCAATTTCTGTGGGGTTACAGGGGGTTAAACTCTCAGGATTGATAATTTTGACTTGGGTATCAATTTCACTGTATCCACATCCCACTTGGATTTGTGACTTTAAACACCTATTTTCGGCTATTACTAGGCGATTTTCGGACAATGCTGCTGATTCAATCTCTATGGATATGGGTGCATCCTGTTGCCTTACCGCAGCTACTTTTAATGTGGCTTCAGCTAATCCATAACCAGGACAAAAGACTTGTTTTTTGAAGCCGTAGGGAGCAAATGTTTTGGAAAATTTCTCTATTGTCTCGGCTCTTACTGGTTGCGCTCCGTTTAGTGCCATTTTCCAGTTTTTTAGGTCTAATCCCTTCCCTTGTTCTGGTTTAAACTTGCGCACACATAAGTCATAGGCAAAATTAGGCGCAGCACTATGGGTTGCCTGGTAACGAGAAATTATTTTCAACCAGTTTAAGGGTTTCAACAAGAAAGATAGGGGAGACATCAAATAACAACTACACCCTACTAATAAAGGAGTCAAAATCCCATACACTAATCCCAGATCGTGAAAAGTAGGCAACCAAGAGACAATTTTACTATCCCGAGCGTGATTCCAACCTACAGCTAGATCCCTACAATTAACAAGTAGATTTTCATGGCTAACCATCACCCCTTTGGGATTACCTGTTGATCCCGATGTGTACTGTAGTAAGGCTAAGGTATCTTGATTGATTTTAGGCGGTTGCCAATCCTTTCGAGGGACACTGGAAATGCTGCTGGTGTCCAACCACTTTAATTGAGCAAAATCAGGATTTTGATCCTGCCAACGAGCTTTTTGTTGCCATAAAGCTGTGGTTGTCAGGGCAAAAGTCGCCTCAGCATCCTTGATAATAGACTCTAATCGATTTAGGGATTGATTAGGACGGGGAGGATACCCAGGAACAGCTATCATTCCTGCTGCCAGACAGCCGAAAAAGCCAATTATAAAGTCTAAACCAGGAGGATATAACAACAATACTCGCTCCCCAGGAGAACCTAACTGTTGTAATTGTGTCGCGATCGCCTGAGACTGCTGGAGTAAATCTTGGTAACTGAGACTTCCAGATACAGTTACATCATCCTGAAGAAAGGTATAAGCCTTCCGATCAGGATTTTCTGTCGCTCTTTGGTGTAAAATATCTAATAAAGTGGACAAAGCTGCTTTCCTCAAACTTTGCTTAACTCCAGTAATAAACTTGTTCCCGATTTTGAGAAAACGCCACAAACCCCCAATGGTGATGCGACGACGAGAACCTTTGACAGTGGAAACCCGATGTAAAATGCGACCGTCATCAAAGATGATTAAACTACCTGCCTTGGGCTTAACCCGCATTTGTGCATAATCTTCCATGACATCAGCAATTAATTTGCCGTTCACTGTTCCATTTCTCTTGCGTCCACCGTTTTCTGTGTCTGTCCACTCAGTTTCATCCCACTCTAAATCATAAAGGATTAACTCCCCGCCGATTTCTGCTTCACTTAGAGTTAGATTATAACCGAGATGTGCCTCTTTGTTGATTTGATTTCCTAAGTGTTTGTAACCAGGGGTGCAGTATACAAACTGATTGCCAAAATGCCAGCCCATAAATTGTCCTTCTTCTAAGACTCGAATGGTGCTAGGGGTGTAATCAGAGCCATTTGCTGCTTTGGGTATTGTAACTTCTCTTCCCCCAGACATCATCCCTAACACTTCTTCCAAGCGTGTCTCGAAGTCTGTTCCCCCCTGAAAAATATGGCGACAGTATTCCCGATATTCAATCGCTTCTTGGCAATATTTTTCGATGTTGGTTTCGGAAACATACAATGCTGGTCCGTAAATCAGAATCTCTCCGAAGGGAGACCCTTCAAATGGTCCTTTTTGATTGAGTTGACTCACCACTTGGTCAACATCTTCTTGAGAAAGAAAGTTTTCGATGATTAAACCATCAATTTTGCGTTCACAGATATCTTTAATGCCATCGGGATAGTGACGAGCCAGATCCTGAGCATCTATTTCTACTAAATTGTAGAGGGTTTTTGAAGCTGCAATTGTCATCATTTTGTTGAAAAATTAAGTAGTATAGAAATACCTGCTCCCCACTCTATTTTTTAGGGGAGCTAAGTATTTGAGGCCATCAAAAACCTCTTAATGATCCTTCTTATTAATGGTTCTTCTTAAGACCTACTTCTTACCAACAACAGACCCTAAGTGACAAGTAGTGTTACAATAGGCATCCATCATGGAAGTATACATTGGATCGCTTTCATATTTAGCTTTCATTTCTCGTACATATTGCTTAACATCATCAAATGTTACATCAAATCCTTGACTTCTTGCTGCTTCAACCAGTTTATCCATCACAGCCATTCCTTTAGCTTCTCCTGATAAGGAACGGTCATAACCTGCAACAATTCCCGCCACAGCAGGATTAGACTTTTTAGCAGATTTGCCTTTTGGTGCTGTGGTAATGCTTTGGATAAAATCGTTAAATGCTTGAACAGACATAAGCTTGTTCCCTCGGTTATTTATAAGTTTACAGGTATCCCTGTCTAGTAAGAGAGTATTGCACGTAGTAGAGAGTGATTTATATAGTTTTGTAGAATGGATATCTTCAACCTATTATATTTTTATTCACTATAGCACTATAGTAGTAGGCAAAGATTACTACACTACCTATATTTATTTACTTATTCTACATTTTAGCAATACTCTTCATAGTATAAATGTTTACTAACGGATTGTCAATCGTCATCTACCAGATTTGGGGCTGATGCACTACCGATGAGTTTTACCCTTCTGACCAGGCGATAGGAATTGGTGGTCTGACTGGCTAGAACTTGCAGTAGGTTTTTCTGTCTTGGCGACAGGATTATGGATTGAGCTTTGGGGATAGGCATTCATTCATGGGGTTGACTAGGCTGATTGATTGGGCTTCCACAAATTCTAGTTTACTTCATAGAATCACTTTTTTTAGTGGTCACTTTTTGGGGCTGGCCTCTCCGATGCGATCGCACCTCTGAGTATTCTATCTCAGGAAGAGGGCATTGCTCTTACTGGTCACTTATTTCTGCCATCCTGCACTAGGAAAACCTTTTATCTTAATAATTTTTCCTGATTCTAATTCCAACTCATTCCATTTTTATTCTTCCAATTTTTGGTATTTTTTTATACCCACACTATCGTCTACTAAACGATATAAAAATATATGCTATTTTCAATTATAATAATACCAGACAACCTCACGGGGTGACAATAGCCTCAAAAGTATTGCTAACAATGGTTTAAAGGATTAAAGTGACTCTTGAAAATTACGCTCAATAGTGAAAATAATAATTATTATTAGTAAGGGGCTCGGCGATCGCTGCACATCAGCATCCCCAATCTTAGTAGCCGTGTAAAAATAACTTGAACAATTTAAGCTATTGTTCTCGGCTTAATCATATAATTCCATTCACCATGAAAAAAGTCTGGCTCAATTCTAATGGCATTAAATTCTTCGCGACTTACTTTAATTCCTGTTTCGTAAAAATTTTCGTCTAGGTGAGCAACTACATTCAATCCTTGTGTGGTAGTAGTATTGTTAATAAGATTAATCACGACTTGCAAGCTACTTAGGGGTCTGCCACGCCAGTTTTGGGTGATCTGGCAAAACAAGCGATGTTCAATTTTGTTCCATTTACTGGTACCGGGAGGGAAATGACACACATGAATAGTTCGATTAATCTCGTCAGCAAATTCTTGTAGTTCTAACTTCCATAGTCGGGAGCGATAACTATTACTACCACCACAGTCAGCTGTAATCATTATCTTTTGACTATCTGGATAAAGTTCTTCACCCATTGAGTACCACCAATGGCGAATCGACTCCACTGCAAAGCAGGCTGTGTCGTGGTCAATGCCAACATTCACCCATCCAGTATTCAAAGTTAAGTCATAAATTCCATAGGGAATTGCTTTACCCAATTTCGGGTCAGCAAAGTCGTGCATTCGTACTTCTATTGGTTGTCCATGAACACACCATTCATGACCAGAGTTCTTAAAATCCCCAATTAATTCTTTTTTCTTGGTATCAACAGAAATGACTGGTTGATTTTCAGATTGGAAATATCTAACTTGTTGAGCAATATGTAAAAACTGAGCATCTCGATCTGGGTGAGATGAGCGATCGCGAGTCTTACGATTTGATTGTAGGCTGTAACCAAGAGACTCCAGTAAATTATAAACACTTTTAGGGCTGATTCTGTGTCCCCCTTGATTCAATCCTGCTGCTAATTTAGCTACACTTTTTGAGGTCCATTTCAGAGGAGATTCTGGGTCTCCTAAAGTCGCGGGTTCAATCAGTAATTCCAAATCTGTTAACAGAGTTGGGTCTTTTTCCTCTAGTAGTTTACGGCCACCACCAAATTCACGAATTCGATCGCTGTAGTCCGATCTTGTTGTTCCATCTGATTTACAGAGATTATCTATACCAGCATGAATTGTTGTCCGCGAAAGTCCAGTTGCTTTGGCCACCAAGGTGAGACCTCCCCAACCCAGGCTTTGAGCTTCAATAGCTGCCCATATACGTCGTGTTTTTTCGTTTAAGTAAGGCCACAACAATTCATACTTGTCTTGAATAGTTTTGACTACAGAGTTATCAGACATATTACCCAACAATAAACGTGATACTTTTATTATTTAGCTTTGGAGGTAATTTGTTCAAGTTATTTTTACACGGCTCCTAAGTTGACTTTTATGTCAATTGTTAATGGTAGCCATAAGTCACATTTTATGGTAAAAAAAGTCGTTCCTCTTACAGAAATAGACCGACCAAAATGCAATTTTTATCATTGTATGAGTCATATTTTAAACAATCTTTGACCAATACTCAACTTCAAACTTTTAAAATTTTAGTTTTGTTAATTACTGTCCAAAAAACTGTTAAAATAGAAAGGTTAGCTGCTTGTTTTCCTCTGCCCATTAAATATGAAAGTCGTCAGTATGATGAATCTATCACCTCAGAAAAAGCTCTATTATCAAAGAGGATTAAAAGCGATGTCTATGTTATTAGATTAAGTATTTGTACTTTCAAGAATTCACAGTTTATCTAATAACTAAAAATAATTTTTAGTGGGCTGATATAAATTTTGTTAGTGGTATTGAGTTGAAATAAAAATCAACCTAATGTGGGGTTGTAATTGAGCGATCGCTTAACTACAACCTCCACTAATAATAATAATTATTTTCACTATTGAGCGTAATTTTCAAGAATCACTTTAATCCTTTAAACCATTGTTAGCAATACTTTTGAGGCCATTGTCACCCCGTGAGCCAGACAACCTAAAATATACTCAATCTAATTTTTCATTTCAGTTAATGATAATTTTGTGGCTCTGGCAATCGCTAAGAGGAACTTAGTTTAGATAGCAAATGTATAGAGAACCTTAAGGGTTAACACTATATGTAGTGCCCTTGCGTAAGTCCTGCCTATAATAATATACTAGGGTCAACTTGTTTTATCTAGGGACAAGTGAGCTAGTAAACAAATCCTCGATCAGTTAGGACAATTTAAGGAAATTGGACATGGAACAGAAATGGATTACAACTGATATTAATTCTCTAGGGAATTATTCTGACGGGATTAATCAAATTTACCAAGGTAACATTGATGGGATACATATTAAGCAGGTTTTTTCTCTAACAGAGATGGAGGTAGTTAAAGAAAATTTAACTCAAAAACAAGCATCTTTTAAGCATTTACTCTCCACTCAAAAGTATGGAAAATTACTTGGAGCTATTCTCCCCGCCAGTGGCAACGATCGGAGCGAATATTTTCAAGACGCAGTTTTGCTCAGGAAGGTGTTAAAGGAGGTTTTTGAGCCGCCGGGTTACGAAGCAACAATTAAAAGCGTTTTTACGAAGCTCTCAAATAATCGAAAAGTTGCTCCTGCTCACCAAAACGGGAATATTTATTCACCTGCTCTAGTGCGATTTACTTATCCCAATCAAGGAGGAATATCCTTACATAAAGGTAATGAATTTATCGACATGGAGGGATTTGAAGGGTTGCACAAAATTGTGAAACTTAAAGATTGTCTAAGTTATTTTCTGGTAATTGACCCGCCAGAAGCAGGAGGAGAGTTGATTTTATATGATGGTTTACCAGCAGAATTGACTACTCCTAAAAAAGAATTAGACTTGGAAAACTGTCAGCAAAGACGTTATCATCCCCAGGCGGGAGATTTAACTATTTTTCATGGAGCCTGTATCTGGCACGCGATTTCGGAAGTTAAAGGAAATAAGATTCGTTACAGTATTGGAGGATTTGTGGGTTTGTCTCACGAGGATGATACTATCTATTATTGGGCATAAAACTGTCAAATTAATCAAAGAGAAGATGAGCTGAACATAGTCTGAAAAATTAGTTTATAGTAGTCGAATATTGGGCGCGGACATTTCTAAATCCTGAAACTCTTTAACATTTTACTATTCCCTCCATACCTATTCCCTAGCGCTATATACAGTGCTTTCCGTTGTTATGAACAGGACTTACGCAGAGAGAGCTACCATATCTAGTAGGAGTTAACCGCAGTTAACCCCTACAGGTGGTGTATAATTTAGTATCTTGCCTAAGTCCTGTGTAAATATAGTAGCAATCCGTGCATAGGTTGTAAGATTTGAACGTAGGGGTTTTGTCTCCAAATCTCTTAGCGCTTTGGTTGAGAGACAAAACCCCTCAGCTTTTGATCGCGAATGATTTCATATTGCTGCTATAGATGATTAGCTGTTAACTTTTTGAGAGAATTATGAATCAGATAAGTAAATTTAAAGTGTTGCCAAAGTTGGTAGGAACTTGGGAGGGAAACTGGATAGCTTTAGATCCGACAGGAAAAGAGCGTTATCAGTTTACCAGTATATTAAAACAAAAAATTGCAAACAATCAATGGGTACAAACTAACGAAAATACTTATTCTGATGGGAGACAAGAAACGCTTCATTTTTTTGGTAAAGCAGTTGGAGAAAATACCTTGCTATTGGAAAGCCCAGATATCCATTATTATGACTTTCTTATGTTGGTATCAGAATTAGGTGAAAATCTGATTATTATTAATGTCACCCATAAAATAACGGGGATACAATTAACAGCAGAAACTATTAACTTAGTAAGTCCAAATGAACGCATCCGTACCTTACAACAATTTAATACTTCTGATGGTAAATTACGAGGTTTTACCCTTGTTATAGAGAAAAAAATAAGTAATTAAGTAGTAAGGATTCAGGTATCTCAAACCCAGTTATAGAGAGAACTCTGAAAATGGCTAACTCAGCAATTTAATAGTCTCATTCTCAATAATGACGAAAATAAAGGTTTGTAGCCATTTCTAATTGATAATATAATTTGGGATATAATTGCCTGAAATGCTTATCAATCAAGATTTATAGGCTTTTCCATAGAATATGAATCCTTACATTAAGTAGGAAGATAAAATTAATTATAAAATGGTGATGACAAGGGAATAGGGAATAGGTAACAGTAAGAACTCATAACTCCTATTTTAATTTTATTTATACCCAGCTAATTAAATTCATTTATGAGTTACTTATGAAACTGTTTGTTAGAGATATATTAAGATAATATTGAGTATTAATTGCTGGGGAAACTGAAAATAAAAACTGTCACATTTTTACTATAAAAAATTATGATAATTGAAACCAATATATTATCAGAAATTAGTTTAAAAGCAAGCTCATTATCAGAAAGATTGAATCAGTTAAGCTCTTGTTTTATATTGTCAAGTAATGAAACAGAAATCATTAATCAACGCTTAGAACATTGGTGTCAAATAATCGGGGATGGAGATTGGAGAAAATTGAAAAAACGCCTTGAGTGGGATAATTTAACCCTGGAAGAAATCAAACCATTCCTAGAAAATGGAAAAATTAGTACAGAATTTTCTCTTCCGCCTTGGACAGAAATTTTAACCCTTTGGGTAGAAACAACAGCAAAGTTTAATTTGAAGCGAGTTACAGAGCAGTTTCCTTCCTTCCCCATCGATCCGAATAATCCCCTTCCCTTTGAAGAAATTTGGTTCTCTGCAGTTATTGTCGCCCGGAAAAAACTCTGTGAACGTCTAGCCATACCTACTATATCTTTTGAGCAAATTCCCTTCACCTTACTCTCTGCCAGGGCCTACCAAAACCTAGAGAGAATGTTGCTTCAACGGCTAGTTAACATGGGAGGAAAAACTCTTTACCATGAATTTTGCCAATTTCGCCCGCCAATCTACAATGGACTGAATTTCTTTCTAGAACAATTCGATTTATTGACGCAATTAGACCTTACGCCTCCCGAAACAACTTATTATCAAGCTTTTGTTAAAAACTTCTTACAAGATGGCTTACTGACTTTATGGAAAAACTATCCTGTTTTAGCCCGATTAATGGTAACAACCCTAAATTTTTGGGTAGAAGCTACAGCAGAATTTATCCTTCGTTTGAAGGACGATCGTAGTACAGTACCTCAACTGCAAGGTAAAATTAAAGAAATTCAAGGTTCCCTCTCCGATTTTCATAATCGGGGACGTTCCGTATTCATTTTAACCTTGGAATCGGGGCAAAAAATAATCTATAAACCCAAAAACATCGGTTTAGAAGTGGCTTACAATCAACTGCTAACCTGGTGTAATCAACAGCAGTTTCCTCTCCCCTTTAAAACTATCGATCACTGCGATAGCGATACTTATGGCTGGGTGTTAGACTATATAGAACAAGAACCCTGTGCTGATGCTGCAGCAGCACAGCGCTTTTATCAGCGAGGGGAATGCTACTTTGCTTGCTGTATGTCTTGGGAGGTAATGACTGTCATTATGAGAATTTAATCGCTCATGGCGAACATTTAGTCCTAATCGATCTCGAAACCTTGATGCACCCCCAGGCAAAAACAATCCCCGGTTCTATCCAAGAGAGCATTGATGGCGATCGCCAGTTATGGGATTCAGTATTGCGAACAGGTTTGTTACCTCGTTGGGATTTTAGCCCAGATAACGCGATTGCTTACGATATTAGTGGGTTAGGGAGTATCACTGCTCAAAAAGCCCCTTATTCTTTACCCAGATGGAAATTTATCAACACAGATGAAGTTTATCTCCTTGAAGAACGGGGAACTTTAGCTGAACAAGCTAACATTCCTCAATTAAATGGAGTAGCATTAGCTCCCGAAGACTATGAAGCGGATTTAATCACGGGATTTACCCAAATGTATCAGTTTTTAGGGAAAATAAGCAAGCACTCTTAGATCAAAAAGGATTACAAACCACTCTTCAGTTTCAGAAAGTAAGATTTATTTTCCGTGCTACCTACGTTTATGAAGCACTACTGCAAAAAACCCTCGCACCTGAGTTCCTGAAAAATGGGGTAGATCGTAGCATTGAAATTGATATTTTGAGCCGTACCTTTCTTAATGGGGAGGAAAAACCGACAGCTTGGCCAATCTTATCTGCAGAATTAGCTGCTATGGAACAACTTGATATTCCCTATTTTGGTAGCACAGCTAGCAGTCACGCCTTAACGGTGGGAGTCAGACAACCTATTAAAGACTACCTCAGCCCCAGCTATGAGCGATTTATAGAGCGCTTACAAGCCTTAAGCGATTTGGATTTAAGACAGCAAGTTGCTATGATTCGGGGAAGTTTTGCAGCAAGATTTGCCAAAAATAAACCATTATCCTCCATACCCTCTTTACCTTCTCCCTCTTTACCTTGTTTAACTTCTGACCAGTTTCTGAATGCAGCAAGGCAAATCGCTACTGAGATATGCGAGCGCTCCATAGTAGATCGATTTGGGAATGCTCGCTGGTTAGGGTTAAGCTATGTTGACCATAGTAATCGCTTTCAATTTCAACCATTAGGGTACAGTCTTTATGATGGCAATTGTGGGATCGCCTTATTCTTGAGTGCGTTATTCCAAATAACTAGAGAAGATTCTTTTCGTACTCTAGCACTTCAAGCGTTAACTCCTTTAAAAGGACTGTTAAATCACTCTAATTCTGCCTTGACTTCAAAATTTGCCCAACAAATCGGAATCGGTGGCGGAACGGGAATTGGTTCTATTATTTATGCCTTGGTTAAGATTAGCAAATTTTTAGGAGATGAAACTGTTTTAGAAGATGGGGTTAAAATGGCTCATTTTCTCACCTCGGAGAGGATAGAATGCGATCGCCAATTAGACATTATCGGTGGAGTTGCGGGAGCTATGTTGGGTTTATTAAACCTTTATCGCGAGACAGGAGCTACTAAGGTTTTACAACAAGCGATTGACTGTGGGCAGATTCTTATTAAGAAGCGAATCAGCTTTGAGGGTAAGCCTCTAGCTTGGAAAACTATCACGGAGCAGCCCCTCACAGGCTTTTCCCATGGTGCGGCAGGGATTGCTTATGCCTTAGTGCGACTGTATGAAGTGACGGAGGAGCCAGAGTATTTAGATATTGCTAGGGAAGGTATAGCCTACGAAAGGTCAGTTTTTTCCTCTACAGTGCTTAACTGGCCTGATTTTTTAACCATGCCACCTACTTTTAAAGTTATGTGGTGTCATGGGGCTGCTGGTATTGGATTAGCGCGATTAGGCGGGTTAAGAATAGAATCGAGTGCAGCTATCCGTCAAGAGCTAGAAATTGCCTTAGAAAATACTCAAAAATACATGGGACAGAGTGTAGATCATCTTTGTTGCGGTCATTTTGGTCGTATAGAACTGTTATTAACTGCAGGACTTGTTCTCAAACATCCCCAGTTGATAGACATAGCATGCCAAAAAGCTACTCATTTAGTGCAACAAGCGCAGCAAAAAGGGAGTTATCAACTTTTGGGTAACCTATCGACTGTCGCCTTTAATCCTGGTTTCTTTCAGGGAATGGCCGGAATCGGCTATCAATTACTTCGCCTCGCCTATCCGGCAAGATTTCCAGTTGTCTTGTTGTGGGATTAGGTTGTGGGATTAGGGAGAAAGAGAAGAGGTAGAATCGATGGTAGTGCATCACCCGGATTTCTCATAAATAGAGCGATCGCTAAAATTGTAAGCCTTGCCAGGGTTGAGTTTTAGGTGTAGTTGCTTGCAAACAAGAACGCTCATGCTCGCAAACAGAACAATTTACTGCTCACATTAAGGAGAGTGAAAAAAATCGGGGGAGATAACAGTATAGAACCCATTTGGTATCTATGTGGGAAATAAAATATTATCAGGACTTACGCAAAGACACTACATACTCAAACCCATACTCACATCTTGCACCTGACAAGACAAAGTTCCAAACCATGTTCATAAAACCAGGGATTTAGTAACTTTAATTTTTTGATAAGGGAAAGGAGTAAAATCTGAGGTAAGAGCAAAACCAAGGCTTTTTCGGCTGAATCATACCAATCTAAATCATCAAAATAACCATTATGTAAATAAATCCCTCACGGGGTGACAAGGTAGCTGAAAGCTATATATAGAGATGGACTTATCGAATAAGCTGAAGAATACTTCAACTAAAAGAGAACTATTATTGAGAATAGATGGGGGTGTGGTGCGTTCGCGGAGCGTTGCGTCAGCAGTATCGCACCACACCCCCCACGGTAGGTTGAACAATAGTTCAACTCAACTTCTAAATTAAGATTATCAAAAAACTCACTTTTATTAATTTTAGTTACTCATAAATAATTAAATATTAAGTAGTTTATTCATGGCTTTAATTCCATTCATATAACATGGTAATTTATGACGATTAAACCTCATTAAATTTTCTACTAATTTCCTGATAATTTCATCATTTACAATCCAATTAACACCGGATAATCCGAGAAAAAAATTACTGTGCCTTCTGTATGTTCTTCTTTTTCATTGATTCTTGATATATATTTTTGAAGACCTTTATTCTTGATTTTTGTCCTTGAAATGAATTTATTGTGTATGAAATAGCTATTAATAAAATTAGATTGTTTAGTCTAGTTTGATTGGCCTTGGCTGCTTCTAGGTGATAACCACCACTTTTATAATCCTTAAACATTGCTTCAATTCCCATTCTCTGGCTATATATTTTTTAACTTTCTCAATCGATGATAAATTGGTCAAAATATACCATTTTTCTGAAACATAGTTGTCGAGATATTTATGTTTTTATATACAAGTAAATTATATGTTCCCACTTTCTTTATTTTAGTATTTTTTTGATTTAATAATAGTTTAGCTGTACCGATTTTTACTTTTAATTCTGAGAGTTAACAATATTTTTTACCTCGTTTAATGGAGGTAGATTTTCGCTGCCTTAAGACAAAGTAAACCTGATTTTTCTGAGATTTTTTCAACCAATGGGATAGAAAGATACTGTGGAATTCTCTATCTGCTGTGATGATAATTTTATACCTTTTTAATAATCTTAACACAGGACGAATTACTGCTTGCTGCTCTATTAAATTACTAGCCCCTTTATGATCTAAAATCTTCCAATATATGGGTAATGCTCTCTTTTTCCAGGCCACACTAATCATTAATATATTAGTATTTTGCCATTGAATTCTATCTATAATTAATATTAATTCAGAAGTCAAACTGAATACTTTCTCTACCATAATTCTTACCAAAGGAAACCAAAATATAGGTAAACTTAATTCCTTAAGGGTTAAAAATTTTTGTATATGTTTGCGCTTACTTTCTGATTGGATTGGCAGAGGAAATAAGCTTGTTAATTTTGATATTTGTACAGTTTTATATACTGATATTAAATATAATAATATTTGTAATGTTGCTACTTGAGATGGACTCAATTTTTGTTCTATATGGTCTTGATAAAAGCCTAATCTATTCACTTTTTATTCTTTTTTATTTATAATTATCAAACCTTTTTTATCATATTTTTAACTGTTTTTAACTTTGTTTGAATAAATAATCAACCTACTATGGAGGGTGTGGTGCGATACTGCTGACGCAACGCTCCGCGAACGCACCACACCCCCATCTATTCTCAATAATAGTTCTCTTTCAGTTGAAGTATTCTTCAGCTTATTCGATAAGTCCACCTCTATATATAGCTTTCATCGACCTTGTCACCCCGTGAGGTTTGCAGGATATGGGAATTCCCATATCTTATTTTTAAGGAGTAAAAATGGCTGAAATAATCAAGGTGTTTGAAGACCAAGAAATTACTATAGCTGAGGATGGTATGTGGAATGCTTCAGCAATTAATAATTACTCATTCTTAAAAGAATGGGATTGACTAAAAGGAAAAATTTTGATTTTATCCCCTTAAAATGGGAGGCTTTTAAACCTGATTTTTTTAATTATTAATAGTTAATTATTGCTTAGTAATCATTTAGTAATGGTTTTACCATCATTTTTCAAGGTACATTGTACCCTTTTTTTCTTTATTTCGTGGTGTTCGCAAATGAATAAATATGTTATTATAAAAAAATCTAGCGAATTGTTTCCAATACTTTCGCTAGAGATGACAAAGGCCAAATCTACTAACTCGCCAAAGTTATCGGTAGATTTGGCCACCTAAATCCTATTATACTATGAAAAACAACAATACTCAACTCTCAGTTTTCAACTTCCAAGAGTCAGAAGTTCGTATTGTTATCATTGACAATGAGCCTTGTTTTGTGGCCAAAGATTTGTGCAACGTCTTGGGAATCAATAATCATATAGATGCTGTTAGCCGATTAGACGATGATGAAAGGGGGTCGGTATTAGTGGATACCCCTGGTGGAAATCAAGTAATGTCAATAGTTTCAGAATCCGGAATGTATTCTTTAGTTCTCAAATCTCGCAAGAAACAAGCTAAGGTTTTCAAAAAATGGATTACCTCTGAAGTCCTGCCATCTATCCGCAAAACTGGTCAATACTCTATTGAACAGAAAATCCCTACAACTGGGGATGTTTTGCAGGCGATGGTTAGCGCATTTAAGCAACACGAGCAACGCTTATCAGTTATTGAACAGGAAAATATCATACTAAAGCAGCAGCTAGCCGAACAGCAAGAAGTTGTAGAAAGCGTTGAAATGCTGGCTGAAGCCAACTCTTGTGAGCTAGAACGGTTTAGGAATAGTCATGGTTGCTGGTACAGCGTTGTCGGTTATGCGACGAAGTACGGCTTAGGCTCGTACTCTGTGAAGACGGCATCAGCGTTAGGCCGGAAGGCTACAGCACTTTGTAAGCGAATGGGGATAGTACCTGAAAAAATTAATGATCCTCGTTTTGGAATGGTGAATACTTATCCAGAACATATCTTGGCTAAAATAGTTTAATTTAAAAACTTAATAAGGATATGGGCAGCCCATATCCTGGATTATTCTGCTAACCAGAAGCAGCCAATATTCCTGCCGTTGGGAGGATAGGTTGGAGATGGATAGAGAAGATGAGCGAATCATTCATATTTGTTGAATTATTTGACAGCGATCGCTAACGCGAAGACTCTTCGCGTTGTTCCGCGTTTTTATAGCTTACAAGCTTTTTTAATGCCAACTATTATTTCAGTGATTCAGTAACTTGTACTGGGTATTTTCTAGTAAAAAGTTAGGATAAATAGGTAAGTTTTTAATTTCAACCTACCTATTTATTTTAACTTAATTTTGGTGTAAATTTAAGAAACGCTAATCCGAGTTTCTTGTCAAAGCTATATATATCAATTTATTTAAGAAACGCGAATTTTGACCGAAAAAATGGGTCTCAAGCCTCGCCCATAAGCGGGCGACTTTTTATTGCGGGTTGATTTTTTCAATAAATATGTTAACCTATATGTTAGTTTGATGCGTCAAGTTATGAAAGCTAGATTTAAGTACCGTATATATCCAACGCCGGGACAAAAATACCGATTAGCCAAGCTATTTGGCTGTGTCCGTGTGGCGAGTGAATGATAGTCTAGCTTTCTGCCAACAGAGGTATAGATCAGGAGAAAAGAAATCTACTAATTCAGAATTACAAAAGCTTTTTATTACTCAAGCTAAAAAGACTGAAGAAAGAGAATGGTTGTCAGAGGTTTCTAACATACCATTGCAGCAATCATTGAATGACTTAAACCAGGCGTTGCTCTAACTTTTTTAAATCAACTCAAGGGAAGAGAAAAGGTAGACCTGTTAGACCTCCTAAATTTAAAAGTAGGAAATCAAAGCAAACTGCTAGGTTTAGAAAGGGTGGCTTTAAGATTGGTCAGCATAAAGTTTATTTAGCTAAGATTGGAAAACTAAAAATAGTTTGGTCAAGGGAGTTACCTGCTGCTCCATCATCAGTAACAGTAATCAAAGATTCCGCCCATAGATATTTCTTGATTTTTGTAGTAGAAATACAACCAGAAATCTTACCTCAAACTGATAATTCAGTAGGCATAGATTTAGGTATTAAAACCTTTGCTACATTGAGCGACGGTACAAAGGTTGATGCTCCTAAGCCACTGAAGAAACGAATTAAGAAGTATATAAAGTTAAGTAAGTCATTATCTCATAAAACTAAAGGGTCTAAAAGGTATGAAAAAGCCAGGGTTAGAGTGGCTAAATTCCATGCCAAACTGAAAGATACAAGGACAGATTTTCTACATAAATTATCTACTAAAATAATTCGTGAAAACCAAACAATTGTTTTAGAAGATTTAAACGTTTCTGGAATGGTTAAAAACCGTAAATTATCCAGAGCAATTTCTGATTTAGCTTGGAGAACGTTCAGGACTTTTTTAGAAGGAAAAGCAGAAAAATATGGTCGCGATTTCAGAGTAATTAGTCGCCCTTGAGCCAACATCCCAAGTTTGCTCAAATTGTGGCTTTAAAGGTGGGAAGCTAGACCTTCAGGTTCGAGAATGGGAGTGTCTCAACTGTGGTGCAAAACATGATAGAGACGAGAATGCAGCGATAAATATATTAGTCGCGGGCGGGCAGTCCGAGACATTAAACGGACGTGGAGGTAAGCGTAAGACTAGCGTCAAGGTAGCAGCAGCCAGTGTTAGCGGCAGCTATGCGAAGCAAAACGTCAACCCGCCGAGGAGTTACGGCTCGGTAGGAATCCCCGCGCCTTTAGGCCGGGGAGGATGTCAAAACGCTCGGTATTAAAGAGTAGTATATGAGTTAAATTATTGAAGTATTTGACGGGTAAGAAATTGGTATGATAAAATGAAGAAAATCATCATCGGTGTGATGGGTCCGGGAAGTGGCGCTACTTCATATGACCTGAAAAATGCCTATAAACTTGGTCAATTAATTGCTCAAGAATCTTGGGTTTTATTGACGGGTGGGCGAAAGATGGGGGTGATGGATGCTGCTCCTCGAGGTGCGAAGTCCGTTAATGGTTTAACTATTGGTATTTTGCCTGGGAATAATTTTGATGGTATTTCTGAGGCGGTTGATATTCCCATTGTTACTGATATGGGTAATAGTCGAAATAATATTAGAGACTGTTTGTAAAACAAATCTTAAGAACAGCCAGATTTTTTAGCTGTAGCAGCCAGCAATAAGATTGTCCTCAACCAGCAATAACGATCATTTTGAGCCAGGATTAATTGCAACTAGATTGATATTTGAGCCAGAATTAACTGCAACTGAGCCAGGATTATTTGCAACTAGCCAGCAATAACTTTTTTCGGCCAGAATTAACTGCAACTAGAAGGCCATGATAGGGCATTCTTTAAGCCGTAAAGCTGAAAGAGCCTCAAAGACTGTTGATGTGATGAGTATAAAGTCCCTACAAAGGTAATCCAGCAGCCAACATCTGTTCCTGCAACTCACGGGCGCGACTGGGTTCAAGTTGACCTCGAAACAAAGAACGAATCTCCCCTGGTTTAGCATTAAACTGTTCAGACAGACTTTTGACGTTATAGCCATGACGAGTTAAAGTGGGTTCTAACTCATCAATTTGTTTAGAAAGAATTGATTCAATCACCGCTACAGTTACAGGCTTTTCACCCAGACGGTAAGCTTGCTCAAAAGCCAAAGATAAGTGCTGTTGAATTTGTAAAGGTGTTCTCAATTTTTGAGCTAGCTCATCAACAGCTTCAGGAACAATTAATTCAGAAAGGGGTGTATCTTCTGCCACACATTCTCCCAACAGCCACTGAATGTACTCCCCCTGGCAACCGCCAATACTATCCAAGGAGAAGACGGCAGTGCGATAGCCGATTTCCTCCATCGTTGGACGACGCAAGTCATTCTTAAGTTTAGGATGACCGCCCAACACAATTGAGAGAGTACCCCCTCCATCTTCTACCACCTCAATCAAACGCTTGAGTCCCGTTAAAGTACTATAGTGTAAGTCATGGGCTTCATCGATGAAAAGTGCAACTGGCTTCTTTCCCTTGCGAAAAAGTTCTCGCAGTTCGCGCTCCCACTTTTCTCCAGAACTAGGAATCTTTACCTGCTTATCTGAAGATAAATCATAGAATAAAGCTGCAATCAAACTGGGTAATGTGGTTCGGTTTTTATCCACTGATAAAGATTGAGATACCCAGATTTTGCCTTCTTGCCTCAAAGCTGCCTGTAAACGTCTCATAGTAACAGTCTTACCACAGCCTACAACCCCTGTGATGGCAATTAATTTCCCCATACGAATTGCAGCAGAAATCTCTGTGAATAAACGGCGCAGGTGTTCTGTTTCATAGTAGCCCGCCCGCCGAAATTCCTTGACTAAGCCGAAAAATTGCTGCACTTCAGTCAACATCTTTGTTCCGCCTCCCACTCTGAAAGTAGTGCTGTACCCTTTCCAGAATCACTTGTTTTTCTAAAGTTTCCTCCAACAGTTCGTCGATAAAAGCCCGCTCGACTTCAGATAAACGAGCTAAGGGCAAAGCTAGGTAGTCAGCAATAGCACCCTTGGCTGCCAAGACTGTGGGGTAGCTAAACTCTTGGAAGGGGTCGGGGTCAATAAAGGGAACTACAACTAATCCAGGTGCTGTTTGAATTTGAGCCAAGAACTGGAATTCTCCGTCTCCTTGCCAGGCAGTAGTCGGCAGAACCAATTTTTTTGAGAGAGCTTCAATTCTATCAGCTCGTTGTTGGGTCTTACTTTTCTTGAATTGGCGATAGCGATGTAGGGGAATGGGGCCATCTACTGGTAAATAAGGGCCATATCTTTTTTCATCCTTTTCCACATACAACTCGTTGTCGAATAACCCCCACCAGAGGACAACCATCTCTCCAGCTAAATCTGGGTCTACTTCATAAGCCACTCCTTCAACGGAGATTCGCGCACAACCATCAACTTTTCTCTGCTCAGGTTCCCTGGCAAAGGTACAAAAGCGTTCCCAGCTACACATTTGCAGTAATCCTGTCTTGGGGAGATGTAGACGCCAGTCTTCAATGCGAGAATGGTTTTCTTGACGGTGAGGCTGACTGTTGTAGTTAAGCAAATACTGGTGTAACCAACGGTTGGCTTCAACTTCAGTTTCCGGTTGGTGGAAGTGATAGAGTGTTTCGTGAGCTTCCTTGATAGTGCGAAAAGGGCGCTCTACTTTGCCTTTAGCTCGTGCTGTAACTCGTCTGCCATCTTTACCGTTAGGTAGGTGGGTTACTACTTTTACTCCCAGACAGTCCATCACGTTCTGAAATACTCGACTCTTGGCGATCGGACCGTTATCGGCGTAGAGCATTTGTGGGATGCCTTGAAATGAAAACCCTTCAATGGTTTTAGCACTCATGGCGTTAAACAAGAACCGTAAAGCAGTTTCCGCGTCTTCGCCATAAGCACAGCGATATTCTTGATAACAAGCACCACTGCGGTCATCGACAACACTATAGAGCATTAATTGTGGTTTTCCTCGCCCAGACTGTACCCAAGGGGGTTGCTTGAGATATTTTAAGTCGGAATGGCTCAAGTCAAAGTGCCAGCATTCATTGCTCTGTTCGGCTTGAAAGCGCACTGCTGGTGGCTGTCGGGTGAGGGATGTGTGGTCGTATCCCCAAGCTTTGAGATAATAGTTGACTGTACTTTTTTTCAGCAGTTCTTTTGGTGGTTGAATGAAACCGTCTGGGGTTTCTATGCCATATTCTTCTAGTAGTTCAATAGCTCGTACTGTGGAAAGGTGTCGCCCTTTAGAGTTGTTGGTGCGGATTTTCATCGCTGCTATTACCTCACAGTAATTCTCCATTTCTGAGCGGGTTAGTTTACGAGGTTTTCCTTTGTCGGAGCGCTGAATGGCTTTGGGCTTTTGTTGTCTTCGCAAGCTACGATATAGAGTATCTACTGACACACCATAGTTGGCAGAGGCTTCTTCAATTAGTGCGCGACGCTCCCGCGAACGTTCTGGTAGTAATTCCAACCTAGAGCGTAGTTGAACGAGTGCTTCAGAGGGAATTTGTTTGCGACTCACGTCGTTCCTCTAGCCTCCGCAATGTAGTGGTAAAGCGTTGGCTTGGAGATGCCCATCATCTGACAGATTTCATCAATGGTGTATTGGCTTTCATCGTAAAGTTTAACTACTAACTGGCGCTGGGCTGGTTTGAGGGTTTTGGGACGACCGCCTTTCCGTCCCCTGGCACGAGCTGCTTTTAAGCCTACTTGGGTTCGTTCTCTAATCAGGTTACGCTCGAATTCGGCTAAGGCTGCGAATAAGTGGAAGATGAGTTTACCGCTACTAGAGTTTGTAGCAATTACTTCTGTGAGGCTTTGTAGCTCTATACCTCTTTTTGAAAGAGTTTCTACTATCTCTATCAAATTTTTAGTGATCGCCCGAGTCGGTCTAAACGCCACACAACTAATAAATCTCCGGTTCGAGCTACTTCAAGAGCTTTTTGTAAACCAGGTCTGGCTGCTGATGCCCCACTAATACGATCTTCATAAATCCGATGGCATCCCGCAGTCCGCAAGGCATCTCTTTGCAGGCTTAAGTTTTGGTCATCTGTCGAGACTCGGGCATAACCAATTAGCATGGGTGGGCCTCAGCCGTAAGGCAAGAAACTCATCACTAATTATTATATCTTACCTTAGATAAATTGACTGAGTTTTTTTACTTTTCTAAAGTCCTATTTTCGTATCTGTCATTGCTAAGAGAAAAGAGTAAAAAAAACGAACGTTTTCTTTACTTCTAGTTGCAAATAATTCTGGCTCAAAAAAGTTATTGCTGTCTGGTTGCATTTAATCCTGGCTCAGTTGCAGTTAATTCTGGCTCAAATATCAATCTAGTTGCAATTAATCCTGGCTCAAAATGATCGTTATTGCTGGTTGAGGACAATCTTATTGCTGGCTGCTACAAATACAGGGCCAGTACGAATTGAAATTGAATCAGTAGGCAAAACAGCCGAATATACTGAATCTGAAATAGAAGCTTATGACAGTTTATTCGGTGACGGGCCACCACAAACCGCACCCCAAACTGAGGAAATAATTACTGAGCAATCCGCATGGGATTTAGAAAATCTTAATGAACCTATTGAATCACCATACTCATCTGAAGCAGAAATAGCTCAATTAATTGAAACACATGACCAACTCTCTCAAAGAAATCAACCTACGGAACAAGAAATTTCCGCATGGGATTCTGGACATGAGCAGGTACAATCCGTAGTATTGCCGATTCAATCCGACGAAGAAGAAAAAATTGCTCTGGTTGAAAAAGTATTGTCAGAACTGGATACTTTTGAATTTTCAAAGACCCGAGGCATTCCTAAGATAGTATATATTGTATATACTCCCTGGACATCTTATTGATTTATCTTCAATTGTTTTTATTTCTAAATTTTATTCTTCAAACATTTATTTATGTGGATATTTAGTTCTACGGTAATTGTCAAATAACTCCTGAATAGAGAGTGCCTCTAAAGCCATATAGACATCTTGATAACTTATTGATTTTCCCGTATCTATATCTCTAGCTATTTGTAGTATTTTTTCTGCAAATACTCCAGGTACTCGGATTGCTTTTGTTGGGAGGTTTTTCCATTTTTTATTACTACCTGTTTGAAGATTATGTACAGATTTTATATTGACTGCCATCTTGATTTTTCTGCTGTACACCAGAATTATAACATTTAAAGGTGGAATATGTTACGATTTTTTAGATACAGCTTTAGGAGAGAAGGTCCTACAAAATCAATTTAATAAGTGATAATTAATAGTCTACTGTCTCAGGATATGTATACCACCCTATTATCAATTAAAATCATCAATAGTCAACGGCATTATTTTGCTGTTTGTTTTTGATTTTTTTAATGTGCGTTATATTATAATTATAATTGATGAAATTGAGCAATTCAACTAAGAGAGGATTTAATGCAGTCAGCACTAAGGATTGAAACTAAAGTTCTACCAGGCAACAAGATTGAAATTAATCTGCCTGACAATACTCTCTCAACCTCAGTGGGGCAAACCGTTGAAGTGATTGTCCTGCTACCAGAGCAACCACAATTAGTGCGACAAAATATTCTGGAATGGATTGAGCAGACGCGTAGCAGAGGAACCCTTAGAAGCGCCGAAGAAATTAACCGTAACCTGCAAGCCGAAAGAGATTCATGGGACAACTAAATTTACCAGATTCCGCCAGAATTTACATCGACACCTCAGTTGTAATTTATACAATTGAGGTCAATCACAATTATTGGCAATTGCTGCAACCGCTGTGGCAAAAATTTCAAGCAGGACAAGTTGAGTTGATTACTAGCGAACTTACGCTCATGGAATCTCTAGTACTCCCATTTAGGCAATCTAACATCAATCTGATTACTACCTATGAGCAGCTACTTCTTTCTTCAGTGCTGCAACTCATCCCAGTTGGTTTGCCTATTCTGCGTGAAGCAGCTAGACTACGCGCAACTATTCCTTCATTTAAAACACCTGATGCTATTCATGCAGCAACTGCGATCGCTACTGGCTGTACCCAGTTTCTCACCAACGATGGACAACTAACGGTAGTCACAGGCTTACCCATTGTAATTCTTGATGAGGTACTGACATCGTAAAAACTATTGATTTTATTAGAGTTGGACTTTGGACAAAAAAAAGTAGTTAGCGTAATAGTTACACTAACTACCAAAATTAAGGTTTAAAGACCGAATTCATACTGGAATTATCTTTGTTTTTGACATTATTTATCATCCCGAAGATCATAGGATGGGTCTGGTTCAATTTCTCCACCAAAACAAATATCTAAATAACTTTCTTGAAGGGAATGAACAACTCTCTCCAACTCATCAATAAGATTCCTTCGACTCATTTTTTCAACTGCATCAATATGAGCTTCACTACCCGCTTTGCCTAAATATTTATATTTAGTTTTTTCTGACTATCAGTAGCCATAGGAAAAATCGGTGAAGCAGATTGTAATTTATAATAATAGTAAAGTTTCTGATTTCTATTGACTTGATAACGGATGATATGAACTTCACGAGGAATCACCTCTCCTTCTCGTTCAATTTTCTTAATTTTCTGCTTCATCTGACGGATTAAACCCTGAATTTGTTTCCCTCTAATGGCTGCAGGTTGAGTGGTTTGCTTGGATTTCGGTGTAGACATGAGACTGAATAGTTAAGAAAGGATTTATGTTGGCGTAAAATATACACTAACATTCAGAGGTGTATTATTCACAACCATGGAAAATCAAGAAAACAGTCAATCAATCAAGGAGTTCTTATCCTGGAGGCAAAACCTTTATCATGGAGTTAATGCAAGAATTGAAACTATTATAGAATTAGTAGATGCCCTTTCATCAAACTCCATCGCAAGTTCGGTAGTAGAATTGTCTGAACATCCTTTATTTCGACGAAATTATAACAGTTTATATAAAGGAATTCAAGAATTTTTACCTGATAAAAATGATGATAATTACTCACAACAAGTTAATTACTTATTAGAGGCTGCGTCTCAAACAATTCCTACTCCAGTTTCCCGACATTTTCATTTATTTGGAATTGATACAACTCCTTGTCCACGTCCTTTTTCAGCTACATTGGCCGACAAAACTTTTATCAATTATCCCAATCCAATTAAAGGAAATAAACCCATTAGTATTGGCCATTATTATTCAGTTATATGCGCTTTACCAGAGAGAATAGCAACAGGTAATGTACCTTGGGCTGTTCCCTTATTAGGAGAAAGGGTTCCCTCGTCAGAAAAGGCTACTAACATTGGTAATAAACAACTGGAAAAAATCTTTAAAACTGCTTCTTTCTCTGGAGAGAAGTTATCAGTTTTAGTTGCTGACAGTTTCTACAGCCAAAGAAATTTTATTGGAGAACAAGTCAAGCATAAAAACTTAATTACCGTGACACGAGTGAGAAGCAATCGAGTCTTTTACCGTCAATTTATCAGGAAAGAACACCAAGCAATTACTTCAGGACATCCCCGTTGGTATGGAGATAAATTTGACCTGAAAGATGAGAATACTTGGCATGAACCTACGGAGGTTAGTCAATCCATTTTTACTACTAGAAAAGGTCGTCAATTGACAGTAACAATTTCGGGTTGGAACCAGATGTTAATGAAAGGAACTCAGAACTATAAAATGAATCGTTATCCTTTTACTTTACTACAAATTAATATTACTGATGAAGTAGGTAATCAGATTGGGAAACCGATGTGGTTAATTGTTATTGGTTCTCGACGTCAAGAGTTAAGTTTGATTGATTGCTATGAATCTTATCGGCAACGTTATGACATAGAACATCTGTTCCGATTTGGTAAACAAAGATTATTAATGACAGCTTATTCAACCCCTGATGTTGAACATGAAGAAAATTGGTTCAAATTAACATTAATTGCTTATGTTAATTTATGGGCTGCTAGGAATTTAGCCATTGTTTTACCCCGTCCTTGGGAACATTATTTGAAGACTAATAAATCAGTTAAAATCACTCCCAGTTTAGTTCAAAGAGATTTTTATCGAATAATTTCGACTTTGGGTACAATGACGACATCTCCTAAACGTCGAGGTTATTCTACCGGACGGATTAAAGGATATAAAACAACACCACGAACTCGTCATCAAGTTATCATCAAAGGCAAAAAAAAATCCAAAAAACAACGAAAAGTTTCTTAGTAGTGGGCGACAACTCTTAATTATTGCCATTTTTCAGTGATTAAATTCACTGGAGACAGAGAAATATTTCTCTAATATAGTTAGCGTAAATATTACGCTAACTGTTTTCTTTTTGTCCAAAGTCCAATTAGAGGTAAATTATGGGTAAACAGGCTAAGTTAAGAGCGCTAAGAAGAAAGCAAGAACAACAACAATTACAGTGCGCTGAAACAGGGGTTATGTACATTAAAGAAATGGTAGAGGAAGTACTAAAAAATAATTGGTATGGTGCTATAGCAGTTAACAGACCAGAATCTTTTGTCCATATTCAAACTATGATATGCAGTCTCGACATTGACTTAAAAAAACAAGTAGGTTGGAAAGTTTATACACTAAAAAAGAATAACGGTTTGTATCCATTCCCTGATTATCCTCGATACATAGAAACTCAATTGGATCTACATAAAACCAATGAAGTATTAGTTATACAAATAGACATACTAGGAGAAAATCTATTGTGTAACTATGTCAATGTAAGAATTGAAAACAATCACATTGAACTATGGGGAAAACCTCCTGGTGCGATTAAAGAACATTTAATAAATATTCTCCCAGAACATGAAGATGAAAAAGCAAAAGAAATAGCATATATATTCAATCAAACTTGTCTAGTAACCTGTCCTTATTACTGGGATAACTCTATTAAGGATTTATCCATAAGCACTCAGTTAGACAGAATACACAAAGATTGTGAGAGCGGTAAGGGATACCCAAACGATATAAATCTATCGACTTGGGGAAGTCTAAGGGATATTGCTCATATGTAACTCAGACAAATCTTTCTTAAACTTGGGCAATTCTACAAAAAATAGTTGTAAGCATCAGAAAGAAAGAAAATAATTATTTCACATTACCTGATTACCCTAATTTTTTTGAACATGACTTAGACTTAAACACTGTTGATGAAATATTAGTAGTGCAAATTAAACCAATTCAAAAAGGATATTTTTGTAGTTATGGTAGTGTCACTGAAGCCAATAATAAGCTAGAAGTTTGGGGAACAGTTCCTGGGGCTTTGAAATCACATCTAATCAGTGTTTTTCCTAAGCATGAAGACCAAAAAGTTATGAATATAGCTTATATTTTTAGTCAACTTTGTTTGAGGACTTGTCCTAATTATTGGGATGAAAATATTACAGACTTATCTATAAGTCATCAGTTAGAAAAAATTTATAATAATTGTACAAATGGTAACAAAGAACTACCAGATGACATAAATCTCTCTACCTGGGGAAGTTATTACGATCTAGCGCACACCAACCCACTAACAAAGAGTTGTTCCGAGCTGATTTTGAAAGGCAATCCTTAGCTAAAGAAAACTTCAGCTATTATTTCAAAATCATGGGGAAACCAGTTGCGAATATCTTTGGTAAGCAACTCCCTAAACTGTACAAGTTGCCAGACAAACTCCGCGCTGTTTCCACTTACTCTTGATTCATAGCTGCTGCTTTGACAAACCCATAGTCAAAGCAAAGCTGACCTACTATAAGTAGGTGCTTAATTTTGAGCTAATTTTGGCCAATTAAATCGGTATTGGTTCCGGTGGTACTAGGGCCTGCTCAAAAATTTCCTGATACTCCTGGGGCAAATACGGTATTAACCCCAGGATAAAATCCAAAATAGTATCAAGTGATACATAATTCAGGAGATTCAGATTATATTCATCTTTAATTATGTCCAGAGTTGAGATGGCTTCAGCAGGGATACCCTCATTTTTAAGGAGTTCCTGCACTTCTAAAGGGAAAAAAGTCTCCGCTGCCCACCTGGCATCCTCTGGTAACGCATCCAAAGTCGTTTGGGGATTATTCCACCTCCTATAAAAAGTATTATTTAGGCACTGGAATAATTGTAAAGCGCGTTTATAACCTCCTAATTTCTTGAATATCTTGCTAACCCAACTTTGACTACATCCCATCTCCTTAGCTATTTTCTCCTGGGTTACTTTTTGACCAAAACGTAGTAACTTCATACCCAGTTCAATGGCCATCTTAGTGTCAAGGTCTCGTCGGGTTGCAGCTTCGGGACATAAATCATAAGCCATCATTTTATTGATTTGGCATCCGGGAAATTTATCTTTTAGCTGCCAAATCAAATGTTCCGAATAATCCCCCAGTAGATGAACTTCCTTCTGTTTGTGAGGCTGTAAATGCGCTCTGAGACGACCGACTAACTGTAATTTTTCACTGACCACAGAATGCTGGATATACTCCTTAAACTCCTCAGTAGGGTTAGCAGGATTAGCATACTTACCAGTCAAAGTTCTAAAGGAAGCCGCCTTAGCACCTAGATTTGCCGTAGGGTTGCCTATAGCGATGATTACGTCATAGTCCTGGAGTATATTAGTTCCTCGGTTATCTCGCCACCAATAACCAAAATAATCAATCCCTTGTATATCTTTATAATTAGAGAGTTGCCCCTGAAAATCAATCAAAGCTATTTTCGCCTTTTTACCAAGCTGTGCTGTAAGAGATATGGAATCCGCTATAATTTTTTCTACACCTTTGATTAATCGTTTTGGTAGCGAAGCTTCACTCAATCCCTTTTCTCTCTGTTCCTTACTATCCCGTTGTGCTCCACAACTACCGAAACCACCTACTAATTTAATAACTAAATTAGTAGCAGCAGGTGTAGCGACTTTATATTCCAGGATATCCTCAGAATCAACACCTATACGCATAGCTATATCTTCAGGTCGTGCTGTTGCGTCCTTATAGATAATACTCTGAGCATTGAAAAGACTCCGCTTTACATGGTTATCTGACTGAGTTATATAAAACCCATAGCTTTTAGCTTGGATATATCCCCTACTTCCAGTCAGAACATTTAGTAGTGGAGTAACAAAGTTTAATTTACACTTTTCATCAATCCGTTTTCGTTGGATTTCCCAAGGCAAATTATCATCCTCAATCAAATTTTCTAAGTTTGGTTTATATACTTCTTTGAGGATTTGAACTACATCTTCAACAGTAGGACTTACATTGACAACCCTAATATCCTTATTTCCAAATACCCGAACTTCTCCCCAAATATTTGTATCAGTTTTAGTTAAAAATTCAACAGCAGATAAATTCCACAAAGCACGATTAATTAATTTTTCTATCCATGAACCTTTAATACTTTTTAATTGAAGTACATCACTGGAATTAGAATTGCCTGATTTAGCTTCTAAAAAAAGCGTTTTTTCTTGCTCTGTAATTAGACCATGACTACAATAAAGATCGGCTAACTTCTCAAACATTAAATTAATAAACTCATTATGATTCAATCCATTTTTCTTAATGTTGGGAGTGGAATCTATAAATACCATCATTTCCTTCATTATTTGGATTAAAGGAGAGAGAGCGCGGAAGATAGCATTGCCATAATGCAGGCCATCTACTTGATGCTTTATGAGGTTAGTTCCTAATTCATAGAAAGCTTCATTTAATGATTCACTACCTACAAATATGTCCTTTGTTGATTTAAGAATCTTGGCAGCTTCATCTACTACTGCAATATCTGTTTCAGATAGTGTAGAGAGCTGTTGAGGATGAGAACGGATAAATGGTGCGTATTGTTTAGTTTTCCAGCGCCCAACCAGCAGTGGACAAACTACTTTACCGTCCTCATTCAACAACTTGGGACATCCTTGGCATCCAGCAGAAGCTTTACCGCCGAATAGAGTCCGATTTTTAAATTCGGGGAAATATCTAAATATAGCTTCTCTGATGCAAGATGCTTCTATAGTAGGCTCTTCCTTACCTTTAGGTCGGCGGATATGAGGGTATCCCAAAGGCGTTTGCTTGGTAGTATCTTCAACTAAACCACTATGACGAGATGGCAAAACAACCGAATTACTCTCAATGCTTTCTGTAGTGGGGTTACGCGGGTCGTCACAAATATAGTAGAGAGTAGGGTCGTCTTCAGATTTTTTTTGTGTATGGGGATTGATTCCCAAATAAGGTGGTAAATTACCTGTGTCATGGCTTTTGCCAGTACCAGTACCACTAGAGTCAAACAAATTTTTGATACCGCGTTTGACCATAAGAGCTTCAAAAATATTCCTCATCCCTGGAGGAACTACATAAGCTGGACTACCTTGATTTTTCCAATCTTCAAAGTCTGTTGGTACATTCCAGTTATTAGGATCATCTCCTAATCTAATTTGAATTTTACCTAATAGTAAAGGCGGTTCCCATTTAACTATTGCTGTAGTAGTTTCTGCTAAATGTTTTGCTTCTGCAACATTCGCTTGACGAATACGTTGTTTTTCTTTGGGGTGTAGCTCTGGCGCGGGTGGTAGTTTGCCATTCCGACGGAAATACTTATAAGCAGGTCTGGCTACCTTATCTTTAAGATCTTGAGCCAGATTACTGACTGTATCTTTTAGTAGACGTGGGAACTTGTGTTTGAAGTTGTATTCAGTTTCAGGTATTAATTTAGACTGACTTTGTTTCTGCGGTGGTTTCCACTCCGGCAGTTCTACGCCAGCATCGTCAGCCAACTCTTCAACTATCTCCACAAAATCCTTGCCTGTAGGTGTGCCATGCTCACCTTTCAAAAACCAACGATATTGAACAGGATGACCGCCTTCCTGACAACCATGACAATACCAGGAATTGTCTTTTGTATTTACTTGAAATGCCGTACCGCTAGACCCGTTGTGTTGTGGACAGTAACCAACTAATTTATTGGGCCCATGCTTTTTAAATTGATGCTCGCTCCAATTATATATATCTTCTGTATTTAGCCTGGGGAGGATGTCCAGCTCTAGGATATCGGCTAAGGAGTCAGCAGTGCTGAGAGTAGGTAAGGCTTGTCTTTCTAGTTTACGTTGCTCTAAGTACCGCGCGCGTTCTGCCTTTTTCACCTCAGCTTCAGTGGTGGCCTTAGCTTCCTTGTCGGCTAGTTCTAGGAGTACATCTAGGATAGGTTGTGGGGCAATCGCTACTTCTGTATCTGCTGGGAATTTACCCAGCTATATCTACCAGTTGTTGGATGGTAGGAGGGCGGCAGAACGGACTGGCAATAATTATAACGAAATTCTAAAAGTTCGTCTGTGTCAGTTTTTAAGCCCTTCCACTCTCGGACTACAGCTCGGGTAAAGTTGGCTAATTTTTCCCTATACTCCGGCGGGATTTGAAATGCTATTTGATACCGTCCTGGTTTTCCTGATGTCCAACTTACAGATTTAGGTAAATCTGGACAAATAGCCTTGAGAATAGGTTCGGCACTAGCGCCATCTACATCTATGGCCAGCAGTCCATCGGATATCTCACCTAGTCTTACCCCATATCCAGAATCAAAAGCTGTATATGGTTTACCTTTTTTACTGACTAAATCTTGCCCTTGGGTTATGGCAGTAGTGATCGCTTCCCTACTAACTGGCTCTTCATGTTGCCAGTTACTTCTATAGGGGCGTTTTTCTCTTACTGGTGTTAATGCCAAGTTAGGAGGGATAATTCCTAAACCTTCTGCTATTTCTGAGGCTCTGGGGTGGCGATTAAATATTTTCCAATCCATTTTACACTTCCTCCTGTAAAGAAGTTTTGACAGCGGAGATTAGGGTAGTAGTTGCAGAATTTTGATGTTTGTGCAATAATTTGTTCATAAGTTTTTTCATTTTTGTTTGTTTTCTCTACGGGGGTGTTAGTCCCGTAGTTTTTTTTCTTTTCAAGCCTTATCTTCACACGCGATAGCGTAGCTAAACATAGTTATCGCGGAGCGGAACGGATGTTTGATCGCCAAAAATCATCTTCATGTGGTGTTCAACCCAACCTATGCACTGACCGTCGGCTTTCATCAGGCGGAGTAAATATTTTTGATACGCAACTTTGTCAGCCACAGTAGGTTGCGAACCAAATATGGCACCGTGCATCCATTTGTAGGGAGGCCAGTATCCATAATGAATTTGGTATTGTTTATCTGCCCAATTAGATTTTAGTCCTCGATGGTAAGCTTCTGTGAGCAGTTCATGGTAATGGCGATATTGCTTGACCTTATCTGCCGTGCAGCGTAATAGTTTGAACTCTTGAGTAGGTAAAAGTTTAGGTAATGGTGCTGCTGGATATTGATAGCCACAACAGCTACACACCTTGTCGAAATTGCGATTTATGGCGTTACAACTCGGACAAATTTTTGTGGGAGCTACACCAGTGGGGGTGTTGTCGGATTTCCCCAGGGTAAATATTGTGGTATCCTCAATGAAACCAAATCGTGCGATTATCCCTGCTTGGTCTAGAATTAAGAAGTCATGTTTACCCTTAAAGCGTCTTGCTGCACGGCCTATCTGTTGCCATGCCTTAGCCTTAGATTTAGTGGGACGACATAATAAAACGCAAGAAATGGCAGGGACATCAAAACCTTCTCCCAATGCCTCACAACTTGCTAAGACTTTGATGAGTCCTGATTGTAATTGTGAATAAATTACTTCTCGCATTTTTGTGGGCATGGTGCCGTCTACACTTGCTGCGGGGATGCCAGCTTGATTGAAGGCAGTGGCGATCGCTTTTGCGTGTGCTACATTTACAGCAAAGCCAATGGTTAATCTACCGTTGGCTAATCGCTTCCATTCGGAGACTAGAGTTTCGACGACCTTTGGCACATTGCAACGTACTACTAACTCAGAGTTATCATAATCACCTGCTACAGTCCGCACTCCTTTGAGGTCAGCACCATCAACACTGTAGTAAATTGGGGGTGTCAAGTATCCTTTGAGGATAAGTTCGCCTGGAGTTGGAGCTGCAATGAGGGTATCGAATAGGTCTGACATTGCTTCTCGTTTTGAAAGTCTCCAGGGAGTAGCGGTGAGACCTATAAAGGTGGTATTGCCAAATTCACCTTGGTAATTTTCTAATTGTCTCTTTACTACTTTGTTCCAGGCGGTTTGATGTGCTTCATCTATTAATACAATGTCAGGAGCAAACCAATTGATTTTCCTTCGACTGAGAGTTTGTGCGCTGGCTATCTGAACTTTGGCAGAGCGAGTTTCTTTGTAGCCTCCAGCAATGACTCCACATTCAATGCCGAAGTTAGCAAATTTATTTAGTGTTTGCTTGATAAGCACATCACGATGAACGATGAACAATATAGTTTTACCACTGGAATATTCTTGATGTATGAAGGAAGCAGCAATTATAGTTTTCCCTGCTCCAGTAGGGGCGACAATTAATATTCGGCGGTGGTTGTGCTTGATGAACTTGTATAGATCGTCAATAACTTGGAGCTGGTAATCTCTGAGTTGGGGAATTTGTGATGATGCTATAATGAGGTTTAGAGATAATTGTTGATCTTCTTCCAGGTTTTTGAGTATGCTGCTGTAACAATGAGGGTTGCAGCAGTTTTGTTTGAGATGCTACTGATGGTAAATTCATAAGTTTTCAGTGATTAAAAAATTTTCAGAAGTGATGGGTTGTTGTATTAAGATGTATAATGGTGAAAGTCTATGTGGGTGGGGAGTTGTCGCCTTTGATTATTTCTAAAATTTGGCGATGTGGTAGTTTGGCAGCGATCGCACTACTAGCTGCTCTTACCTTTTTGATCGGACATCCGACTGAGGAGACTACTGCTTTGCCCTTTTTGTACAAAGGTTTACCGTTTTTCCCTTTCTTATGCCAGCAGTAGTTCCAATACCAGTGTTTAGGATTGTATTGAGAACGTTGACCTTCTTTGACACGGGGATATTCAACAACTCCAGTCTTTGTTTCGATTAATTTTGTGTATTTATGAAGCCATCCACTGCCCCCAACTGGTTTGTTGGGAGATTTTTCTATAGAGTACTCAGTAGAAACCCTAGAGTCTTTGTTTGGTAAAGTTTTCAGAAGTTGAGCTTTTTCACAATTAATTGGACTATCAGATAATTGGCCAACAGATGTGGATTTGTTGTTTTTCTACTGCCCCCAACTGGTTTGTTGGGAGATTTTTCTATAGAGTACTCAGTAGAAACCCTAGAGTCTTTGTTTGGTAAAGTTTTCAGAAGTTGAGCTTTTTCACAATTAATTGGACTATCAGATAATTGGCCAACAGATGTGGATTTGTTGTTTTTCTACTGCCCCCAACTGGTTTGTTGGGAGATTTTTCTATAGAGTACTCAGTAGAAACCCTAGAGTCCTGATTAAGTCTGGTTTGTAGAGTTTCAGATTTTTTGTTTTGGTAGGCCATCTTGAATTAGGCCAGGGATTGTTGATTGATTGAGGCATTCACTGTTTTCTGCTGGTTTGGACTGTGACAGTTCCCTAGAGTCCTCTGTGGAACCGCTACAATCCTGATGGTGGGTGACTCGTAGGTTTTGAGAAATTGCCTCTGGTTTCGTAGTTACACTTTCACTGGATTCCTGGCCATTGTTAAGCAAGCTTGAAAGTTCCTCTAGAGTAAGACTAAAGGGATGGGTTGTTATATGGCCTTCGGGTAGATGCTCGTCACCGGAAAAGGTGTTATAAGATTTGGTAACGCTATCACTCATACATTGTTGTGATTCTGTTTCTGTCGTGTTGTCGGAATTGTTGTTGACGTTGGTATTGTTAATAAAATGTGGATTCATTTGACTTTGGCACTCCTGTTAATAATTAACAATTAGTAATTAACAATTAATAATTATTTTTTTGTTGTTGATTTGATGATTGCGATTAAGATTTTTATGACTTCAATACAGTCTTGATTAATTGATTTAAAACCTTTTTATTAATGTAATCAGCTTGATGTAATAGCTCTAACCAATATTGCGTTTCGTTAGCTTCTTTGATGGCAATCCGCAGTTGATGCACAAAGTCAGCACGGCTTTCCGCATATTCAGATTCACGCACTAAAGCACCAATTGCTGTACCACTCCGAAGTATTTGTTTTGATAAAACATACTCTTTTTATCCTGGTTTAGATATTGTGATAACTTAACTATTCGTAGTGCAAATTTGAAAGATTTGTTTTGGATTACATTATTTTTTCCATGATTTTTAATTCCTAATTATTAATTATTAATTGTTAATTATTAATTGTTTTAGAAAGGTATTAAGTCTTCTTGTGTTGCCGTCTGTTCAGCATTTTGGGAAATAAAGTCTTGCCAACACGCTGTCGCTGCTTTTTCGATGGTGTCGTAGTATGGTCCGAAAACGTTGGGACTGACGTACCATTTGCCAAATCCTGCTTTGTTTTTGCTTTTATTGCAAAGGTTGATTTTCCCGCATTTCTGCGTTCCGTTCCAAACTATGTAAGTCTCACTACGGTTAAACATTGATGTGTCTTTGAGCCAATGTAGTCTTTCAGGATGTTCTTCTGTATTGGTCTGTGACTGTTCTGTGGTTGTGGATGTGTTCAACTCATCAGAAGTTTGACTATCAGTAATATCTAAGTAGGCAGCATTATTTAATAAGTCTTGCCAAGTGATAGTATCATTGTTTTTGTGGCTGTCTTTAATTGTTTGCTCCAAAACGCTATGGTCAATATAATTATTGATATTAACCTCTTTACCTGTTTCTAAGTCATAACAGACTCGATCTATATCAATACCATATAGTTCTTTCATTTTGTCGTTCAACTTGACAGTAGGGAAAAGTGTGGAAGTATTATCATCAAAGGTTTTCATTGAACAGGGATAGAGGTTTTCAGACCCACGGTAAAACCAAAGTACGTTTCCAGAGCGAGAGGTACGGATGCTCTCTAACCCATCAAATACAGCAGTCATTTGGTCGAGCAGGTCTAATGGTAATGGTGAGTTTTCACCTATTTGCTCTGCGTTATTTTCAGGCTTTTCCTTATTAGGGATAAAATCAAACCGAATTACCCATGCTATTTGTTGGTCGTTACCATCAAAGAATTTGTTGATGAATTCTGCGCGTGATAGTTCTGGAAAACCTTCTGCTGCTAAGTCAGAAGTGGGTATATCGGCTAATTTTTCTTGGTAAGGTTGATGGGTGAGTTTGATGTAACCAACTTGCTTACCACCAACTCGATAGCTTTTCGTTAGTGCAGGGTAGAGAAACTCTCCCGGTCTGGCATTCCAGTCATTAAGGAAGCGTTTGGCGTAGCTATCTTTCCACATCCTCCGCGTGACTGTTTTTTGTTCTGATAGTAGCTGTGGTAGGGTTAAACCGAAGCTGATACTTTTGCCATTTACTTGATAGTTTAATTCCTCTACTGGAGGCTTTTTTGTCATTTTTTGCTCACTGCTAGATTCCTGTTCAGAGGTTTGAAGATCAGAGCGTTCGGTTGTTGGTGTGATGACGACTGGTTTGAGGTGATAGAACTTATAGGGGATATTAAGATTTACTAAAAATGCTTCTAGGTCGAAGTTATATTTAGCCAGTTCACCAATTAATTTTTGTTCTATTTCTAGTTCGTTTTCCTCGTTGTGGTGGATGCTACCTACTTTTGTACCGTAATGCCATGCAGTGAGGTCTACCTCATCATGGCTTACCGTAAAACCTTCGAGCTTTTCGAGTTTTACTTTGATGGCATCCATCCAGGTCAGGTCTTCCCAGATTAGGTCTTCGTTGTCATCAGGAAAGCTAGAAGCAGTAGTATTTTCAACGACTTCTGAGTTTTCTTTGTTGGTATTAGTGTTGTTAACAGTAGTTGCTGCTATCAGACCGCCAAATTTCAGTGCAGCAAAGTTTTCTGCTGTGGGTTCATCGCTTAATGCTTCAGTGTGAAGGCTGTCATTTTTAGCTGTCTGTTGAGCTGCAATATAACGGAGCAAACCAATGTTTACTTGTTCTGGCACATTATCCCCGTGGTCTAAGGAGTTCAGCCATTGAATAGTGGCTACTTGTCCATTGACTAACTGTAGTACTCCTTGTAGTCCGCGTCCCTCTTTCCAAGTGGGAGCGACGACGCATCCAGGGATAAAGATGGCTGGATTACTTTTGCCAATATGCTCGAATGGGTCTAGTTCAAAGCAATTATCAAGTGATGCGAATTCTATCGATTCAATTAAACCTTTGATGTCGATTCCGTAGGAGATTTTGAGGTTTGCTATTAAGCCTTCTTCTGCTACTAATTTATTTGGATTTAGTTCGACAGAACCTAGTCTGTATTTCTGTTGATAGAAGGTTAATTTGTTGTTGTTTTTTTGAATGTTTAAGTCGGTTTGGTATGATTGGATTGCTGAAAATAATGTGTCTAATTCTTCTTTTGTTGATTCAATTGTCTGACTGCCATTATTGTTAGGGTTTTTGGGAGAGGGAGTCGGAGTAATGGAGCCTCCATTATTAGTGTCATTATCATCAGTTTGTTCGGGGTCCTTTTCAAATATTTTTTGATGTTTATGGCGTATAGTTTCTGTCAATTCGTTCCAGGGTGGAGTTGATTCTACAAGTTTATTGAGTAGATTATTGGCAGTTTCCAAGTCTTGTTCATTCCAGGTTTCTTTAATTAGTAATTCTTTGATGGGTTCCGAAGTGATGATGTAATTTTCTATTTCAATTGATTGTTCACCTTTGATAATATCAATGGTTAGTTGATTGAGTAGAAATGAATATTGTTCTAATAGATTATTAATCAACTCTTCGTCTGGTTTGATTTCTAAATCATTAACTTTGACGGAGCCTAAGTAATTTTCTAACCATTCTTTACCGTTGTAAGCTTTAAATATTTCTCCTTGACGGATGACGATGAAATTCAAATGATTAGAGAGGCAGTGGAGTGCATTTTGGAGAGTGTCTAGATGGTTCAATTCTTGTTCTAAACTACTTACTCCTGTTAGATAATCACGATAATTACCTAGCTTTTGTTTTTCGATGTCTTCGATTAAAGTACCTATGTCGATGCTGTACAAGTCTTCGAGTAGGTGGTATTCGCGTTCTGGAATTTCTAACGTATCATTGCTTTTGAGAAAGATTGTGCCTAATTGATTTTCTCCCGACAGGATATGAGCTGTGTTTGAGTTTTCTTCCCTAGTTATTTTAAGTAAGTCCGTGTCGTAACTGTTAATGGTGTCCATCAACAATTCAAGGTTGTCAATGATAGGGCAGTCAAACCACCAAGTTGCTCTTTCGATCGCTTCTTCTATCGTCTTGACATCGTTGATAAATCGGGTTTCGTGGGAGACTAGGAAGGGGAAGGTTTTCCCATGTTCTGTGTGAGAAATATCAGTTACTTTTACCCAATTACTACTGTTTTGTGTGTCTGATGAGTAGATAAATATTTGATTATTATCTATGGTTTTTATTACCCAATTTTCTAATAGTAATGGTGTGATTCTTTCTGTGAGTGTTAATGTTTTTTCTACTTCTTTGGGGTCAACTTCAACTTCAACCTGTGTAGATTCGTTTTTTGTTGGTAACTTTACTTCTCCAAACTGAGAAAATACTTGTCTAAATTTCTCTATATTTTCTCCCCAATAGACTAGACAATGTGACTGACGTGCGGGTAGTTTTGGTTGGTAATTAACGTCTAGGAATTTAATCCTTCCTTTCCAAAAACAGATGGGTTGATTCCACAGTGGTTTAAACCATTTAGTATCTGTTGATGCTGGCAAGAGAGCGATCGCTTCTGTGACGTTACTGTCATTAACTTCTGAAATCAGTTTCTCTATCCATTTACCAGGACAGCTATAGGGTGGGTTGATGAATACTTTCCCAAACCATACACAAGCAAGTCCATCTTCTCTTATGGTTTTGTGGTATTTTGCTGGTATGTGTTTTCCGTCGTCAGAACAGGGGTCTAGGTCTATTTTTCCTAACACAAGTTCTACTAATTCAACAATCTCTGGTGGTGTGTACCAACAGTCTGAGGATTTTGGTTTAGCTGTTTCTATTTTTGAAGAATTGGATATTGGTGGCTCTTTTTTTACTAAACCTGTTAAGATTTCAGCAAACTCATGAACATCTCCCGAATAGTAAACTTTTTCATACCCAGGACGAAAATACCAATAACTACCGTCGTTATAGCCTACTTCAATACTTTCTTGATTTGGGATATAAGAAGTGCCCAACTTACCTACAGTACAGCTTGAATGACTTTTGACAAACTTACCTCCTACTTTTTCTGGCACATTGTACAATCTCTGTAGAATGGCTTCTACTGCATCGGGTTTACCTGCTTTGAATTCTTCCCAGATAGCCTCCGCAAATAGTTTAGTAGAGTTATCTGGTTGAATCCAGTTTCCTGAGTTGGTTTTTTGTTTAAACTTGATTTCATGCTCATCTTTGATATCGTCCGGAATTATCCGGAAATACCTTTTAAAAGAACCTTTTTTTACTTCTCCGGTACTGCTGTTGTACCAAGTGACAGTAGGAACCGTAGCTACATCTACTATCTCAGCAGTGTCTATTTGGGTATTTTCTGCTGCCTTAAGCTGAGGAGTTATGCTATCTTTTGATTTCTGCTCCGCTAAAACTATATCCGTTTTTATACCTTTCAATATTTCAGCAAAGGCAAGAAGGTCGCCAGAACAGTAAACTTTGTTGCGACCAGGACGGATATACCAAAAGTTACCGTCGTTATGACCTACCTCGATATCTTCATTCTCGATCTGAAAAACGCCAAAAGTTTCATTTAGATGGAAAGTGCCGGAAGTACCTAAATTACATAAAGAAGCAGTAAACTTACCTCCTACTTCCTCTGCTGCTTCGTACAATTTCTGTCGAAAATTTTCAGCAGGTTTTCCTAGTTTGAATTCTTTCTCCACCCTATCTATTAAGGGTTGAGTAGTGGGATTGATATCTTTACTCCACCTCTTGGCGGATTCAGATTTTTTGAGACCTACTTGATGTTGATTTTGTTTGTTGTTCCAAAGTACCCGAAAATACCTTCGTTCGTTCCCTGCACTTACTTCTCCACTGATGGAGTTGTACCAAGTTACATCAACATCTTTTGATGCGTTCTCTGTTGCAGGCAGTTCTGTCTGATTGTCTAGACTATTATCATCTAGACAATTACTACTTTCGGTATATTTTGAGGGTTTTGTGTCCGAGACTACATTTTTTGTTCGTCTTTTCGATAATCGCCATCAACTATTTCAATTACTCGCAGTGTTGGTGACGGTAATGTTGGTAAGATTAATCCGAGTTGCTCGGCAACATCGGCTCGATATACGGGATACTTTTCGAGTATTGGAGCCAACTCTCCTGTTAATGCGGAAATTTTTGTATCCGCATTACTCATGTCTTCTAGACGTTCTTGTTCTTGCTGTAGCTGGACTTGAAGAATTCTCACCAGCTCTTGTTGGCTTTGTAGATGTATCATAATGAATTTTATTGATATCGTTTACAGAATTTCCTGGTTGCAGACAGTGGGAATTCCGTGTACATCAGAGAGTGGTGGGTTGCGGGGTTAATTGAAAATCTTGTATATACGATTCGCGATCTGAAATAACACAACTGCAGCTATATACAGTATAGTTTGGTATTTTTTGAACGATCGATCGCAGTTCAAGATTTTTAACATGAATGCAATATTACTATGATGCAACGGAAGTACGGATGGAGTGATGCTCGGCTCAAGTGCAACTAACTGCACTTGATTACACGGGGGAGCGATCACTACATCCTATCCGGTTAGTACAACCCACTTTTGATTCAGTTGATGGGCCAATCGGCGTACTTTTCGAGATGGTTTGTTCTGGCCATTAATCCAGTGGCCAATAGCTCGAACCGAAACTCCTAGAGCTTCAGCTAATGTAAAACGGGAAATATTAAATTTTGTTAGCAGTTGTAGTGGGTCCAATTCTGCTGTTTCGATTTTTGGAGGGAACGGCAGTGGCCACTTATTTAAAATCTGTAAAAGTTCCCAGGCTAGTCGTTGAATAGTCCGGCTTGGGTTTGTTGCGCCACACATCCATCTCGATACGGCAGATGGATTGACTCCCAGGGCTTTTGCTAGTTGCGTTTGGGATAGCCACTGGAATTGCAAAAGTAGGGAGGCTGGATTTATATCCTCGAAATGTGCTATATTCATGGTTCAAGAATTTTTTAATTATCTTTTTTGGCTATAGGGAAGCTTGTAACTTCCTTGTAGTTTTTTATTTAGCTTAAAAGTAACCAGGTATTACTATTAAGTCAAGTACCATCAACAAAGTGTTTTTTGAATAACTGACGGAATTCGTTGATGATGTTGGCCTGTTTTAGCATGACCTTGACATAGTCTGGATGCCCTTTGAAATCAGCTCCCCAGTTTTTTATAGATTGCTCGGTAAAACCTGTGACTTTTGCTAACTCTTCGATACAGCGAGCTTTGTATCCTCGCTGTTCTGGTAAAGTGTTGTAAAGTACAGGGACCCATATTTGACAATACTCTTCAGGACTCATGCCAGTTTTAATATATGAATTATTTTCTACATGGCATTTTGTTATAGGCATTGTCTAGGGTGAATTTGAACT
>NZ_BLZO01000065.1 GCF_014132355.1 Okeania sp. KiyG1
TGTAGAATAAGTAGGTCAGAGCTAGTAGGTGAATAGGGAGTAAGTAAAATAATTAAGTTAGAAAATAACTAAATTAAAAATAACTTATAGCTACTCCCTATATCCTGCTGAGTTAATATTCTCAATCATAATAAACTTAGTAATAATTCAAAATATATTCTTCCCTATTTTAAAGAATGGTAGCTATTAACTGCCGAGATGTAATATTCCAAGATATTCAAGCAATAATTTTTGATAAAGATGGCACTTTGGAAAACTCCCAAGAGTTTCTCAGAAATTTAGGACAAAAGCTAGCTCGCCTCATCGACGCTAAAATTCCTGGAATTGGAGAACCATTACTAATGTCTTTTGGGATTGATGGACACAGTATTAACCCCAAAGGATTAATGGCCGTTGGAAGTAGGCGAGAAAATGAAATTGCAGCAGCAGCTTATATTGCTGAAACAGGTCGAGGATGGTTAGAGTCACTAGCTATTGCCAAAGAGACTTTTGAAGAAGCTGAAAAAATTTTGCCACAGTCTGAACCTTCTCCTATATTTACAGGAAGTATGGAAGTGCTGAAGTACCTCTGGGAAAAGGGTATAAAACTGGGTATATTATCTGCAGCTTCCACAAAATCAGTACACGATTTTGTCCAACACTATCAACTCAACGATTATATCCAACTACAAATGGGGGTTGATGATGGTCCTAGTAAACCAGATCCAGAACTATTTTTACAAGCCTGCCAAAAATTGGGAGTTACACCAGATAAAGTATTAATGGTGGGAGATTCTCCCATGGATATAGAAATGGCTCAAAAAGCAGGAGCAGCAGGTTGTATCGGAATTTGTTGGGGCCACTCAGAAGTTAGCTATTTACAGGCGGCAGATGTAGCGATCGCTCACTTAGAAGAAATTAAAGTATTTTCAACAATTAATAATTAATAAGTAACTTCCTGTGTAGTGAGCATTGGCTACAAGATTAATATAGTTGTCGCTAAATAGATGGAAAAAATCGCTCAGATTAAGACACAGCAGTAATTCCAGACTTTTTTAGATAGGAAGTAGTGAAATCCTTACTTGACTTGGGTTTGCCAGTTTTTTTTAGTCATAAAGCGACGAGTCTAATTATTTGTGTATTTGCATACCAATTTTGCTATAGTAGAGAACAACTGTTAGCTTAGAGACTGTAAAAAGTAATTTAGATTTTTCTGCTTCTGGTCAAAAAAATGTATTGACAAGTAAAAATAATCTCAGGTGAGGCCGTTTAAAATTATCTGACTTCACAGATAGTAGAAAGTAGTTATTTTGTACAACCTAACTCCCTAAGCTGAAGTTGATTGAACGGCTAATGCCTGAAAAAATATAGGAGGAACTACTATTGTCTAGTCGTTACTTATTCACTTCTGAGTCTGTTACTGAAGGACATCCAGATAAAATTTGCGACCAAATTTCTGACACAATTATAGATGCTCTACTGACCCAAGACCCTAAGAGTCGTGTAGCTGCTGAAGTAGTAGTGAACACTGGTTTAGTCCTAATTACTGGTGAAATTACTACTAAGGCCCAAGTAAATTACATAGAACTAGCTAGAAAAAAAATTGCTGATATTGGCTATGTTTATGCGGAAAATGGTTTTTCTGCAGATAGTTGTTCAGTATTAGTGGCTCTCGATCAACAATCTCCAGATATTGCTCAAGGGGTAGACAATGCCCAAGAAACTCGCGAAAAGTTAAGTGATGAAGAACTTGATGCAGTGGGTGCAGGAGACCAAGGGTTGATGTTTGGTTTCGCCTGTAATGAAACTCCTGAATTAATGCCTTTGCCTATCAGTTTGGCGCACCGCGTTTGTCGTCAACTAGCAGCAGTTAGAAAAACTGGTCAACTTCCTTATTTGCGGCCAGATGGCAAAAGCCAAGTTACTATTGCTTACGAAGATGGTCGTCCTGTTGGTATTGATACAATTTTAATTTCTACCCAACACACCGCTACAATTGGGGAACTTACAGAATTATCAGAAATTCAAGCAAAGATTAAAGAAGACCTCTGGAAATATGTTGTGGAGCCTATATTTGCAGATATAGAGATTAAACCAGATGCACAAACTCGTTTCCTTGTCAACCCTACTGGTAAATTTGTGATTGGCGGTCCACAGGGAGATTGTGGTCTTACAGGGCGTAAAATTATAATTGATACTTATGGTGGCTATTCCCGTCATGGCGGAGGAGCTTTCTCTGGTAAAGATCCGACAAAGGTTGATCGTTCTGCAGCTTATGCTTGTCGCTACATAGCAAAAAATATTGTGGCAGCAGGTCTAGCAGAAAAATGTGAAGTTCAGATTAGTTATGCGATCGGAGTAGCAAGACCTGTGAGCATGATGATTGAAACTTTTGGTACTTCTAAAGTAGATGAAGAGAAGTTACTAGAGGTAGTGAAACAAAACTTTGAACTTCGTCCTGCAGGAATTATTCAGACTTTTAACCTCAGGAACTTACCTGCAGAAAGAGGAGGTCGTTGTTACCAGGATGTTGCTGCATACGGTCACTTAGGGCGTACTGATTTAGATTTACCTTGGGAGCAAACAGATAAGGTAGAGTTACTGAAGGAAGCATTTAGTCCACAGTTAGCTTCTACAGTGTAATAAGTGTCTATCAAAAAAGGAGCGAGAGGACTCCCGGTATAATCTCCGATTTACTGGGAGATGAATCGCGACCAAACAGACAATAAGCATTCCATTGAGACAGAATTATGATACAATGGGAGTATGATAACACTGAGTTGTCACTGCGGCCTTTGCAGATCGTAGATCAAATTGACTGTGTAGGCGTACTGTCGGGGACTGGTAACAGTCTAGATAAGTGCCACTCAAGCAGTAAACCGAGCATCGTGAGGTTTAGGAATCTTCCGTTATAATCGCGAGATTTAACGGGAGAGGATGTCAAAAATAATATCTGATTCTGAGCAACCAAGAGAACTTTCTTCTGGTTGCTATTTTATATTAATTAGGGTTTGCTGATTAAATATCAAAGCATTGACTGATATTGGTTTCAGCCTTTTTTTGCCTTTAAAAAGTGCAAGCTTTTTAGACCGAAAAGCTCAAAAAGCTAGTATTTTGGGATGATTATGGCAGAACAATCTTGGGACAATTTGTACGACTACCTCCTCTATAGTTTCCATTTCTCCTGTCTACTGTCTCCTACCCCTAGCAAAAGATTTATTCAGCAAACCCTAATTAAATCATGTCCGTAGGAGTCAGGAGTCAGAAGGGAATAAGAAACCAGAGTAGAAGAAAGTTTTTATTACTAATTAGTGTTTAGTTATTAGCAGTCTGCTTTTTTAGAGCTGATTTATTTTGCCTTACTTTTAAGTATGGCTACTTTAGCCCGTCGAACCAAAAAGATTATATCATTTTTACCGAATAATTAAAATTTAAAGCCTCTCCTTGAAAGGAGAAATAAAGTGGTCGAGGGATGGCGTTTTGCTCCTCAACATATAAAGCGGAGCGGCTTTGATAAGAGCGGGTCTCCTCGCCATATCCAATCGACCAATAGAAAAGAGCTTATTTCTGCTCCTTATTACAGAAGTACTGATAGCCTAGCTCCGACCTTATGAGGCTAACTGATAACTGATAACTGATAACTGATAACTGAAATGACCTATCCTTGACATTTTTTGTATCTATAATGTAATATAAAAGTAGTATATAATTTAAATTTGACTTTTGTATTTGATTTTCTAGACAGTATAAGCTATCTTAATTTGCTCATTTGAACAAGTAAAAATAAATATATTAATTTTGAAAAAATAACGAATTATCAGAATAATAATATGAATAATTATCGTGTAGAAAAAATCAGCAAGTATCTGAGCTGGGTTTTGAGACATAGCCCGGATAAAATAGGTATAAAACTTGATGCTAATGGTTGGGTTGCCATTGAAGAACTGTTGAAAGCATCTCAGAATTATAACTTTCCTATAACTCAGATAGAATTAAATGAGGTTGTAGAAAAAAATGATAAAAAACGCTTTTCTTTAGACTCTACTAAGACTTTAATTCGTGCTAATCAAGGACACAGCTTAACAGTTGATTTGCAACTAGAAGCAAGAAAGCCTCCAAATATACTTTATCATGGCACAGGAAATGATTTAATTGACTTGATTAAACAGACTGGTCTACAAAAAATGTCGAGACATCATGTTCATTTATCAAAAGATATTAATACTGCTATAAATGTCGGGAAAAGAAAAGGAAAACCAGTAGTATTTGCTGTAGATGCAAGTGCCATGTACAAAGATGATTATAAATTTTACTTTTCTGCAAATCATGTCTGGTTAGTTGATGAAGTTCCCTCACAGTATTTACAAATAATGAGAAAATAATCAAAGTAATTAATCATTAAGCATTTCCTACGGAATGCTGCGCAAACAGCCTTCAGCCTTCAGCTATCAGCTTCATTAGCTTAAATTGTATGGTTAAAAACTCAAAATAAGTCTTTACTTGTGCTTCAATTGATGAGTGGGGAATGTAGTATAAGTTAAACTAATTTTTACTTCATTCATTTTTATTGCTGAGAGCTGACCGCTAATAGTTGAATGCTTACATTAATCAAGTATCAAATTAATTATGAAAGTTGAATACTGAATGATATAAAGACGTAAGCAAACAGCCTTCAGCCAGCCTCCTATGGTCGGAACTGCGGACTTCAGCTATCAGCTATTGCTTTTAGTTTAGGATCAAAGCAATATTTAATTATCTTACTACAAAAGTTACTTCCCTTGCCCTTAAAGTCAGTTGTTAATTTAAACACTGTCCTTAAGGAGAAAATTTTGTTGCTGATAGCTGACAGCTAATAGCTGAATGCTTACATAAAGACTATTTCCAAAAGGAATTTATTTATCTTTTCTTTTGTGGGTTTAATACCATGGGTGAAAAAAGAATGTTACAAATAGTAAGCAGTATTAAAGTAATTTATAGAAAATATCTGTTGGACGAAAAAGATAAATTACTACATAAAAAATGGTATAAAACCTATTCATTCTGTCTCCTGACTCCTGTCTTCCCCTCCCCTCCACGGTCGGGGTTAGGGGTGGGTTGGGAGGGTTAGGGGTGGGTTGACTCAATCGCAGTAACCTAAATATTTGTAGCAAAGATTTATCAAACTGGTATAATACCCCACACCTCACCTGCGGTGTTCAAAATTGTTTGGGGTTAGAATCCATAAGCAATTTTCCCTCCTGACTCCTGACTCCTTCTTCAAGTAGATTTTTGACAAAATATGGGAACAAAATATTTCGACAGCAAAGAAAATTATCAACAAAATAATCCTCAAAATAAAGGTTTATTAGGAGCTGGTTGGCGACCACTTAATCGAGACTTTGATTGGGAATATCTATGGCACTTATTATCTAACGATCCTTGGGAACTCAGTCAAAAAACTCTTGATATAGCTAGCGATATTGCTGATGCTTTGGGTCGCCATGAATTTGCTTGGTGGGCGAATATATTAAATGTTTTTTCGGAAAGTACACGATATGAATTTGATGAATTTTGGGATTATATAACTCCTCAACCTCCAGCTCCAGATTATCGTTATCAAGACGTATTGAGTGTAGAAACACCTGTGATACGCAGTATTACTAGAGATACTATTGCTATTGAATATGTTCTTAATAGACTACAGGAAATTATTATTTTTAAAATACTTGATTTATTGGGTAAACCTGACATAATTACCCAGTCATTGATGGAAAGAAATTTTTACTATCCGATAGAAAGATTTATCAGTTGGCAAAGTCTAGAAACTTTAGGAACAGTATATGGTTATTGGTCAAAATATTCCTGTTGGTTACAAATAGAAACTTATGATAAAGGTAGACGTTACTACAGTTTAATTGCTAAAGATATAGCTCCACTTGTGAGAAAATCAACCTATAATATGGCAGTGATGGTAAGTGGTTATCAATGTCGTATAGGACAGGTTCAAAGTCAATTTCCGATCGATACATTTCCTCAAGATATTCAAAATTTTACTGACACGGTACAACAAGCAATTCTAGAACAAAATCAATTAGCTGTATTAGTAAGTGGAAAACCAGGAACAGGTAAAACAGCTTGGACTCAAGCAGTAGCAAAAGAAGTTTTAGTTCCTTTAGGATATGTAATTTTTATATTAGACCATGATGCAGTAGAAAATTTTGTACCACCAACATATCTAGAACAAATTTGCATTATTATTAATGAGGCAGATAATTTAGCTCAGGACCGCTCGCTTCAAGCTGCACAAACTAATAGTAAAACAGAACATATTCTTAGTTTGTTAGATGGTACTTTATATCAAAGTGTCGTAGATGAATCCGGAATTCATCTGAAACAGAAATTAGTTGTTTTAATGACCTGTAATACTAAAGAAAGGCTAGACCCAGCTATCTTACGCAAAGGTAGAGTAGATTTAATGTCTGAATTTACTTACTGCTTTGTGTAAATTTGCCTAGAACTTAGTATGTTTTATAAAGTTTTCATGTAGAGGTTAGTTTATGTACAAAAGCTTGCTAAAATGTATTAAAGATTAGAACTATAATTCTAAGCGGGAAATATACTTAGAACTGAGTTTATAGCTGTTTACAGGTAAACTAATCATAAAAATTGGATAATAAAAAAGTAAAAGTTTTTTTCTTGGCAAGAATTAATAAGATATTAGAATGTAGATATCAACATTCCTTGTTCAATATAAAAACTTAAAATATGTATTTTATTCAGTCATAAATAACTATGTATTAGTGGAAAATTACTGAAAACAATAAATGTAGGTTTAATGATATTCAATTACCTATAATTATCGCTTAATATTCAGATAATTGATGTTTTCCAAGATGGATTTTAGATTGAATAAACTATTTATTTAATAATATCCAAAAATAAAAAAATAGATAGAATCTGGGAAGTGATTATGGTAGTAAATCTGTTTTAAAGGTAGTTTTTGCTTCTTATACTTCATTTTTGTCATTTTTTATCTTTACCTATTTCATATTCTTCACTTTTGAACTTATTCAGAAGTAGAATAAACATTTTCCTGATTATTCTTTTTTTTCAAGCATCATAACTAACTCCTCCGTCCGAGATACTCTTAATATAAAAATTAACTTTAAATTAATATCTGCAAGCTTTTTTTGATAGAAAAGTTAGTTTTAAAAATGCAATGGCCCAGGGGTTAAACCCACTATATTCAACACCCCCTAAATTATTAAACTAAGATTATGTACCATCTAACAGTACAAACACTAAATCAGACTAGGGAAGAAACTTCAAAAATGAAACAAAGGCCAACAAAAGCAACTAATGATGGTCATTCAACCCTTTCCCAGAGTCATCATTATCGAGAGATACATGGAAGTAACCATCAATTATGCCAATTTATCAAACATATACCTGTTGCTACAGCAATGCTAGACAAGGAAATGCGCTACTTAGCAACTTCTGGGATGTGGTTAAAATATTGGCAACTTGAATCTGATGAAATTATCGGTAATCAACACGATCGGGTATTCCCAAATCTCCCAGAACTTTGGCATCAACAAGCTGAAAAATGTCTACTGGGTATCATTGACCAATTTGATTTGGAACATCTAATTGCGGTTCCTGTTGATAATGGATTAATGCAATGGGTAAAATGGAATGTCAAATCTTGGCATACAGATGAAGGTATTATTGGTGGCCTGATTATATCTACAGAGGAAATAACAACAGACAAACAACTTCAACAACAACTAGAGTTAACTCAGTTAGCAACAGATAATGCTGCCGATCCTATTTTATGGATAACAGTTGGTGGAAAAATTTGTTATACAAATAAACAGGGCTGTAATTTTCTTGGTTATTCTGAATCTGAACTGCTTGAACTAACAATCCACGATATAGATTTAAAATTATCAGTAGAACTTTGGCAGACTCATTGGCAAAAAGTTAAAAATCAAAATTATTTGAGATTTGAGTCTTATTTTCGTACAAAAAAGGCGATATTTTACCTGTCGAAGTTAATGTTAATTATTTAGAATTTAAGGGTAATGAATATCAATGTGCTGTTGTACGTAACATTTCGCGACAAAATAATATTAATCTACATTTACGAGAAGCTAAAGAACAATTGCAAGCTGTTTTAAATGCTGTACCAGGATTAGTTTCATGGGTAGATGCAGATTTACGATATATAGGAGTTAATCAACATCTAGCTAATGCTTTTAATTTACCTATAGAAACTTTTATTAATCAAGAAGTAGGATTTTTGCAAACAAGTCCAGAATTTAATGATTTTGTTTATGAATTTTTTGCTAAACCAGATTGGAATTATGCCAAAGAAGTAAAAACTAATGTTAGAGGAAATAGTAGAACTTATCTAATTGTTGCTCAAAAATATTATCGTGATGAAATGTCGTTACCATCGGCAGTTTTTGTCGGTTTAGATATTACAGAACGTTTGGAAATGGAGGCTTCACTACGCAATAGTCAGGAAAAATTCCGGCAACAAGCTTATCAATTAGAGCAAACTTTGCAGAAGCTAAACTCGACAACTACTCAGTTAATTCAAAAGCAAAAAATGTCTTTCTTAGGACAGCTTGTTACAGGTATTGTCCATGAAGTGAATAATCCTGTTAATTTTATTTCTGGCAATATTGCTCATGCGATAAATGATGTTAAAGATTTGTTGTATTTAGTAGATATCTACCAAAAAAATTATCCTCGCCTTTTGCCAGAAATTGAGTCAGAAATTGAAGAGATAGAACTAGATTTTATCCAGGAGGATTTGCCAAAATTATTAGAGTCAATTATGGCAGGAGCAAAAAGAATTCAAGATGTAGTAAGTTCGCTCAAACAGTTTTCTACAGCAGAAGAAGAATCTATAAAAGCAGTAGATATTCACAAAGGTTTAGACAGTACACTTTTAATTTTACAGCATCAGTTTCAAGGCAAAGGAGGTTGTCCTGATATTAATTTGATTAAAAATTATGGGAGCTTGCCAAAAGTGGAATGTTATCCTGGGCAGTTGAATCAAGTCTTTATGCACATTTTAACTAATGCTATTGATTCACTGGAGGAAAAACACGAAGATTTAGTAGCAAAAAATATCTGCAATCAACCATTTGAACCGCAGATTTTAATTAGTACAAATGTAAAAGATTCTTCTGTAGAGATTGCTATTGCTGATAATGGCTATGGCATGACTGAAGAAATATCTAGTCGTATATTTGAGCCTCTATTTACTACTAAACATACAGAAAAAAATATAGGTTTAGGTTTGTCAATTTCTCAAGAATTAATTGTTGAAAAACATCATGGAAAATTGTATTGTAATTATCGAGCTAGAGAAGGCTCAGAATTTGTAATTGAGATTCCTATTAAGTTTTTTCACTCAAGTTAGAAAGGTAAGGAAGAAGGAAGAAGGAAGAAGGAATAAGGAATAAGGAATAAGGAATAAGGAATAAGGAATAAGGAATAAGGAATAAGGAAGGAGGAAGAAGAAGGAAGGAGGAAGAAGAAGGAAGGAGGAAGAAGAAGGAAGAAGGAAGGAGGAAGAAGAAGGAAGAAGGAAGGAGGAAGAAGAAGGAAGAAGAAGAAGGAAGAAGAAGGAAGAAGGAAGGAGGGCAAAAAAAATTTAAATTTCCTGTCTATATTCACCCTTCGGTTTATACAAACGATAAAGTACGGACATCATAATCAACAATACTATCCGCTTTAAGGAGAGATAATAGTTGATTATTAATTGTTGCAAAATTATCTATTAATTACAATCTCAAGAAAATTTTTCTACCAGAGCTAATAAAAAATTTACAGTTAAAAATCCAACTCCTAAAAGAAGGATAAAAAATAGAGTGACACTAAAAATAGACTGAATTTTTTTCATAGCACATTTTTATACGAGATTTAGATGGGAAACTGAAAATCAGAAAATACTATATATAAACTGCTCAAAATCGGACAATCAAAACATAGTATTTATTGAATATGTATAGTATTCATATATAATATAGTATATAAGTAAGTCTTATCGCATTTAGATTTATAACCAAAAAATTAGGTTTCAAGCCTCCTCAAGGGGATGAAAAAGCGGTCGTTAGCGGAGCTTCCCGAAGGGTGGGATGGCGTTTGCTATCGCAAAGCTGCGCTAAAAGCGGAGCGGGTCTGCAAGAACGGGTTTCCTCGCCATATCCAATCGACCAAGAGAAAATCAAGTTCAATATTTCAAACCTCTGCCTAAAGTCAGAGATACTGATAACTGATAACTGAAATGACCTCCTTTAATTTGGAAAGTTGATACTCTCGATTAGTTAAGAAATATCACCAAGTCTTACAATTATTTAGGGCTTACCGATGTAATCTAAAAGCATTGACATATAAATACAAGTGCCTTTTTGGGGTCGAATTGCAGTGCGCCTGTTTCAGTCTAAAACGCTCAAAAAGTTAGTATTTTACGCGCATAGTTGGACAGAAAAATCTAGGGACAAAACTTAGCTTCTATCTCCTCGCTCATTCCCATTTCTCCCCTCCTCGGAGGGGTTAGGGGTGGGTTGTCTCCTGTCTCCTGTCTCCTACCCCTACTAAAAGACTTTTGAGCGCAAACCCTATTTATGGTTAGAATCCATAGGACAATTTCATAATGGAAATGTAATAGGTATGTTAGGGAAATACTGTTATAAATACAGATAGAGTGAGTTGATTAGTGTCAAAAAAATTGGCATCAAATACACTCAAGACTAAGAATGGAAAACTTTTTCTGCTACTGCCTTACATTCAGCTTAAGGAATATATAGTTATGGGGAATCAAGATTCATTACTCCAGAAAGCTCTGAAGCCAACTTTGCATAAAAAGCATTGGATAAATTTGATGGAGTATGCTTCGATAGTAGGTTCGGCAGTAGGTGCTTTTGCAGTAGCAGCTGGAAGTCATACTTTTTACGCAGTAGCTCCTCTAACATTGGCCTTATCTCTAAATGTGGCTAATAGATATCGATTTGAACAACAGATACAATTATCTCAAGAATCTGAGATGGCAGAAGTTCAAAAATCAGTAGAAAAGCTAGAGAAAAATGCTGTAAAGGTAATAGTAAAGCTTCGTCAACACCTTTCTACAGATATTGAATTAGTTCGTGAAACACTCTCTACTCAATCAACACAAGGCGTAAACTCGGAAATACAACAGCAACTAACTGCACTAGAATCTTCAGTTTCTTCTGTACAACAAAGTTTAGCATCTGTAGATACAAAAGCTTTGAGTACAAATGATTGGCAAACAGTGAATGGCCGTCTTTTGGTAATTGAGGAAGCGATCGCTAATTTGCAAAGAGATATGGAAGTATTGGCCAAGGAACCTCAATCACAAATATCTCAACTTCAGGCCAAAATTGACTATTTGGAAATACAAAATACGGAAGTTGTCAAACCTCATTTGAAGCGCTTGATTACACTTGTGAGGCAATTACAACATACAAGTTATTCAAACTCATCATCTCATCAATCTGTAATTTCAAAACAACAGCTCAGAGAACGTAATAGCGAGTCAGTGAAGCAACCTGAAGGCAGGTTTTAATAATTAATAATTAATAATTAATAATTAATAATTAATAATTAATAATTACCTCTCTTTTAAAACGGATAGGATTGACTCAAAGGAAAAATTTTCTTTTTATCCCCTTAAAATATGAGGCTTTCAAGCACAATTTTTTGGTAAATAATAAAACTCTTAAGGTAAGTTGATTATTAATGTAGATCTCAAGGAAAATGACTCAGATTATTTTAGAAAAACTCAAGCCTTTTGTGATAGATAGATTGAAAATATTGGCTCAAAAAAATAATCGTATTTTCCCATAGGATTAATTTTCACCTTAGATGAAATAATTGGTAATTTTTTTGCAGCATAATTTCTCAGTCTTATTTGAAATACAGCGTATTTTATATTAGTGAGGTAGAACAGTCGCGGGCAAGATGCCCGCACTTGCATTCACTTGACCATTTTTATGTGTACCTTATTTACCTTAAATCTGGTGTAACTATAATTAAATTATCAATTTTGATTACTAATTTAAAGTTAATTATTAACTAAGAAAATGACTATCAATAACAATCCATCTAATATCAAAATATCTCTACCAGATAATACTCAATTACCAGAATCAGATGGCACTTTTAGTACCAATCCACCTAATATCAAAATATCTCTACCAGACCACACTCAATTACCAGAATCAGACGGCACTTTTGTGAAGAATTTTCAGGAGCATCCCCAAAGCATTTTATTAACAGATTCTATTCTACCTGTACTAGCAAAAATTCATCCAGACCAACAATATTGTATAGGTCAAGATTCAGGAATTTATTGGCGAATTGCGGAACCTTTAGACCGAGGTGCTGTTTCTCCAGATTGGTATTATATTCCTAATGTTCCACCTAAATTAAATGGTGAAGTTCGTCGTTCCTATGTGTTGTGGCAAGAACTTATTCCACCATTAATTGCTATAGAATTTGTGTCGGGAGATGGTTCGGAAGAAAGAGATAAAACACCTCTAATTCGAGGGGAAAATGAATCCACACAAAGACCTGGTAAATTCTGGGTTTATGAACAGATAATTTGACCACCTTTTTATGCTATTTACGAAGTTAAAAAACCAGGAGTAGAAGTATATAAATTGGCAGGAACTAAGTATGAATTAGTAGAGGCAAATGAGCGGGGTCATTATCCAATTCCAGCGTTAGGAGTAGAGTTAGGTATTTGGTCTGGTAGGTATCAAAATTTGGAACTACCTTGGTTACGCTGGTGGGATAGTAAAGGTAATTTGTTAACAACAAGTGAAGAAAGGTTGGAAACGACAGAATTATTATTGGCGCAAGAAAGTCAAAAAGCTGAACGGGAACGTCAAAGGGCTGAAAAGTTGGCAGAAAAGTTAAGAGCGATGGGTATCGATCCAGAGGAGTGAGGTTTTATGGAAGTTGGTTAGGAAAAAGTAAAAATTGTCCTAAATTTTGGATTTTTTTAGCTATCTATAAATTTTGATTCGGTGAAGTTTGATTTAATTAAAAAGAACGGTTTAAGTCGAATTGGTCTTGGCAAAAGTTTGATGCTAAGACTAGCGATCGCCTGATTTATTCAAAAAGCAATTGGTACATGAATCATATTCATCTTTTATTTTCTATTTTAGGTGTATCTTGAAAGATTATTGGAAAAATTCCTTCTAAAATAAGAGGCATTGCCAAGAAGAAAAATAATAATAAAAGTAAAAGCATTTGTCCTGGTGGTATTTGCTTAAATATATTGTTGGCTGAAGTGTCTATAAGTTCGGCTTTTAAACTATCTATGTCATCTTGATTGAAATCCTCTGCAATAGTAACAGCTAATTGTGGCTTGCCAAAAAGTTTAGTACCCCTAAAACGGACATTTTCAACTGTTATATCCAGATTTTCTTCAGCAATTTTCTTATTTAATTCCTCTGATTGAAAAAGTTGTTCTATTTTTCTAGTTCTGATTGATAACCTTCAAAAATTAATTTAATACTACCTTCTTGAATATTTACCAAAATAGTATCATCAGCTAACTGTCGTAAAAGGTCAATAATAGATTTTAATTGTTCTATTGATTTTTTTTCAACAGTACCAGAAACAGCAAATGCAGTTCTTTCTTCTATTACTATTTTTTCATTTAAGGCAAGTGTTTCACATATTTGATTATAACTATCAGGCCGAATTTCCTGTTTTTGAAAAAATTTATTTATCGTAGAGCGAGACAATTTGGTTACCTTTGCAAGTTCAATTTTTGTATAAATTTTTAGGTCTTGGTCTTGCAAAGCTTTGTAGGCTCTTTCTATCAAGTCATCATCTGCTGCAATCGAAGTTCGCTCTTTAGCTGGAGTTCTTTTACCTTGCTTTGCTTTGTTCATAGCCAGGTTAATTATATGTGGAGAAGAACCTTAATTTAAACTAATTGTAGTGTATTATTCCATATCTTCTTCTGTTATTGCAAAAAGAAGGTCGCCACTACTTAATTCTTGTAAAACTTTAATAATTGTTTCTAACTCTTCTATTAGTTTTTTATCAATCCTACCAGTAATTACAAATGTAGCTGTTTCTTCTGCCGGTATTAGTATTTTTTCATTTAAAGCAAGTGTTTCACATATTTTATTATAGTTATCAAACCGAATTTCCTGTTTTTAAAAAATTTATTTATCGTATAGAGAGATAATTTAGTTATTTTTGCAAGTTCAACTCTTGGGTAAATTTTTAGTTCTTGCATAGCTTTTTTGGCTCTTTCTATCAAGTCATCATCTGCTGCAATCAAAGCTCTATCTTTAATCGAAGTTCTTTTACTTTGGCTTGTGTCACTCATAGCTATATTAATTATATGTTAAAAATAACCTCAATTTGAACTGAACTAATTATGTTGTATTATTCCATATCTTTTTCCTCTTCTTGTTTTATTAGAAAAGACAAGTTGTCATCAGTTAGTCGTCGTAAAAGATCAACAATAGATTTTAATTGTTCTATTTGTTTTTTATCAATACTTCCAGTAATTTTAAAGTCAAAAGTTTCTTCCTCTATTACTATTTTTTCATTTAACGAAAGTGTTTCACATATTTGATTATAACTATCAGGCCGAATTGCTTGTTTTTGAAAAAATCTATTTATCGTACTGGGAGATAATTCGGTTTTTATTGCAAGTTGAATTTTTGAATCAATTCTTAGTTTTTGCATAGCTTTTTCGGTTCTTTCTATCAATTCATTATCTGCTTTAATATAAGTCTGTTTGTTAATCGGAGTTCTTTTACCTTGGCCTGTGCTGCTCATAATGAGATTATTGGACTAGGGGTATCCTAAAATAACTAAAGTGTTCTGGCAATCATAAGACAATCATAAGGCAATCACAAGACCATCAGAGCAAAACCTTTACACAGCAAACGTTTCAGGATTTTGAATGAAAAATTTATTTATTCTACTGCGAAACAATTGAGCTATTTCTGCAAGTTTTACTTTTGAAGATATTCCTAGTTTCAGCATAGGTTGTTTAGTTATTTTTACACCTTCTAGAAAAGCAAAAATTAATGACTAAAACACTCATAAGTCAAGCATAGAAAACTTACAAAACAAAGTTTATTTCTATTTTTTCGAGCCATACTAAAAATACAAACGTTATTCGACAAAAATAAAATTATGAACACGGAAAAAATTGAAAAAGTCGTAATTACGCAACCCTCTAACCCAACAGAAAATATTCAGGTAAAACCTGATTTGTCTGACAGTGATAGTCTAGGGGATATTATCTTGGCAACAGCTGTTCTAATTACAGCGATCGCCAAATTAGTTGAGGTATCTCTTCCAGTAATGAAAAAGAACAAATAAATAAGTTCTTGAATTAACAGCCTAATCAAAAATCCCGCACTCTCTTTTTAAGGGAGTAGCGGGATAAAAGTCGCAAATTTTGGTGTATACTAATCTAAAATGGGGAAAGTTTTGCCTAAACTCCACCCATCTACTTTTTCTCCATCAATTTCTGACTACTTTCAACCATATTAATAAACTCACTCCGATAACCCTCTAAATCCAAACCCTTCGACTCATTTGCCAACTTCAACACTTCATTGAAACTGGCATCACCTTTATATTCAGAATCTCGCAAAATCATTCCATACTGAGCCACAGCAGCAGCAAATTTAAAATCATTTGAAGCATTATCTAAACTCACTCCCTCATCAACAACTGGCTGTTTTATTAACTCAGAAATTGTACCCTTTGGCTCCTTATAACGCAACTTCACTAACATTAATTCATCACTATTATAAGCCGCTTCCTCAACTTGATTATCTTGATATCTCAACTCATCAACTTCTGGCAATTTCACATTACTTTCTACTCCCACAGGAATAACTTCATAAAGTGCTGTAACCGAATGTCCTGCACCTAACTCTCCCGCATCCTTTGTATCATCATTAAAATCTTGAGAACGTAACAGTCGATTTTCATAACCAATTAAACGATAAGCTTGTACTTTTGCGGGATTAAATTCCACTTGAATTTTCACATCTTTAGCAATAGTTAGTAGAGTTCCTCCCATCTCAGTCACTAACACTTTTTTGGCTTCCAAAAGATTATCAATATAAGCATAATTGCCATTTCCCTTATTAGCCAACTGTTCCATTTTGGCATCTTTAAAATTACCCGTACCAAAACCAAGCACCGTTAGAAAAATACCTTCATCTCGATAATTTTCAATCATTCTGACTAATTCAGCATCGCTCGAAACTCCTACATTAAAATCTCCATCAGTTGCCAGAATAACTCGATTATTTCCTGAAGATTGATAAAACCTTTTTGCCAAATCGTAAGCAAGTTTAATTCCTTCACCTCCAGCAGTGGAACCACCAGCTTCGAGATTATTAATAGCTGCGAGAATTTTATCTTTTTCGTTACCTTTTGTTGGCGGTAAAACTACTCCTGCTGCTCCAGCATAAACAACTATTGAGACAGTATCTTTTTCTGTTAGTTCATCTACCAATAATTGAAAAGCTGATTTGATTAAGGGTAATTTATTAGAAGTATTCATTGAACCAGAAACATCCAAGAGAAAGACTAAGTTACTAGGAGGTAAATTTTCTGTAACTATATCTTTGCCTTGAATGCCAACATGAACTAATTTATGTTGGGAATTCCAAGGAGAATCAGAAATTTCTGTAGTCAGAGAAAAGGGGTTATTTGCTTCTGGTTGAGGATAGTCGTAAGTAAAGTAATTGATTAATTCCTCGATTCTCACAGCATCTTTTGGTGGTAGTCTCCCCTCAGTAATAAAGCGACGTAAATTACTATAAGATGCCGTATCTACATCAATGGAAAATGTCGAGAGGGGATTATTTTTAACGGCTTTAAAAGGGTTGTCATTAATCAGGTTATATTCTTCTGTATTTGAGGATTCTAATTCTACTGTAGAATCTATTTCAAACTGTGAAAAACTAGGAGCAGTTTGTGTTAAAGCCATATCTGCTGATTTTTGACCCCCTCTAGTACCTCCTCCTCTAGTAGCACCTTCTTTGATTCGAGAAAACCTTGAGCTTTGAGGAGTTATATTTAAAGTTGCTGGAGTTGGTGGTGTAGATGCAGGTGGCGCTGATGAAATTTGTTCTTGTTCTGTTGTTTCTGATTGACTGCCACAGGCTATTAACATTAATAAAGGAAACAAGCCTAGTAATATTTTTATTTGGCTAAGTAGGTCGAATTTGACATTTTTTCTATTCATATTCTTGGCTCTAATATTGATTGAGTATTGAGATAATTTGACCAAAAAATTTTACTTAATTTCAGCAAATTAGTCTGAACTACAAAAAAGAGCGATCGCTTTCCGTAAAAGTTATAAAACCCATTTGGGAGCTATTAGGCATCTCCAGGCAGGGACGTTGCATCCAACGTCCCTACAAAGTAGGCGGAAAGAATTAATTAATAAGAGTACGATAATGAATTTTATTTTTTATTACTGCAAATTTCTATCTCTTTCTTATTCCCTATTCCCTCTTCCCTAATTTCAGAAGATTTAGGAATAGAGGTGGGATGAAGTAGAGATGTTGCTGCTTTTTGAGCAATTGTTTCTGAGACTTTAATTTGCTTAATAGTAACTAAACCCTCATTGATAAACATATCTCTTAAAGCTGCCTTTTCCCCACTATTAAAAGGAGTCTCATAAAAAACCTCTTTAATGCCACAAGAAATAACCAATTTCAAACAATAAAGACAAGGTTCTAAGGTGACATAAATAACAGCTCCATTCGTAGAAATACCATGTTTTGCAGCTTGAGCAATAGCATTAGCTTCTGCATGAACAGAACGAGATGGTAAAACTTTACTAGCATCACAACTACTTAATTCAGGATAACAAAAACCCTGACTTGTACAATGTGCAGAACCTGAAGGAGAACCATTATAACCAGTTGCTAAAACTTGTTTATCTTTAACTATTACTGCACCCACAGGAAAAGCAAGACAAGTTGAACGAGTAGCAGCTAGTTTAGCTATCATTAAAAAGTATTCATCCCAAGTTGGTCTTTGATATAATTCTTCTGTCATCTAAAATAAATGCCGTCGATTACATTATAAATTTAGTGCCGGAAGGAAAGCAACCAGCAAATAAATTACTTTCCTATAATAAGAACAAACTAAGTTGTTTACCATCCAAACAATCGAACTTTTTACGTTGAATACGTTTAGCTTTAGGTTTAGATTCAGTAGTTAATTCAGAAATATCAAACAAGTTTAACTGCACTGGAGTATCTAAAACTTCCTCAACTTTCTGAACAAAGTTAATAGTTTTCTGTTTAACTAATTCGCCAAAATTGTAAGTATAACCATCAGATTTGTGTAGATGTTTGCAATACTTATAACTAATACCTTGAACGGTTTCAGTCTTAGTTTTGATGTTGAATGAGCCAGTTTTACGGACTGCAACCCGACCGACATAAGTACCAATCTTTTTACCTTTAGTAACTACAGCTTTGACAATATCGCCAGTCTGAAAACCATAGAATGATTTTTGTCTTAGCTTGGGTGCAGTTCTAGGAAAACCGTATTTATCAGGCTTGACCATTTGACGAGAACCTCTACCCATAGCTTTGATAAGCAATGGCTGATAGCTCCGAATATTTAAGGTATCAGGAGTAGAAACCCCCACGCAAGCTGCATCAGTCCAATGATATTTGCTGATACCTAGCCGTTTCCGATTGTATTTAGTTAAACCACCGCTACCAACTTCAACAGGTAGTCCAGTGGATTCCAAGACTTCCTTGAGCTTCCACCTAGTAGCATTGACAGCAGCAGCATTAGCTAATGGTTGCTTGCGTTGTTTGTTAATTATTTCTAACAACTTAGGTCTATCAGACAGGAAATCTTCAGGAAGTTTGTTAGATTTAACCTGATTGCAGTTTACACAACTTAGAACTAAATTGGATACTTTATCAGAACCACCACGGGATTTAGGATGGAAATGGTCCAAGTTAAGTGCAGCTTCCTTGGTTCCACAATAGACACAAGTATGGTTAAATTTCTCTAACAGATATTGCCTAACTTCATAACCAAACAACTCCCCACGTTGATACTCTGTACCTTGAATCTCTGGATTAACAATCTTTTGCGTGTCAAATCTAACTAACTCCATACTAATTGAATCAACTGGGGCATACTTGATTAATTTATCAACCCAGGATTTGATATTGTGAACTCTAGACATGAGAGAAGGTGCTAGCCACCCTTTGGGACGTTTGCGATTAAGAAATCTAGGTTTCCGATATCTAGTTTTCCAATTTCTACGAGAACTTCTCAAGGTTTTACGTTTGGTTAACGCTTCCGATATTTGAAACCCACGATGTTCTAATTCTGCACAAAAAACTATATTGGTATCAGATAACAAAGCTAAACCTGTTGTTTTCGCTCCAGGGTCAATCTTGATTCTATACTTTTTTGTTGGTTTAGATTCCTCCTTTAGTATGATTGTACATGGATACTTTCTAAACACTGCTGCTTTTCCTTCTGATAGCAACTTCCTAGCTTTTGCAGGATGTGTGGGGTCGCAAGGTGTTTTGTTAGTATCTAGAACGAAAACTGAGTTTCTGTTTAACATTTGAAAATCTCCTATTGCTAGGGTAATGTTCGCCGAAGCAAAGTTATCGGTCGGTAACTATCCAAATAGCACTTTCAATACCCAATATAGAATGTTTAACTATATGGTTCTAGAGCTTGGAACTGGCGAGGCATTCCAAGGTAGGTATTTAACGCTTACCGATAACGCAGCCAGTTAAGACTTAGCCGGGTCAACTCTGAGCCTGTAAAGACTAGCCCTACAAGCCCACACTATATTCTAGGAATTAGTGTTGGGTCATTGACATTCCTGTAGAACCAAATCCTTTAATATCTCTTTTTGTTGTACTTAATTCATCAACTTCTTCTACCTTAACAGATAATACTGATGCTATAACCATTTGAGCTATTTTCATTCCTCGCGTGACTTGAAAAGAATTTTTCCCATGATTAATTAAAATGATTCCGATTTCTCCTCGATAAGTTTCATCTATAGTTCCAGGAGTATTTAAAACTGTAATTTGATGTTTTAAAGCCAACCCACTTCTAGGACGAATTTGTGCTTCTGTTCCTGATGGTAATTCCATAGAAATACCTGTGTGAATTAATTGACTTTCTCCAGGATTAATAGTTAATTCATCAATAGAAAATAAATCTAATCCAGCATCTTGTGGATGTGCATAATAAGGAACAATTGCTGATTCATCTAACTTTTTAACTTTAAGTTTCATCATAGGGAGTAGGGAGTAGGGAGTAGGGAGTAGGGAATAGGGAAAAAATAAGCATAATTTTGAGATTAGTGCAATAAATGTAGGTTGGGTTGACGTAGGAAACCAAACAATAATACCACTTCTCAAAAACTTTTATAAATTTTATTGAGTAGAGGAGTGGGGGAGAAGTAAACATAACAACAATTAACGATAAATTGCTAAATAGGGAGTAGGGAGTAGGGAGTAGGGAGTAGGAAAAAATAAGCATAATTTTGAGATTAGTGTAATACGGATAAGCTCCGCTAACACTTCTTCAACCCTACCTACTAGACTGAAACCGTCTACTAGAAATTTTGATTTAATTCTTACTTTTGACTTTTGACTTTTGACTTCTAACTTTTTAAGGTGCTAACTTACCTTTACCAAGTCTATTTTGTTCATACCATTCTGCTATATTCGGGACCCAATCTTGAAAATGAGGCCACATTAATTCACAAAGTTTTTGAATTTCTAATTGAGCGTTCTTTTTAAAACGTAAATCTAAAAAATGTAGCAAACTACGACAATTAAAACTAACAATAAAATGCTGACGATAATCAAAAGGAATTTTTCCTCTAGCGTGTTCTTCAGACATTCCAAATTCCAGATCGAGTTTGTATTTCTTCGCTGCCTCCAAACACCACTGTAAATCTTGTTCTCGTTGTTCAGGAGAATAATAATATTTCTTCCCCTGACGGTCAGAATATTCTCCTACCGGACGTAAGTAAAAAGCAGTTTCTATATCCGTTTTTCCCTCTGCTACTGCAATAACTTTTCCCGAACAATATCGATAACTTTGTACATCGAAAGAATTATGAACAACTAAACCATTAGCTATAAAATTATGCTCTGGATGTTCTACTTCAATATCATAAGTAATTTCTTTGCCAAACTTTTCAATAGATTCTATTTCTACAAAAATACCACGATTACAAGACAAATTATTGTTATTTTTAGGGAACAGGGAACAGGGAACAGGGAACAGATAATCAATAAAGTTTGTAGTTGATTTTGGATAGTAATTTACTGCTATTGACTTTTCATCCAAGATTTCTTGTTGCAGAAAATTAATGTCTTGTAGAGCAATTTTATTACCAGTTAATCCCACTTCACATAATTGAGTTTTATTCTTATTTCTAGGCAACAGAAAATCAATAGAATTTATAGTTGATTTTTCATATAAATTTCCTGGCATCCACTTTTCATCTAATATTTCTTTTTCCATAAAATTAATTTCTTGTGGAGCCATTTTATCTTTTTTTTGCGGGTTTAATACCCCACCGTCTACACGGTACTCAAAATTGTTTAGGGTTAGAGTCCCCATGCAATTTTCCCTCCTGACTCCTGACTTCCCCTCCTGGGAGGGGCGAGGGGTGGGTTGACTCCTGACTCCTTCTTCAATACCAGTTAATTGCACTTCACATAATTGAGTATTATTATCAAATTCCTTTAACCTTTTCCACCCTTGATTAGTCCAAAACTGGTGTTCTAGTGTCGCTCTTATTTCTTTACCAGAAACAGTTTTTATTGTGTAAGTTTCTTTTTCACCATTAATATATATATTGGTTATTTTACTGGAAACAAGTTGGTTAGTTTTGGTATCTAAAGTCAAAATAGTACGCCTAGATATACTTTCTTGCATATATTTTGCATCATTAGAAGTTTGTTGATGTTTTCTCCCGTAATGCCATAAATTAGCTAATTTTTCAATTGTTTCTTCATAATAATTCTCTCCTTTAGATAAAGACGAATGCCCAAATCTAACCTTTGTATTACCCGACAAACAACAACCTATTCTATGAGTTCTTGCTTGCTGCATAACACTATGGGGAAAAAAACCACAATTAAAAGTAATTTGAGGGTGTTCAATACAATTTCCACACACAATAACTTTTCCATTCCGCCTTACTAATAAAGCACCAGTAGAAACAGAAGCACAATAAACTTTACCTTTGTAATTAACAAAACCTTCCTTTATTCCTAAATCTCTATTTTCTTGGCAATATTCGACAGGATATGTAGAAATTTCAGATATATTTAATCTCCAGCAAGGTTTATGATTTTTATCCGCTTCACCTTCATTTTTATTATTTAAAGTTAGGTTCGCCCTAAAACCATTAATATGTGCAGTTGCTTGAATTATTTCTAAAGCATTTTTATTAGTTGAATTACAGCACCAACTTTTTTCTTTTATATTTGTACCATCACTATTTTGTAAGCCATCCCAAAAACTCGCTACTAAATTCCCTGGTAATTCTAATAACCAAATTGGTACAGTCTTATCTTCAGAATTAGAAAAATTCCGATGAATCCATGAAGCTAAGGATTTGTGTTCAATTACAAACCTATTTCCCTCAGTTTTTTTGACATCTAAATTCAATGAAAGTAAATAATCTATTTTGCCAGGATTTTTTATTCTAAACCTAACAACATCAGGATTTTTATTTATACTTCTTAGCCCATCTCTATAGAAAAAACCTGCTATTCTAAAAGCTGTTTGTAAGTCGATATTTTCTGGTAAATCGTTAGGTAACTTTCTGGCACTATTTTTTAAATAGCAATTCAATAAATAACGTACTGATGTATTATAAACATCCTCAGCTTTTTTGCTAAACCATTCTGTCCAATTATTTTCTGTACTTGTTCTTTGGGAAATTATCATTCTATGGTCTTTTGTGACTAGCAAATCAATAAAATTGCTCTTCACATAATACAATTCATCATCTATATCATACTCATAAAGTTGACTAGGCTTTTCAAACCAAGCCTCTTTTGTGTCAGTATTTACAGCTAGTAACTGCGTAGAAGATGTTACTTGATTCCAAGTCATCCAACCTTGATTTGTTAACACTTCAGTATCAGCAGAATAGCATCCATAATGACCACGATCGCCTGCTAAAAGTCGCTTAACAATAATTTCCCCACATTTGGCTTCCGAAGGCCAAGTATTTTGTTCATCAAAGACAAATCCTTCACTATAATCTTGATGCAAAGCTGCATAAATTACCTGTTGAGGATTTAGAGTTTTAGTAATTACTTCTACCCGAAATTTATCCATAAAATTTTTCTATATTCAATCAATCTTATAGTCTTATAATTGATTTATATCCAAGAACAATTATTATTAAAGCATCCTCAGATTGACTATCTAAAAAGTGATAGATTTTTCTTATTTTTGACTTTTAAATTAAACAAATGATACTTTCTCACCGTTTTACAGAAGCTTTAGTCCACGCCACTGAGTTACACGCTACCCAAATTCGCAAAGGAAGTAAAGTTCCTTACATTTCCCATCTTTTAGGGGTAGCTAGTATTGCCCTTGAATATGGAGGATGAGGCCATAGCAGCACTGCTTCACGATGCTATAGAAGACCAAGGTGGACCACCTATTCGGACAGAAATTAGATTACGGTTTGGAGAGAGAGTAACAGAAATAGTAGATGGTTGTACTGATACGGATATAACTCCGAAACCTCCTTGGGAAGAACGTAAAAAAAGCTTATATGGATCGTATTGCTAGTGCTTCAGCTTCAGTGCGTTTGGTTTCTGCTGCCGATAAATTACATAATATTAGGTCTATTTTAAAAGACTATCGAATGCAAGGTGATTTACTTTGGGATTTATTTAAGGGTGGTAAACAAGGGACACTTTGGTATTATCGATCGCTAGTTACAGCATTTAATGAAGCTCACTCAACTCCTATAGTAATGGAGTTAGACCGTTTAGTTACGGAATTGGAAAGGTTGGTGCAAACACAGAGAGGGGAAGTCCTTTTTAAAAGAAATTTCGGCTTCACGGAAGTCAAAAGTCAAAAATTAAAAAGTAAAAGTCATACATTAAGAATTTATAGACTCGAAATTTTGATGCCACAGTAATTTCAGGACATTATTTCAGATATGGGGTTTGAAACTATTTGTGACATCTTTAAAGTGAATTGGTATTGCATATTTCCCCATGGGAATTCTTGGAGCGAGAAAAAGAGCAAGTAAAAGATGGGTTACCTTTTCTACAAAGATTTATCCCTTAGTTCAGCAACGCCGAAATTTATGCACAACTAAGGTTAATATTTGTTTAAATAATGTTCTGTCTAAATAAGTTTTAAATATAAATATTTAATCATTAGTAGTAAAATTAATTATATAATCTTGAATTTACAAGAGAATTATAAAGTTTTGATGAAGAATATCTGGCTTTTAGGCAAGCATTTTTAAAGTTTTGGTAAAGTTGCCTGAAATTACTTGAAATTGCTGATGCAAATTGCTACTATAAAGACTAAGCCAAAGAACATTAAAATTTACTTTTAATACAAGCAACTAAATGTTAGATTGACAACCTATACCTTTTTAATTTCAAGTATAGTTAGCTCTTTTATGTATATACAAATACAATTGTTTAGTCAACTGTAATTGCCAAAATGTATGAGATTTTAAAGAGGCTTTAATTGTTGTTGAATCATTTGGAGCTTGGGTAAATAAAATTATAGCCATAGTCAACCACCAACAGCGATCGCCTTTTGGTTTAGCTAAAGCTATGAATTTAGTTACCGAATAATTAAGGTAAAAATCCTCTCCTTTAAAGGAGAAACAATGAATTAATTTTCCTTTTATTCAATCCTATCCGTTTTAGGGAGAGGTAATTATCAATTATCCATTATCAATTATCAATTATCAATTATTGAAAACTCGCCCTCTATTTGAAAAATTTACAGTGAGTATGATCGACAAAAATAGTTCTGCACGACCCAGATGCAATGTTTAATAAAAGTACTCGCTTCTTCTTTATTGCCCACTGGCGCGATCGCTCAATTATTGGTAATTATAGTCAAGACCAAGATAATTTTCAAATAGCAGAAGCAAATATAACTCAATTTCTGACTGCTATTAACCAAGCATATCTACCAGCAAAATTAAAGTGGGAAGAGATTTCATTTATACATGAGAATGTTGCTAACAACTAATATTAACCTCAAAACAGGCGAACCCATTTTAGCAAAAGATTATCAAAATTTTGACCAAAAAAGAGGGTCTCAAGCCTCCTGCTTTCCTAGGTCATGCTGCGAAACAGTAGGAAGTACTGATAACTGATAACTGATAACTGATAACTGATAACTGATAACTGATAACTGATAACTGAAATGACCATTCCCAAACTGGATTATTCGGTTTAATTTAAGTAGTCAGAGTTAAATATACCACTGCCATAGACGTAGTGAAAAAAGTACTTAATTATTTGTTCAAATAAATTTTCAAGACAAAAATGCAATTTAATTTTAATTATGCCATCTCCTATTGCTCACTCAGTTTCTGGATATGTACTAGCTAAGTTTCTACCCAAAAACCTATCAAAAAATAATGCATCTCATTGGTGGGACTTGGGCAATTTTTATCCTGTATTTGTTGCCATTTTTGCTGACTTTGATTTTATTCCCCAATTCATCAAAGGAGAAAAAATTCATCGAGGTATTACCCATACTTTAATTTTTGCCATTGGTTTTAGTTTAATAGTTAGTTGGCTAATTAGTTATTTCCGTAAATCTTCATTTAAACAACTATTCTTATTTACTTTTATTCTCTATAGTTCTCATTTACTATTAGATTTATTTACAGCTGGTGGTTCAGGTTTACAATTGTTATGGCCTCTAAAAGATATATCTTTCAAGTCAATAATACCTGTATTCCCACAAATTTATCACTCTAGAGGAATATTTAATATTAATAATTTTATATCTATTGCTTGGGAATTATCTTACTCAGTATTAATTGTCAGTATATTATGGCTGTGGAACAATTGTAGCTCTAGCAAATGTTCTGAATAAATCAATAGTCAGGGAATAGTTTAACAATTAATAATTAATAATTAATAATTAACAATTACCTCTCCTTGAAAGCGGGTAGGATTTACTAATAATGAAAATTTTTTCTTCTCTTGGTCGATGGTCGGCCAGCTCCGATACCTCCCTATCCCTCGACCGCTTTTATCCCCTTAAAAGGGGAGGCTTTAAACCTGAATTGTTGAATTAATAATTATTAACTATCAACTCTTAATTATTCATTATTCATTATTCATTATTCATTATTCGGTAAGCTTATGGCTGAATTATGAATTGATTTTGATACAAGTTATGCTAAATTTTATTAGACCTAAGCTATTATTCACTATATTTATTTCATTGCTGATTTTTCTCTACATTCCTAATTTATCTAACTTAAAACCGCAGAAAGTTTCAGCTCAATTTATTTCATCACCCAAAGTTAACGCCTTAGATGATAGTTTAAATAATCCTAGTATTTCTTCTTTTATTAAATCAGGCTTTAATTATAGTCAACAACTCTACGGTGAGCCAAGAATAGCAGTAAAACAAATAAATTTACGCTTACATACAACACCTTTAGCTTCACTTGATAATGCAAATAAAGGCGAATTTACTATTTATTTAAGTCGTAAACCCTCTGAATATGCTTTTCATGGACAGTTAGGTCATGAAATATTTCACTTATTAAATGCACAATTACTTGATTGTTATGCAGAGGGTATGGCTACTGTTTTTGCTGAGAAAATGTTAACTCGTAACGATTTAGATTGGAGTGGTTGGGAAACATATTTTCAACAAGGTTCCGAACCTTTTTACGGCTTAACTTACTTTATGATGAAAGAAGTTAGTGAAACAGCAGGTTCAGCAAATATGAGTCGTTTACTTGATTTTGCTGTTGATAATAAGGCTAATAAAAAGTGGATGTACATTGATATTGATGGATGGTTATCTTCAATGTCTGATTTAGTAAAAATTGAAGTAGAAAAAGTGATTAATAAATATATTTCTCAAGTTAAGCCAGTAGTTAAATCAAAGAATAATATGTTTACTTGTTTAGCACCTGCAAAAAATTGATGAATATGTTCAATAATTAAGGTTTGTGTATGGAAAGTCTTTTTACTCTTTGTAGGAGACAGGAGACAGGATAAATGGCTCGGGAGCGAGGAGGTAGGAGTAAGAATTGTCTCTCAATTTTTCTGCCATAATCATCTCAAGATACTAGCTTTATGCAGCTCTTTCCATCGAAAGCTGGTACTTTTTTCAACTCTAAAACCCTAAAATCTTTATCTGTCAATACTTTTAGAATTAATCGGTAAGCCCTAATTAATAATTAATAATTAACTATTACCTCATATATTAGGATGTATGAAAAAATAATAGCTAATACCAATTACCAAAAGTAATGCGATACTTCCGTTATACTTAAAAAGTAAAATATTTACCAAAATTCAAAGTATTTTTTGACAATTATTAGTCGGTTAGTATAGATTTTTCCTACTTTTAACCCCTCCCCTACCTCCCACACGAACCAACTTCCCCACCCAATCATACATAGCATTCTTGCGTGAGAAATGGTATAAGAAAGTGATGTATTTAAAGGTAATATATCAGTTCAAAATATATAATTAATTTTGTGTATAACAGTCTAAGGAAAAGTTAGGAAAGTTCAAAAGTTTAAAACTCAGACAATGTAAGACTTTTACCGAAAAATTCAGGTAAAAATCCTCTCCTTTAAAGGAGAAAAAATGAATTAATTTTCCTTTTATTCAATCCTATCCGTTTTAGGGAGAGGTAATTATCAATTATCCATTATCAATTATCAATTATTAAATTCTTCCTTCTTCACTTCTGCTATTAATTATGGAAAAAGTATGCACCGATACTGAAAAATTTAACTCAGGCGCATCACAAAGATTTAGTAAAAAGAATGATAAATGATCGAGTTAACCAAAATCATCAGAAATGGCTACATCTAATACTGCTATGTAGTTGGATACTTCTAGGTATTGCCCTGCGTTGGACAAACTTAGCTGACAAGTCTGCCTCATCTATCGAAATTGCTACATTGGGTTATAGTCTGGGTCATAGCTTTTTTGACCTGCCTTTAGATCGAGTTATTAGTCTAGACCAATTGCTGTCACCCTTACAATTTGAGTCAACTTCTACTCCTACCGATGTCATTCATCATCTACTGGGTGAAGATAATCATCCTCCACTCTATTTTGTACTAAATCATCTGTGGTTTAAATTATTCAGCACTGACGGAGAATTGGTTTCTCTGTGGGTGGGGCGATCGCTCAGTGCTATTTTTGGTGTAATTACTATTCCGGCAATTTTTGGCTTGGGTTGGTTGGCGTTTTCTCCATTAATAGGTCATATAGCAGCAGCATTAATGGCAATTTCTCCTTATGGCATTTACCTGGCCCAAGAATCTCGTCATTATACTTTAACTATTTTATGGATTATTGCTTCTGTAACTTGTTTGACAGCAATAATGCCTTATCTTCAAAAACGTAAGATATTTCCGATATGGCTGGGGTTTCTTTGGGTTATAATTAATAGTTTGGGAATTTCCACTCACTATTTTTTTGCCTTGGCGTTGACTGCTGAGGGGTTAGTTATTGGTTGGTTTTGGTTGAGAGATATTCAAAACCTATTTCAACGTTATTGGTGGCGAATTTATTTGGTTGCTCTGGGAACGTTTATTGGTTGTTTGGTTTGGTTGCCTATTATAGGTGGTATTGGCAATAGTCAACTTACTGACTGGATATCAACTAGCTTTGAGCTTGATGAAATTTGGCATCCTATCCCTCGTTTGTTGGGTTGGGTATTGACAATGGTATGGCTTTTGCCTATTGAAGGGACAAGTTTATTTGTAACTATTTTATCTGGAGTTACACTTTTGGTTATGTTGGTTTGGGTTGCTCCTGGTTTATGGCAAGGTGGAAAAGCACAGATAAATGATATTAATAACCGTTTATCTTTTCAGGTTTTTGTCGGTTTTTTTGTAGGGGCGATCGCTTTATTTTTACTTATTATTTACGGTATGGGTAAAGATTTATCTCTTGCTGCTCGTTATCATTTTGTTTATTTTCCTATTGTCATTATTTTATTAGCTGCAATATTAGGAAAGTGTTGGGTTAACGAAGTCAGAAGTCAGAAGCGAGTGTGTAATTCTGAGGTCTCTTCAGAATGTAAGACACACTCAAGACAGTCAGAAGTCAGAAGTGATTTTTATAACGGGAATTTGAGCAAGGAGCCAAAAATATTTCGCCTTAAAAGGCGGGGTATTAGACCCAATTATTTTGATAATTTGGAAAATCAGGCAGAGGGGGAAAATGTTTTTTCTGAGAAGGATAAAGGTTTTCAATTTTTCCAGTTAAGAGATTTTTTACAGAGGTTGGGAAGTGGGAAAATCAAAGAGGGAGGAGCAGTTAAAAAAGATATAATTTCGGCAAATTTAAAACTAATTAATCGAAGAGTTGTGGTTGTTGTTTTGTTGATTGGTTTATGCGGTGGGTTAACGGTGGTTAGTAATTATGGCTATCAAAAATCACGGCGTGCAGACCTTTTAGTTGAGGAAATTAAAACACAGTCTAAAACTCCGTCTTTAATTGCTACAACTTATCAAACTCATGCTGAAATTAGGGCTTTAATTGCACTTGGTATGGAATTTAAACGTCAAGAAGAGAAAATCAAGACCTCTGATTTTTTTCAACCTCAATTTTTATTAATGAAAAGACAACAAGAGCAAAGATTAACTTCTGATTCAGCTTTAGCTAAATTCCTTTATCAAACACCACGACCTCTAGATTTATGGGCAGTTAATTTGAAAATAGAGGGAAGGGATTTAGAAACTTTCAATTGTCAGAAATATTCTCATTCTCTACCTAAAATTAATGGTTATCGTTATAAGTTATATAATTGCCGTTAAAATTTGATTTTTTGTCGGATAGAGCAGTGGGTTCAAAGATTAATATATGCTGTTTAAAATACTATATTTTTCTGCCAAATTATCCATGAAAACTAACGCTCAAAGGTAAACTTATTGTGAGATTTATTGGTGATAAATTTTTGAACGAAGGGATTTAGCTAAATTCCTTTATCAAACACCACGACCTCTAGATTTATGGGCAGTTAATTTGAAAATAGAGGGAAGGGATTTAGAAACTTTCAATTGTCAGAAATATTCTCATTCTCTACCTAAAATTAATGGTTATCGTTATAAGTTATATAATTGCCGTTAAAATTTGATTTTTTGTCGGATAGAGCAGTGGGTTCAAAGATTAATATATGCTGTTTAAAATACTATATTTTTCTGCCAAATTATCCATGAAAACTAACGCTCAAAGGTAAACTTATTGTGAGATTTATTGGTGATAAATTTTTGAACGAAGGGATTTAGCTAAATTCCTTTATCAAACACCACGACCTCTAGATTTATGGGCAGTTAATTTGAAAATAGAGGGAAGGGATTTAGAAACTTTCAATTGTCAGAAATATTCTCATTCTCTACCTAAAATTAATGGTTATCGTTATAAGTTATATAATTGCCGTTAAAATTTGATTTTTTTGTCGGATAGAGCAGTGGGTTCAAAGATTAATATATGCTGTTTAAAATACTATATTTTTCTGCCAAATTATCCATGAAAACTAACGCTCAAAGGTAAACTTATTGTGAGATTTATTGGTGATAAATTTTTGAACGAAGGGATTTAGCTAAATTCCTTTATCAAACACCACGACCTCTAGATTTATGGGCAGTTAATTTGAAAATAGAGGGAAGGGATTTAGAAACTTTCAATTGTCAGAAATATTCTCATTCTCTACCTAAAATTAATGGTTATCGTTATAAGTTATATAATTGCCGTTAAAATTTGATTTTTTTGTCGGATAGAGCAGTGGGTTCAAAGATTAATATATGCTGTTTAAAATACTATATTTTTCTGCCAAATTATCCATGAAAACTAACGCTCAAAGGTAAACTTATTGTGAGATTTATTGGTGATAAATTTTTGAACGAAGGGATTTAGCTAAATTCCTTTATCAAACACCACGACCTCTAGATTTATGGGCAGTTAATTTGAAAATAGAGGGAAGGGATTTAGAAACTTTCAATTGTCAGAAATATTCTCATTCTCTACCTAAAATTAATGGTTATCGTTATAAGTTATATAATTGCCGTTAAAATTTGATTTTTTGTCGGATAGAGCAGTGGGTTCAAAGATTAATATATGCTGTTTAAAATACTATATTTTTCTGCCAAATTATCCATGAAAACTAACGCTCAAAGGTAAACTGATTGTGAGATTTATTGGCGATCAACTTTTGAACGAAGGGATTTTTATAAGCCTAAAAAGGCAGTGCGTCTTAACTATAAATTAGACATTAAATAATTGTCTAAATATTAAAAATCTCATGTTATTATTACTTATTCAAACCTTCATCCAAATCAATACAGCAAATATCATAAATGGCTAGGGAATCAATATCAACTAATACGAAACGAAAGTTATGGTCTCAGTGCGGAGGATTTTGTCAAAACCCTAGTTGTAATAAGTACCTGTTTTCGGATATTGGAGATGAATCTGTCAGTATAGCCAATGCTGCTCATATTATTGGCGCAGGAAATACTGGACCTCGCTCAGAACACGCACTAGCTGATTCTATACAAAAGAATGGTACGTCTAACTTAATTATGCTTTGTCTTGATTGTCATAAGATGATAGATGAACTTGAGGATAAATATTCAGTCGAAAAAATCTGCGAATGGAAAGAGCAACACTCTATTCATTAATTGATAATTGATAATGGATAATTGATAATTACAAGAAGGTTAAAACCGCTACGGAATTGAATATAAGGAAATATTATTTCTTTATTTCCCCTTAAAAGGGGAGGCTTTAAACCAGAATTATTTAATTATTAATTATTAATTATTAATTATTCGGTAAAATCCAAGCACTTTTTAAGACTCTGATAACCACTGATGAAAATGAGATTTTGAGAGAAGTAAATGACCTTTTAGAAGAAAATAGGTCTATTTTTGAGGAATATGGTCCATTTTCAGAACAGGCAACAAAAAGAAATTCAGGCGATGTGAAAAAAGTATGGAAGAAAAGATGTCTTGACACAATTTTACCTAATAATCAAAAAATTATTGATTTAATTGAAGGGAATAAACGCAATTTTAAATATCCTTGGGAGCTTGATAGACAAATGCTTCGATATAAAATTCATGCGGATTCTTTCAAAGAAAATTGTCTTTTTGAAGAGAAGGTAAACGATTACAAACTTTTTCCACGAGAGTTCGATCATTTTGTGAAAAATAAATTAGGAATACAAACGCAAGATTTAGAAGTTAGAGGGGAAGAGGAAATAGAGTACAGAAAAAATACCATCTCCAAATATATAAATGAGTATTTAGCAAATCATTCATTTATCAAAGAAATGAATACTTTAAATAGGGCAATATTCAAAGGTAAACATTTCCTACGGAATACTTACATTCAAATTTATTTTAAGTGATGAAAGGGAACTAAAAGTATTTGTTACCGAAAAATTGTGGTATAAAGCCTCCCCTTTTAAGGGAATAATAAATAAAAATTTTCATCTCTTTGTCAATCCTCTTCTTTTCCAGGAGAGGTAATTCTAAATTCGCGCATTCTAAATTCTAAATTCTTGAATAATACCTATTACTTTACTGAATATACACTTGAAAAGATTCAATCAGTCGATCCAAATATAGACGCTATTATTTGCTCTAATCCTTATTCTAATTAGGGCTTGCTGATTAAATCTAAAAGCATTGACTTATATTGGTTGTAGCATTTTTTTGTCTAAAAAAGTGTCAGTTTTTCGGTGGAAAAAGTTCATGCATGCTAGTATTTTGGAACGATTATGGCAGAACAATCTTGGGACTATTTTTCCGACTACCTTCTCTATAATTCCCATTTCTCCTGTCTCCTGTCTCCTGTCTCCTGTCTCCCACCCCAGCAAAAAGACTTTCCATAAGTAAACCCTAATTATTCTATAAGTGCTAAAAAAGAATGTATCAATAGTAATATTGGTCTTTTTCTGCTCAGAGAATTCATGGGAGCAATTCGTTATCAAGGGGAAAAATATTTTAACTATCTGCTTAAGGATGAGAAAGCAAGCAGGATAAGTAGATTATCATCTGCATTTAAAAAAGTGAAATTCTTAAATGTAATTGTAAAGTTTATCTTTTCGGTTCTTATCTTAGGCAGAAAATATTTAATGACATAGATATAATATTAGTTTATCCTGACAAGAATACAATGAGTGGAATTGAACTTATAAAAAATGAAATAAATAAATCTTTTCAAGGAAGTGAAATAAAAATTTATTTTACTATTTGCTCGGAAAATTAATTCTCAAAAATGGAACTTATTTATGATAATCAAGAGCAGATTCTTTAGGTTTGCAGTAATAAAAGATTGATAATTTCATGCTATATTTTGGCATGAGTAACTCCTAAAAATCCCCTTGTCTAGCTATTGGTGAACGGGGCGTTACAAAATTTAGATTATGTCGCCAAAATTTCACGCTCCTAAATTAGTAACTTTAATATGATTTATTTATCTCCCAAAAAAACCATTATATTTCTGATATTTATTGTTATTGGTTTAACTATTGCCAGTATTACGGGGCAGTTTTTTCAATATTATGGTTTCTCTAATTCTACCCAATTGATTGATAAACTTAATGTAGATGGAGAATATACCATTCCTTCATTATTTTCATCTTTTACTTTATTTTTTTGCTGTGTCATTCTGGGAATAATTTCTCATAAAAAATGGCAACAGAAGGATAAATATCTTTGGAAGTGGATAGGTCTATCTATCATATTTTTCTATCTAGGACTTGATGAAACAATTAGCTTGCACGAACAACTAATTCATCCTTTGCGAGATATGCTGAATGCGACAGGAATTTTTTATTACACTTGGGTAATTCCAGGATTAATATTAGTTATGGCTGTTCTATTTATTTATCTAAAGTTTCTTCAATCTCTGCCTAGAAAAATAAAATATCTATTTTTTCTCGCTGGAATATTTTATGTTGGAGGTGGAATAGGTATGGAAATGGTTGGTGGATATTACGCTTATTTATATGATACTAATAACTTTTTTTATGAAATATTGGTAACGATTGAAGAGTTTCTTGAAATGTTAGGAGTTGTAGTCTTTATTTATGCACTTCTGTGTTATGGCAGGGAACAGGGAATAGGCAAAAGGCAACAGTAGGAAAAACATTTCTCCGCCTAAGCTTTATCATCAGTAATATGATTTATTTATCTCCCAAAAAAAACCATTATATTTCTGATATTTATTGTTATTGGCTTAACTATTGCCAGTATTACCGGGCAGTTTTTTCAATATTATGGTTTCTCTAATTCTACCCAATTGATTGAGAAATTTAATGTAGATGGAGAATATACTATTCCTTCATTATTTTCATCTTTTAGTTTATTTTTTTCCTGTGTCATTCTGGGAATAATTTCTCATAAAAAATGGCAACAGAAAGATAAATATGTTTGGAAGTGGATAGGTCTATCTGTCATATTTTTTTATCTAGGACTTGATGAAACAATTAGCTTGCACGAACAATTAATTCATCCTTTGCGAGATATGCTGAATGCCACAGGAATTTTTTATTACACTTGGGTAATTCCAGGATTAATATTAGTTATGACTGTTCTATTTATCTATCTAAAGTTTCTTCAATCTCTGCCTCGCAAAATAAAATATCTATTTTTTCTCGCTGGAATATTTTATGTTGGAGGTGGAATAGGGATGGAAATGGTTGGTGGATATTATGCTTATTTATACGATACTAATAACTTCTTTTATGAAATCTTGGTAACAATTGAAGAGTTTCTTGAAATGTTAGGAGTTGTAGTCTTTATTTATGCACTTCTGTGTTATAGCAGGGAACAGGGAGTAGGCAAAAGAGAACAGTAGGAAAAACATTTCTCCGCCTAAGCTTTATCATCAATCTATCCCCTAACTAATTTGTTTGTAGTTGAGCTTTAGCCCTTTAAACACTTGTCTTAGAGCTATTGAAAAATAATACGGAATTCATGGTAATTACGATTTGCTGAAATCGCTAAAAACGTATATTTATCTATGTAAATTACTGAAAATTTTGCTCAATATTATACTTCCTTGATTTTGAATTTGTGCAATTTTTCGGTACATGATTAAGCTCCCTTTAGTCAGGTAAATAATCACCTAAATATATGCGATCGCACTAACTAATGGGGTGCATCTCATATTCGCAAAAATACTTTTTTCCTATATATTCCCTGTTCCCTGTTCCCTGTTCCCTAAAAGCGATAAATTTTTGGCTTTATTCACCCATTGAGATGCATCCAACTAATGCCAAATCTCAAAACTTTTCTATGTTTTCTTGAGTGGAAAAGTAGGGGATGATTAAAAATAATACCTACTTGAAAAAAGAATGTTACGAATAGTAAGAGGAATAAAAAGATTTTACAGGATATTCTCTTTGACAAAAAGGATGATTTACTACCTAAAAAATGGTATTGAAGCCATTAATTCTGACTCCTGACTCCTGACTACTGACTCCTAAAAAATATCCTAGCTATTTGTAGCAAATATTTATCAATTTGGTATTATACCAATTTTAAAAAGAATGCTATATTTAAGTGACACTCCAATTATTAAGTAATTAACATAGATTGAATATTTTTTTGGTAATTATTAACCAGTTATTGTTAATTATTCTTGTTTTTACCTCTCCCCTCCCCCCTCACTACCCTACTCCTTCACTCAAGAAAATGTAGCAAACATTTATCAAATTGGTATAAGAATAATATACACTTACTGGATAATAATCACTCAAAACTTCATTGAATTCTACTAATTACTTAATCATTGGAGTCTTACATAAGTACAGAATTATTTTTGATAAATGGTGTAATAAAATATTATTCCTGAAAATAAGCCATCCATCTTCCCTATAATGATATAGCAATTTTCATGTCGATCAAATACACCAACTAAATTGCTCAAGTAAACAGCTAGAAAAGAAAAAAAATTAAAAAGTAGACCGCTGTTAAGTCATTTCAGTTATCAGTTAGCCTCCTATGGTCGGAACTGCGTTAACAGTTATCAGTTATCAGTATCTCTCTCTGTTTGCGCAGCATGATCTAGGAAAGTCAGAGGCTTAAAATATTGAAGTTTATTTTTTTTCATCTCCTTGCAAGGGGAGGCTTGAAACCTTATTTTTTTGGTCAGTATTCTGTCGTAAATATTGACTAATCAAAAAAATTAAACTACTAACCTTTATCAAAATAAAAATCGGAAAAAAATGCCATGACTGGTAAATATCCAGCTATTTAGTATAAAATAAAATTGTATTACATAGAATATTTTTAACATGAATAAAGTTGATTATTTAAGAATTAGTCTGATAGATCGTTGCAATTTTAGGTGTCAATATTGTATGCCAGAAGGTACAGAAATTAACTATGTATTACAACAAAACTTACTAACTCATAATGAATTACTAACTCTACTAAAAGATATTTTTATTCCTGTAGGTTTTACGAGGTTTCGGTTAACAGGAGGCGAACCTTTATTACGTCCTGGTGTAATAGATTTAGTAGAAGCGATCGCCTCTTTCCCAGAGACCCAAGACTTATCAATGACCACCAATGGATTTTTGTTGGCGGGTATGGCAAAAGATTTATATAAAGCTGGCTTGAGAAGAATTAATATTAGTTTAGATTCTCTAGACTCAGATACTTTTAATATAATTATTGGTAATCGGGGTCGTAGTCGTTGGCAACTGGTTTGGAATGGCATTCAAGCTGCTTATGATGTAGGTTTTGACCCTTTAAAAATAAATGTAGTGGTAATTCCTGGGGTTAACGACCATGAAGTTTTAGATTTGGCCTCTTTAACTATTGACCGTAATTGGCACGTTAGATTTATTGAATTTATGCCCATCGGTAATGATAAATTATTTGACGACCGAGGTTGGATATCTTCAGAAGAATTACGGCAAAAAATTAGCAAACGATGGGGGTTAACAGAATCTTCTATCAAAGGAAATGGGCCTGCTGATGTCTTTCAAATTCCTGGAGCAAAAGGGACACTGGGATTTATTAGTCAAATGTCAGAATGTTTTTGCGATCGCTGTAATAGAATGCGTCTCTCAGCGGATGGATGGTTAAGACCTTGCCTTTTGAATGAAATGGGTCAAATAGATTTAAAAAGTGCCCTGCGTAGTGGGGTTTCTGCTGAGGAGTTACGGCAGCAGGTAGAATATTTGTTGGGTATTAAACCAGAAATTAATTTTAAGCAAAGAGAGTCTGGTACTACAGGAAGTTATGGTCGAACTATGTCACAAATTGGCGGTTGAAATCAGTTATCAGTTATCAGTTATCAGTTATCAGTTATCAGTTATCAGTTATCAGCGGGGGAGCTTAAAATTGTTTGGGGTTCGAGTCCATAAGCAATTTTCCCTTCTGTCTTCTGAGTTCTTTTCCCCGTTACAAAAACAACTTCTGACTTATAATTTTTGACTTATAATTTTTGACTTTTAACTTCATTATCCCCGCCTAACAATAAACTAGACGGGGTTTAATGGAGTAAATCAAAAATTAAGATAAAAAACTATAGCAAAGAACGAGTTAATTAGGACATAGACTGATGATAAACTAAAGAAGGGGAAATGTTTTTCCTACTTTTCCCTGTTCCCTGTTCCCTACTATAAAACCTCTATGCTTGCCTGGAGTAATATTCCACAACTAATAGTTCGTTAATTTGAAGTGCCACCCACTCCCGTTCTATAATACTATTAACCTTACCAACAAGTTTATTTTTATCAAATTCTAAATGGCTAGGAATATTCGCTAAACCAGGATATTGAAGATTAGTTTTTACCAATTCCTGAGATGCTTCTTTTTGCCTAACACCAATTACCTCTCCTGGTTTACATTGATAACTAGCAATACTAACAACCTTACCATTTACTGTTACATGACCATGATTAACTAGCTGTCGTGCTGAGGGAATAGTTGGTGCCATTCCTAAACGAAATACAGTATTATCTAAACGCATTTCTAGTAGCTGTAATAATACTTGTCCTGTGGAACCTGCTGCACGACGAGCTTTTTTTACATAACGTAGGAGTTGTCGTTCTCTCAGACCATAATTATAAAGTAATTTTTGCTTCTCTTCTAGTCGAATTGCATACTCTGAGCGCTTTCTCCGATTTTGACCATGTTGACCAGGGGGATAAGCACGTCTGGGACTTTTACGAGTTAGTCCTGGTAAGTCACCGAGACGACGCGCTATTCTTAAGCGTGGGCCTCTATATCTAGACATATAATTTCCTCATTAAGATCAAATTTAACCACAAACTTATATTATATACTACTTAAATGTTGTTTTGTCAATTAGCCTTTCTTTAGCAGTAAACCTATTAATTTAATTTATTTATTATGCCTAATATTCCTAATATTAACTTTTCTAATTTATTCCTGAAGAAGTTTCCTAGCTCTATTAAATTATGTCATTGGCGCTGGATTTACTTAGTAGGAATTTTTAGTTATGGTTTGTTAATAGCTACTCCGGAAGTAGCAACAGCTCAAGCAAATAAAAAATCTTTTAAAATTTGCTCTGAAGATTTACTAAGCGTAGGTTTATCTGAGGCAAAAGTAGCTAATGCTTGTGGTGCAGCTCTCAAACCCAGAGGTTTATCAGGATGCGTCACAAAAATCTATGATAGTACAACAGAAGAACTTTCAGCAGAAGATATTCTATTTAGTTGTCAACGGGTCAGAAGAGTTGATGAGTTGGGTACTTGTGTAGAAACAATTAATGAATCAGTTACAGATAATTCTAATCAAGCTGCTATTTTAGAAAGTTGTCGTCTGAGTTTATTGCCCGAGCGTTTTTCTTTTTGTGTGGTTGGTTTAAATACGAATGTGGGATTAACTACAGAAGAATTATTATCTAATTGTCTCAATCCTGATGAATAAATCAGCGATATTTATCCAGATTGAAGAAGGAAGAAGGAAGAAGGAAGAGGGAAGAAGGAAGAAGGAAGAGGGAAGAAGGAAGAAGGAAGAGGGAAAAATATTGCGTTGTCTCAGTTTTTAGCTTTCAAACTGTCCTAACCTTTCCCTTTCCTTCGACTGCTATATTTATATTTTTTGTTTTTTGGCGATTGCTAAACTATTGAATGAAAAATATTTTAAATTCTTCAGTTTTGATTTTCATACCTTAATTCAGCAACGCCTTTTTTTTTGATTTCTTTAAAGAATAAGAGCGTTGCTGATTCCGGGTATAATTTTGCCCCCTAACCCCCCAATTTTGGGGGAATAAAACTCTAAAATTCCCCCTTGATCCCCCTCCCGTCCCCCTTGGAAAGGGAAGCCAGATGTTGCTGCGCTTTTTGTTGAACGGGGATGCGCGGGGCTTGACCAGAACCAAACAATCGCGCATTCATACTTCAATTCAGAAACACCAAAATAAGATATTTTAAACCTTAATTATTAGGTAATTATTGTATATATTTTTGAAATTGTAACCC
>NZ_BLZO01000066.1 GCF_014132355.1 Okeania sp. KiyG1
ATTGCTACAAATAGCTAGGGTATTTCTTAGAAGTCAACCCACCCCTCGCCCCTCCCCCTCCCAACCCACCCTAACCCCGACCGTGGAGGGGGGTGAGGAGGGAAGTCAGGTAAGAATGAATGGCTTCAATCAAGTAGCGTTTAGTCCCGGACTGCTCCGCAAACCTATCGGTCGCAATGACGGAAATACCTTCTACTGAGTAAGTCCTATTCATAAAAACTTCTGACTTCTGACTTTCCTGCGGAATGCTGCGCAAACAAACTTCTGACTTCATAAAGACTTCTGACTTCATTCATTTATCCCGCGATCGCACACAATACGAAAACCAATATTGTCGTTGTGGTTGTTGCGCTTAAAGAAACTGCTGCGATACGCAGAACGGCAGTAATTAGGATCGTCGTCCCAGCAACCACCCCGCAGCGGTGAACGACTATCATCACCATTTAGCCAAAGTTTGCCATCACTAGGAGCATTTTCATAATTATCATGCCATTCATCTGCACACCATTCCAAAACATTTCCGTGCATATCGCTGAGTCCAAAAGAGTTGACGAAATCAAAATACCCTACAGGTGTGGTTTGTTCTCGATATTCTCCTTTCGGTCCTTCCCCATAAGAACCTGACAATTTCATTTCTTCATCTTCCGTCCCTCGATAATTCGCTAACTGTGTTGTAATAGTTTCTCCATAGTGAAAGGGAGTTGTGGTTCCAGCACGACAAGCATATTCCCATTCTGCTTCACTAGGCAGTCTATAATTCTTTCCGGTTAGTTTTGAGAGTCTTTCACAGAATTCTACTGCTTCATACCAATTCACATTCTCTACTGGTCTTTGCCATCTATCAATACCTTCGTATGGTTCTTTAAAATAAGAAGTGTCTGAGTTTAAATCTAAATTTACCTTCAAGTCTGTTCGAGAAGCGATCGCTCTCCATTGGTTTTGAGTAACAGGGTAACGCCCCATTAGAAACGCCGAGATAGTTACATTATGTTGGGGTCTTTCATCTCGCTACTCCCCTCTTCAGACTTTGGCGCCCCCATTGTAAAGGTTCCATTGGGAATTAATACCATTTCTAGGGGAACTTTATCAATATATTCCCTGTAACCTCGGAACCTTTTGCTTTGACGTTTGATTACAGGTTTTTCACCATAATTTATATTCTGAAAATACAAACAGGACTTACGAAAAATATCTAGTTATACACCAGCGGTATATGTAGGAGCGAATGGCATTTGCGTTCCGCAAAGCTCCGAATGGCACCCTAGCTATCTGTAGATTCCCTGCGTAAGTCCTGTGTTAGTTATTGGTTAATTTGCAGCAATAAAGTTTGAGTAGTCCAACTCGGACATCCACAACCAAAAAAGTCATAATCTTCAGTCCAAATTGCTGCAGGTAACGCTAACGCTAGAGCAACTGTTTCCCAATCATTAGGGTCTCTTGGAATACGCTGTTCTAGTTATCAGTTATCAGTTATCAGTTATCAGTTATCAGTTTTTCAGTCTTTTTTATTATGGCAAATAAAATCTTGCTAATCTCATCTGCATCAGCAATGAATACTCTCAAAGGCTTTTTCTTCAATATAGTCAGTATCTTTTAGGAGAGATAGCCAATACTTTGTTTCTTGAGTTTCTTTGTAAGCTATGGACATTTTTGACCGAAAGTCAGCTTGAGATATACCTCCATTTGCTTATGCTATATTAGCTCCAATAGATGTTCCGCTTCTCAGTAGTTGCTTAGATAATACATATTCTTTTTTTCCTCAGTCAAATATTTATAAGCTTTGACAATTCTAATAGCAAATTGGTAAGCTTTCTGATAAAGCTAATACTGTTATTTATATCCATAAGTTTAAGCGCTAATAACTGAAAAAGCTGATAACTGAAACATGGGCTGCTTCGCGATCGCCTATTGGATAATAATAACCAATAGTTTTCCCTTCATGCTCTATAGAAATCAGTTCTTTTTGAGCTAATAAAGTTTGTTTTTCTAAGTCGTTGAATTTAATGTTTTTCATAATATTTTGAGTAAATTATGTACAAGGTAAATGTTGAAAATCTTGTAGTGCGGGCCGGAATACCCGCTTCGGGGTGTACATCTTTTTTATCTTCATTACAGTACTTACGCAAATTTACCTTGAAAGCACCATATGTAGGGGCGAATGGCATTTGCGTTCCGCAAAGCTCCGAATGGCGTCCTAGCTATCTGTAGAGTCCCCGCGTAAGTTAATTATTGGTTAATTTGTAGCAATAAAGTTTGAGTTGTCCAAGTCGGACATCCACAACCAAATATGTAGGGGCGAATGGCATTCGCCCTAGCTATCTGTAGAGTCCCCGCGTAAGTTAATTATTGATTAATTTGCAGCAATAAAGTTTGAGTTGTCCAAGTCGGACATCCACAACCAAATATGTAGGGGCGAATGGCATTCGCCCTAGCTATCTGTAGAGTCCCCGCGTAAGTTAATTATTGATTAATTTGTAGCAATAAAGTTTGAGTTGTCCAAGTCGGACATCCACAACCAAATATGTAGGGGCGAATGGCATTCGCCCTAGCTATCTGTAGAGTCCCCGCGTAAGTTAATTATTGATTAATTTGTAGCAATAAAGTTTGAGTTGTCCAAGTCGGACATCCACAATCAAAAAAGTCATAATCTTCTGTCCAAATTGCTGCAGGTAAAGCCAACGCTAGAGCAACTGTTTCCCAATCATTAGGGTCTCTTGGAATACGTTTTCTTGCTTCTGTTTCAAATAATTGATAATCAGATAAAGGGACAGTGGTAATTCTATTATTAATTAGTCCTAGAGCTAGTTCTAATTGAAATTGTCCCTGTTCTGGAGTTAAGTTACCTTTATTAATTCTTATGGAAACGCGCTTTTGTAATTCGTATTCAGCTTCATTTTTCATCTTTTCAGCTAAGAATAATTCAAAGTTTGGTAAATTAATTAAATCTACTCCCCTTTTTCTCAACAGTTCAGCAACTAAGATATTTGTATCAACAACTAGACGCATGATTCCTCATCCTCGACTGCGTTCATAAACATTGATACATATTCTTCTTCTGTTAATCCTGTTTGAGCTAATATTTGCGCGTTAATTGCCTTAAGTTTTTCTGCTGCTTTATTGGCTGCTTCGTAATCGAGTTTACTACGCAACTCTGCTATTCTTTCTTCTGTTAATCCCGTGGGATGTAATGTTTTATCTATAATTCTGTCAAGTTCTTCTTTGGCTTTTTTGGCTGCTTCGCGATCGCCTATTGGATAATAATAACCAATAGTTTTCCCTTCATGTTCTATAGAAATAAGTTCTTTTTGAGCTAATAAAATTTGTTTTTCTAAGTCGTCTAAGTTAACGTTTTTCATAAGGCTTTTGGCTGTATTTTAGATTAATTAGTGTCTAGTATAGCAGTTCTTTTCTAACTTCAAACTTTTGACTTTCCTGCGGAATGCTGCGCAAACAAACTTCTGACTTCATTCACTCCCGTCAGAACATACAATACGAAAACCAATAAGGTCGTAGTGGAGGTCGCGCCTCAAAAAGATAAGGCGATACGCAGAACGGCAGATATTAGGAAGGTTGAACCAGGAACCGCCTCGCAGCACAGAATATAGTTCTTTTTTATCATTACTATCAACCCAGGTATTCCCATCAGTTGGAGCATTTTCATAATTATCATGCCAGTCATCCGCACACCATTCCCAGACATTACCGTGCATATCATATAATCCAAAGACATTAGGAGGAAATTGGTCTACAGGGATAGTTTCTTGTTTATATTCCCCTTTTTGTTCATCACCATAAGTTTCGGAGGCACGATAATTAGCAAACTCTCCTGTGATAGTTTCTCCAAAGTAAAAGGGAGTTGTGGTTCCAGCACGACAAGCATATTCCCATTCTGCTTCACTCGGCAACCTATAATTCCTCCCAGTTAGTTTTGAGAGTCTTTCACAGAATTCTACAGCTTCATACCAATTTACCTGCTCTACTGGTCTTTGCCATCTATTTATACCTTTGCATGGTTCTTTAAATTTAGATGGGTCTGGGTTTAAATCTAAATTTACTTTCAAGTCTTTTCGAGAAGCGATCGCTCTCCACTGTCCTTGAGTAACAGGATATTTCCCCATAAAGAAGGGAGGAACAGTTACATCATGTTGAGGGCGTTCATTATCTCGACTACCTTTTTCACTTTCAGAAGAACCCATAGTAAAAGTACCACCAGGAATAGCTACCATTTCTAAACCAACTTTATCTCCAAGAGTTTCGGTAAAGTAAAAGGCGGTGTGAGTAGTTCTTTTGATAATTTCTCCACGTCGGTTAACAGTAGGGGTTTGAAATTCCCACTGTTGTAATTTTTCCTCTTCATCTTCAAAAACAATAGTAGCGATATTGGCTTCAAATTCATAATTAGGAGTGGGCAACTGTGTACCCCTGCTTCCTGAATTTTCAACTTCTTCAACAAAAGCAGTATAGTCTCCCCCTAATTGCTTTAAAATATCAAATGCAATTTCAGCAAAAGGTGGCACATCTTCGCCATCGTTTCCTGGTGATTTTAACAACGCCACGAAATCTTTAATAGACTTACCAAAATGCTTTTCTACATATTGAGAAACTGCATCAAAAACCTGTTGAGAATCACTGACAGGAGCATCTTTCAATAAAATTTGCCTTATTTCTTCATCTACAAACTGATATTCAACCTGCTCTGAATTAGTATCAGGAGTAATCTCAATCATTGGCTTTAATAAACCACCTAAAAATACTTCCGCTATATGAATAGGTTGTCCTTGTGGTAAAAAACCTGCTTGAATTATGCGCACCACAGGGAGACAGATCGTTGGTGCAGCAGATAATAAACTTGCTAATTTCCTAGCAACAGGAGAAGCATTCTTCCGAAAACGATTGACTCTTTTTTCTGCATTTAATTGTTCAACTTTATTTTGGGGTAAATTTTCTGATTTAGCCTGAAATTGATTAGGTAAAACAAAACCAGAAGCTAGTGCATCTGGTTTACTCACAACCATTTGACTCCAAGCTTCTGCTAATTTTGGTTCTAGGGTTAATACAGGTATTTTAATTCCCTGTTCTAATGGCATATTTTTCCATAATAATAATTCTTTAATAATCAAATTTTGATTGCTATTTCCAGGGACTAAATTCTTAAATTGCACTGATGAACCTATTCTTAAACCTGTGCGTCGCCACATCCAATCTGGTAACATTTGCACAATTGCTAGGGGTTGATATTTTACCCATTCTCTTAAGATTGATAAAATTGAGCCATCATGCCAAAAGGGTGCAATACAATCACTTACTATTAAAATTAAACGGCGACCTGTAGTATCTATTAGTTCTTGAGGATTGGCAAAATATTGTTGTTTTCCTACTCCTAAACTGAGCAAAATTTTCTCTTGATTTTCTTCACGTTTGAGGAAATTATTCTGTTCCTCACTAATTGCTAACTGATAAGTAAGTCCGCATATTTTGACTTCTCGAAAAATACCATAATGTTTGAGTAGTTGTTTTAATTCTCTAATAGTATGTTGCCATAAAGTCATAGATTTATATTCATCAACTACTAAAACTAAATCTAACCAAGGTTCGGGTTCTGATTTTAAAATAGGAATACAAATACCGTTATTTATTGCTGTTTGTTCAACGGTTTCTATTTCATCTAAAATAGTATTTCTGCCTGAACTTACCTTTTGCATTAGAGGGCGTAAAGCTTTAGCAAATTCTAGTGGTTTAGGAATTGAGGGAGCATCAGGTATTCTTAAGGGTAAATTATGTTCGCTATATCTTTTTTGTTTGGTGTTATCTGTTGTAATATCAGGATAAATAGGGGTTGTTAGAGTTGGGATTTCATTGGATAAGATAGGTGTTATTTGTTCATTTGTTTGAAAAGATAAACTATCATCTATAGTCAATTTTTATCATCAATATTAGTTTCAGTCGTTGGCTGATTTTTAATTTGTATTAACTCCTGACGCTTTAAAGATAACCACAAAATTTCAGCAATTTCTTTTCCTGTAAATTCGAGGTCAATTCCTAAAGCTTTGATGAGTTTTTCTATTTTTTGCTGTTGATAATTATCAGGAAATTGCATAATCAGTTATCAGTTATTAGTGCTGAATGTTATACCCTTTTCATAAGGTTATAGCATAAGCCTCAATTCTTAATTCTTAAGCCCCCCTTGGAAAGGGGGGTTTGGGGGGATTTAACAAATTGGTATAAAAATGTTGGATTTTACTCCTCAATTCAACTTACTTTTTAAGTTTTATTCACTGAAACTTTTTCATAAAATTATGGCATAAGTCTGAATTTTCAAGCCATCTTTATCCCCCTGCCCCCTTGGAAAGGGGGAGCTAGAGGAAGAAATTTGATTTTTCGGGGTTTGGGGGATTTAACAAATTGGTATAAAAATGTTGGGTCTTATTCCTCAATTCAACCTACTTTTTAAGTGTTATTAGCTGAAACTTTTTTCATAAAATTATGGCATAAGTCTGAATTTTCAAGCCATCTTTATCCTCCCTGCCCCCTTGGAAAGGGGGAGCTAGAGGAAGAAATTTGATTTTTTCGGGGTTTGGGGGATTTAACAAATTGGTATAAAAATGTTGGGTCTTATTCCTCAATTCAACCTACTTTTTAAGTGTTATTAGCTGAAACTTTTTTCATAAAATTATGGCATAAGTCTGAATTTTTAAGTCCTCTTTTGAACCCTCCTGCCCCCTTGGAAAGGGGGAGCTAGAGGAAGAAATTTGATTTTTCGGGGTTTGGGGGATTTAACAAATTGGTATAAAAATGTTGGGTCTTATTCCTCAATTCAACCTACTTTTTAAGTGTTATTAGCTGAAACTTTTTTCATAAAATTATGGCATAAGTCTGAATTTTTAATACCCTATTTTTAATCCCCGCCTGCCCCCCTTGGAAAGGGGGGAGTTAGAGGAATAAATTTGATTTTTTCGGGGAGTTTGGAGGGATTTAACAAATTGGTATAAAAATGTTGGGTCTTATTCCTCAATTCAACCTACTTTTTAAGTGTTATTAGCTGAAACTTTTTTCATAAAATTATGGCATAAGTCTGAATTTTTAAGTCCCCCTTTTGAACCTCCCTGCCCCCTTGGAAAGGGGGAGCTAGAGGAAGAAATTTGATTTTTCGGGGGTTTGGGGGATTTAACAAATTGGTATAAAAATGTTGGGTCTTATTCCTCAATTCAACCTACTTTTTAAGTGTTATTAGCTGAAACTTTTTTCATAAAATTATGGCATAAGTCTGAATTTTTAAGTCCCCTTTTGAACCTCCCTGCCCCCTTGGAAAGGGGGGAGCTAGAGGAAGAAATTTGATTTTTTCGGGGGTTTGGGGGGATTTAACAAATTGGTATAAAAATGTTGGGTCTTATTCCTCAATTCAACCTACTTTTTAAGTGTTATTAGCTGAAACTTTTTTCATAAAATTATGGCATAAGTCTGAATTTTTAATACCCTATTTTTAATCCCCGCCTGCCCCCCTTGGAAAGGGGGGAGTTAGAGGAATAAATTTGATTTTTTCCGGGAGTTTGGAGGGATAAAACTATTCAAAATTTCAGCAATTTCCTTTCCTATAAATTTAAGGTCAATTCCTAAAGCTTTGATGAGTTTTTCGATTTTTTGCTGTTGATAATTATTAGGAGATTGCATAATTAGTTATCAGTTATTAGTGCTGAATGTTATAGCAATTCTTTAATCTGTGAGGTACAGATATTCGATCCCCCCTAACCCCCCTTAAAAAGGGAGGGAACTTCAAAGTCCCCCTTTTCAAGGGGGATTTAGGGGGATCGTAGGTATACCTTATTCAACAGAGAAAGGCTGTATAGCATTTTAATAAAGTTATAACATAAACAAATTAACAAATTAGTATAAAAATGCTGGATTTATCCTAACGGATAAGCTCCACTAACGTTCCTCAAGCTAACCTACTTTTAAGGAACTATTCGCTTAAACTTTTCAATAAAATTTCTTTAATAGATTCAATAGTCTTTTCATCTTTAGGACTATCTGAATGAGTCAATATATGAATTGTATTAAGTAATTGGTCTGTTGCTCTATCAAATGCTTCACCTTCTTTTTCATTAGGCAAAAATTCTTGAATTAAATTGACGATTTTATCCTGCTTTTCATTATACAAATTCTCACCAAAATGAGCCTTAACAATACTTTTTAATGCCTCTTCTTTTGGGTCTGGCATTGTTACTCTTAAACAACGCCGTTTAAATGCAGTGCAATAGATGTAGGTTGGGTTGAGGAACGAAACCCAACATTAGCAAAGTTTTGTAGGGTTTATCCTAACGGATAAGCTCCGCTAACACTGCTGTTCAATCCAACCTACTGGACTGACACAGCTAAAATGGTGCAATAGATGTAGTAGCAAAGTTTTGTTGGGTTTCACTCCGTTCAACCCAACCTACTAGAATTTATTCACTTAAACTTTTCAATAAAATTTCTTTAATAGATTCAATGGTATTTTCATCTTTAGGACTATCTGAATGAGTCAATATATGAATTGTATTAAGTAACTGGTCTGTTGCTCTATCAAATGCTTCTCCTTCTTTTTCATTAGGCAAAAAATCTTGAATTAAATTGACGATTTTATCCTGCTTTTCATTATACAAATTCTCACCAAAATGAGCTTTGATAATACTTTTTAATGCTTCTTCTTTTGGTTCTGGCATTGTTACTCTTAAACAACGTCGTTTAAATGCAGGAGGAAAATCTCTTTCTCCATTACTGGTCATTACAATAATAGGAAAGGCATAACATTTTACCTTTCCTGTTTTGAGAATTACTTTATCTTCATCTTGCGTCCAAACTGTAAATTGTTGTAGATATTCCTCTGGTCTTTCCGGATTACTTCTCCGCATTAACTCAGGAATAATAAACTCTCCTTCTTCAAAAATATTCAGTAAATCATTAGGCAAATTAATATCACTTTTATCAATTTCATCTATTAATAACACTCTGGGAAAATAAGATGGTAAAAATGCCGTTCCTAAAGCACCCAATGTAATATATTCTCCAATATATTGTTCTCTTTTCAGTTGAGCATCCTGCAATCTAGCAATAGCATCATAACGATATAATCCATCCTGTAGAGTAGACCGTGCCGTAATGGACCAAGATAATACCGTTCCTAAACCTAACTCATAAGCGATCGCATAAGCAAGAGATGTTTTCCCAGAACCTGGTTTTCCAGTTACTAATAAAGGTCTTCTTAAATAAATTGCTGCGTTAACACTATTAATCACATTTTGTGCTTCTTTTTGTTGTTGAGGAAGTCGAAAATTTCTACCTCTTTCTAATCCTTTTGTTTGTAATTGTGCTAATTTTCTTAATTCTAACCATCTTAAATCGATTCCTTTTTCATTGACTTTAATCTCTGCTTTATCCCCAAATTTACGCCAAGGAGGAGGCTCTATATTTAAGAGCTTTTGTTCAACTCCTTTCTCTCTTTTTCCATTTCCTTGAAATAAGTGCCAATGACTCATTAATTATACTCCTTTTTTTAACTAGCTATAGCAGGGAACAGGGAATAGGGAATAGTTGGAAAAATATTTCCTAGTCTGAAATTTATCATTAGTAATTGTCCTAAGCAATTCTTTCTTAGCTATAGCATTTCTCATAAAGATGAGGTACATTTACGATCCCCCTAAATCCCCCTTAAAAAGGGGGACTTTGAAACCTCTCTTTAAGCAGTTCCCCCCTTATAAAGCATAGCTTAATAAACATCTTTCTTAACATAAAACTTGACAAAATAAACAAGTTATGTATAAGCATCTCAAAGGCTTTTTTGGGAGAAAAGTGTATTGAAAAATACATTTTTTTGAGAACTGCAGACAGGATTTTTCCTCCCCATCCCCCCATCTCCCCATCTCCCCATCCCCTCATTTACAGGGTTTCAGGAGTTCCTTATAAGGGATAGCTTATTAAGGGGGGTTAGGGGGGGTCTAAAACTGTATCTCACCAATTTGAGAAACGCTATATATCAGCTTTTATAATTCTGAATAAAAATCCCCGGTTCTTAAAAAATCTGCTGATTACTGATTGCTGAATGCTGAGTGCTTCTTTAATTTTATCCAAAAGTAAAAGCATCATCTTCTTCCTCTTTAAATCTAGATAAAACTCGGTAAGGATTATCGCATAAAAATCCTAAACCATGTCCTAAAGAATTAGAATTTTCAGGAGCAGGATTATAAGCTTCTCCTCGTAGTTTTGCGATGTAAGATAAGAGATGATTAAAATTTTTAATATCTTTTGATGTTAAAAGTTGAATAAAATCTTCTTTTAAATTCTTAGTATGATTATTTTTGTTTATTCTCCACAATGCGAGGGGAATACCCGCCATATTTATTGCCCATATTATATCAGTGATAATTTTTAGGTCATTTTTATTCTTATCTAAAGGAAAAATTAGATTAATTCCAATTTTTCTGTTATTTCTTAAACGTTGCTCTAACTCTTGACATTCTTCATTACAGTAAGAGTAATGTTCAAATTGGTTTTTACTAATTCTGACGTGAAAAGATATTCAGCTTGAAAATTTTTCTTAAGTTCAATCCAATTATTTTCTAATCTATTTGAAGACTCTTGAAAATCTCGATGAATTTCCAGTCTCTCTAAAGTTCTGAAAATTAATTTATATTGACAGCCAAGCTTGACGACTTTTCCACCAGCATCAAAAGGTATAGTTTCCATCTTATATAGAAGAAATTTCGTGGGCAAAAATAATTCAATAATAATTGGTTGTATCTTGAGATTTTGAGTTGGATTTCGATTTCGATAATGTTTCAGCGTTATATAACTACTATTAATAAATTGTTTAACATAATATCCTATTTTTTTTAAGCTCTTGGCACACTTAACGCCTTGTTTTTGCTCATCAATATAAATAGATTCTTGTTTCAGAATAGTCTCACTATCATTTTCTTGAATAACTAATTCTCCTTGTAATAGTAAATCAGAGCCATTATTTTCCAAACTGACTAACAAATAAGGCTGAACTATTTTTGTTTCCACAAATTCTGATGGAGTTAGATTCTCTTGTTGAGATTCTAGTTTAATGTTCAGTTGATTGGCTATATCAAGAGCCAATTGTTTTAAATCATTACAAACAGCATCATTTATATCCTTCATTCTACTCAAAGAATCAACAAACTCTAAAATAGCAGGAATTTCCCTTGAACTTTGTTCTCGTTTTTTGATTAAATTCTCTTTGAGAATAGGTGGAATTTTATCAAAATTATTTGATTTTTTGAGTTCTATTAATCTCGAATCAATTTCGACAATTTCTGATTTGAAGCTTTGCTGACAAGCAATTTCTAAAGAACCTGGAGAAATCCCAGATAGTAATTGACATAATTCTTCCCATTGTGCTTTGCTAATGGAAAAAAGTCGATAAGTTATGTCCTTAATTAGGGAATTACCAGGATTTTTATCATAAGCTCCCCAAACTAAATCTAATAGTCTATTTCTACTTTCAGCCCATTCAATTAATTCAAAAATCACAGTTTCAAGATTGGTTTCTTGAACAATTTCTGCAAGATTTATTCCTAGCTTGAATCTCACCATAATTTTGAGGCTATCATAGTTTCGATAGCCATCTAGTAAAGCTTCAAACAGATCGTTTATTTCAGGTTGAGATAACTTCATTATTGTGCTGATTCAATTAACTCAATTTACGTTATTCTAAAGGAATCAGAGGAATAACCACTGTATAAAGCACCATCAAAATTGAACCATAAATAGGCTCATACCAACTAATAGAAATAAACGGCCTTCCACCAATAGCGATCGCCCAAACAATAAATGCACCTACTGAAATTATCGCTTGTTTTACTGTAGGTTTCTTTTTTGACTCTGCTGGTAATAAACGAATATAAGCAAAAGTTAACAATAAACAAATGATAAATATTCCCCATAAAATACCGTCTTGAGGAATATTATTATTTCCTTCTACCATCGTTTTAATAGTAATCCATACCCCCACTATTTCTGAGGGAATATATTTCATTACCTTGTCTAAATAACTATCTACACCAGATTTTTGCCCTGATGCTTGTAATTCAGTTTCAATAATACGACGACTCATATTTTTCAGGAATTTAATAAATAAAATTTAGTTAAGTTTGTAAACATTCAGCTATTAGCTTTCAGCTCTCAGCAAGAATACCATTTCTCAAAATTTTTTCTACATTTTGTTGAGCAGGGGACCCACCCCTAACCCCTCCCAGGAGGGGAAATAGGGGAGTGGGTAGGGACGTTGCATGCAACATCCGTACAGAGAGAAGTAAAAAGTAAGAATAATTAGGGTTTGCTGATTAAATATCAAAGCATTGACTAATATTGGTTTTAGGCAATTTATGTCTATTAAAAGTATGAGCTTTTCAGCAAGCTATTGTTAAAAAAGTGAGGATTTTAGGGAAGCAAAAGCCGAAAAATCACTCTTACTATTTTTTTTGCCACTGACTCTGTGATTCCCATTTCTTCTACCTCCTAACTACTCCCTACTCCCTACCCCTACCCCAGCGAAAAGACTTTTTCAGCAAACCCTAATTAATATTAATTGGGCTATTTTTAGCAAAAAGGTGATTTTATCTATTTTGATTAATTAATCACTGAAGTATTACCCAAGTATAACGTTACTTTTAGGAATTGGTATAATACTCTCCCCTTAAGGGCAGTGTTTAAAAGCTTTTATAAAACACCAAAAATCAGAGCTGATAGCTAACTGCTGAATGCTAAATGCTTACTTAAATTTAATTGATTTTTGAGCTAAATCATAATAAATAGAACTAAACAAAATGCCTTCACGAATAGTGCCAAAAGATTTAGAACGTTGGGCATGATGTAAAGCCACTAATTCACCATTTTCATTAAAACAGGGTGAACCACTAGAGCCTCCTGTTGTTTTATTAATATACTGAACTAATCCACTATTAGGATAAATTCCAGTAATCCCATCACAAGTAATAGAAAGTTTCATTGATTCTCCATTAGGGTGTTGTAGGATATTAATACTATCAGTTTCAGAGAGGGAAATATTTGTCTCCCACTGAGCAGGTTTAATCGTTGTATCATCGGAATTTAAAGTTTGAATAAAAGCCTCTTCAAGTTGTAGTAAAATATAGTCTAATTCTGCTACAGGACTAGAGGCAATAATCGGATTTTCAGAGTCCAATAAAAACGATTTTGATTGTGTTTCTCTACCATCATTTAAACTGAAACAACCAAAATTAAGACGAACATTCTTGGTATTTAACTCTGGATTATCCTTGTCATTCAGTTTCAGAACATGATAATTAGTCAAAACATATTTAGAAGCAATTAATACTCCTGTCGCCGTAATATTTAAACTTGGTAAATCAACTCTACACACTGATTTAGCCTGTTCAATAATTCTCTGCAAAAATCCTACATCATACCAATCTGGTTGTTTTTTAAAGAACCTTTGTAACTCAATTTCGTCCGTTTTGCTTCGCCAATCAATATTCGGACCAAAATCTTTGGGAGTAACATCAGAATCTACAATTTTCCTTTGCTTAAAATTTTTAAAGACAGTTTCATAGAACTTTTTCAACTCTGGGTTATCAGGATTTTGTTCATAAGCTCCCAGTATTAAACGCTCTAATTTTCCCCTAGCTTCTGCTGAGTCAATCAAATTAAAAACAACTGTTTCTAAATCACCTCTCCCGGCAAATCTCTCTAAATTTTCTCCCAACTTAAATTTAACCATTCTTTGAAGTTTGTTATAGTCTCTATAAGCATCTAATAAAGCTTCAAAAAGTTTTTCGATTTCAGAGTTTGATAATGGCATACTTATCGTAGTTTTCATGATTCATAGAGTACAGAGATTTTGGTTTAAAGGCAGTTATGCTGAAGGCAGAAGTAGTCAACATCAGGGGGCGGGTTCACCAGGTCCTGGGTAAAACCATTAACTTAACGCGGAACCCGCCCCTACTGCGGAACCCGCCCCTACTATTGCACCATTTTAGGTGTGCCACTCCACTACAAATTTTGCTGATTATTCATAACATTCTTTTTCCAAAACGAAATATTAATAATCAAACTTCTTAGTTCTTAACTTCTGACTTTTGAATTGTGAATTCTTAACTTCTGAACTTTTGAATTCTTCCTTCTTAACTTTTGACTTTTGACTTTTGAATTGTGAATTCTTAATTTTTGACTTTTGACTTTTGAATTGTGAATTCTTAATTTTTGACTTTTGACTTTTGAATTGTGAATTAGAAATTTTTGACTTTTGACTTTTGACTTTTGAATTAGAAATTTTTGACTTTTGACTTTTGAATTAGAAATTTTTGACTTTTGAATTCTGACTTATTGAAGCGATCGCCACTCCAATTAATAATAAAATTGCACCAAAAAAAACCATTACAGAAGGCATTTCATCGAACAATAAATAACCTAAAAAACTAGCTCCAACAGGTTCAAATAAAATTGCCAAACTAACTAAAGTAGGAGACAACCAACGTACTGCCCACATCAAACTTGTATTCCCTACTAATTGAGGAAATAATGCCATTAATAATAAGTAAAAGTAAACTAAACCAGGATAACCAGAATAACCAATACCTAAAATTAAGGGAAGAGGCAATAATACAATTCCAGCTACAGAAAAAACTACCACAAGATAGCCACCAACACTAAACCCTTTAGTTTGAGCTTCCCGTCCTAGAAGTATATATAAACTCACTGCCAAAGCTCCCATCAGAGCCAAAAAGTTTCCCAGGAGAGGGTTAGCACCTGTAGGTTCCCCACCAATATCTGCTAAACCAATGGTTAACCCCCCAACCATAGCTATTACTATGCCAATAACCGTCTGACGAGAGAGTCTTTCCTTCAACCACCACCGCGACAACAAAGCGACCCAGATGGGATTAGTATTTACTAGACTGGTAGAGGCCGCGATCGAAGTGTAGGATAAAGAGGTAATCCAAAAAGCAAAATGGACTGCAAGGCAAACTCCTGCTGCTACTGCATAGGGTATTGCTCCCGACTGGAGACTCTGCCACTGAATTTTCGACCATGCGGGTACTAATAATAAAGCAGCGATCGTCACCCGCGAGGCAGCTATTACCAAACTAAACCCTACCCCATTCATGTCAGCAGAGAGACTTGTCAACCTGATTAATACTGCACCTGTAGATATTGCTAAAATACCGATAGTTAAAACTAATACAATTAGCCAGTTAGAAGGTTTCATAAGAAAATAAAAAATGCTATAATTGAGTTTAACCAATTATTAGTTAAATATGCTAAAGCTAACTATTATAGTTTTAATTATTCTCATAGGTTCTGCTCTTTGTTCTGCTACTGAAACAGCTTTACTTTCGGTTTCTCCCATTAAAGTACAACAGTTAGCACAGTCTAAAAAACCAGCAGCATTAGCACTGTGGGGAATTAGGAAAAAAATTAATCGCCCAATTGCTACTGTTGTGATTATTAATAACATTTTTAATATAGTTGGTAGTATTTTAATTGGTAATATTGCAGCTTCGGTTTTGGGAAATGCTTGGTTAGGAGTTTTTTCTGCAATATTAACTTTTTTGGTAATAGTTTTTGGGGAAATTATTCCTAAAACTTTAGGTGAGCGTTATGCGATGCAATTTGCCTTAACTGTGGCTTTACCTGTCCAGGGGTTAACTTTTATATTTACTCCTATAGTTTGGTTGATGGAAAAAATTACTTCTCCTTTTACTAAAGGGCAGAAATTACCCACCACTAATGAAGCAGAAATTATGTTTTTGACCAGAGTAGGATATAAGGAAGGAGTTATTGAAGGTGATGAAGCTGAAATGATTAGAAGAGTATTTCGGCTCAATGACAAAAATTCTTTTGATATTATGACGCCTCGAATAGCGACGACTTATCTCTATGCTAATGCAACTCTGGATGAGGTAAAGTCAGATATTATTGCTTCTCAACATAGCCGCATTATTGTAATTGGAGATTCTATAGATGATGTACTTGGTGTAGCGTTGAAAAATGAGTTACTTAAAGGAATTATAGAAGGAAAAGATAGTAATAAAATTTCTGATTTTATGCGAGATGTTAGATTTATTCCCGATACATTGAGAGTCGATCTATTGCTCAAAGAATTTCAGAAAAATCGTCAACATTTGATGGTAGTTTTAGATGAATATGGAGGAATGTCGGGGGTGGTGACTCTGGAAGATGTGTTGGAAGAATTAACTGGTGAAATTGTGGATGAAACCGATCAAAGTGTTGACCTACAAATTGTGGCAAGGATGAGAGGAAAAAGAAAGTTAAAAGATTAGTTTGAAGAAGGTTTTAGGTGATAGGTAGTTAGGTAGTAGGTGGTAGGTTTTAGGTGGTAGGTTTTAAGTACAGGACTTACACAAATTAACCTTTAAAACCCGATATGTAGGGACGAATGGCATTTACTAACGCAAAGATCCGCTTTATATGTTGCGGAGCAAAACGCCCTCATTTGATGAAGAAAGTTTTAGGTGGTAGGTGGTAGGTTAATTAAGGGGAAATTATCCCACTATTTTTAACAAGCTTATTTGTTTAAGTAAAATGTGTTTTAAAAGCTTAATTTTTCGTTTTGAACTCTCAAATATTATGTCTTTAAGGAGATTCTCTTTTTTACTTCCTTAATGTCAAGATAATTCTCAATGTAAAGATATAGCAGTCGCCACTATAGTTAGGAAGTCGGATAATTATGATAATACCAAATTGATAAATATTTGCTACAAATAGCTAGGATATTTCTTAGGAGTCAGGATTCAGGAGTCGTATGGGAATTCCTTTAATACAATTTTTAGGGCGTAAATTATCTTTTTTGTCAAAGGGACATTTTCTGTAAATCCTTTTTATCGCTCTTACTATTCGTAACATTCTTTTTTCAAATAGACATCTCCAGAAAAAAGGGAGTAGGGAGTAGGGAGTAGGGAGAAAGAATTGATAATTGCTGTGCGATAATTGATTTGATTTTTTATTATTGGAGATGTCTAATTGGTATAATTCATGGCGCGAGCAAGATGCTCGCACTAATTGTCAAACACCAACATGGTGGTTGCTATAATTGTTGTAAACTCTTTTTTAGTAAACTTTCCTTTTTTTCTAACAGTTGCGTTACACTATTTTCTATATAGCAGTCGATGGAAAGGTTAGGACATATCAAAAATTTAAAATTCAGACAATGCAAGCGTAAGCATTCAGCTGTCAGCTATTAGCCATCAGCTATTGCTTTTAGTTTTAGATAAAAGCTTTACTAATTTAGGCAGAATTTATACTTAAGGAGCCATGTAAGAATAAGTTGTACAAATTTTATCTGGGATAAATTGTGAAATATAGCTTCCATTAAAAAAACTGTTCAAGTTATTTTTACACGACTACTAACTATAAAAGCTGGCGCTCAACAGTCTATATTAATTAAAACCTCTTTCTTTTGCTGATAGCTGACTGCTAATAGCTGAATGCTTACATGCAAGCTTCTTCCTTCTTCCTTCTGCTATACATATAAAACTTTAATTATCCATAAAAAAAAACAATGCTACCAACAGTTTTAATTACTGGTGCTTCTCAAGGTTGTGGTAAAGCAACAGCACTTTTATTTGCTAGAAAAGGATATAACATTATCTTAGCTGCTAGAACATTAGAGAAATTAGCAGAAACAGCTAATGAAGTTAGGGCAAACGGTAGTTCTGCTTTGGCTATTCCTACTGATGTTACTGATGCTAAACAAGTAGAATATTTGGTGCAAAAAGCAATAGATTTTTATGGCAAAATCGATGTATTAGTTAATAATGCTGGTATTTGTTTGACTGGTGCAATGGAGCATACAACATTAGAAGATTTTCAACAATTAATGAATGTCAATTTTTTCGGTTATGTGAATACAATAAAAGCTTTATTACCTCATTTTTTGTCAAAAAAATCTGGCACAATTGTTAATGTTGGTTCTTTTGGTGGGAAAATGCCTTTGCCAAAAATGACCGCTTATTGTGCTAGTAAATATGCAGTTACCGGATTAAATGATACTTTACGTTTAGAATTACAGTCAAAAGGAATTAATGTTAGTTCTGTACAACCAGGGGTTATTAATAGCGATTTTATGGAAAGAGCGCAGTTTCGTGGTGGAGATAATTCGGGAGTAGAAGCTAGTCGCCAACAAATGAATTTTGCTTTAGAATCTAATTTTGTTAGTCAGCCAAAAGATATTGCTGAAGCTATCTGGAATGCGGTGAAAAATAATCAGTCTGAAGTAGTAGTAGGTCCTGCTGTTTTGGCAACAGAAACTTATCGGTTATTCCCTGGTTTAATTCAGTTTATGATGGGAAAAACTTTAGGATAATTTATGATGAAGTAGTTTAGCGATCGCTAATATATTGGCTAATAAATTGTTAGATCGAATCTGTTGGCTTATGAATAATATAACTCTTACCGTCAGTAGGAGCAAACGGCTGTTTGCCTGACAATATTTACTCTCTCAAAAACCAAAATATTAAAGTAAGCATTTCCTGCGGAATGCTGCGCAAACAGCTATTAGCAGAAGCTATCAGCAATTAGTAATGAATAATTACTTCTAAGGTTTAGTCCGGGGACTTTAAAAGTAACTTTTATTCTGTCTCAATTTACAGCGGATTCCAGGTTTATGAGGTACAGTGGAACTAAATTTTTAAATAGTTTTTAAGTATGCAATAAAGTTTTCATTCTTATTAATCAAACCTACTATAGTTACCGAATAATTAAGGTTTAAAGCCTCTCCTTTTAAGGAGAAACAAGAAAAAATTTTCCTTTGATTCAATCCTCTTCCTTTTAGGGAGAGGTAATTATCAATTATCAATTATCCATTATTGAAATGGAATAGGCTGTATCAATTATTTTTACCTAAAAATTTTGGTCTAAAGCCTCCCCTTTCAAGAGGATAAAAAAAAGAGCATATTCCTTATTTCAATCCTCCTTATTGCAGAGGTACTGATAACTGATAACTGAAATTACCTTCCCTAAAATTAATAGCTGTTAACGCAGTTCCGACCATAGGAGGCTAGCTGATAGCTGATGGCTGTTTGCGCAGCAGTCCGCAGGAAATGCTTACTAAATTTATTTCTTCAACCAACATTTAAAATGCCTAAATATCAAGATATATATCCATCCGAACCACTGATACAAAGCCTCGATTTAGTACGTCCATTGGCAGCAGATTTACTTACTCTAGAATATTTTGAAGCCGAACCTGCTTCGATGCCTATAAATAAGTACGAACAACATCATATTATTATTAATTTAAAAGACAAACCTCATAGGGTAGAAAATTGGCGTAATGGAGAACATCGAGATTTTATTTATCACAAAAATGAAATTATTGTTACTCCTGCTGGTGTAGAAAGTGGCTGGCGATGGCACATTCAAAGTAAGTGTATTATTATTACTCTCGAACCTATTAAATTTGAAAAATTTGCTCAAACAGAATTAGGAATTTTACTTTCCGAGCGGCAATTAAAAGATTTACCACAATTTTTAGATGAAGATATTACTCAGTCGGGAATCCAACTTTTAGAAGCTTTAAAATGTGAACTCGGCTCCCAAATAATGTTTGAATCTTTTGCTCGTGTATTTCTGACTAAACTAATTCTAAAATACGGCTTACAAGCAGAAGAATATGAATTTTCTAAAAGCTTCACTGCCAAACAATACAAACAAGTATTAGATTACATTGCGCTTAATTATGGCAATAATATTTTACTAGAAGATATGGCAGCAAAAGCAAGTCTTAGTCCTTCCCATTTCTCCCGTTTATTTAAACAAACTATTGGTCAAAGTCCCTATCAATTTTTAATGGCTTACCGTATCGAACAAGCAAAAAAAATGCTCGATAATCCTAATAAATTGATGGCTGATATTGCTTTTGCCTGTGGCTTTTCCGACCAAGCTCATTTCTCACGCGTGTTTAAAAAGATAGAAGGTTTAACTCCGAAACAGTATCGACAGAAGTAATGTTGATGAGTTAAATAAAACAGACAATTAGAAAGCTCTACAAAAATAAGTGAATATTTGCATATCATCCTAAATCCTAAATTAGAATAATTGATAGAAAATTTATGGGCACAAAGAAAACAAAGGAACAAATATTATCTGAATTTATTAAGGTTCATGGTGATTATTATGACTACTCCAAAGTGGAGTATGTAAACACATCAACTAAAATCAAAGTGATATGTCCTAAGCATGGATTATTTGAGATTACACCAGGTCATCATAAAAATGGTGTTGGATGTCGTAAATGCTATTTTGAGTCTCAAAAAATAACAAAAGAGGAATTTGTTAGAAGGTCGCAAAAGTACTTTGGCAATCGCTATGATTATTCTCTTTTTAAGATGCTTCCTCCTGCTGGTGAAATGGTAGAAATTTTATGTATTGAACATGGTGAAAAATTTTTACAATAACCTAGAAATCACATGAGAGGTCATACAGGATGTTCTATATGTAAATCTCTGAAATTATCAGGTTTTATTGAAGATAGAGGAACAATAAAAAGTAAAGAATAACTAACTCAAAGTTTTATTAAACGCGCTCAAGAAATTCATGGAGATACTTATGATTACAGTAAATTTGAATACATAAATTCAAGCACTAAGGGAAAAATTATATGTTCAATACATGGTGATTTTTTTCAAACTCCTAGCAACCATCTGAGAGGTAGAAAATGTCCAAAATGTTCTATAGAAAAACAGAAAGAAAACACTTTCAAAAAGTTATGTAATGAAAAAAATGTAAATTATTACAGAGCTTTAAAAAGACGAGAAGCAGGATTATCTGAAGAAAAAATATTCGCAGAAGGTTTTGTTAGAAATACTCGTGAAGTTAATCAAATAACTGTTTTTGGTGAAACTTATCCTAATTTGAAGGAAGCTATCAGGATTTTGCAACCTCCAGCTAGTAGTAGAACTATCAAAAGATGGATAAAAGAGGGAATAACACCAGAAGAAGCTTTTGAAAGAATACCTAATCCTGGATATGCTCAAGGATTAATATATTTGATAACTAATAAGATAACTGATAAAAAATATGTTGGGTTAACAGTTCAAAAATTAGAGCGTCGTTGGGAATATCATGTTCAGCAAGCAAGAGCTAATTACATAAAAAGTGATGAGTCTTTGCACGCTGCTATTAGAGAATATGGAGAAGATGCTTTTGATATTGAAGCTATTGATAAAGGCACAACAAAAAAAGATTTAGAACTTAAAGAACGTAAATGGATCGAGGAATTAAATACTTTAGTACCACATGGATATAATATATCTAAAGGAGGCGTTAGTGGTGGTTCTCATAAGAAACCTACTACGATAGATAATATCACTTTTGAAAGTGTTAAAAAAGCTGCTGAATACTTGGCAAAATCAATAAATATTTCTATCGCAGCAGCGGAAAAAAGAATTCATACAGGTAGAGTAGATATAAAAAAACCAGCAAAGCAAGGACATAGCTTAATAAAAACAAAGGCTTATAAGGCGTGGAGTAGAATAATTCATGGAGCATTAAATCCCAACTCAAAAGAATACATACCTGATATTACCATTGATGAGAGCTGGCGTGACTTCAATAATTTTTTTCGAGATGTTGGAAATCCACCTGAGCAGGATATGGCTTTTACTAGACTTGATAAAAGTAAGGGATTTTTCCCAAGCAACTGTGCATGGTTAATAAAGAGTGAAGCTAGCAAAATAAATGCTGCATATATGAAAAAAACAGGTAGACTGACTGGGAGGAAAAAGAAAAAATAATTGAATAATATCATCGGATTAAATTAGATTACGATAGTTATATTTTTAGGGTTTCTCAATTTCAAAACAGAAGAAAGAATATAGTCTTTAATTCTTAGAGCGAAAGTTAATTCAAAATAGTTGAGGCTAATTCCAGATCAATAGCAAGAATCTTCAAAAAATGAAGCAAAAGCTTTCAAGAGATAAATTTTCTGCGGCTTTATATTGAACATATAAGATTCAAATTCAAGAAAAAAAGGAGCAAAAATTATGAAAAATTACTTTTAACTGCTGCTACTTTTCTACAGTTATCTTTAGTATCTATATCTGAAGCTGCACACATGAAAAATGTCACTTTCGAGAGCAATAATCAAACCTTAGCAGGAAATCTTTATCTCCCCGATGATTATCAACAAGGAACAAAATTACCAGGCGTAATAGTAACAGGTGCTTGGACAACTGTCAAAGAACAAATGCCTGCAACCTATGCTGAAGAAATGGCCGATCGCGGTTATGCTGTTTTGACTTTTGATTTCCGTAACTGGGGAAAGTCTGAGGGAAATGAGCGTCAGTTAGAAAATCCCACTAATAAAACTGAGGATATTATCGCTGCTGCCAATTATTTAACTACACTACCTGAAGTAGACGCTAGTCGCATTGCTGGTTTAGGTATTTGCGCCAGTGCCGGATATATGGTAGATGCCGCAGTTCAGAGTGATGAGATTCAGGCGATCGCTCTAGTTGCTCCTTGGTTACATAATCAAGAAATTGTGAATCAAGTATACGGTGGTGAGGAGTCGGTACAAAAGTTAATTGAAACCAGTCGTCAAGCAGAGGCGAAATATGAAACAACTGGTAAACTATCATTAATTCCTGCTGCTAGCACAACTGATGAAAACGCTCTGATGTATCAAGCACCTTATTATACGGAAGAAAATAGAGGTATGATTCCTGAATATGTCAATGAATTTAATCTTGCTTCGTGACGTTCTCCTACATCAAATCAAAGATTATGATGTAGGCTTCCCCACCTCACGGACGCGGGCTTTCTGTTTCACAGGGAGTGCAACCACTTAACCCTCACCAGACAGAGACGATGAGACCCACCGCCTTTTTGTACTCAACAATTCTGTACTCATCTAGTTCCCTCAAGAGTTTTACCTTTTCACGGGTTGACTAGAACTTCTGAATTGAACCCCATACTCTATGTTGTTTTCATGGTTCTTTTCAGGTGCGTACTACCGCTACTCCTGATATAATCAACAATAACACAAAAAAGCACACAATGCAAGAAATAATAAGAGCAAGAAGTTGCTTGAAGTTGAAAGCAAGAAAATGGCAGCCTTCTGGGGGATAAGAGAGCGATCACTAAATAAATGATCTACTTTTTCGATTGGAGTCGAACATAATGCTCTTGGGCACGTTCTTTACACCGCTTAATAACTGCTTCTGCGCCATCAGCTCCCCAGGAAAAACCATTAGATACATATTCTATGGTTACTTCTCCTAAAATTGCAGTGCGATTATACCTATACCAACCCAACGCCGCTAAGTCCGCTAGTGCTGTCAATCCCATTCCTAAAGGACCAAATATAGTGCCAACAACATCTAAAGCTAAACCACCTGCAAAAACAGCTACAAATTCCCAGAATAAAACTTCACCGCAGGCTTTTAGTAACTCTATTGCCATCTTGCCAGCCTTAGTTACGTTGTTTGAACTTTGCCCCTCAATATTCATAAAATTAGCGTTTCGACCCATAATTAATGTAATTACAAGTACCATACTTGTTAAAACTCCTGGTGTAACTACCAATTGATCGAAAGGAACTAATCCCACCGCTGCTGAAGCTATACCAAAAACATTGATTACTCTTCTGGCAATTTTCTTTCTGATCGTCAGAATACGATCGCGAATGCCTTGAGTTATATCATCAGCACGACTAGCTGGATCGAGAATATTGACCACTTCGCCTAGCGCTCCTGCATCTTCATATAGTTTATCAAGAAGTTTTGGTATTTCTTGTCTTACCATATCATCTTTGTCTGGATCGTATATTTGGGCGCTACCATAGACGATATCATCTGGAGACTTAATAAACTTACCCATTTTTTGTTCGATGCGCTCGCGGACAGTCTCTCTATCCTTTTTAGGACGACTTTGCATTTTATCCCATTGATTAACAAAGACAATTTTTGGGGTTGTAGGCATTTTATTATGAACTAAGTTAAATAACTCTAACTCTAACTCTAGTGGTTCTCCGTCAAGCACAAAAATATGTCCATGAGCTTTTTCTGCTTCTTCAATGGCAACGTCTTTATTAACTTCTTTCCCTAAAATACCCGGTACGTCAACTAACATCCAAGGCCGTTTTTCATAATATGCTGGTTCAGTTGTTAAATCATGTTGAATCCCAACCTTTGCTAAGTCTTCTCCAATCAGCGAATTAGCAATTGCCGATTTACCAACAGAGGTTTTACCAAAAAAGCAGAGCCAGACTAAACCAGTTTCTAAACGCTCTAAAAGCTCATCAAGCTGTTGAAATTCATTTTCTACTTCGCCCATTTCTTGGGAACTAAGATTGTTACCAATTTTAGATTTTATTTCCTTAAGAGCTACTTTTAGTTCCTCACGAATCTGTTGAATTTCTTGACGAAACTCTTGTTGGTTATCCACTAGCTTACCTCCATAAATGTAAAATGAATAAGTTATTAAGAATTAATGTTTTGCAAAATTAGTTCTTGCAATTTCTCAATTCTTGCTGGTTGTATTTGATTTTTTAAAACTGGTGCTGCTGCACCAAAAGCAACTTTGCTTTCAGGAATCCATTCAGCCACTTGCGACTTAATTAAAGTAGCTTCTTCTGCTCGCATTGAACTAGGCATTGTTTGCTCTTTAATATCTTGCATATTGACGTAAAGCAGCAACTTTCTCAAACCTGGTGTTCCAGAATCTTGATTCCATTGCTGCTGAAAATTGCAAATTTGTCGAACTACCTCTAGCTCAGGTTCATAAAGTTGTCCTCTGGTGGTATAAATGACTAATTCGCTTTCTTTAAGAGCGTCAGCAATTAACTGTAAATACTCAGCGTCATCATCCAGCAAGCCAGGAGTATCTTGTAGCGAATAACCATTAGTATAATCTACGCTATCAACTGTTGTAGTTGTTCCGTGTTCTGCTCCCACATTAAACGCTTGATAATCAACTAATGCGTTAATTGTACTAGATTTACCCTCGCCTGTTTTTCCCACAAAGGTAATTACTTTTTGAGGACGCTTGGCTAAAATTGCTTGAGGTGAAGCTGTCAGCAGTTCTACAATTGTTGGAGATTTAAAAGTCACTACACTAGAGTAAGGCTCCATCTTCTCATAGTAGGAAATTATAGCTTCCCCCAATGCTTTAATAATGCCGCCTGCAATGGGAGCTTTTGCTGCCCAGCCAGCAAAGGGAAGTAAAGTTAAAGCTTCTAATGCTATTAGTTTACCTGCAACTGCGGCTAAACCAACTGCTCCTGCAACTGCAACTGCTTCTTTCCATTCGTAATCACTTCCTCTGTAAATTTTGCCAATATGAAAACACATGGTTGCCTCTAAACTCATCAAAGCAACAGACGTAGAACCTGGAATAACTGCTGCTATTACAATGCCGGCACCAGTTACAGCATAGCCGTTGACCCAACTTTGGGCCTTAGTTTTTTTGTAGGACGACATACTAAATTTGTGGTAAGTTTGTATATACTTGGCAATGATCTAGACTTTAGGAAAAAAGCCAAATAAAATCATTTCAATCTTTTGTCAGAAGAAAATTATACCCGAGGCTATTATAGCAATTTTATTTGAGGCTGCACATAATTAGGTGTTAGGTCTTATACACAGGACTTGCAAAGACACTATACATAGTATATAAAACTATAGTACTATGGCATATATAGTGTTTTTTTTTCGGAAGAAAGCGTAAGTCCGGATACAAAATCCGGTTATAAGAACAAATGCCTGCAACCTATTAAATACTAAAGTAAATTCCTAGACTTGAGCTGCAAATATCTATCTACCAATTCTGTACTAATTTGATTTGCCGGCGCATCTAAAACCAAAACACCTTTCTGTTTCAACTGAGTAAAAGCAACCTGTCTTTGAGATAATAAATCTATTGCCACAGCACGAGTATAAGCAGCATGACTTTTTTCATGTATCTGCTGATTTTCTCCAGAAACAGTGGGAGTATGAGCTAATTTATTCACCAATGGGTCGCACAAAGCCACACAAAACGGTAAATAACGAGGCGTTAACCTTGCCAATGCTGCCAACAGTTCCGCAGAAGCAGTGGCATCCACAATATCTGTAATTACCACTACCAAAGCACGACGGGTTTGTTGCTTAACCACTCTAGTAACTGCCTCAACATAATCTGGTTCCCGCAAAACTGGTTGAATAGGTGTCAGACTTTCAATTAATTTTGATAATTGATTTTTTCCCCTCTCTGGTGGTATCCAAGTGCTGAGTTGACGCTCAAATACTCCCACTCCCACACGATCGCCCCTACTCAACCCTGCCATTGCTAATGACAAAGTAGCATTCAAACCCCAATCAAACCGTTTTAAACCCTGCACCTGGGCAGTCATCAACCTCCCCCCATCAAGTAAAATAATCAAAGTTTGCTCCGTTTCTGGTTCCAATACCCGCACTAAAGGGCGACTACGACGAGCGGTAGCTTTCCAGTCAATGAAGCGTATATCATCACCAATACCATATTCCCGGAGTTCCGAAAATTCTGTTCCCATTCCCAGACGTCGCTTTTGACGCATCGTGCCAGTATTTTGTAGAGAGAGACGGATAGAGAGCGATCGTAACCCCAGCAAATCTGGATAAACTGCCACCTGTTGACTTGCCGGAACTTGCCATTGCTGCCACGCTAAACCCCACTTCCCCAATTGTCGCGCCCGAATATTTCCCCACTGAAACTCACCTCGTTTATCGGGGTTGACATGATAAGTTAATTCTTGAGTGCTGTTAGGTTCAACTATTGCTGAGAGAGTAGTAGAGGAAGTGGCAAATTCTGGGGGATAATCATCATGCAAGATAATATTTGCCCTGTGTTTGCCAGACTCAACCGATATAGTAATATGATTATCTCGCCCAATAGAAAGTTTCTGTAAAGGGTAGCGCGCTAGTTTGACTCGATTAAGTTTCACCGTAGCTCCATCCCAAACAGCTAAACTACAGATAATCACATCAAACAGTGCTAGTGCCATCAAACTTATTTGTTGATCGAACAAAATAGCTATGACTGGCGCAACGACCATTCCTAATAATAATAGTAAATATAAACGTTTTGAAGGAATCATTTCGAGTTATACCAAATTCAAAAAATAATCCTAAAAATTAGGACTTGTTAAGTAGATTAATCATATCAAATCTATTATAATAATGACTGTGTAGTAATTGAGTAATTTACTCTTGATTTGTGTAAAATAGGCTTTGATTAAATGTAAGCATTTCCTCCGGAATGCTGCGCAAACAGCCGTCAGCTATCAGCCATCAGCTATTGCTTTTAGTTTGAGATAAAAGCTTTACCAATTGAGCCAGAATTTATACTTACTATATCAGACATTGTTTTAGGGTTTCATCCGTCTGATCTACGACACCATACAGGTTACGCGATCGCCTAGTAGTTGAGAGATGAGGAGATGGGGACCCACCCCTAACCCCTCCGGTGGAGGGGAATGTGGGGAGATGGGGAGATAAAGATACCTATAAACAATATTGCACAGTTTTAGGTGTGCCACTCCACTACAGAGTTTTGGTTATGACGATGTTTCAGAGATCGACAAAAGCGCTGTCTCAGTGTAAGTATTCAAGCGGACATGATATAACTAGGGCTTGCTGATTAATTCTCGCGCGTATTGATAAATATAAGGTATTAGCCTTTTTGGGCTTCAAAAAAGTGCCAGCTTTTCGGTGCCTAGAGCTGCAAAAAGCTAGTATTTTGGGCTGACTATGGTAGAAAAATCATTCTTACAATTCTTACTCCTACCTCCTCGCTCATCCCTCGTTCCTCCTTTTTTCCCCTCCGGGGTTAGGGGTGGGTTGCCTCCTACCTTCCCCTCCCCTCCACCGGAGGGGTTAGGGGTGGGTTGGGAGGGGAGGGGCGAGGGTGGGTTAAAAGACTTTTGAGCGCAAACCCGAACTAGGCGATCGCCATCATGGTTGACAATTCCTTGACTATGTGTATAGAAGCAAAGTTTGACTTTTAGATATCTCTAATAATAAAAATCAAATCAATTATTGTACATATATTGCCAATAAATCATCAATTATTTTTTCCTACTCTCTACTCCCTCTCTTGGTGCGCTACCAGATGCGTCTGCAGCCGACGCGGGGTCGCACCGCTACTCCCTACTCCCTCTTTTTTTGAGATGTCTTTATAATTAATTATGACTACAGGACTTACGGACGGACACTAAACTCAGTGAGGGCGAATGCCATTTGCTACGCACAACTACGTTAACGCCCCTACATATGGTGTTTTCAAGGTGGATTTGCGTAAGTTCTGGACTATTTAAACTTATCTTAAAGTGAAGCTGTTAATATACACTCGGTCCATTAAACATATATACAACTAGGAAGATAGAATGACAGACCCACAACTCCGACCATTAGGTACTTATGAAACAGGCATTTTTGATGAAAGTGCTGCCGAAATTCCGGCTTACGACCCCAATACACAAAGAGTGTTTGTTGTCAAGGCAAATGAAGCAGCTATTGATGTACTAGATATTAGCGATCCCACCAACCCCAATTTAATAGATCAAATTGATGTTTCCTCCTTTGGCGCAATTGCCAACAGTGTTGCAGTTAATCAAAATGGCATCGTAGCAGTGGCGGTCGAAGCTGATGTCAAACAAGACCCAGGGACAGTTGCCTTCTTTAATGCAGATGGCGATACTCTCAACGAAGTAACTGTGGGTGCATTACCAGATATGCTCACCTTTACGTCTGATGGCACAAAGGTGCTAGTGGCAAATGAAGGAGAACCCAACGATGACTACAGCAACGACCCAGAAGGTTCCGTTAGCATTATCGACATTTCTGGTGGGGTAGGCAATTTAACTCAGGCAGATGTCTCTACCGCTGATTTTTCTGATTTCATTGGTCGGGAAGAAGAATTGCGTAACAAAGGCGTTCGGATCTACGGTCCTGGGTCAAATGCAGCTCAAGACCTCGAACCAGAATTTATTGCTGTAGATGGTAACGACACCACAGCATTTGTCACTCTACAAGAAAATAATGCTATAGCAGTGGTAGATATTGAAAATGCCAACATTGTAGATGTTCTGCCATTGGGAGCAAAAGACTACAGTCGCGGTCTTCCCTCTCTGACACCATTTGAATTTGATGATTCTGACCTGCGAGTTTTGGATACAACCGAAGGGGGTCAGGAAATTCGCTTGGGTGGTCTATCTGGACTATGGTATGAAGGTGAAGACGAAGACGGCAACTTACAATTTGTCACCGTACCAGACCGCGGACCAAATGGCGCACCTACAGACGTAGATGATGACGGCGATAACGAAAGACCATTTGCTCTGCCAGACTATCAAGCTAGAATTGTTCGCTTTACACTAGATGAAGACAGTGGCGATATTGACATAACTGAAGAAATTCTCCTAAATAGGCAAGACGGTACAACTCCCATCACAGGTTTACCTAACATTCCAGGAGTAGACGAAGAACCAGTAGACCTATTTGGAAACCCCCTCGAATACGACCCCTTTGGTGCAGACATGGAAGGTATTGTTATCAATGATGATGGTACATACTGGACTGTAGATGAATATCGCCCCGCCATCTACCACTTTGATGTTGATGGGTCACTCATAGACCGCTTTGTACCGGAAGGAACAGCAGCACTAGCAGGAGAAACAGAAGGAACTTTTGGTACTGAAACCCTACCCGCAGAATATTCTAACCGTCGTCGCAACCGTGGTTTTGAAGCTATTGCGCTAGATACAGATGAAGATATTCTCTACAGCTTTATTCAAACACCTCTAGCAAATCCCGATCGCACTGCATCTGACGACTCCAGCGTTATTCGGATGTTAGGTATCGACCCAGAGACTGGAGAACCCGTAGCAGAATATGTCTACCTCCTAGAAAAACCAACTATAAACCCAGATAATGGTAGTCTATTAGTTGATAAAATTGGTGATGCTGTTTATGATGCTGATGCTGACACATTTTATATCCTAGAGCGAGACTCTTCTACCACTGCCACAGGCAAAAAATTTATATTTGAAATTGACCTCAAAGGAGCAACTAATTTACTCGCTGACGACGCACCAAGTTTACCAGAAAATACAACTCTAGAACAGCTAGATGTAGATGAAATTTTTGATTTAGACATCCAACCAGTTAACAAAACCAAGATAACTAACCTACCCTCCCTTGGTTACTTAGCAGGAGACAAACCAGAAGGTTTATCACTTTTACCAGATGGACGACTGGCGGTACTAAACGACAATGACTTCGGTCTCCTAGATGAGGAAATTCCTGGAGATGGTACTGTTCCTCTCAACCCAGAACCAGTGCCAGTAGTTTTGGGTCTAATTGATTTTTCAGAAAGTAATCAAATTGACCCAAGCGATCGCGATGATGGTATCAATTTAGGTAATTGGCCTGTTTTTGGGTTATTGCAACCAGATAGTATTGCTTCCTTTGTGATAGAAGGTGAGACCTATTATGTCACAGCAGATGAGGGAGATGCCAGAGGTTATGACGCTCTGGATGAAGAAGCACGGGTAGGAGATGATGAATATGTACTGGACCCTGAAGTTTTTAATGTTGCTGCACTAGAAGATGATGCTGCTATTGGTCGTCTCACAGTGACAACCGAAGATGGGGATATTGATGATGATGGCGACTACGACCAAATTTTTGCTAATGGCGGTCGGTCTTTCAGTATTTGGGATGCTGCGGGCAACCGAATATTCAACAGTGGGGATAGTATTGAACGCATTACTGCCGATCTAATCCCAGATAACTTTAACTCAAACCGAGACGAAAATACTTTTGACGATCGTAGCGACAATAGTGGTCCTGAACCCGAAGCTATAACCACAGGAGTTTTAGGCGATAAAACCTATACTTTTGTCGGTCTGGAACGTACAGGGGGAATTATGGTTTATGATGTCAGCGACCCCACCAGTCCAGATTTTGTGCAATACATTCCTAACCGCGACTTCACCGTTGAATTTGATACGGATGCTGATGGAGACCCAGATCCTACCCCAGAACAACTATCGGCAGCGGGGGACTTAGGACCAGAAGGATTTAAGTTTATTTCTCCAGAAGATAGTCCGAATGGGGAGGCGTTATTAGTAGTTGCTAATGAAATTAGTGGTACTACTACTGTTTATGAGTTTAGCCCAAACCAGAATATTCAGGGAACTCCAGGTAATAATAACCTCGAAGGTGGTACGGGTGACGACAATATTGATGGTCTCGCTGGTAATGATATTCTCAGTGGTTTTGGTGGCAGCGATACTATTAGTGGTTCTGCTGGCAACGATGATATTAATGGCAACGGTGGTAATGACCGCGTTAGCGGTGGAAATGGTGATGACCGCGTTAATGGTGGTTTGGGAAGCGATATTATCTTTGGCAACAATGGAGATGATAATTTAATTGGTCGTCTGGGTAATGACCGGATGCTAGGAGGTCCTGGAGAAGATACTCTTAGTGGTGGTATTGGTCGCGATCGCCTCCATGGTGGCGCGGATGATGATATTCTCACTGGTGGTGGAAGTGTAGACCGCTTTATTTTTGCTGCCAATGATGAGTTTAGTCAGGCGAGTTTAGGGATAGATGAAATTACAGATTTTAACCCAGACTTAGATTTAATTCTACTTGACTTAAGGACTTTCACAGAAATTACTACTACTGCGGGTGAGGATATTGGGGATGAATTTGCAATAGTAGGAAGCAACGGTGATGCTGCTAGTAGTGAAGCTATTATCGTCTACAATTCTACTAATGGTGGTTTATTCTACAATGCTAATGGCAGCGATGGTGGTTTTGGAGATGGCGGTCGGTTTGCAACTTTGACTGGTACTCCAACTATATCAGCAGAGGATTTCGTAATTAGATAATATTTCTATTTAGTTAGTCTTTGTAGGTTGGGTTAAGTGATAGCGCAACCCAACAATAACTGATGATACTATTATCTAATTATTTGTTTGGGATATATCTTGATGTTGGGTTGATCCTAGGGATAAGCTAGCGCTAACGTTCCTCAACTCAACCTACTCTACTTTTAATTGTTATCTGTTTCGATTTAGTTTTTGTAGGTTGGGTTAAGCGCGCTTCGCAACCCAACAATAACTGATGATACTATTATCTAATTATTGTTTGCTATATATCTTAATGTTGGGTTGCTCCTACGGATAAGCTGGCGCTAACGTTCCTCAACTCAACCTACTCTACTTTTAATTGTTATCTGTTTCGATTTAGTTTTGTAGGTTGGGTTAAGCGCGCTTCGCAACCAAACAATAACTGATGATATTATGGTCTAATTATTTGTTTGCGATATATCTTAATGTTCGGTTTATCTTACGGATAAGCTGGCGCTAACGTTCCTCAACTCAACCTACTCTACTTTTAATTGTTATCTGTTTCGGTTTAGTTTTGTAGGTTGGGTTAAGCGCGCTTCGCAACCCAACAATAACTGATGATACTATTATCTAATTATTGTTTGCTATATATCAGGACTTACGCACAGACTCTACATATAGCGAGGGCGAATACTATTTACCCCTACAAATGGTGGTTTAAAAGTCAATTTGCGTAAGTCCTGATATCTTGATGTTGAGTTTGTCCTACGGATAAGCTGGCGCTAACGTTCCTCAACTCAACCTACTCTACTTTTAATTGTTATCTATTTCGATAATGAGAAATAGGAATTATGCTAATTTTCCCGAAATGAGTCATCTTTAATTAATTCCTCAAACTCTGCAACTGAATTAACAGTAATTGTTTCTAGAAGTAACCGTTTTAGCAAAGCTAAGTCATTAATTTCATTAATAGCTTTTATCAGAGTTTCTGGCAAACTATTAAAGCGTTTTTCCAATAAGTCGAGAATATTTTGTCTGCAATTTTCTTTTGCTCCTATTTGTTGACCTCTTTGCTGACCTCTTTCCATCGCCAATTCTTCTATAGTGCTTAAAAATTCCATTCTCTGTTCCTCCTCATATTGATTAATTTTTGTTTGAAAGTTTGATTCTAATTCTGGTGGTTAGGAATTATGCTAATTTTCCCGAAATGAGTCATCTTTAATTAATTCCTCAAACTCTGCAACTGAATTAACAGTAATTGTTTCTAGAAGTAACCGTTTTAGCAAAGCTAAGTCATTAATTTCATTAATAGCTTTTATCAGAGTTTCTGGCAAACTATTAAAGCGTTTTTCCAGTAAGTCAAGAATATTTTGTCTGCAAGTTGCTTTTGCTCCTATTTCCTGACCTATTTCCTGACCTCTTTCTATAGCTAATTCTTCTATAGTGCTTAAAAATTCCATTCTTTGTTCCTCCTCATATTGATTGATTTTTGTTTGAAAGTTTGATTCTAATTCTGGTGGTTAGGAATTATGCTAATTTTCCCGAAATGAGTCATCTTTAATTAATTCCTCAAACTCTGCAACTGAATTAACAGTAATTGTTTCTAAAAGTAACCGTTTTAGCAAAGCTAAGTCATTAATTTCATTAATAGCTTTTATCAGAGTTTCTGGCAAACTATTAAAGCGTTTTTCCAACAAATCAAGAATATTTTGTCTGCAATTTGCTTTTGCTCCTATTTCCTGACCTATTTCCTGACCTATTTTTTGACCTCTTTCTATAGCTAATTCTTCTATAGTGCTTAAAAATTCCATTCTCTGTTCCTCCTCATATTGATTAATTTTGGTTTGAAAGTTTGATTCTAATTATGGGGGTAATGTCATCATTTTATCAATGAATTTAAACAAATTGATAATATCGAACTTGGTTAACCCCCTATCGTATAAACTTCTAACTAATTGCCATTTCCATTGCTCTCTTTCTGTAAGATTACTTGTGGTACTTTTAGTTTTCAGGTGTGCCATTACTATCATAGCAAATGGATTATTATTCGATTCTAATTCCTCCCATTGATAATCTAAAAGTTTGACTATGGCAAAATCTAATCTCATTTGACTGTTTCCTAAACCATATTCACAGAAATTTGGTCGCCAAGATGGGTTTTCATCTCCCAGTATAGCTAAACTAATTACTGGTTTATTGTAAAGGTCAAAAGCTCGATAGTTATAGATAAACATTCGTTGGCTAAATTCTCGGTCATACTGACTTTGCACTTCAATATGAATCAAAATCCAGATTTCTTGATCGTCCAATAACCAAGCTTGAAATAATTTATCGGCATAACGTTTTTCTGTTTTTGCCGAGGCTGTAATTTGTTCTAATTCTTTATCTAGAGAAACTGGTTTTTTTTGCCAGTTAATAGAGACATGAATTTCTGGATAAAAGAAGCTGAGGAAAGATTCAAAATATTCAGAAATTGCTGCTTTCCACGGCTCATCATAATTAGCTGTTATTTCTGTCATTTTATTGTTAATTTTAGAGATGAATCTTTGTAGGTTGGGTTAAGCGATATCGCAACCCAACAATCACTTATTATATTACTGTCTAATTATTTGTTTGCTATATATCTTTATGTTGGGTTTATCCTGCGGATAAGCTAGCGCTAACGTTCCTCAACCCAACCTACTCTACTATTCAAAATATCCATTACTACAGCTTCTCCATCTAACCCTTCTCTTCTATCTAACTCTGCCACACCAGAATCAATTTTTTCCGGTGTTTCTTCCATCCATTGTTGGTACTCTAGCAACTTAAAAGCTTTATCAATTACCTCTTCAAAAGTGGCAAAATTACCACTATTAACCTGTATCTCAATAAACTTTTCCTGTTCAGGAGTCAGCTTAATATTCATAAAAAACTCTTGAAAATTGTAAGTTTTAATTATTAGAGATATAATGTTTTACCATAAATAGATAAACTTATCTATCTTATTCACTCAATAGTAATATGGTGGAAATAAAAAAAAATCAAGCAACAAAATTATCAGGAATTGAGACTAAGCAGTATTTCCTATTGGGTAACACAGCATATTTGCAAAAGGAGTTTGACAAGGCGATCGCTTATTTCCAACAAGCTATAGAGATTTATGAAGGTGTAAAGGACTTTCATGGGGTTGCTAGCGTTTATCACAACTTAGGTGCAGTGGCAAACGAGCAAAGGCAATTTGAGGAGGCGATCGCTTATTTCCAACAAGCTTTGGAGATTTATGAAAATGTGAAAGATTGCCCCAATGTTGCTAATATCTATCACAACCTAGGTTTAGTAGCACGGGAGCAAAGGCAGTTTGAGGAAGCTACCAGCTATTTCCAAAAAGCTCTGCAAATTTTTGAGGATTTGGAGGATTGCCATAAGGTTGCCAATGGCTATCTTAGTCTAGGTGTATTGCTTGCGGATCAACGACAATATGATGAAGCTACCAGCTATTTCCAAAAAGCTCTGCAAATTTTTGAGGATTTGGAGGATTTTCAGGGAATCGCTGGTGTCTACCAAAACTTGGGATTAGTCACAGGGGAAAAACGGCGGTTTGATGAAGCTACTAGCTATTTTCATAAAGCTCTGGAAATTCTTGAGAATATGGGGGACTTTCATAGGGTTGCGGGTGTCTATCATAATCTAGGTGCATTAGCAGCAGAGGGAAAGAATTTTCAAGAGGCAACCGTTTATTTTCACAAAGCTCTGGAGATTTATCAAGATGCTGAGGATTTTTCCAAGGTTGCTGATATCTATCATAATCTAGGTTCATTAGCAGAGAATCAAGAGTATTTTGAGGAGGCAAACGTTTATTTTCACAAAGCTTTGGAGATTTATGAAAATGAGGGTCATTTCCACAGAGTTGCTAGTGTCTACAACAACCTTGGTATAGTAGCAAGGGGACAGCAACAGTTTGAGGAAGCTAACAGTTATTTCCAAAAAGCTCTAGATATCTATGAAAATCCAAAAGACTTCTACCAAGTTGCTAGTGTCTATCACAACCTGGGTACAGTAGCACAGGAACAGAGGCAGTTTGAGAAGGCAATTGCCTATTTCCAAAAATCTCTCCAGATTAGAGAAAATAAGAGAAATTTCTACGAAGTTGCTGCTGACTATCACCATCTAGGTGAAGTAGCGGAGGAGCAAAGGCGGTTTGATGAAGCTACTAGCTATTTCCAAAAAGCTCTCAATGTCTATCTAGAAATCTATGAAGATACGGGGAACTTCCACAATGTTGCTGCTACCTATCACAAACTAGGTACAGTGGCAGGAAAGCAAGGACAACTCAAGCGTATGATCGCCTATTTCCAAAAATCTCTACAGGTTTTTGAAGAGGTGAAAGATTTGAACAACTTAGCCAAAATTTGCCATAACCTGGGAGTCATCACACAAGCACAACAAAAATTCGAGGAGGCGATCGCTTACTACGAAAAAGCAATTCAGACATTTGAAGAATTAGGAGATTCATGGGAAGCAGCCAAAAGTTGTCTATTAGTTGGCACGATCTGTGTTGAACAAGGTTCCTGGTATAAAGGTCTAGATTATTTAGAAAAAAAGTTTCCAAACTTACAGCAAAGAAAACGACTATCCACTTCTTGCTAAAACTACCTATCAGATAGCTCGCACTCACCACTTAATGAGTAACTTCGATAAATCTCGCATTTATTATCGAGATGCTCTACGCATTTATGAACACATAAAAAAACCAGGAAGGTATTGCTATATGTAAAACTGGACTAGGTTGGTTAATGGTACAAATAGGTTTTCTTGAAGATGCTTTACTGGAGTTAGAAAAAGCTAGAGAAATTTACGGGCAAGTTGATGATAAATTATGGATTAATGAAGTAGAAAAAATGATAGATTTGATTGAAAAAATGAAGGAGAAACAACTAAAATGAGTGATGGGGATAAAATTTGGGATGAATTAGATAGTATCTACGACCGATGGGGTATAAAGGAAATTCCCTTTTCGGAAAGTGCTTCAACTATTGGTCAAGCCAAAATCCAAGAAGTTTTTACAGGTCGGACAAAAGAACTCAGAGAAGTTCTCCACCTATTCCGGGGTAGCGAGAGAAAACGCTTGCTAGTTTATGGGTGGATCGGGATTGGTAAAACAGCATTTATTCTAGAAATTTTAGGTATTTTAGAACGTAAGACTAAAAATACTATTACTGCTTATATTAGTTTACCTCAAGGAATAGATTTAGCTACCGCAGCTTTAATTGCTTTAGCTCGTGAAATGGAAGATGATGAATGGGCCCAACAACAATTAAATCAAATGGGATTACGTCCTCAAAAAGCTCTGCGCAAAAGGAAAATTAAGGGCAAAGGAGGTCTTCCTGTTGCTAGTGTAGAAGTAGAAGAAGAAGTTACCGCCATTCAAAAACCTCAGTTTCCCAGTCTCAGTTTTGAAGACTTACTGCAACGAGCTTTAGAAAAGAGCGATCGCGTAGTTATTGCTATCGACGATCTAGACAAACAAGACCCTGCAAAGGTTAGACAGTTATTACTAGATGCTCAAGGAATTTTAAAATCAGGAGCGTGGTTTATTCTTACAGGTCATCCTTTTGGCATAACACGAGACATTTTAATTGCGGAGCGTGGATTATTCGATCTTGCTCTCAAACTTGAAGAAATGGAGATGGATACTACTTATGAAATGCTAGTCAAATATCTGAATAGTGCGCGACCAAAAGAATCTCAGCTTGCTTTAGATGATCCTGAAGCAGTTGCCCCATTCACTCCCGAAACTGCTAGACTTTTGTGCGAACGATCTGGTGGTGTTCCCCGGTGGTTAAACCGCTTGGGTAGATATATATTACAGAAAGCTGCCGAATTAGGTGCAAAGATCATTACACCAGAAATTTTACAGCAGGGGTTAGCTGATGCAGAGCAAAAAGTGGGAGGACAGTCGGGATTAACTCCTCAAGATTTCATTGTATTAGAGGTAGTATTAGAAAAAGGCATTTTATCAGATGCAAATGTCACTATTGATGATTTACAAAAAATAAAAGTTAATACATTTAGTGAAATTTTGCCAATCTTAGACAAATTAATTCAACGAGACTTACTTCGTAGGTTGCCTAGCGATCGTACTGCTGAATATGCTGCAACTCCACTTTTGTTACCTCCAAGCAATGAGGAAAAAGAAGATTAGACATCTCCTCCAAAAGAGGGATTCAATAATTAATACAGGACTTACGCAGACACTCTACATATAGTGAGGGCGAATACCATTCGCCCCTACAGATGGTGTTTTAAATGTCAATTTGCGTAAGTCCTGTGTATATAAATAAAAATAACTATTGGACAATAGATAAATTAAATATTAATCTCCTGAAACTCAGCGATCGCTCTCGCGGAACGGATGTTCTATCACTTGAGTGTGACTGTATATAAATAAAAATAACTATTAGACAATAGTTAAATCAAATATCCATCTGCTGAGACTGAGCGATCGCTCTCGCGGAACGGATGTTCTATCGCTTGAGTGTGACTGTATATAAATAAAAATAACTATTGGACAATAGTTAAATCAAATATCCATCTGCTGAGACTGAGCGATCGCTCTCGCGGAACGGATGTTCTATCACTTGAGTGTGACTGTATATAAATAAAAATAACTATTAGACAATAGTTAAATCAAATATCCATCTGCTGAGACTGAGCGATCGCTCTCGCGGAACGGATGTTCTATCGCTTGAGTGTGACTGTATATAAATAAAAATAACTATTGGACAATAGTTAAATCAAATATTAATCTCCTGAAACTCAGCGATCGCTCTCGCGGAACGGATGTTCTATCACTTGAGTGTGACTGTATATAAATAAAAATAACTATTGGACAATAGTTAAATCAAATATTAATCTCCTGAAACTCAGCGATCGCTCTCGCGGAACGGATGTTCTATCGCTTCTGTTGACTATATATAAATAAAAATAACTATTGGACAATAGTTAAATCAAACATTAATCTGCTGAAACTCAGCGATCGCTCTCGCGGAACGGATGTTCTATCGCTTCTGTTGACTGTATATAAATAAAAATAACTATTGGACAATAGTTAAATCAAACATTAATCTGCTGAAACTCAGCGATCGCTCTCGCGGAACGGATGTTCTATCGCTTCTGTTGACTATATATAAATAAAAATAACTATTGGACAATAGTTAAATCAAACATTAATCTGCTGAAACTCAGCGATCGCTCTCGCGGAACGGATGTTCTATCGCTTCTGTTGACTATATATAAATAAAAATAACTATTGGACAATAGTTAAATCAAACATTAATCTGCTGAAACTCAGCGATCGCTCTCGCGGAACGGATGTTCTATCGCTTCTGTTGACTATATATAAATAAAAATAACTATTGGACAATAGTTAAATCAAACATTAATCTGCTGAAACTCAGCGATCGCTCTCGCGGAACGGATGTTCTATCGCTTCTGTTGACTATATATAAATAAAAATAACTATTGGACAATAGTTAAATCAAACATTAATCTGCTGAAACTCAGCGATCGCTCTCGCGGAACGGATGTTCTATCGCTTCTGTTGACTATATATAAATAAAAATAACTATTGGACAATAGTTAAATCAAACATTAATCTGCTGAAACTCAGCGATCGCTCTCGCGGAACGGATGTTCTATCGCTTCTGTTGACTATATATAAATAAAAATAACTATTGGACAATAGTTAAATCAAACATTAATCTGCTGAAACTCAGCGATCGCTCTCGCGGAACGGATGTTCTATCGCTTCTGTTGACTATATATAAATAAAAATAACTATTGGACAATAGTTAAATCAAACATTAATCTGCTGAAACTCAGCGATCGCTCTCGCGGAACGGATGTTCTATCACTTGAGTGTGACTGTATATAAATAAAAATAACTATTGGACAATAGTTAAATCAAATATCCATCTGCTGAGACTGAGCGATCGCTCTCGCGGAACGGATGTTCTATCACTTGAGTGTGACTGTATATAAATAAAAATAACTATTGGACAATAGTTAAATCAAATATCCATCTGCTGAGACTGAGCGATCGCTCTCGCGGAACGGATGTTCTATCGCTTCTGTTGACTATATATAAATAAAAATAACTATTGGACAATAGTTAAATCAAACATCCATCTCCTGAAACTCAGCGATCGCTCTCGCGGAACGGATGTTCTATCGCTTCTGTTGACTATATATAAATAAAAATAACTATTGGACAATAGTTAAATCAAACATCCATCTCCTGAAACTCAGCGATCGCTTTCCTCTGATATCTAAATTCAACATAACTATTGGACAATAGTTAAATCAAACATCAATCTGCCGAAACTCAGCGTTCGCTTTCCTGTGACTGTATATAAATAAAAATAACTATTGGACAATAGTTAAATCAAACATCCATCTCCTGAAAATCAGCGATCGCTTGACTGTGACTTTATCTAAACTCAACATAACTATGGCTTGCTGATTAAATCAAACTAGGGCTGTAAAAGTTCTCACAAAATCATTTTCCGTGTTTTTTTCCTAAAAACATCTTCCCTGTTCCCTGTTCCTTGTTCCCTACTGTTACAAAAAGTCTATATCTTTTTCGGAGATGTATAATAATTGTAGGTAAAAATTATCTTCAAATCAGACAAACATGATTCTTAAATATTGGAAACATTTTTTACTAGGATTATTCCTAGCTTTTGCCATTGCAGCTTGTGGTTTTTTTAACACAAGTTCAAAACAGGCAAAATTACCTATGGTAGACCTAATAATTACTCCTCCACTACCGGAGTGGATAGAACAAATTAGTCCGACGGGAGAAGCAGAACTTTTAAGTCAAATTCGGATTCGGTTTAAAGAAGCTTTAATTCCTTTGGAAACTTTAGATTCTCTAGAACAACAGGAGAAACTTAAAAAGTTTGAAATTTTCCCAGAATTACCGGGTGAATTTCGATTTTTGACTCCGAAAATGGTTGGTTTTCAACCTGCGGAGGCTTTGCCAAAGTCTACGCGAGTAAAGGTTACTTTGAAGGCTGGTTTATCCGACCTGAAAAATAATCAATTAGATGAAGATTTGGCTTGGACTTTCAATACTGAACCAGTTAAATTAACGAATTTACCAACTACTAAGCAGCAAAATAGAAGACCACAACCAATTGATATAAATCCGACGTTAAATTTTACTTCAAATGTGGAGTTGGATGTAAGTTCAATTGAGGAAAATTTAAAATTTTTACCAGCAGGAGAAACAGAAACTTTACCTTTGACGGTTAGTTTAGAAACATTGGAAACTAATGAAGAGGAAGAAGAAGTTTTTACAGAAGAATTTGACTCTTCATTCCGTCAGTGGAATTATTTAATTACTCCTCAAGCTACTCTAGAAAAGGGTACTAAATATCGTCTGGAATTTGACTCAGGAATTGAACCTGTAAAAGGTAATTTACCTAGTCAAACACCTTTTGTCAGTGAAGTAGAAACTTATTCTGCTTTTGAATTTTCTGAACTGAAATTTTCCCAGGGTGGCGGCAGATTTGTTAAAGGTAATCCTATGTTGGAATTTAATCATGGTGTTGTACCTGAATCAGCATTAGAAAATATTACGATTGAACCGGAACCAAAAGAGACAAAAAATCTGATTCAAGCTTATGATGACTATAACATTGTTAGTTTCAATCCTTGGGCGTTAGAACCAGATACAAACTATACAATTACTATCGGCGCTAATCTCAAAGATAAATTCGGGCAAGTATTAGAAAAGCCTGTTGTTTTAAATTATCAAACAGGGGATTTAGTCGGAAATCTTTCGGTACCTGCGGGATTACATATATTTCCTTCTAGTCAGGATTTACAATTAAATATTTCTACAGTAAATTTGCCAGAGTCGGAATACAAAGCGGCTTATCAAGTTGTTAAACCAACAGATTTGGTTTACGCAGAATCGGCTTATCCCAGAAGAGATAGAAAAAATTTATTACCAGCAAATGAAAAGTGGAAAAATTACGCTGTTTCTGGAGAAAAAAACCAGATTAAAGAAGTAGCAGTTCCTCTCAGAGAACAACTAGGCGGTCAGACAGGAATGTTGGCTTATGGAGTAAAAGCACGGACGAGTTCTTATCAAGAAAATGGTGAACAAAAATGGCAAGAACCAAAATTTTATGGATTGGTACAACTGACTAATTTGGGAGTATTTGCTCAGTGGTTTCCAGAGTCGGGAATTATTCGGGTAAATCATTTGGATGATGGTGCGCCAGTTGTGGCGGATGTGGAGATTTATCAATCTCAATTAAATGCTAAATCTCAACCTAAAGCTACTGCTTGTGCCACGGGAAAAACTGATAAAAATGGTTTACTTGCCCTCAATAAAACGGACTTACAAAAATGTATGAATGGTCGGCGTTTTTCCCAAGCACCGGAATTATTAGTAATTGCCAAAGAAAAGGAAGATTGGGCTTTTGCTAGAACGAAAGAATATAGTGGTACTTATGGTTATGGGATTTATTCTGGTTGGGATAGTGGCAAGGCTGAGTCGCGGGGTACTATTTTTTCTGATAGAGAACTTTATCAACCAGGGGAAAAAGTTTGGTTGACTGGAGCTGCTTATTATTTGGAAAATGGTAACTTGAAACAAGCGGAAAATATGGATTATCAAGTAACTATAAATAATCCAGATGGAAATAAGACAAATTTAGGTACTCAGACTACTAATAAATTTGGTACTTTCTCTCTAGAAATTCCTCTAGATAATAATCAACCACTCGGTTTTTACAATGTGGAGGCTAAGGGAGAAAATGGCATAGAATTTTACGGAGAATTTCGCGTTGCTGAATTTAAACCACCTAATTTTCAGGTAGACCTAAAACTGAATAGAGAAGTTGCTTTGATTAATGAACAAATAGTGGCGGAAGCTGAAAGTAATTATTTGTTTGGTTCTCCAGTACAAGGAGCAAAGGCTAAATATTATGTAACTCGCCAAAAGACAGAATTTACTCCTGAAAATTGGCAAGAATTTTCTTTCGGTCGTCAATGGTTTTGGCCGGAAGAAACACCGACTATTCCTAATAATGTATTGGAAAAAAATGTGGTGTTAGATAATAAAGGTGGGGATAATCAAATATTTACTGTCGGAAAAGACTTGCCATACCCAATGACTTATCGAGTAGATGTGGAAGTGACAGATATATCTAATCTTTCTGTGGCAGATACTCAAACATTTACTGCTCTACCAAGTAACAAATTAATAGGTCTAAAAAGTAAATTTGTGGCCGATGCTAATAAAAATTTTCCGGTAGAAGTTATTGTCACCGACTCTCAAGGAAAACCACTTTCTGGGGAAAATATTCAACTGGAATTACAACAAATGGAATATAGCAGCGTCACTCAAGTAGTGGCAGGTAGTCGCAACCCAAAATATCAAGTCGAATATAAAACTGTTGCGAGCCAGAAAGTCAAAAGCGACAATAAACCCAAAACCGTCAACCTCACCCCCCCAGAATCAGGTAGTTATCGCATCCGCGCTAATTTTGCCAATGCTGAAAATGACATTACTGGCACCGATATTCAAATTTGGGCAACTGGAACAAACCGCGTTTATTGGGGAGGTCGCAACGAAGACCGTCTGGAAATTAAACTCGACAAAGACACCTACAAACCAGGAGAAACAGCAACCGCTTTAATTCAGTCGCCCTATCCAGAAGGGGAATTATATTTTGCCGTCGTCCGCGACAAACCACTGTATGAAAAAATCGTCAAAGTTATAGGTGGTGCGCCAGAAATTCAGTTTCAAGTGACAGAAGATATGTTGCCCAATGCTGCGGTAGAAGCAGTATTAGTGCGGCAAGGTCAACCACTCGCAGAAGTGGAACCGGGAACTGTGGAAAATTTGATGAAAGTTGGTTTTACTCCATTCAAAATTAATTTGGCAGACAAATACTTAAATGTAGAAGTCACACCCCAAGATCCTGAAACACAACCGGGAGCTATGCAGACTGTGGAATTGGCAGTTAAAAATAATCAAGGGCAACCTACTAAAGGTCAGTTTACGGTAATGGTCGTAAATGAAGCAGTCTTGCAACTAAGCGGTCATCGTCCCCCAGACTTAGTCGAGACCGTTTACGCTGAACAACCAATATCAACCACCTTCAACGATAACCGTCCCGAAGTACAAATGGAGGCCATGTCATCCGCTCTGAGAAAAGGTTGGGGTTATGGCGGCGGCATATCATCTGCTGCATCTAGCACCCGCATTCGTACAGACTTTCAATCTTTAGCTTATTACAACGGTTCTGTAATTACAGATAATAAAGGTAAGGCAACGGTGACATTTAAAATGCCAGACGATCTGACAACTTGGCGCGTGATGACTGTTGCCACAGATGGGAATTTGCATTTTGGCAACGGGGAAGCAACTTTTGTCACGACTCAACCATTAATGTTAAATCCAGTTTTGCCTCAGTTTGCTCGTATCGGCGATAAATTTGAGGGTGGCGTAACAGTTACGAATAATACTGGCAAAAAAGGAAATCTGAAAATAGATGGGGAAGTTAGTCAGAATATTTTATTTGCCGAAAATTCCCAAACTACCCAAATTTTTCAAACCAGGACAGACTCAGGCACCAACGCTTACCGTTTCCCGATGGAAGCAAAACAAGCGGGTGAGGCAAAAGTGCAATTTACCACTGACCTGAATAACCGCAACACAGATGGGTTTGAAATTTCATTACCCGTGCAGTCCTTAGCAGCAAGTGAAAGTGTTGTAGAGTCTGGAACAACTGACTCTCAAGTGCAAATTCCACTGAATATTACAGAGAATGTAATGCCAGATGTCGGAGGTCTAGAAATTTCCATAGCAAGTACATTAATACCAGAAATTACAGCCCCCGCAAAAGCAGTGTTGAAAAAAGACCAATTACCATTTTTAGAGCCTACCGCCAGTCAATTAGCGATCGCCTCCAACCTCCAAATATTGGGTGAGAAATACGAACAAGCATTTGTAGACTTCAACCCAGAACAACAGGCAAAACAAGCATTAGAAAAATTAGAAAAGTTGCAACTGCCAGACGGAGGTTTTGGTTATTATCCAGGATGGGAAAAATCCAATCCTTATCTAACACCCTATGCAGCAGAAGCGATCGCCCAAGCCAAAAAAGCATTTCCAGATTTAGTAAATGAGGAAATGGTAAGTAGTCTGCGGAATTACTTAAACGACATTTTGGCAGACCCAGGCAAAGATGAATATTGCAGCGAACAACTCTGTAAAAATCAAGTGCGCTTAGACCTTTTAATGGCATTGTCAGAATTAGGCGACACCCGCAATAGCTTCCTATCAGATATTTATCAACAACGGGAGAAATTATCTCAGGTAGACCAAATAAAACTAGCGCGCTATATATCCACCTTCCCCAAATGGCGCAAACAGTCAGCAGAAATGTATAACGAAATTCAGGAAAGCGTCTATGAAACCGGACGTAGTGCCACATTGAATATACCGCAAACCTGGGGATGGCTCAATTCAACCACCGCTGCTCAAGCACAAGCATTGCAACTATTTATTACCCGCGATGCCAAACCAGAAATATTAGACCGACTATTACAAAGTCTGCTCAACCTCCGACGCGATGGCACCTGGCACACAACCTATGATAACGCCCAAGCATTGACAGCATTAGTTACTTATAGCAATACCCAACCAGCACCACCGAATTTTGTCGCCACCGCAAAATTATCCGGTCAACAATTAGATGCTGCCCGTTTTCAAGGTTATGAAAATCCAAATCTCTCTTTGAATGTAGCAATGGATGGGTTGCCAAAAGGAGAATCAGATTTAGTCTTGGAAAAATCTGGAGAAGGCAAATTGCACTATTTAGTCGAATACAGTTATCGTCTCCCAGGAAACCAACCAGGAAAGTATAACGGTTTGCGAGTAGCACGGGAAATTCGTTTGGCAAATGAAGAGGAAATTTTGCAACGCATGGATCTATCTGAAGTGACGTTACCATTAGATGTCAGTGCAGGGCAAGTCTTTGATATTGGCATCGAGGTTATTACAGACCGCCCCGTAGACCATGTAATTATTCGTGATCCACTGCCAGCAGGTTTAGAAGCAGTTGACACCAGTTTCCAAACCGCCACTTCTGCAGTGAAGGCAAAAGCAGATAGTTGGCAAATAGGATATCAACAGATATATCGCGATCGAGTCGAAGCTTATGCAGACCGTTTAAACCCCGGTGTGTATAGCTTACATTATTTGGTTAGGTCAGTGACTCCCGGAACATTTATTTGGCCTGGAGCAGAGGCGCGGTTACAATATGGGCCCGAAGAATTTGGGCGATCGGCAACAGCTACATTAGTTGTGAAGTAGGATGTGACTTTAGGGTTTTAGGGTGTGCAATGCATACCCTAATTAGGGCTTGCTGATTAAATCAGAAAGTTTTGAAAAATAAAGGTTTCAGCCTTTTTAAAACCAAAAAAGTGCCAGCTTTTAGGTCTAAAAAGCTCAAAAAGTTAGCATTTTGAGCAGATAAGGACAGAAAAATCAGGGGACAATTCTTCCTCCTACCTCCTCTATAATTCCCCTAACTCCTGACTCCTGACTCCTGACTCCTACCCCCACCGGAGACGGATGTCTTTTCCCCTTACATTCACAGCTAAATTAACTTTGCTTTCTGGAAAATTTGCAGAGGAGTTAAACTTAACTCAGGTAATAAATCATCCCCTAAACTATCTTCCCCTTGCTTCGTTTGTGGAGGAGAATCTGGATAAAAAACGGTGATTTTCTTAACTTCTGTATCAATTAACCAAACAAGGGATACCCCTGCTTTTAGATAAGCTTCCGCTTTCTCACTAAGGTTACTAAAAGATTGAGCAGGTGATATAATTTCTATGACTAATTCAGGGGGAATGGGGCAAGCATCATCTTCTAATTCAATCTCCCCTAACTTATCATAAGATATATAGAGTAAGTCTGGAATCGGACACCAATCTTTGTCATCTCGTTTTAAGCGAACACACCATTCGATACCAACTTCCCCTTTATCTTGATTCCAATCTTCAAGAATTGAGGATAAAGCAAGTGTTACACGGGAATGAGAACGTTTGGGTGACATTTTTTGAATTAATTCTCCATCGAAATATTCATACTTTTCACTAGCTAAAGGGGATGACAAAAATTCATCCAGTGTGAGCCTTTTTTCTTGGATAGCAGTCTTGGACATCCTTATAATTCTCCTAATTAATTAAGTAGAGTTAATACAGTATAATGTTCTTGACACTCTCACCGTTAAATCACAGCTCCTAGCTCCGCGCATAACACTATGCAGATTTTTCAGCTTTGGGTTTCTTCTCAAACACGGTATAAAGTAATTTCTATATCAAGTCGTTTGAGAAAATCAAGTAGTTTCCCTTCACTAAACCTTTGAAATTCTCCATTCATCAAATGAGATACTTCTGATGGAGAAATATTTAGAATTTCACTAATTTTATCCTGTTTAAGATGACGTTTTTTCAACAAACGTATTACCTGAATACCTATTTTTCCTCGTGTAAAAAGTTCGTTTGCATCGTCTAAAGCAATATCGGCAAATACATTACCACTACTTTCTTCAAAAATTTGCTCTTGTCTCATTTTTACTGATCCGCTAAACTAATAAGAAATAATCACCAGAAAAAAACTATGGCTAGCGTTATAGAACAAGCACTAACTAAACTATCTCAACTACCAGAAAAGCAACAAGAAGCTATAGCTTATCTCATCCTAGCAGAAATAGAAGACGAGAAAAAATGGGCAGAAAATTTTGCTAATTCTCAACACCAACTCGCCCAACTTGCTGAGGAAGCGATCGCCGAGTTTAAAAAAGGTAAAACTAAACCTTTAAACTTCTGATGAACTCTCAAACTACCTCTAAATTTTGGAAGGCATTTAATAAGCTTCCTGAGTCTGTCCAAGAAACTGCCAAGGAAACCTACTCATTCCCCACTCCACCACTGGGGGTCCATCTGTATAGGCCAATCCTCTTCCTCCTCTCGGCGCTTCCGCTTCCTCTTCTCTTCCTCCTCTCGGCGCTTCCGCTTCCTCTCCTCTTCCTCCTGGCGCTGCCGTTGCTGCACTTCCCGTAACCTCTCAATCCTTGTCAGCCTCTCCAACTCTGCTTCGTAAACCTCTCGCTGCTGTTGCTGCACCTCCCTCAACATCTCAATATAATCCCTCACTAACTCCTGGGGAAACCATTCTTGGTCAAACTCCCCTTTCAACTGAAATAAACGCGGTTCGTAACTCGCGGTGGCATCAATATAAAGATAATACAAATCTGCCGTAAAAGCAGCCAACAACTTGTGAACCATGACAATAATCTGTCTAATAATCAGCAAGCTCTCATCGTTATCAACACCCGCCTCCTTAAGTTTTTGCCACGCTTGTTTCCAATTCCATGCCTGCATCGGCAGCAGCGACACTTTATCATCGCACAATTCCCAATATCCAACATGGAAATTCACCTTGTAATCCCTAACTTGGGAATAAAGCACCACCGTCGGCACTGGTGCTAAAAGCTTGTATAACTGTTCCACCTGAGTATCGAAAATCGGTTCTTTGAAATAATCCCCGTAAAACTTCACCGGACAAGGAGAGAAGTTTCCTGTCTGTGGATTCAAAGGATAATATTGATGCAGAAACTCCTTTACATCATTCTGGATGTCGGTTTCCAGTTCATCGTGAAAAGACTCTGGGCAACTTCTGCTGATTTTCGGTGGCGATGCCAGCACCAACAACCGATATTGTTGCTGCCCCTTACGCAAAATATCCTCCGTTTCCTGGCGACTCAACTTCGAGAACCAATTCTCCAAATCCCAAATCGTTTGAATTTCTGTCAGTTTTACCTCAATTGTCTTAGCGTGCAACTCGCGCATCAACTCCCGTTGCAGGCGAGCAAGTTCGCGCCGATCCTCTAAATCTTGTTGCTGGAGTTGCAATTCTTGATATTGAAATCCCAGGGCAAGCTTCTCTCTTTCTTCTCGTCGCTTGAGATATCCAGACTGTGCTTGTATCCATTCAGCTTGTTCCTTAGTTTGTTGGACAATAGAACTTGAATTATTAGTTAAGCTATTAACAAAGCCTGTAGCTAATCCCTCACCAGCACTTCGGGCAACATCACAAAGCAACTTGCTAACTGCAGCAAGAGTTATTGGGTCTGCCATACAATCCAACCTCCTTTTCAAAATAGCAGTATTTTTAGGATACTATATTATTATACTACCTTGAAAAAATTAGATGATAAAAAACAATGAATAGGGAACAAATATTACTCAATAAATGGCGTACTTTACCATCAGAAAAACAGCAAGAAGTATTAGATTTAGTCGAACAACTTTATCGACAAAACCAGGACATTAATCAGGCAAATATTTATCAACCTAAAACAGATATTGGTAAAAAATTATGGGAAATTCGTTGTCAAGCACTGACTGAGAAATCTAAGTTACTAAGTTGGGATGAAATAGATGAAGAGATATCAGAAAGTAGGGGTAAAAAGCAGTGAATTTCACCAAAACTTATATAGATTCTGGCGTACTTATTGCAGCATTTAGAGGCATAACATCCGTCGCAATAAAAGCAAGAGAAATTCTTGATGAACCCCAACGAGAATATGCCACCAGCTCGTTTGTAAAATTATATAGAATCCGGATAATTACTATAGCCAAGTCATTGCGACTGGAACGGAGTGGAAGGAAGCAATCTCAGGGGTGCGTGGAGATTGCTTTCCTGACGGAATGCTCCGCAAACGCTGCCGCTCGCAATGACGAGTGTTCAATCGGATTTTATATTAGAAGTATTACCCAAAGATATTTATAATAAACAACTAGCTGAAGTTAATTTTTATGAAACATTTTTTGCAGGTTGTACTATCTGGGCAAACGAACTAGAAAAGATTGTATAATCTGCCCAAAAATTAGCTTCTGATTTTGGTATAAATGCAATAGATGCTCTTCATGTTGCTGCTGCTATTTCTGTAAATGCTGATGAATTAATCACAACAGAAAAACCAAGTAAACCTATGCACCAAGTTACTCAGATTAAGGTAATTTCAATTTATCAATAACAGCAATTTGAAAAAAGAATGTTACCGAGAAATTGTGGTTTAAACCCTCCCCTTTTAAGGGGAAAAAAGAAAAATTTTTTCCTTTGAGTCAATCCTCTCCTTGAAAAGAAGAGGTAATTATTAATTATTAATTATTAATTATTAATTATTAATTATTAAAAGAACCCCTTCTAAACATTTACTGCTGATTGCTGAGTGCTGATTGCTTATTGTCAAAAACTATGTTCTTTTTCTCCTAATAACTTCCCTAATCTTTGAAAAACCTGAAACTTCAAGGAATTCAAATCGCAAGTCACCCGCGAAAAATTGTCATCGAAATGGGCAGGTCCGGCATTTGTTAGAGTATAGCTATGAGATGTTAATGAGGTAGTTTTCAGCTTTCCTGATAACTGGAAACTACCACTTTTATGAGGGTAAGGCCAGAAAAAAGCCGATGATATCAGAGAAATAATTTTAAAATCTGGGTCTTCTTCGCAAAGTAACTCCGCTGACATAGAACAATGTACGTCACCAGATAGAAAAACTACCCGTTTAATTTTATTGGTGCGGATAAATTCCAAAAGTTCGGTGCGTTGGTGCAAATATCCACTCCATTTATCTAGCCCAGTCTTTTTAAAGTCTGGGAAAAATGGAACTGCAGAGGCAACAAACTTTACTCGCTCTGACCCATCTGCTAGCCATTTTTTTAAAGCTTCAAACTGATCTTCATTAATTATTTCTCGCTCTTCAAATGCTGGATCGGAGGATTCTGCTTCGTCACGCTCTGTGCGGGTATCGGTTACAAAAAAGTCACAGCATCCGTCTGTAAATTTGTACCAGAGTTTTGAGGGCGAACCAATAACATCAGCTTTGTCATCTACAATCTCAAATAACGGACTGTGACTCATCTGATAGGTAATGTAAGCATGAATTGCTACAGGGAATAGAGTCACCCAATCCTTCGACGATGCTTTGGACGGCCAATTATCCTCAATTTCGTGGTCGTCAAGGGTCATGTAGGTAGGAACTTGTGCCATCAGTTCGCGAATATGGGGTTGGGTAAAGGTCTCTTGATAGCGACTAAAAAACTCCTCAATTGTGCGATCTGCACCGATAGCATTGAGGTCGTCGGCATAAATTTGGTCTCCTACCATGAGCAAGGAATTAGTAGTTGTACCAGAGTTTATTTGTTTGAGAATAGATTCAAAAGTTTTGTCGCCGCGATCGTCAAACCAAGAACCAAATAATTTTAGCAGATAACGACAAGAACCAAAAACAAATGAGCGACTCTTTTTCGGATCTGTGGAAGCAGTCTGAAATTGTTTGGTATGTGCTTTCGACCAATCAAGCTTTATGTTTGCTTGGTCTACTTCCTCTTTTTTTTGCAAAAAATAGCCAATTTGATATTCATACTCTGTTTCTGAGGATAGTTCTTCGAATACTGCTACTCCGGAGGTATCAAAAGCAGGAGACATCTTGAAGAAGATGGGGGGGTCATAGTCTGAGGAGTCTAGGGCACGAATTCGGGCGACTCCTACACAAGGGAGAACACTTTTTTTGTTTCTAGACAGTTTATATTCGCCACGACCAAATATGCGTGCAGTGTCGCCCGTGACTGCACCCAGGATCGGACCAGTGGTTAAAGGTTTTACTTTCATTGTCTATCTAAATAGTATGCTTTTTAAGCTATTGTATAGTATCGTTATTCTTTGATTAAGTCAATGCTCTATGAAAAAACTATCTGTTAAAATATAATTGTATTTAACCCACATTCCGCAGGACAAAATGTAGTATTTAACAGCGAGAAAACTTGAGTTAAGTATTTATACTGTTCAAAAATACTTTTTCGGTGTAGCTGAGTGTAAATTCAACCATGAGTGTGCCGAAATATGAGGTCTGAAGGAGAACTTAATCAATTAATTTTCTATAGAAATGAAGCAGCTCATGGAGTTGTTGTTCAGATTCTAGGAACTCAATAATTACTAGATTTAGGTTATTTTATTAAAGCTTTATGTCAAGCCTTAGCAGAATTAGTAATTTATCAGATAATTCAAAAGCAAACTTCTACAGGTAAAGCTAAAGAAATTGGTGAAATTACAAGATGGTTCGATCAAAAAAAAGCAGTAATAGCAAGAATTAATAATAGTAGCTTGTCTATAGGAACAAATGTTTTTTTTAGTCAGCGAAACATCTTTATCTTGTCGCTTGGCTATAATTGAGAGTATTAAAATTAATGATATTTCCCAATAAAGTATAAAAATAACCAGTGAAACTGAAGTTGGTTTAAAGTTTGATATAGATGCTAAAAAGGATTTAAAATTTATATAATAGTTGAAAATAAAAGAGAATAAAAGCCATGAAAAATGCTGCATATAATCGTAAATTGCGTGTCATAATAAATATTTTAGTCTCAATTCGGAAGTGATAATTATGCCAAATCTAACAACAAAAGACTTAGAAAAATTAACCACAGAACACCCAGACCATCAAATGGAATTAGTAGGAGGAGAAATCATAATTATCAGTCCGTCAGGTCTAGAGTCAGAAGAAGTCGCAATAGAAATAGCTGCACAGTTACGCAACTGGGTACGACCTCGGAAACTAGGTAGGGTGACAGGTTCCAGTGCAGGTTTTCGTCTGCCAAATGCAGATGGAGATGTTCGCGCTCCGGATGCTGCTTTTATTCGGAGCGATCGCCTACCTCAGACTACAGAAAATTATGCCGAAATAGTACCTGACCTAATTTTTGAAGTCAAATCTAAAACTGATTCTGTAGCCAAACTCCAAGAGAAAATTCAACAGTTTCTCACTTATGGCACGACTGTAGGAGTATTAGTAGACCCCGCACTCGCACAATGGAAGTATATCGTCTCAATACGGAGAAAGTTGTGCTTGGGGATGGGGATGTTTTACAAGTACCAGAATTGTTACCAGGGTGGGAGTTAGCTGTGGTTGAGGTTTGGGCACCGGAATTTTAAGATAGCATTCGTCATCTCCTTCATGGACGGGAGCAAGATGCTCCCGCTACTAAACAAATGACATAATGCAGGACTTACCCACGGACACGCTTATCAAGAGGGCGAATGCCATTTGCTAACGCAAAGCTCCGCTAACGCCCCTACAGATGACGTTTTCAAGGTTAATTTGCGTAAGTCCTGATAATATTTATATTGGGAAATAATTTTAATAACTATGCCAAATCTAACCATAAAAGACTTAGAAAAATTAACCACAGAACACCCAGACCATCAAATGGAATTAGTAGGAGGAGAAATTATCATTATGAGTCCGTCAGGTCTAGAGTCAGAAGAAGTCGCAATAGAAATAGCTGCACAGTTACGCAACTGGGTACGACCTCGGAAACTAGGTAGGGTGACAGGTTCCAGTGCAGGTTTTCGTCTGCCAAATGCAGATGGAGATGTTCGCGCTCCGGATGCTGCTTTTATTCGGAGCGATCGCCTACCTCAAACTACAGAAAATTATGCCGAAATAGTACCTGACCTAATTTTTGAAGTCAAATCTAAAACTGATTCTGTAGCCAAACTCCAAGAGAAAATTCAACAGTTTCTCACTTATGGCACGACTGTAGGAGTATTAGTAGACCCCCGCACTCGCACAATGGAAGTATATCGTCTCAATACGGAGAAAGTTGTGCTTGGGGATGGGGATGTTTTACAAGTACCAGAATTGTTACCAGGGTGGGAGTTAGCTGTGGTTGAGGTTTGGGCACCGGAATTTTAAGATAGCATTCGTCATCTCCTTCATGGACGGGAGCAAGATGCTCCCGCTACTAAACAAATGACATAATGCAGGACTTACCCACGGACACGCTTATCAAGAGGGCGAATGCCATTTGCTAACGCAAAGCTCCGCTAACGCCCCTACAGATGACGTTTTCAAGGTTAATTTGCGTAAGTCCTGATAATATTTATATTGGGAAATAATTTTAATAACTATGCCAAATCTAACCATAAAAGACTTAGAAAAATTAACCACAGAACACCCAGACCATCAAATGGAATTAGTAGGAGGAGAAATTATCATTATGAGTCCGTCAGGTCTAGAGTCAGAAGAAGTCGCAATAGAAATAGCTGCACAGTTACGCAACTGGGTACGACCTCGGAAACTAGGTAGGGTGACAGGTTCCAGTGCAGGTTTTCGTCTGCCAAATGCAGATGGAGATGTTCGCGCTCCGGATGCTGCTTTTATTCGGGGCGATCGCCTACCTCAAACTACAGAAAATTATTCCGAAATAGTTCCAGACCTAATTTTTGAAGTTAAGTCTAAAACTGATTGTGTAACCAAACTCCAAGAGAAAATTCAACAGTTTCTCACCTATGGCACGACTGTAGGAGTATTAGTAGACCCCCGCACTCGCACAATGGAAGTATATCGTCTCAATACTGAGAAAGTTGTGCTTAAGGATGGTGATGTTCTACAAGTGCCAGAATTGTTACCAGGGTGGGAATTAGCTGTGGTTGAGGTTTGGGCACCGGAATTTTAAGATAGCATTCGTCATCTCCTTCATGGACGGGAGCAAGATGCTCCCACTACTAAACAAATGACATAATGCAGGACTTAACGCACGGACACGCTTATCAAGAGGGCGAATGCCATTCGCCCCTACATACGACATAATATTTATATTGGGAAATAATTAATAACTATGCCTACGATAAGCAATTTTCCCTTCTGCTTTCTGCCTTCTTCAATTAAAACTTGTAGTTGCGATCGCGTACCCATAAACTAACAGGTACTGCTTGGCCTTGAGAACTAACTTTTACTTCTACTACAAAAGGTATTTCACCTTCTAAATTAACAGTAGTTTGTGCTGCTCGAATATTCTGATTAATATCTTCGCGTTTATCTTCAGGCATATAATAAGTTTCTAAGCCATATTTAATTGTCCGACCATTAAATTTTCCTTGAATAGCTATTTGATTATCTGGCAAATTTTGAGGCTTTTTTGCACTTACATCTACAGGTTTCCATACTTTGGGAATGCCTAAATTTTCTGTTGTTTCAGGTGCAGCTAAAATCACATAAATATCAGTTGGATTTTGTGTAGAAAATTTTCCTGAACTTTCCAATTCAAATTTATTCCAACCAGGAAGTTTATTCAAATTATCTTTGCGGGATATATCATAATTTAAAACTTGATAATAACCCCGTAAAAAATCATAGGGGTCTAAAGGTACAGTTTGCAAAACTACAGTTCTACCTGTAATCGTAGTATAAATAGCTTGAGCTGGAATTGACAAAATTAATGCTAACTGTACAGTTAATGGCAGAATAAATCGCCAAATTGGCATCTGATTTTTTGAAGATTTTGTTTGATTAATAGGTGGGTTTAATTCTTCAGAATAATCAGATTCTTTAGTTGATAAATTGCTTTGATTAAAAGGGTTGATAAATTTCATGTTAATTCTCTCTTTTTTTAGGGAACAGGGAATAGGGAATAGGGAACAGGGAATACCAATTTTATCAATGTTTGCTACATTTTCGCATTGCGGGGGACCCACCCTAACCCCTCCCAGGAGGAAATAGGGGAGTGGGTAGGGACGTTGCATAAGGGCATCCGTACAGGGAGAGGTAAAAATAAGAATAATTAACAATAACTGGCTAATAATTATCAAAAAAATATTCAGTCTGTGTTAATTACTTAATAATTAAAGTGTCGCTTAAATATAGCATTCTTTTTTCAAATTTGTAGAACAGGGAATAGTGGAAAAAACATTGCCTAGTCTAAGATTCATCATTAGCATAACTCCTAACGGTTCTGGCTATTGTTATAATACCAATTTAGAAAAAGAATGTTACGAATAATAAGGGCAGTAGGGACGGATGGCCATTCGCCCTTTAACTCCTAAGAAATAACCTAGTTATTTGTAGCAAATATTTATCAAATTGTTATAACACTCAATACTTCACACCTAATTCTTACAACCTCAAATAAAATTGGCATTAAAAAGCGTTTCGGTCCGGAATACTCCGCAAACAGATACCATTATCTATACACAAATTTTTAGGCTGTTAACGCAGTTCCTCCGCAGGAGGCTAGCTAATAGCTGATAGCTGATAGCTAGTTAATTCTTAGATAATAAGTGGCGTTCAAACCATAAACCAGCAGCGATAACTCCTACACCACATAAAATAAATACAAAAGATTTAAGTAATAATTCGGTATTATACTCAAAAGTGCGACAGAGAATTTGTAAAGTTAGTAATACCAAACCACCCCAGAAACCTCCTCTAATTCCTCGCATCAATCCAATTCTAATTAAACCTGCTGCTAAGAGAAACATTTCTATATTGATTATAAAAGTTGCTATTTCTGGAATTTCATTGATACTTAGATGCCAGAAACATAATATTGTAGTTACAACAATGAAGCCTAAAATCACACTACTGACTGAATCTAATTGCCAACGATGAGAATTTGTTCTATTAGTTCGTGCTAAATTAAACCATTCCCAAACAGAAAAACCTATAAATATTAGAACTTCAATTAAAGTCAACCAACTAAATTGTAATGATGTATTTCTATTCCTCAAATTTTCAGTTAAAACATAATTCCAAACTCCCCGAAAAGATAAACATAAAAATCCAATACTCAAGTACCAAATAGCTAAACTTCTGGCTAATGGTTTAAAAAATTGACTATCTATTTTAGGCAAAATAGTATCGTCATACCCCCATAATAAAGCTGGTGGTAAAGTCAAAGCGATCGCTCCCCAAAAACCATTATTTGATAAGTCAAAAATTTGCCACAAACTAATTTCTAGAGCTAGTAATAAGATCGATGTGGCGAGAAAAAAAATAATCTTGGAACTGCACCAATAAGCTAGTGGCATTAACAATAATACTGCCACCAAAGCCATATATTTGATAATTGCCTCTAACCAGGAAAATTCCACTGAATCAAATATAGTTGATAAACCCATTAAATAGCCTAATCCGATTAATAGAATCGCAATAATTCCCAGACTTTCTAGTTGTAAACTATAAGCCATTACCAAAACTCCCAATCCCCAAACAATGTATAATCCGTAGGGAGAACCACCGATATGAAACATTTGAGCCATTAATGCTATATTTGCCCCTAAAATTAACGCTCCAAATATTAAAAGTCCGTGACCTAATCTTTGTTTTTTACTGGTAGTATTCGGTAGATTATTTGGCTGTCGCCAGAGATAAAAACCGCAGGTATTAACTAAGATAAATAGAGTTAATAATAGAAGTGTTTTGATTTCTCGCGACCACTGTTGCCAGTTAGCAGAAACAAAAGTGATAATACCTAATCCTAAAAGAATACCACCTAGAGAAATTAAAATAGTGATAAAACGAGCACTGGCAGTTTCCTCCAAAGCATCAAACTGGTATCGCTCTGATAGTTGTTGATAAAAACGATCGCTAATTAATTCTTCTGTTTGCCATAGTTTTGCTTCTTTACGGAGCTGGCGACGAAACTTTTCTGTAATCATTATTATTGCTAAATTAAGTAATATAAATGGTAGTACATCAGCAAAATTTTTACCAAAACTTTTACTACAAAATTTCTCCACCAGGCATAGTAGTATTACCAACAATAGCATTTTCAACATCTATAGAAGAACATATATCTCTTTTTAAATCGTAGTTTGCACCTTTGAAATTAGCATTTTTTAGGTTTGCACCTTCAAAATCGGCATTTTCCAGATCGGTATCTGTCAAATTAGCGCCAATTAATATTGCATCAACTAGATAAGCAGTGTACAGACAAGCTTCATTAAGATTAGCACCACTTAGATTTGCTCGTTCCAAATCTGAATTGCTTAAGTTGGCTCCTCTAAGATTTGTTTTCCTTAAGTTTGCTTCAATCAATGTAGCCTCGCTAAAGCTTGCTCTTTCTGCGTTCGCGTTACTGATATCAGCCCCACTCAGATCGCAATTACTAAAACTTGCCTTATAGAGATTTGCCCCCTTCAAGCAAGCTCCTATCAAGTTCGAGTGGCAAAAGATGACATAATCAAGGTTCGTATCTGTAAGGTTAGCACTTGTAAAATTAGAATAACGGAGATCGAGACGCTTTACAGAAGAACCACTGAGGTTGACACCACTGAGGTTGACACCACTAAGATCGACTTTCTGAAAATCTTTTTCTCCTTCGACCAACCTTCTGAGAAATTCTTGTGCATCCATAAATTTTATCCTAATATAGCTCTATATCATCAACTATAGCCAAAATGCATTACCCGATCGCCAAGTCAAACTGTTAATGCAGTTGCCAGACAGAAGTACATTCAGTGGAAAACGCGACTACGCTATCCTTAGACTACTTTGGGATAATGCTTTGAGACGAGGAGAAATAGCAAGATTAAATATTAGTGACGTGAACTTAAGCGATCGCTTCATCTGAATACAGGAAAAAGCTACACAAACAAATAGCGCGTAATATAATTCAAAATAGAAAAATTTTAATAGTAGTTGAGTATGAAGTTGAAAAGATTAGGCCATGTAGCTATATGTGTACAAGACGTTGACAAAGCAGTAGAGTTCTATCAAAATCTGGGCATGGAAATAGCTTGGAAAGATGCTGATTGGGCATACCTGAAAGCTGGTGATGATGGACTAGCACTTTTGAGTCCTGGATATGACCAAGCAGGGCCACATTTTGGGTTCGTGTTTAGCGATCGCTCAGAAATGGAAACCGCTTACGAACAGCTCAAAGCCCAAAATATCCAAGTCTCCCCTGTTCATGAACATCGAGATGGCACAGCTTCCTTTTACGGTAGAGACTTAGATGGTAACTGGTTTGAATACCTATACGAACCCGAAGCCATAGTTAATAATTAATAATTAATAATTAATAATTAATAATTAATAATTAATACAGCGTTTTCCGTTGTTATGAGGTACAAAATTTTAGGTTTGAGGGAACAGGGAACAGAGAACAGGGAACAGAAAAGAATAAAAACAACTGTACCTCATAGCTTCGGAAACTGCTTTCATTAATGGATAATGGATAATGGATAATGGATAATTACCTCTGGTTAAAACCGCTACGGAATTGAATATAAGGAAATATTATTTCTTCTCTTAGTCGATTGGATATGGCGAGGAGACCGTTCCCTCCGGGACGCTACGCGTTAACGTAGTTGTGCGGTAGCAAACGCCATCCCTCGACCGCTTGTTTCTCCTTTAAAGCAGAGGCATTTTACCTTAATTATTCGCTAAAAATAAGAATAATTAATGCTAACTACCTAATAATTATCAAAAAAGTTATTCGGCATAAGTTAATTACTTAATAACTGAAATGTTACCTAAGCATAACATTAATGTATAGGAATTGGTATTAGACTCTTTCTACTCCCTGCTTACCGTCAGGAGCATCACTAGACCGGGCATTTTCAACCTGTCTCTCAAGAACATATAAATTTTATAGCAGTCGCCATTACTCTATTTGACATATCAAAAGCTTAAAACTCAGACAATGCCAGATTTTCCTAACTTTGGCCCTATCCCAGATAACTAAAGCTTCCTTCCTTCTTCCTCCTTCCTTCTTCCTTCTTCCTTCTTCTTTCTGCCATATCAAAAAAAAAATTTTAATTTATGCAGAGATCCTACTCAAATATATGTATTAATTATCAGGAGTATTCTAAAGTCTAAAATATCTGCATATTAAAAGATGACCCAGAAATTAGTATTAAGAAATCGCAGAAAATCGCCCCTCTCAAAATGGGGCAATATGGATTGGTCTCTACTGCTGATCTATATAGGAATGACCACTTTTGGTGGAGTAATGATCCAAAGTGTCGAACGAAACCAGGGGTTGACAGATTGGTGGCAACACTGGCTCACAGGAGGAGTAGGCCTAATATTGGCCTTAATTATTGCTCGTTGTCGTTATGAAGTTTTAATTAACTGGAAATGGGTAATTTATATTTTAACCAATCTTTCTTTGGGAGCTGTACAACTTATTGGTACTTCAGCTCTGGGGGCACAAAGATGGATTAATGTTGGTGGTTTCCACGTTCAACCCTCAGAATTTGCCAAGGTAGGAATAATTATTACCTTAGCGGCAATACTTTCGTCTCAGACTAGGATAAGGCTATTAGGCTTTTTTAAAGTTTTGATTATTACAGCCATACCATGGTTTTTAGTATTTATAGAACCCAACCTCGGCACATCTTTAATATTTGGTGCAATTACCATGGGGATGATGTACTGGGGAAATGTTAATCCTGGTTGGTTAATATTGCTTGTCTCTCCTATTTTTTCAGCCATTCTTTATACTATCTATTTCCCTGCTTGGGTTGCGTGGATCGCTTTGATGGCCTTAATCTCATGGCGGACTTTACCTTGGAATTGGTTATGGATGCCTATAGTTACTGGAATTAATATTGTCTCTGGAAATATTGGGCAAATATTATGGAATTTGCTCAAGGATTATCAAAAAGACCGACTAACAGGATTTCTAAATCCAGAACAAGACCCCCTGGGTACGGGATATCACCTAATTCAATCTCGTATTGCTATTGGTTCTGGACAAATGTTTGGTAGGGGGCTATATCAAGGTACTCAAACTCAACTAGACTTTATCCCAGAACAGCATACAGATTTTATTTTCTCGGCTATTGGTGAAGAGTTGGGTTTTGTTGGTTGTATCATAGTACTTTTAGCTTTTTGGTTTATTTGTCTGCGGTTGGTTATTATTGCTCAGACTGCTAAGGATGATTTTGGTTCTCTCATCGCCATTGGAGTATTATCGATGTTAGTATTCCAAGTTTTTGTGAATATTGGGATGAATATTGGTTTGGCTCCTGTGACTGGTATTCCACTACCATTACTTAGTTATGGGCGATCGGCTTTGTTGAGTAATTTTATTGCCTTGGGGTTGGTGGAGTCAGTGGCTAATTATAGTGCCAAAGATAGGCAAGGTTTTTGACAACCTCACATCAAAAGTCAAAAGTCAAAAGTCAAAAGTTAAAAGTTAAAAGTTAAAAGTTAAAAGTTAGAAGTTAGAAGTTAAAAGTTAAGAGTTAAAAGTTAAAAGTTAAAAGTTAGAAAAAAATTATAGTGGTCAATAGTAGTAAACGATTCATTAAGTATTTATGCTTAATATTTAACTGAGAATTTGACTCCTGATCGAGGTCATTTCAGTTATCAGTTATCAGTTATCAGTTATCAGTACCTCTGTCTGTTTGCGCAGTATGACAAAGGTCAAGTCAGAGGCTTGAAAATACTGAATCGAATATTTTTTCATCCCCTTAAAAGGGGAGGCGCATACACCTATTTTTTGGTAAATGAAGATAATTTATATAGTATAAATACTTAAGCAAGCTACGGATTTTATACTGATTTTCATGTTACAAATTGAAGTGCGAAATGTGGGTTAAAATATCACTTCTGACTTTTGACTTTTGATGGGGAGTAGGAGAGCTGATACCATTTCAATTAAATAATTTCACAAATAGGTAGAGGTTTTAAGTACTTAAAATATCACTTCTAACTTCTAACTTTTGACTTTTGACTTTAAATGGGGAGTAGGAGAGCTGATACCATTTCAATTAAATAATTTCACAAATAGGTAGAGGTTTTAAGTACTTAAAATATCACTTCTAACTTCTAACTTTTGACTTTTGACTTTAAATGGGGAGTAGGGGAGCTGATACCATTTCAATTAAAAAATGTCGCAAATAGGTAGAGGTTTTAAGTACTTAAAATATCACTTCTAACTTCTAACTTCTAACTTCTAACTTCTAACTTCTAACTTTTGACTTTTGACTTTTGACTTTTGACTTTTGATGACTTTTGACTTCCGAAATATTTTGCAATAATTGTAGTATAGTATAATTCATAGTACATAATACTTTATATATATTATTCAGCTTTGATTCAATCCGAGACTTTAGAATTACTGGAATGGCCTCGCTTGTGTCAGCACTTGGCCACTTTTACAGCAACGAAATTGGGTGCGATATTGCTCCGCAACTCTAGGACTTTTAATATTGGCGATCGCCAAAACACGACTAATTATTTACCAATTCCGTCAACAAAAGCGGAAACTATACAACTATTAGCTGAAACTAAGGAAGCTTATGTACTAGAAACTCGTCTTCCACAGGGTTTGTCCTTTGATGGTATTGAAGACTTTGGAGATTCTCTGGAAAGAGCAGAACTAGGTGGTATACTTTCTGGACGTGAACTTTTAGCTATTGCAACAACTCTATCTGGTGCTCGTAAGTTACGTCGGACAATTGATAATTATGAATCGGAATATGAGTTGTCAGTTTTACCAGAATTAGTAGCTGAGTTACGCACTTATCCAGAACTAGAACAGGAAATTCACCGCTGTATAGATGACCGGGGGGATGTTACAGACCGAGCAAGTCCGAAACTAGCGGGGATTCGAGAAAAAATGCACCATTTGCGCGATCGCATTGATGGGATACTTCGAGGCATTTTACAACGGAAAGCTAGTGCTATTCAACAACCAATTATTACTCAAAGGAGCGATCGCTTTGTAATTCCTGTCAAAGCTCCTCAAAAGGATGCTGTACCTGGTATTGTTCACGATACATCGACAACAGGCTCTACATTATACATTGAACCCAATGGAGTTGTCAACCTCAATAACCAAATACGACAACTACAGCGTCAGGCCCAAAGAGAAGAGGAAGCGATTCGGCAAGCTCTCACAGAACAAGTGGCAGAAGTCAAGGAGGACTTGGAGCAGTTACTGATAATTGCTACTACAATTGACCTTGCTACAGCTCGCGCTCGTTATAGTTTATGGTTAGGAGCAAACCCTCCTCAATTTACCGAGCCAGATTCTGATCGCCCTGTGAATATCCGTCAATTGCGACATCCGTTGTTAGTTTGGCAACAGCAATACGAAGAAGGAAATGATGTTGTACCTATTGATGTGACGGTAAAATCTCCAGTTAAAGTTGTGGCAATTACGGGCCCGAACACTGGAGGTAAAACTGTTACCCTGAAGACCTTGGGGTTAGCTGCACTGATGGCAAAAATAGGATTATTTATACCTGCTAATGAACCTGTGGAGTTGCCGTGGTTTGAACAAATCTTGGCTGATATTGGTGATGAGCAGTCTTTAGAACAAAGTTTATCTACTTTTTCTGGTCATGTTCGACGTATTATTAGGATTTTAGAAGCAATAGATGAGGATGAAAATCAAGAAAATTCTGATTTATCTTCTACCCTGGTTTTGTTAGATGAAATTGGTGCTGGTACAGATCCTACTGAAGGTAGTGCTTTAGCAACTTCTATTTTGCAATATTTGGCGGACAATGCACTATTAACTGTGGCAACTACCCATTTTGGAGAACTGAAAGCTCTCAAATATGACGATGCAAGGTTTGAAAATGCTTCTGTAGAATTTGACATCAATTCCCTACAACCTACATACCGTCTACTGTGGGGAATTCCAGGGCGTTCTAATGCTATGACTATTGCTGGCAAGTTGGGTTTAAAACAGGAGATTATTTATAGAGCGCAAGATTATGTGGGAGGAAATTCTGAGGATGTGAATCAGGTAATTGCAGGTTTGGAAGCTCAAAGACAGCAACAGGAAACAAAGGCGAAAGAAGCTTCTGAGTTACTACAAGAAACTGAGTCTTTACATCGGGAAGTTTCGAGAAAAGCTGCTGCGCTTAAGGATCGAGAAAGAGATTTACAGTTGTCGCAAGAGTTGGCAATACAGGAAAAAATTGCTGAAGCAAAGGCAGAAATTGCTGCGGTAATTCGGAATTTACAACAGGGTCCGTTAACCGCTCGAAATGCTCAGAAAGCTACGGAAGCTATTAATGAAATTTCTGAGAAATATTTACCTTCTCGTACTGTCCCTGTGAAGAAACCGAATTTTATGCCTAAAGAGGGCGATCGTATTCGGATTCCCAAAATTGGGCAAACAGCAGAAGTGTTGAGCGCTCCTAATGAGAATGATGAGTTAACTGTTAAATTTGGGATTATGAAAATGACAGTTAGTTTGGCAGAAGTGGAGTCTCTTGATGGTGAAAAAGCAGAACTTTCTAAAAAGAGTAAAAATGTGGAGGTACAAAAGAGTAAGAAGTCAGAAAGTAAGTCTAAAGAAGCTCAACCGGAGATTACTTCTAGTGGTTTAGCTGTTCGTACTGCTAAAAATAGTATTGATATTCGTGGCAGTCGGGTTGCAGATGCTCAAATTGAGGTAGATAGGGCACTTTCTCGGGCGATCGAATATGGTTTGTTGTGGATTATTCATGGTAAAGGTACTGGTAAATTGAGACAGGGTATCCATGAGTTTTTGCAGGATCATCCGTTGGTGGAGCGTTATGAGTTAGCGTCTAAAAATGACGGCGGTAGTGGGGTAACTATTGCTCATTTAGTGTAGTGCGTCATTTCAGTTATCAGTTATCAGTTATCAGTTATCAGTTATCAGTTGTAAGGGGAAGTGAGGGAGTGGCTCACACAGATTATGGCACGGATACACTGATACGGAAGGGAGTAGGGGAGTGGCTCACACGGATTACGGCACGGATATACGGATACGGAAGGGAGTGGGGGAGTGTGGGACGTAGATATCAGAATAATTACAGCAGATTTCATCAGGTGTGAGGTACATTCTTCGCGGGCAAGATGCCCGCACTACCAACATTTTAACGTTAATATTTGTACCTCTTATGCGAGGAATCTGCTGTAACAATAACTGGGGTGCTAATTATCAAAAAATTATTCAATTAATAATTGGGTAGTGGTTCATTGTAATGATATAGCTAGTGGGAGCATCTTGCTCCCATTCTAATTGTTCCTTATATCATGTCCGTTTATATCGTTTGTGTAAACCCAAGGGTGAATATCTACAGGAAATTTAGGTTTTTTCTTGCGAGGGTAGCCTTACCTCCCTCTTCCCTCTTCCCTCTTCCCTCTTCCCTCTTCCTTCTTCCCTCTTCCTTCTTCCTTCTTCCTTACCTTTGCTATACAAGACCGATGCTACCGGACATGATATTATCTCCTGAATTATGAATTATGAATTATGAATTCTAAATTCTAAATTCTAAATTCTAAATTCTGAATTATTTGTCTAAAGGGTGATGTTCTGCCAATAGTTTTTCAACTTTTGCTTCATCAAGTCTGGCAGTTATCCTTTGATATTCGTGATTATCTCTAATAGTTTTTGCTAGGGTAAAAGTGGAGCCTACTGAGAATGTTAAACCCATTCCTAAAAAGCCTTTAATCCAATTATCTACAGGTAGGTAAAAAATGCCGATCGCTGTGCCAGAAGTAGCTAGAATAAAGGAAGCCCAAACTTGAAGTATCCATGCAGCAGTATCTTTTTGTTGAGCATATTTATTAGTCATAAAATTATTACCTCAAATCAAAGTTTTTGGCTGATTTATTCATATTTTATATGTATAAACTTACAGTAATATTAGTAGAGTGACAGTTTGAATATAGGCACAGGTCATTTCAGTTATCAGTTATCAGTTATCAGTTATCAGTTATCAGTTATCAGTTATCAGTTATTAGTTATTAGTTATTAGTTATTAGTACCTCTGCAATACAGCGCTTTTCAAATTGATGAACCACATCTTCACACCTTGTAGGGACGTTCCATGGAACGTCCCTACTGTGGTCTACCCAAATAAAAAATGTAGATTAGATCAAAAATTAATTTAATTTATAGATTTGTCTAATAGACATCTCCAATAATAAAAAATCAAATCAATTATCACACAGAAATTATCAAAATTTTCCCCCTACTGCCTACTGCCTATTGCCTCTTTTCTGGATTTGTCTAATAATACTAAATTTGATATTAAACAGGATTTAGTATTATTAGAACTTAGGCGATCGCTAAAAATTAATTTTTCTTTTGTTGATTCTTTTGTTCCATAACTATTTCTTTCATGGCTTGAAATGAACGAGAATTTGATGCACCTTCAATAGCTTTCACTGCTAAATCTTGAACCTGTGTCAAGGTAGAATCTAATTGTGCAGATAAATTTTTAATCCGTTGTTCTTGATTTTGAATTGTCTGCTGTAAAGATTGAATCCGTAGTTCATAAAATTGCTTTTCTCCTTCTACTTCTTTTGCTAACAAATCAGATTTAACTTTCGCCTGATAAGTACCAATGTTTCGCCCATTTTCCTTACCGTTATTAATATTAGACTCTAGTTCTTTTTTAAAGTTTTCTACCTCAGCTTTTACCTCTGCAAATTCTTTTTCCCGTTCAGAAATAGACTGCTCTCTTTCAGACCACATTTTCTCTTGTTGCTGTTGAAATTCTTCTAATTCCTTATACAAGTTTTTCTTATTTTGTTCATACTGGTCAATATCAAGATTGTATTGCAAATTCAAGTCATATTCATAAGTTTCTTCATCTCGTTGGCGAGTTTTATCTTGCTGTTCATTTCGTTCTTTTATTGTGCGTTGATATTCCTGTTGTTCCTTTGACCAAGCTTGTTTACTTGACTCTATTTCTTGTTGTAATTCTTCTTGGCGATCGCTAAATTCTGTCTCAAATTCTTTAGCGCTTTGTTCATACTGTTGAATCAAATTATCTAAGGTATTTTCCTCGATATTTTCTAAATTATGCAAATTGTTTAATTGTTGAATTTCTTCTGTCACTTGTTGTCGAACTTCTTCTAATTTAGTTGCTTCTGAAGTAAGTTTTTCTGATAATTCGCTGATAGCTCCACCAAAGCCACTTTGCACCATCAACAAATTTTCAATTGTGTACTGCATACTTGGTTTGTTACGAGTTTGATTTAAGTTCATAAATTTTGTCACTTCTTTTTCTGGTTTTTTTGATATTGAATCGACAGAGGTTTTAGCTGTAGTTTTACTTTCCTGACTTAGCTGATTTACTTCTGCTTCTAGGGCAGACTTTTCTTTTTTTAATTCTGCCAAAGCTTCTAAAATTTCAGCTTTGGTATTTTTAGAATTAACTCTTTTAGCCATTTTTTTTCTCCTGTTAAATTTGCAATTTTTCGATTGATTTTAGGTGCAATATAGCTGGGAAAATTTGGTATAAATACCACCTAAATATTTATACCAATTGAAATAGCAGTCAGCGGTCAGCGGCCAGCTATCAGCTTCTCAAGGTGTATAATGGGGGATAAAAACCCCCATAAAAGGCGCACCACGGGCTTTTTCAAATATAGTGGGGGACTTAAACCCTTAGATTTTTAGCTGAAGTCCGCAGTTCCTCTGCAAGAGGCTAGCTAAATGCTTACGAGCTACTGGATAGAGTAGACAAATCTTAGGGTTGCTGAATGGCTATATGATGAATTTAGTTTATAGCTTTTATCACAGTTGAAGGAAAGGTTAAAACTCAGAAAACGTAAGATTTTTTCTTCTTCCTTCTTCCTTCTTCCCTCTTACTTCTTCCTTCTTCCTTATGATGAATGTAGTTTATAGCTTTTATCACAGTTGAAGGAAAGGTTAAAACTCAGAAAACGTAAGATTTTTTCTTCTTCCTTCTTCCTTCTTCCCTCTTACTTCTTCCTTCTTCCTTCTTCCTTCTTCCTTTCAACAACAACTACTTAGCTTGAGAACCGTTATTAGAACTAGCAAAAGCTCTCATAGCTAAATCTTGTGCTTGCTTCATTGCCTCTTGTAACTGAGTAGAAATATCATTAATTTGTTCAGTTTGTCGCTCAATTGTTTCTTCTAAAGATTCAATCTTTAACTCATAACCATTCTTCATTCCTTCCCACTCTTTAGCAAATAAATCTTCTTTAACTTTTGCCTGTCTGCTTGCTTCTTTAATTGCGTCATCTTTCGCTTTCACATAAGCCTGCTTCAACTCTTCTTCAAAACCTTCAACTTTCTGTCTGTTTTCTTCAAATTCAGCTTGATTTTCTGCCAAATAACTTTCTCTTTCCTGCCATTTTTTTTCCTTCTCTTGATTTAACTCCTGTAATTCTCGCTCCAAATTCCGCTTCATTTCTTCATATTCATCCGTTTCAATTTTACGCTGATGTTCCAATTCATATTGATAGTCAGCAGCTTCATTTTCTCGTCGTTTAATTAACAATTGATTTTCTTCTGCAATTGCAACTTCATACTCTTGTTGTTCCTTTTGCCAAGCTTTTCGCTTAGTCGTCATATCCTTGGCAATATTTTCTTGATGCTCGCTAAAATTCTGCTCTAAAAATCCTAATTTTTCTTGATGTTCTTGAGTTAAAATATGCAAAGCATCAGCAACAACACGAACTTTTTGTAACTCTTGCAAATGTTGATTTTCAATTTCAATTGCAAGTTTTAACTCCTCAAGTTTAGTAGATTCTTGATGCAAATTGTCTAATAACTGATTAACAATACTACCAAAATCTAATTGTAAATCAGCCAAACCTTTAACAATACTATCTGCAGTATAAGTAGCAGCAGTTTCTAGAATTTGTTTCCCTTTTTCTTTCTCTGCTTCCTCCTCCTTAGTTGCTACTTTTGATGCAAGATTTTTCTTAGCAGCTAAAATTTCTTCAAATGATTTCATCACTCTAAAATTGCTACTTTCTGATGCAGTTTGTGTCATTTTTTTTCTCCCTAATATTGATGATTTTAACTAGCTTTCATCTCCATAAATCACTCGCTGTTTGCGGAGCATGAACTTAGGAAATGCTAACTATTTAAATGCCGTTTGCGGAAAATTTCGTCAGGAAAAGCTTTTTAATGTGATATAGTGAAAACTAACCGAATAATTGAGGTTTAAAGCCTCTCCTTTAAAGGATAAACAAGAAAAAATTTTCATTATTAGTCAATCTTCTTCTTTTCAAGGAGAGGTAATTATTAATTATTAATTATTAATTATTAATTGTTTAACCCTAGTTTCCGAAGTTGCTTCAAAATATCTTCATATTCTTGGGCAGTATTTAATTTTTTCTTAGTAGTTTCTGGCGCTAATGACTTAAGAATTTTCTGGCATTTTTCACAGCGATTTCCTTTCCAGCAGTAGCAATTATCTACTAACTCTAAAAGAGTTGATTTTAAGCGACTATTTTCTGTCAGTAATGCCTGGTAGTTATTTTGAATAGATTCAACAACTAAAGTAATATGTTGTAAATCTTGACTGAAGTTTTCTATGTCATTAATAGTATCAGTTCTAATTTGATGTTTAACTTTTAATTTCCCCCGTAAACTATCTTCCCATTCCTGTTTTTTTGGTTTTTTGGCACTCTGATAAATCCTGAATTTAGCAATTTTGCTCATTTGCACCTCTTTAAGTTTTTCCAATTTTTTTCTTGGTATATGGCATAAGTCAGAAGGCAGAAGGAAAAATCTTACCTGGTCTAAGTTTTAGATTCTTGAGGTGAGAATCCCCATCAACCCCATTCTCCTGACTTCTGACTCCTGACTCCTGACTCCTTCTTCAAGAAGATAATGCAGCAGTTAAAGACTCATTCCCCTGTGGTAAAGCTTTATCATCACTAACATTTAAACTCAGCAAAGAATTTTGTTCGCTATTAGTATGAGCTACCATCAAACTAGCAGTTTCTTCAGCAGATAAATTATCTAAGCAAACCATTTTCCTAGTTCCTTCTAAATCAATCATTCTTGATAGATTATTTTCGTCAGAAAGAACTGCCGCTGCCTGATGAATAATTGACCAATCTGTACGTTCTTGCCAACGCCATTTTAAGCTGTAATAATTGATAGGTTTTACCACACCATTTTCATCTGGTTTTTGACCGCTATGCTTCACAAATTCAGGAAGAAAAATCCCTGTTGCTGGCTCCACTCCTTGACTTTGAACTGAAGCAATTAAACGATTAAAATCATTCAAAGAACGACCTTTAATATATGTCACCATTAACACTCCATGAGGTAATTCTCCTGACTCAGCAATAAACCAAATTTGACCCCATAATGTATTAATTGTTTGACCTAAATTCCCGAAAAATTTGCTAAATTTGATGATTGTCATTGAGATTTTAGAACCATAATCTGTGTCTCCAATCACCCATTGTCCTGACTGACAATTATTACGAACTGCAATAGGAATTTCTGGTACCAATAAAGCTTGTTTCGGTTTAGCTCCAAACACATAAATTTTTGCTTTAACATTAGAATTAGACATCTTTTATTTCCTTGAATCTGATTTTTTGCCTGCTTTGAAGAAAGTAGTAGGTTATAGAAGAAAAAAATTATTTAACTCCTAAAACCCACGAATTAAGTAGTAAGTTGTAAGAACAAAAAAATTACCGAAAAATTCAGCTATAAAGCCTCTGCATTCATGAAGAAAAAAGCGGTCGAGGGATGGCGAGGTCTCCTCGCCATATCCAATCGACCAAGAGAAGAAAAAAAATTCTTTTATCGAATCCTCTTATTTATAAGAAAAGGTAATTCTAAATTCTTAATTCTAAATTCTAAATTCTTGAACTAAAACCTAATACCTAAAACCTTCTTACAAGCTAATTAGGGCTTGCTGATTAAATCTAAAAGTACTCTCTGCTCCCCTACTCCCCCACTCCCCCACTCCCCCCCACTCCTCTACTTCCCTACTTCCCCACTTCCCCACTCCCCCACTCCCCTACTCCCCCCACTCCCCCACTCCCCCACTCCCCCACTCCTGAAAAGACTCAGCAAACCCTAATTAATTAGATGTGTCGCCTTTGCAGGTTGTGGATATTGATAATCTGTAGTTGCTTCCTGCTGCGCCTTAATAATTCGCAATGCTCCCAACAAATGCTCTAACATTTCTATGTGAGCAGGAGTAAAGTGAATACTGAAGCCTTCCCCATCTCTTGCATACCCAGGGCAAACAAGAGAAGCTGAATTCTGTTCTTCATGGGTGGCAATATACAGCCAGTCTTCGTCTTCTAATTTGTAGTGTGTATCTGTCCAGGTTCTCAGCATAATGCTATCCTCCAGGTGAGCTGTACTTGTTGAGACTCTCATAAATTTACAATTAGCCAACTTGAGCATGACTCCATATATAGGGCTTAAATTTAAGTCAATTAAATTTCAACCTTACCAGTAGTGTCTCAGAAGTTGATTTTTTCAACTAAATTTATTGTAGCGCTAGTTGATTTTATCGTCAAGGCTTTGGTTGAAATTTTCGTCAAAGTTGCTTAAAATACTTATTAGGAGGTAAAAGCCGTGGAAAAAGTTTTGGAAAGTTAATTAGAAAGGCCCGTAAAGAGAAAGGATATTCCCAACGAGAGTTGGCCAAATTCTTAGGAGTGGACTTTACATATTTGTCCAAGCTAGAGAACGATCGCGCCGACTATGCACCAAAAGAAGAAGTGATTCGTGGGTTAGCAAGGAATCTCGAT
>NZ_BLZO01000067.1 GCF_014132355.1 Okeania sp. KiyG1
TGGTTCCGGAGTTGGTTCTGGAGTAGGCTCTGGAGTAGGCGCGGGCGTTGGTTCTGGAGTAGGTTCCGGAGTAGGCTCGGGCGTTGGTTCTGGAGTAGGTTCCGGAGTAGGTTCCGGAGTGGTTCTGGCGTTGGTTCCGGAGTTGGTTCCGGAGTTGGTTCCGGAGTTGGTTCCGGAGTAGGTTGTGGTTCTGGAGTAGGCTCCGGAGTAGGCTCTGGAGTCGGTTCCGGAGTAGGCTCTGGTGTTGGTTCTGGCGTTGGTTCCGGAGTAGGCTCTGGAGTAGGTTGTGGCTCTGGTGTTGGTTCTGGTTCTGGAGTTGGCTCTGGCTCTGGAGTAGGTTCGGGTTCAGTGTCGTTATCAATGTTAGTAACAGTAACATCAGCAACAGTAATACCATCATCCTCACTATCAATGCTTGTTGCAATTGTCTCTAATATAAAGTTGACATTTGCATCTACTTCTGTGTCATCTACTCCTGCAACTGTTAATGTTTGGAGAATATCCAAATTTTCAGGAGTAAATGCGAGGTTGCCAATATCTATTGTGCCTTCTGTTATGACATTTGAAGCAAGTGCTACTACATCATCAGTAGATTCATTGTTTAATACTGTCTCAAAGTTTGCTATTGTCTCATCTTCGCTTGTGCTTAGGTTTGTAGAGGAAACAGTTATTCCTGGTGTGACTTCTGTTGTGTCATTTGAAGCAAGTGCTACTACTACATCATCAGTAGATTCATTGTTTAATACTATCTCAAAGCTTGCTGTTGTCTCTTCTTCACTTGTGCTTTGGTTTGTAGAAGAAACAGTTATTCCTGGTGTGTCTTCGTTTTCGTCTGTGACAGTAACTGCAATAGTTTGGCTCTCGGTTGCACCATTGCTGTCTGATACAGTTACTTCTAATTCATAAACGTTGTCTTGATTTGCATCTGCTGGTAACTCGAAGTCAGGAGCTGTATTGAATATTATTTCTCCACTATTTTCGTCTATTTCAAATAAGCTGGAGTCTGCTCCTCCTGTGATAGAATAGGTTATTGTATCCCCATCAATATCTTCGGCTGTTACAGTAGTTACTGTGGTAGTGTTTTCGGCTACTGTTGCTGTAATATCGCTAGTAATAGTAGGAGGATCGTTGACTGGAGTGACTGTTACATTGGCTGTATCAGTATCACTACTAAATGCTGTTTCATTACCATTGCTGCTAACGTCTACTTTATTTCCTACTGTGCCTGATGTTTGGTCCCAAGCGCGGAATGCTATACCATTAGTTATTGTTTCGTTATAGTTTTGATTTGGTGCAAACAATAGGCGGGTGTTATCATCTGCTGCTAATAACAAGGCACTGGTTTCAGATACTGTTCCTAGTTCTATCCAAGTTGTGCCTCCGTCTGTGGTATAATGCCAAGTACCATTTGTTTCATCTACTGTAGTAATAGCAATACCTGTAACTGCATTGATATCGGAGTCGGTGACGTTGCCTGTTGTCAGGGCGACTATTTCTCTGACTAGGTTGCCTACTGTTCCTGTGGGGGTGGTATCTTCGTCTACTGTTAGTGCTATGTCGGCGGTTGCACCCGTAGCATCTAAGGTGTTGTCTAATACTGGAGCATTGTTTTCGGCAGTGATTGTTATTTCTGATGTTTGAGGATTGCTATCTAGGATGTTATCATTAACTATTATAGATATAGTGCGACTTGCGGTAGGGTTATCGGAAGTATTTTGGTAACTGATGGCTTCTATTAAAGCTTCAACTGCTGCAACAGTAGCATCAGCAGTGGTGAAATTGATTATTAGAGCGGAACCATTAACACCATTGTTGGCTGTATCTATGGAACCTATGATGTTCCCCTCATAGGTAATATTTGTGCCATCGAATCCTATTTCACCTGTTCCCGTACCAATGTTTGCCACTGTGAGTTGGTCTTCGGTAGTATTGCCAACTGTATAGTTAATAGTGATGTTACCGCCATTGAAATTGTCGTTTTCAGCCGTGAGAGTAACATCATTATCTATTATTTCTGCTGCTATCTTGACGGCATTTTCTGTAAATTTAGCAGAGTCTAGGTTACTTAAAACTGGGGCAGATATTGTTTCGTAGAGAGCGATCTTATCGTCATCACCTGATGCACTTAAAATATCCACATCTCCATCTGAGTCTATATCAACGGCAAATACAGATAATGCACCATCAGCATTAGTAGAAATGACTTGTTCTGTAAAATTATTACTACCGTCGTTAAGATAAACAGCAATTTTATCATCAGTAACAGATGCACTTAAAATATCCACATCTCCATCACTATCAACATCTGCTGCAAATACAGATAATGCACCATCAGCATTAGTAGAAATGACTTGTTCTGTAAAATTATTACTACCGTCGTTAAGGTAAAGGGCAATTTCATCCTCACTAGCAGATGTACTTAAAACATCCACATCTCCATCACTATCAACATCTACAGCAAAAACGGATAAAGGAAGTTGAGCATTAGTAGAGATAACTTGTTCGGTGAAATTATTGTTGCCGTCGTTCAGGAAAACGACTAATGTTTTGTCATTAGGTGGTGAAGGAACGCCTGGTAATGGAGAGGCAGCTAAAGTATAAGGCGATGTCCTTAAAACATCTATATCCCCATCGTTATCAATATCCACAGCAAATACAGAGAGAGCAATTTTTGCCTCAGCGGATACTCCCTGTTCGGTAAAATTATTGTTGCCATCGTTGATGTAAAGGCGGACATCACTCTCTACGAGAGGCATTCCAACCGCTGCACTATTCGTATAACTTGAAGTATCTAAAATATCTATATCCCCATCATTGTCTATATCAGTAGCAAATACTGACACAGTACCATAAGCAGTATCAGAAATAACCTGTTCTGTGAAGTTATTATCTCCATCATTAAGGTATGCAGCAATTTTACTGTCACCCTCGGAAGCACTTAAAATATCTACATCTCCATCAGAATCTAAATCTATAGCAAATACTGAAATAGCACCGTCTGCATTAGTTGAAATTACCTGTTCGGTGAAGTTATTATTGCCATCGTTGAGGTAAAGGGAAATTTTGTCATCATCATTTGATGCACTTAAAACATCCACATCTCCATCATTATCTATGTCAGCAGCAAATACTGAAACAGGGCGATCTGCATTAGTAGAAATAATCTTTTCATTCGCCCCTATTATTTTAGATGTTGGTTCGGGGTTATCTGTAATAGTTAGGGTTGCTGTTTCATTTCCAGGAATAGTTGTTACAGCATATTGTTCTGGTGCGTCGGTAGGTTCTTCAGTGAGGGTAATAGTGACTGTTTCTGCTGCATCAACAACGGTATCGTCCCTAGGAACTATTTGTATGTCAACGCTGGTTTGTCCGTCAGGAATAACTACGCTACCTTTTTCTCCATCAAAAGTTACTGTGGGAACCGTGTTATCTACAGTGTGAACCCCTTTAATATCATAATCAATATTTTGGGTAGCAGTGCCAGAGATGGTGAAAAATACTGTAATGTCACCGTTAGTTTCTGTACCTCTGTCTATAGTGAAAGTGCCTGGGGTAGCTCCTGCTTCTGTGGGAGTTCCTGTGGCAGTGATACTAACTAAGGGGAGGGAGACTGTTTCATACAAAGTTATTTTGTCGTCATAGCGTGAAGCACTAAGAATATCTACATCCCCATCACCATCTATATCTGCTGCAAATACTGAACGGGCACCATCAGCATTTGTAGAGATAGTCTGTTCTGTAAAATTATTGCTGCCATCGTTGATGTATACGGCTATTTTGTCGTCATATCGTGAGGCACTGAGAATATCTATATCCCCATCACCATCCACATCTGCTGCAAATACTGAACGGGCACCATCAGCATTCGTAGAAATGACCTTTTCTGTAAAGTTATTGCTACCATCATTCAGGTACAGGGCAATTTTATCGTCACGAAAGGAAGCACTGAGAATATCCACATCCCCATCACTATCTACATCTGCTGCAAATACTGAACGGGCACGCTTAGCATTAGTAGAAATGGTCTGTTCTGTAAAATTATTGCTGCCATCATTGAGGTACAAGGCGATTTTGTCGTCTCTGTAGGAAGCACTGAGAATATCCACATCCCCATCACTATCTATATCTGCTGCAAATACTGATAAGGCACCATTAGCATTAGTAGAAATGGTCTGTTCTGTGAAATTATTGCTGCCATCATTGAGGTACAGAGCGATTTTGTCGTCATATCGTGAGGCACTGAGAACATCTACATCCCCATCACTATCTACATCTGCTGCAAATACTGAATAAGGCCCATTAGCATTATTAGAAATGGTCTGTTCTGTAAAATTATTGCTGCCATCATTGAGGTACAGGGCAATTTTATCGTCGTTGCGTGAAGCACTGAGAATATCCATATCACCATCACTATCCACATCTGCTGCAAATACTGATAAGGCACCATCAGCATTAGTAGAAATGGTCTGTTCTGTGAAATTATTGCTACCATCGTTGACGTACAAGGCGATTTTGTCGTCACGAAAGGAAGCACTGAGAATATCCACATCCCCATCACTATCTATATCTGCTGCAAATACTGAACGAGCATCATCAGCATCCGTAGATATGATTTTCTCATTTGCTCCCACTGCTTTAGATGTGGGGTTAGTATTATCTGTAATTGTCAGAGTTGCCGTCTCATCCCCTGGAGTCGCACTCACATCATACTGTTCCGGTACACCTGTGGGTTCTTCTGTGAGAGTAAGGGTGACTGTTTCGTCAGTATCGGTTACAGTATCGTCCCTGGGAACTATTTGTATGTCAACGCTGGTTTGTCCGTCAGGAATAACTACGCTACCTTTTTCTCCATCAAAAGTTACTGTGGGAACTGTATTATCTACAGTGTGAACCCCTTTAATATCATAATCAATATTTTGGGTAGCAGTACCAGAGATGGTGAAAAATACTGTAATGTCACCGTTAGTTTCTGTACCTCTGTCTATAGTGAAAGTGCCTGGGATAGCTCCTGCTTCTGTGGGAGTTCCTGTGGCAGTGATGCTAACTAAGGGGACGGAGACTGTTTCATACAGAGTTATTTTGTCATCATAAAAGGAAGCACTAAGAATATCTACATCTCCATCACCATCGATATCCGCTGCAAATACTGAACGGGCACCATCAGCATTTGTAGAGATAGTCTGTTCTGTGAAGTTAGTGCTACCATCGTTGATGTATACGGCTATTTTGTCGTCGTGACGTGAAGCACTGAGAATATCCACATCCCCATCACTATCCACATCCGCTGCAAATACTGATATAGCACTATCAGCATTAGTAGAAATTATCTTTTCTTCTGGGAAGTTATTGCTGCCATCGTTGAGGTACAGAGCGATTTTGTCGTCTTCACGTGAAGCAGTGATAATATCTACATCCCCATCACCATCCACATCCGCTGCAAATACTGATGCAGCATGATCCGCGTTAGTAGAAATAGTCTGTTCTGTGAAGTTATTGCTACCATCGTTGAGGTACAGAGCAATTTTGTCGTCATAGCGTGAAGCACTAAGAATATCTATATCTCCATCACCATCCACATCTGCTGCAAATACTGAACGGACACCATCAGCGTTAGTAGAAATAGTTTTTTCTGTAAAGTTATTGCTACCATCATTAAGGTACAGAGCAATTTTGTCGTCATACAAGGAAGCACTGAGAATATCTACATCCCCATCATCATCCATATCTGCTGCAAATACTGAAAATGCACCATCAGCATTCGTAGAAATGGTTTGTTCTGTAAAGTTATTGCTGCCATCGTTGAGGTACAGGGCAATTTTGTCGTCGTTACGTGAACCACTGATAACATCCACATCCCCATCACTATCCACATCTACTGCAAATACTGAACGGGCACCATCAGCATCAGTAGAAATGACCTGTTCTGTGAAATTATTGCTACCATCATTAAGGTACAGAGAGATTTTGTCGTCTTCACGTGAAGCAGTGATAATATCTAGATCCCCATCACCATCCATATCTGCTGCAAATACTGAACGGGCACCATCAGCATTGGTAGAGATGATTTTCTCATTTGCTCCCACTGCTTTAGAGGTCGGATTAGTATTATCTGTAATTATCAGAGTTGCCGTATCATTCCCTGGAGTCGCACTCACATCATACTGTTGGGGCGCTCCTGTGGGTTCTTCTGTGAGAGTAATGGTAACTGTTTCTGCTGCATCAACAACGGTATCGTCCCTGGGAACTATTTGTATATCAACACTGGTTTGTCCGTCAGGAATAACTACGCTACCTTTTTCTCCATCAAAGGTTACTGTGGGAACTGTATTATCTACAGTGTGAACCCCTTTAATATCATAATCAATATTTTGGGTAGCAGTGCCAGAGATGGTGAAAAATACTGTAATATCACCGTTAGTTTCTGTACCTCTGTCTATAGTAAAAGTTCCTGGAGTTGCCCCTGCTTCTGTGGGAGTTTCTGCGGCAGTGATGCTCACTAAGGGGACAGAGACTGTTTCGTATAGGGTTATTCTGTTGTCATTAAAGGAAGCACTAAGAACATCTACATCCCCATCACTATCCACATCCGTTGCAAATACTGATACAGCACCATCAGCATCAGTAGAAATGGCCTGTTCTGTGAAATTATTGCTCCCATCGTTGAGGTACATGGCGATTTTGTCGTCACCAAAGGAAGCACTGATAATATCCACATCCCCATCACTATCAACATCCGCTGCAAATACTGAACGAACATTATCAGCATTAGTAGAAATAGTCTGTTCTGTGAAGTTATTGCTGCCATCGTTCAGGTACAGGGCAATTTTGTCGTCGTTCAATGAAGCACTGAGAATATCCACATCCTCGTCACCATCCACATCTGCTGCAAATACTGAAAAGGCACCATCAGCATTAGTAGAAATGGTCTGTTCTGTGAAGTTATTGCTGCCATCATTCAAGTACAGGGCAATTTTGTCGTCCTCAATTGAAGCACTGAGAACATCTACATCCCCGTCACCATCCACATCGATGGCAAATACTGATACAGCACGATCAGCATTGGTAGAAATAGTCTGTTGTGTAAAGTTATTGCTCCCATCGTTGAGGTAGAGGGCAATTTTATCGTCAAAGGCTGAAGCACTGAGAAGATCAATATCCCCATCACTATCCACATCCACTGCAAATACTGATGAAGCAGCATCAGCATTAGTAGAAATGATCTGTTCTGTGAAGTTATTGCTGCCATCGTTGACGTGCAAGGCGATTTTGTCATCATGAATTGAAGCACTGAGAATATCCACATCCCCATCACCATCTACATCTTCTGCAAATATTGATGCAGCAGAATCAGCATTAGTAGAAATGATCTGTTCTGTGAAGTTATTGCTGCCATCGTTGACGTGCAAGGCGATTTTGTCGTCATTCTGTGACGCACTAAGAACATCCACATCCCCATCACCATCCACATCCGCTGCAAATACAAATCCAGCACCATCAGCATTCGTAGAGATAATTTTCTCATTTGCCCCCACTACTTTAGATGCGGGGTTAGTGTTATCCGTAATTGTCAGAGTTGCCGTCTCATTCCCTGGAGTAGCACTCACATCATACTGTTGGCGATCTCTTGGGGGTTCTTCTGTGAGAGTAAGGGTGACCGTTTCTGCTGCATCAACAACGGTATCGTCCCTGGGAACTATTTGTATGTCAACGCTGGTTTGTCCGTCAGGAATAACTACACTACCTTTTTCTCCATCAAAAGTTACTGTGGGAACTGTATTATCTACAGTGTGAACCCCTTTAATATCATAATCAATATTTTGGGTAGCAGTGCCAGAGATGGTAAAAAATACTGTAATATCACCGTTAGTTTCTGTACCTCTGTCTATAGTCAAAGTGCCTGGGATAGCTCCTGCTTCTGTGGGAGTTCCTGTGGCAGTGATGCTAACAAAAGGGACGGATACTGTTTCGTATAGGGTTATTCTGTTGTCACTAAAGGAAGCACTAAGAACATCTACATCCCCATCACTATCCACATCCGTTGCAAATACTGATACAGCACCATCAGCATCAGTAGAAATTGCCTGTTCTGTGAAATTATTGCTGCCATCGTTCAGGTATATGGCGACTTTGTCGTCATTAAAGGAAGCACTGAGAATATCCACATCCCCATCACTATCCACATCCGCTGCAAATACTGAAAAGACACTATAAGCAGTAGTAGAAATGGTCTGTTCTGTGAAGTTATTGCTACCATCGTTGAGGTACAGAGTAACTTTGTGGTCATTAACTGAAGCACTGAGAATATCCATATCCCCATCACTATCCACATCCACTGCAAATACTGATACAGGACGATCAGTATTAGTAGAAATGGTCTGTTCTGTGAAGTTATTGCTGCCATCATTCAGGTACAGAGCTATTTTGTTGTCATATATAGAAGTACTGAGAATATCCACATCCCCATCACTATCCACATCCGCTGCAAATACTGAAAAGGCACCATTAGCATTAGTAGAAATGATCTGTTCTGTGAAGTTATTGCTGCCATCATTCAGGTACAAGGCTATTTTGTCGTCCAACAAGGAAGCACTGAGAATATCCACATCCCCATCACTATCCACATCCGCTGCAAATACTGATACGGCACGATCAGCATTAGTAGAAATGGTCTGTTCTGTGAAGTTATTACTGCCATCGTTCAGGTACAGAGCTATTTTGTCGTCAATGGCCGAAGCACTGAGAATATCCACATCCCCATCACTATCCACATCCGCTGCAAATACTGATTCAGCACGATCAGCATTAGTAGAAATGGTCTGTTCTGTGAAGTTATTGCTGCCATCGTTGACGTACAGGGCTATTTTGTCGTCATCGGCTGAAGCACTTATAACATCCACATCCCCATCTCCATCCACATCCGCTGCAAATACAAATTCAGCACCATGAGCATTCGTAGAGATGATTTTCTCATTAGCTCCCACTGCTTTAGATATGGGATTAGTATTATCCGTAATTGTCAGAGTTGCCGTCTCATCTCCTGGAGTCGCACTCACATCATACTGGTTGGGCGCTCCTGTGGGTTCTTCTGTCAGGGTGAGGATAACTGTTTCGTCAGTATCGGTTACAGTATCGTCCCTGGGTACTACTTTGATGTCAACGCTGGTTTGTCCATCGGGAATGACAACGCTGCCTGTTTCTCCATTGAAAGTGACAGTGGGCACTGTGCCATCTACCGTCTGCGCTCCTTGTATGTCGTAGTCGATGTTTTGTTGAGCAGTGCCAGAGATAGTGAAGAATACTGTTACATCTCCTACTGTGTCTGTACCTCTGTCTATGGTGAAAGTTGCTGCTACTGCACCAGTTTCATTAGGGGTTCCGGTTTGAGTTATTTTAACAGTGGACATAATTTTTTATATGTTTTTATTTTTAAAAAACATAAATTCTAAGTAATTATACTAAGTCCAGTTTAGCTAGACCACAAATATAAGTCAATGCTTCAATTCGTAACACGAAAATTAGTATAAAATTCTTAGCTTGCTTAAGTATTTATCTCAACGTTGGTTGAAGACCCGCGCTCTCCCGCAGGGAAGCGTCGGGATGTTTGCGTAGCATTCCGGAGGAAAAACCAATCAATGTTGAGTTTTCACATATAATCTGTTAAACTGTAAAAGCTCAAGTAAGTAAAAAGTAGATGGTTGAAAAAGCATACAAATTTAGATTTTACCCAACTCTAGAACAGGAAAATCTGTTGCGGAGGACGTTGGGTTGTGTACGCTTGGTCTACAACAAAGCTTTGGCAGCGAGAACTCAAGCTTGGTATGAACACAAAGAAAGAGGTAGGGGCGAACGGCCGTTCGCCCCTACAAGCAAACTTCAGCTATGCTTACCAATTGGAAACAGCAGGAAGATTTAGATTTCCTAAAAGAAGTTAGCAGTGTTCCATTACAGCAAGGCTTAAGACATCTACAAGCAGCTTTTACCAACTTCTTTAGTGGACGTGCCAAATATCCCAACTTCAAGAAAAAGCGTCATGGGGGTAGTGCAGAATTTACAAAATCAGCGTTCAAGTGGGAAGATGGTCAAGTTTATTTAGCGATCGGGTGCAGAACCATTACCTATCAGATGGAGTAGGCAACTACCGCAAAACTGTGTACCAAGTACAATTACAGTGAAACTTGACCCCAGTAGCAGATGGTCATTGTCCCTTAGAGTCAATGACCCTAGAAATTTGAAGCTTAAGCCAGTAACCAAGCAAATAGGTATTGACTTAGGAATTACCAGTTTAGTGACTACCAGTGATGGAGAAAAATTTGCTAACCCAAAAAATCTCAAGAAATTACACAAAAAACTGAGGTTAGCTCAAAAGTCACTCTCGCGTAAGACTAAAGGTTCAAATAACTATCAAAAAGCACGACTCAAAGTAGCAAGAATTCACGCCCAAATTAAAGATTCCCGGATTGACTATACCCATAAGTTAACTACTCAATTAATCAGAGAAAATCAAACTGTTGTAGTTGAGGACTTGGCAGTAAAAAATATGGTCAAGAATCATAAATTAGCTAAAGCAATAAGTGATGCCAACTGGGGAGAATTAGTCAGGCAATTAGAATACAAAGCAGAATGGTACGGTCGCCAATTAATTAAAATTGACAGATATTTCCCTTCTTCTAAGCGCTGTTCTAATTGTGGTCATGTAGTGGAGAAATTGCCTCTAAATATTAGAGAGTGGGATTGTCCAGAGTGTGGCACTCACCATGATCGAGATATAAATGCAAGTATAAACATTTTGCGGATGGGAACCCGCGTCGGCGTCAGACGCAAAGGAACGCCCACCAAGAAGGCTGCGGGACTCGCAGTGTCAGTCTGTGGAGCGACCGTAAGACCTTCTGGGAGTAAATCTCAGAAGGCGGGTGCTATGTTAGCGCAGCTCCTCCGGAGGAGGAAACAGAAAGCCCCTAACAGTGATGTTAAGGAATCCCGCGCTGTCACGCAAGTGCAGCGTCGGGAGGATGTCAATCTATATAGAACCCCTAACCGTATCTTTTAGCTCTCTCCAGAAAAGAGGGAGTAGGGAGTAGGGAGTAGGGAGTAGGGAATAGGGAACCCACCCCTAACACCTCCCAGGAGGGGAATAATTGATGATTTATCTACAATAATTGATTTTATTTTTGATGATTGGAAATGTCTTTCTCCGAAAAGATATATGCTTAAGTTAAGAGGTTGTTTGTAAAGAATTATGAAGTGTTTTTCCCCCTCGCAAATTGGGTATTTCAGCCTACAAATCTGGGATAAATAACCAAGTTGTTACAGTTTAATGGTCAATCATTGTATATTACAAAACTAAGGATACAATTTTTCTCTCTTGACGATGAATTGACCTTACTTCGCCATCCCCTACTCCCCCACTCCCCCACTCCCCTACTTCTTTTTCTCTCGTGACAATAAATAGACCCTGCCTCCTGGGAGGGGTTAGGGTGGGTATTCTACTCCCCTACTCCCCTACTCCCCACTTCCCCACTCCCCTACTCCCCTACTCCCCTACTCCCTCACTCCTGACTCCTCCGTCCCCGCATTTGCATATGTTGACGAAACTGCTCTCGTTGCTCTTCAGTTAAAATATTCGCCATTTGCTCCCTGGATGACTGCATAATTTCGCGCATCTGAGTTTTCTGCTCCTCAGAAAGATTTAACTCTTTCATTGCTCTGCGGGGACGTTGACCTTGTGAAGTTAAAGTTTGTAGCTGTTGCTGCTGTTCAGGAGTCAGAATATTTTGCATTTGAGCTTTGCTTTGCGCTCGAATTTCTTCCCACTGAGTTTTTTGTTCAGGAGTCAGATTCAAATTTTTAGGATGAGCATTAACTTTTAAAGGATTAGCAAATAAAATAGTGGCAACAATGCCAAACAATAATAGAGAAAAAGATTGACGTTTCATGAGACTTTTTTAAACTCCATGTATTAGGTGCTTACTGTTTTAATCCTATAGGCGATCGCTCGTAAACAACCAGAGCTGAAAGTCCTAATTTTATCTAGGACTTTAGTCCTAAGAAGGAAGGAGGAAGAAGGAAGAAGGAAGAAGGAAGAAGGAAGAGGGAAACATATTACTTTGTTTTAGTTTTAAGCTTGTGATATGTCCTAACTTTTCCTTCAACTGCTATAATTAAATGTCTCCTTAACTTTACTAATTTTAGGGTTTTAATAAAATTCCTTATCTTCGGAATATAGCAGAAGGAAGAAGGAAAAAATTTAGTTATTGAGTAATATCAAATCCATTGGCTTCGGAGTAATATAATTCTGTCGATGGTCATACAATGTGTAAGGGCGAATAGCCATTTACTAACGCAAAACTCCTAATGGCGCCCCTACAATATAGGGCTAGGGCGAATGCCATTCGCCCCTACTCTTTAAATATTGAATAACACCGATGTTACGGGATTTGATATAAATTATCATTATTGAGCTGGCAATTTATCTATCGGAGTTTTAATGAAATAAAAATATGCATATTTTCCCTAAAATAACTAAACATCCAATCCGTTTTTTACTCTACTTAGAATGGATTTTACTGATTATTATTGCCATGAGTGAAACTTTAAAATTTCCTCTCTATGGTGGTCGCCGGATAATACGACATATTCACACAATAGAAATCTCAAATTCACTCTCTATCAATCTTTTTCTCCTGCTAGTATTTAGCCTGATGGGACTATTTTTACCTATCAATAAATCCCGCTCAAATAAAATTATTTATACTGCCGTCGAAATTAGTCTAATTATTTTAATGTCATTCCTGAGTAATCTGCGTCTATCTCCAATATTATGTATAATTTTGGTAATTCGAGATTGCTTTATTTTTGAAAGAAAACAAAATTTAATTATTAATATATTTGTATTTTCTTTATTCACATTTATCCAAATTCAAAAATTACACAAACTGACAAGATTACCATTATTTGCTAGAGAAAGATTTATCTTAGTTATATTAAGTTCAATAATTTTATTTGGATTAGTAATAGTTTTCTTACAATTATTAGTAAAAGCAATAATGTCAGAACGAAAAAGTCGAGAACAATTAGCAATTGCCAATGAAAAACTACGACAATATGCCCTGAAAATAGAAAATATTGCTGCTCTAGAAGAACGAAATCGGATTGCCAGAGAAATTCACGATTCCCTAGGGCATTATTTAACAGTTTTAAATGTTAGTTTAGAAGCAGCTTGGAAGCTGAGAAAATCAGAACCACAAGAATCAATAGAATTTTTAGCAGATGCTAAACAACTAGGCTCAAAAGCATTAAATGAAGTACGTCAGTCAGTAGCAACTCTACGGTCTAACTGGTGGGAAAATCAATCTTTAGAATCAGCGATCGCTACTTTAATAGCAGATTTTCATAAATCTACTGGTATTTTACCCACGAGCAATATAAATCTCAATTCTTCTCCCGATAATGAATTAAAAATTGCTGTTTATCGTATAGTGCAAGAAGCATTAACTAATATTTATAAATATGCTGAAGCAACCACCGTAGAAATTAATATTTTTACCACAAAAAAATTACATTTAATCATTCAAGATAACGGCAAAGGATTTAATTTAAACCAAAATACTACTGGTTTTGGTTTACAGGGAATGCAAGAACGTGCCTTAGCATTAGGAGGTAAATTCGAGATTCTTACCTCTCCTAATACAGGATGTAAAATAATTGCTGATTTTCCCTTGATTCGTATAAACTAATATCATGTCTCTTTAAATATAGCATTTCTCAGTAAATGTGATGTACACTGCCGGAGATCCCCCCTAACCCCCCTTGATAAGGGGGGAAACCGGAAGTCCCCCTTTTTAAGGGGGATTTAGGGGGATCGTCGATCTACCTCACCCCTTGTGAAAGTTGAAAGTAGATAAGGATACTAAAAATTTGCCATTCCTTTTCTGCAAATCCTCAGCAATTGTAGACATCACGAGTGAAATTTAGGGTATTAAACTTATACTCTCTTCAAAAGTAAATTTATCTATTCTCCCTGCTCCCGACTCCTTATTCCCTTAAATAAAATTGGTATAAATTATGATTAAAGTATTATTAGTCGATGATGAAAACTTAATCCGACGTGGATTAAAAGCTTTATTAAAGTTAGAAAATTATTTACAAATAATAGGAGAAGCCGAAAATGGAGAAATGGCAATAAATCAAGTAGAAAATCTACAACCAGATGTAGTTTTAATGGATGTACGAATGCCAATAATGGATGGAGTAGCAGCAACTAAAGAAATTTGTCAGCGTTTCCCAGAAGTAAAAATATTAATATTAACCACATTTGACGACGAGCAATATGTGACCCAAGCATTGAGATATGGAGCAGCAGGATATTTACTAAAAGACACACCCTCAGAAGAATTAGGTCAGGCAATTAAAGCTGTATTTAAAGGTTATACACAACTAGGACCTGGCATAGGCAAAAAAGCTATTTCTCAAATGGCAATTCCTGTTAGTAACCTTCCCCAAAATTGGCAAGAATTAACACCAAGAGAACAAGAAATTTTAAAATTAATTGCTTCTGGTGCAAATAACCGAGAAATAGCCAAAACTCTCTATATTTCTGAGAAGACTGTAAAAAATCATATTACTAATATTCTCAGGAGGTTAAATTTACGCGATCGCACTCAAGCTGCTATTTTTGCCCATTCAATTTTATAGCAGAAGGAAGAAGGAAGAAGGAAGAAGGAAGAAGGAAGAAGGCAGAAGGCAGAAGGCAGAAGGCAGAAGGCAGAAGGGAATATTGGTTCAAAGCCAGAAGTTTTTTTTATAACTGATTATCCGGACATGATATTACTTCAATATTCAATCTCCCCTTCTCCACGTCTCCGTGTCTCCCCCTCTCCCCTACTCCGTGTCTCCCCCTCTCCCCCTCTCCGTGTCTCCGCGTCTCCCCACTCCCCCACTCCCCACTCCCCTACTCCGCGTCTTCGTCTCCCCCTCTCTCCCTCTCCCCCACTCTCTCACAACTGATAACTGATAACTGATAACTGATAACTGAAATGACTCCCCTACTCCATTTGACTAGGAATCAAAATCAAAGACCAATAAGGAACATCCCCTTGCTCAACCTCAGTAATGTCAACAATTCGCTGATTTGATTGAGTTGCCCTTTCAATATAAAGTGCCCTATGCAATAACCCTAAGCGATCGATAACCCTACGGACTTTAGTAAAATGCCTCCCTAATTTAATAATAACCGCCGCATCAACAACAGCAAGGCGATCGCTCAAAGTAATTTCATCCAAAGTAGCGGGGATAATACTCAACACATGATTGTGATAAGTAATTGGCACGCCCAGCATAGCAGCACTTGCCATTGTAGAAGAAATTCCCGGGACAATTTCAGTAGGAAACTGTGTTGAAAGTCGTTGAAAAAGATACATAAATGAACCATAAAGCATTGGTTCCCCTTCACACAACACCGCCACATCTGTCCCTACTTTTAAGTGTTCAGCAATCTTTTTAGCAGCTATATCATAATAAGGTTGTGGCGATCGCTTAACATCAAACGGTAAAGACATAGAAATTTCTATCTGGTCAGGACGAATAAACTCCGAGACGATCGCCCGTGCTAAAGCTTTGCCATTTTCAGAAATAGGGTAAGCAATTACCGGAACAGTAGTCAAAATGCGGTGTGCTTTCAAAGTCAGCAACTCTGGATCGCCAGGTCCAATACCTAATCCGTACAGTCGTCCTAATTTTGTCATATCAAATTCGCTTAATTCGGTATAATATCAAATTCGTTGGCTTCGGAGTAATATAATTCTGTCAATCATCATACAATGGGTAAGAGACTGTTTGTAAAGTTTTGTAATGTACAATAATTGCCCTTTAATTGGTTATTGTCCCAGATTTTATCGGCTGAAATATCCAATTTGCCAGGGGGAAAAACACTTCATAATTCTTTACAAACAACCTCTAAGGGCGAATGGCCATTCGCCCCTACAATATAGACTCTTATCTTTAATGTTGAATAACACCGATGCTACCGGATTTGATATAAAAAAAAGTTCCATCTCTCCTACTCTCCTACTCCCCTACTCCCCCACTCCCCTACTCCCCATATCATAGCTCGCTCTCCTTTGCTAAAGCATTCACCGCTGCAGCGGCGATCGCGCTACCTCCACGTCTTCCATGGAGAGTAATAAATGGAACACCTCGACTATTTGCTGCCAGTTCAGCTTTTGATTCCGCTGCACCCACAAATCCCACAGGAAAGCCTAAAATCAAGGCAGGTTTTGCCATTCCCTCATCCAGCATTTCTAGTAAGTGAAAAAGTGCCGTCGGTGCATTACCAA
>NZ_BLZO01000068.1 GCF_014132355.1 Okeania sp. KiyG1
GGACAGCTTATCAGTACAAGCTAAAACCGAATCAAGAACAAGTGGCCATCATAGAACTGTGGTTAGATTTGTTGCGTCGGCAGTACAACTATAGATTGTCTGAGCGATTCTTATGGTGGCAAGAAAATCGCTGTCCGATCAATGCTTGCCCGTTAATCATGCCAATTCCTCTTGTGGTAAAAAAGTCCCGAAAAATTATCACAGAGAACTCATTCTTGTCCGCATTGTGGTCTAGTTATTGACCGCGATGTGAATGCTGCAATAAATATAAAAATAGGGCGGCGGGGCATCCCGCCCTTAAAGCTCGTGGAGTCCGATGCAATAGCAGGACTATAAACGAGAAGCCCACACTATAGCGTAAGCTTAGTGTGGGAGTATGTCACTATTTTGTGATATAAATACTCTGGACATAGTCGCGATTTTCATTGAGGTATGGCATTTAACTAAGTCAGAAGTCAGAAGTCAGAAGTCAGAAGTCAGAAGTTAACCCACCCCTAACCCTCCCAGGAGGGGAAGTAGGGGATGCGCGAGCAACTATCCAAAATATTTCGCCTTAAAAGGCGGAGTTTTAGACCCTTATAATTTTGATAAACTTTTGCCTGAAGACAAAATCCAGAGAGCAGATTTCTCTGTATTCCACCAAAATTAAAAACGCCGTACATTATGATGCGACAATCCTGGCATATTAGTAGATATATTTACATATTTGCGGATAGCTAAAATTTTTTCAACATTCCAAAGATAAAAATATGAATGAAAATAGTGAATCTATTAAAAGAGATGAAATAGCAACAGTAGGAGTTGAGAAGATTCGGACTATGATTGAGGGGTTCGACGACATCAGTCATGGGGGTATGCCAGTTGGCAGAACCACATTAGTAAGTGGTACATCTGGAACTGGTAAAACATTGCTTGCTATTCAGTTTCTTTATAATGGAATTATCTATTTTGATGAACCAGGAGTATTTGTAACCTTTGAAGAATCTCCCCACGATATTATTAAAAACGCCCACAGTTTTGGTTGGAATTTACAGAAATTAGTTAATGATGGGAAATTATTTATATTAGACGCTTCTCCCGATCCAGAGGGGCAAGATATAGTAGGAAATTTTGACTTATCTGCCTTAATAGAAAGAATTCAATATGCCATTCGTAAATACAAAGCAAGAAGAGTTTCTATTGATTCAGTAACTGCCGTATTTCAACAATATGATGCTGCTTCTGTAGTCAGAAGAGAAATATTTCGTTTAGTGGCCCGACTCAAACAAGTTGGTGCAACTACAATTATGACTACAGAAAGAGTAGAAGAATATGGCCCAGTAGCAAGATTTGGAGTAGAAGAATTTGTCTCAGATAATGTTGTGATAGTTCGTAATGCTCTAGAAGGCGAGCGTAGAAGACGAACTATAGAAATCTTAAAACTGAGGGGGACAACCCACATGAAGGGGGAATATCCATTTACGATTACTAATGATGGTGTAAATATATTCCCACTAGGAGCAATGAGGCTAACTCAACGTTCTTCAAATGCTAGAGTTTCCTCTGGAGATGACATTCTAGATCAAATGTGTGGAGGTGGTTTCTTTAAAGATTCAATCATATTAGCAACTGGAGCTACTGGTACAGGAAAAACTCTTTTAGTAAGTAAGTTCTTAGAAAATGGTTGTATGAATAATGAACCTGCGATGCTTTTTGCTTATGAAGAATCTCGCGCTCAATTATTTCGTAATGCCAATTCTTGGGGTATAGATTTTGAAGAGTTAGAAAAAAGGGATTATTAAGAATCTTGTGTAGCTATCCAGAATCAGCAGGTTTAGAAGACCATTTACAAATTATTAAATCAGAAATTGCGAACTTCAAACCATCTAGAATAGCGATTGATTCTCTATCTGCTTTAGCAAGAGGAGTAAGTAATAATGCTTTTAGACAATTTGTGATCGGGGTTACAGGTTTTGCCAAGCAAGAAGAAATAACAGGCTTTTTTACTAATACGACCGATCAATTTATGGGGTCTCATTCTATTACGAATACTCATATTTCTACTATTACTGATACAATCATCATGTTACAGTATGTCGAAATCCGTGGTGAAATGTCCCGTGCTATTAATGTCTTCAAAATGCGTGGTTCGTGGCATGACAAAGGAATTAGAGAATATACAATAACATCAAATGGTCCTGAAATTAAGGATTCTTTCCGTAGCTATGAAAGAATTATTAGTGGTTCTCCCACTAGAATTACAGTTAATGAAAAAAGTGAATTATCTAGAATAATACAGGGAGTTCAAGAGAAGACCACAGAAGAATAGGATAGAATTTGAAGAAGGAAGAAGGAAGAAGGAAGAAGGAAGAAGGTAAAATTGCATCGGGATAGTCTCCGAAAGGCCACTTCATGTCTGATAACCCCAGAAAATTTTAAAGACCCCCCTTTCTGATAGAAAGTGGGGGGGGGTGGGGATATGTCTAAAGACAGGAGACAGGAGACAGGAGACAGGAGACAGGAGACAGGAGACAACCCACCCCTAACCCTCCCAGGAGGGGAGAAATAGGAATGAGCGAGGAGGTAGAAGTAAGAATTGTAAGAATGATTTTTCTGCCCAACTATGCGCCTAAAATACGCTCCTTTTTGAGCGCTTTAGACTGAAACAGGCGTACTGCAATTCGACTCCAAAAAGGCACTTGTCTTTATATGTCAATACTTTTAGATTTAATCAGCAAGCCCTAATTAATCAAATTTAGGGTAAAAAATAATTACCATCAACTTAACTAATAGCTAGATTTATTTTATGGGCGGTACTGGATTTGAACCAGTGGCATCCTGCTTGTAAGGCAGGCGCTCTACCGCTGAGCTAACCGCCCAACTTTTACAAGTATAACACATCTCACTAAATATGCAAGTAAAAAAAAAAGTATCTTTGATCTGCTAAGTTTGATAAATATATTCTGCGTTTTTTGGCCTAGATTAAATCTGCTATGCCCAGTGGTCGCACCCATGACCGAATAACCTTGTGGAGTTTACCCATAGTAACAAGCTTAAGCTTTGGGTTAGTTCATAGTACCCACTTAACCTTATTTGTTTCTGGGGGTTTTTTGTTCAGTGGGCTAATGTTTGGCCCAGACCTGGACATTAATTCTCGGCAATTTCAAAGATGGGGTTGGTTTAAGTGGCTTTGGCGACCCTACCAAACAAGTCTGAATCATCGTTCCTTTTTATCTCATGGACCGATAATTGGTACTGCAATACGATTGCTATATGTTTTGACGTTGCTGGGAGCAGTAGTTGTATTTGGTTTAATTATAGATGAATTACTGGGGCTGCAATGGAGTATTTTAGGGTTTGTTGAAAGCTTGTGGCGATCGCTTTCCCTACATTATCAAGAAGTAATTGCTTTATTGGTAGGTCTAGAACTTGGTGCAATGAGTCATTCTGTGAGTGACTGGAGTAGTTCAGTTTATAAACGCTTCAAAACTAAAGGTTTATCTAGCTTACTTCCCAAAATCAAACCTCAGAAACAGCGACGTAAGTCTAGTCCTCGTAAATCGACTTCTGCAAAAGTTGTTCCTCCTAGAAGTCGTCGTACTCAAAAATAAAATAGGAGTCAGAAGTCAGGAGTAAGGAGTCAGGAGTCAGGAGGGAAGAGAATTTAGAGAGATTTGCACATTTGCGCGCTCGGATGAAAAATTTTTTATACCGAACCCGAGCGGATTTGATATTAAACATTAGAAGTTATGATTCCCCTGAATTCGGGTTATCAATATAGCGAGATTTAAACGCAAGTATTAACTTGAAAGATGCGGTTGGCTTGACCTGTGCAAGCCTGTGGATGAGTAACCGCCTACGGTCTCAGTAGAAGGAGGAAGTAAACATTAAAATATCACTAAGTGTGATGTTTTATATCAGTTTTATGAAGCAGTAGATGCTGCTAATAGAAAATTGAAACAAAATTATTTGTTATTTAATTCATCGGGAGCTACTCTTAACTTAGCAGAACACGATCGCGGCCTTTAATTTTAGCTTGATAAAGTGCTCGATCTGCTTCAGCAATTAATGCTTCTCGTGAGCCACCCAATTGAGGTATAGCTGTGGAAACTCCTAAACTTAAAGTTACAACTTTTGAGGCAACAGAAGCTTTATGGGTGATATTTAATGACTTGACATGAGAACGAATTTGTTCAGCTATAGAAACAGCATCAATAGCATTCATCTGAGGTAAAACTATCGCAAATTCTTCTCCTCCATAACGAGCCACTAAATTATTTTCCTTCTTAATATTTATTGTCATTTGAACAGCTTGATTAATTGCCAAAGCTACTTGTTTGATACACTTATCTCCAGCTTGATGACCATAAGTGTCATTATAACCTTTGAAACAATCAATATCTGCCATGATAATGGATATAGGACTTTGCTGTTTAGACATTTGGAGCCACTGTTGAGCTAGATATTCGTCAAATCTTCTACGATTAGCAACCTGAGTCAAAGCATCTAAAGAAGCTTGAAGCTCTAATTTTTGGTTAGCTGCCTCCAATTCTTGATAAAGTTCATGGAGTAAATTACTGGCCAATTGATGAATATGACATTGAGCTGTCAGCAAATGATGGACATCTAAAATTCTGTAGATGTATGGTTCTATTTCAACCACAATTGGTTCATAAGCTTGGTTAGTTGGTCTTTGTAAAGCAGTACTACTAGCTTCTATAACTTTAGTATCTCCAGGCATCACTAAAAAATCTGTATAAGCGAACTGATGCAAAGTCTTTAAAGACCTTTTCAGAAATAATTCTCGTCCAAAAGGGCGACTCAGATACTCCAAAAATCGCTGTCGGGAAATCATTCCTGAGATATGTCCCTCTTCAGTTAAAATTATTCCTGGCAATCTTGGTTCAGCTTCTAGTCTCAAAGCAGCCACTTCTCCTGATTGATTACTGTCAACTTGAAAATCATATAATGATAAATTTCGTAAAGTTAACTCTTGAAAAGTTTTTGGCAGGGAGTTTTCAACAGCCGGTAAAATTAAGGGCTTAAAGCTAGATAAGTTAAGCATAAAACCTAAATATTATTTGTGTGCGAAAAGAAAAAGAAACTGTATGAACCTAGATAGGTTAATTATCTAGATTACCTAGTATATACTTACATTGTAAATATATGTATAGTTATTTGAATAATACGGACTGCTAGGCGATATTTGAGCCAAATAAAATACTTAGGAAAAAAAGTTTAAAGAGTAAATCAAAAGATGGCATCAACGCTGACAAATCAGTTGAATAATGCTTTCACCCTCTTTCTTAGTTTATTGGTAGAAGCAATACCATTTTTACTGCTGGGGGTGATTTTATCCGGAATATTACAGTGGTTTATTGATGAACGTAAATTAATTACATATCTGCCTAAAAACCCTCTTTTAGGAGCATTTGTAGGTAGCTTAGTTGGTTTTTTATTCCCGGTATGTGAATGTGGTAATGTTCCGGTTGCTCGACGTTTATTGATACAAGGTGTACCAGCTCCAGTAGCAATTGGTTTTTTATTGGCAGCTCCAACAGTAAATCCCATAGTAATCTGGGCCACTTGGACTGCTTTTAGGGACCAACCAGAAATAGTGGTATTACGAGTGGTATTTTCTCTAGTAATAGCAACAATTATTGGTTGGGTATTCAGCGTGCAAAAGGATATGCGACCATTATTGCAACCTACAACTGCTCGTCTATTACCTAGACCTCAACAGTCAGTTTCTCCAAAAGTTGCAACTTCTCCTCTTTTACAGTCAGGAACATTTTTTCTGGGTCAATCTACCACGTCTATGCCGCTTGAGTCTATCCCACTGTGGCAAGTAGAAGATCTTACAATTAATCAAAGTCCACTAGGTGTGAGTAGTCAAGCTACTTCTAACAAAGATATGAGTTGGAAATCTTTGTTCGTTGCGCCCGATCGACAAAGGCTTTTATCTTTGTTAAATAGTATGGTGCAAGAGTTACAAGACTTGGGTGGAGTTTTGGTGATTGGTAGCGCGATCGCTGCAATGATTCAGGTTGCTGCACCTCGTGAATTTATTTTGAATCTTGGTCAGGGTCCTATTAGTTCAATTATTGCTATGCTGACTTTGGCCGCAGTGGTTTCTATTTGTTCGACTGTGGATGCTTTTTTTGCTTTGTCATTTGCTGCAACTTTTACCAGTGGTTCTCTATTAGCTTTTTTGGTTTTTGGACCGATGATTGATATCAAAGCTGTTGGTTTGTTATTATCAGTATTTCGGTCGCGGGCTGTAATTTATTTAATGGTTTTAGCAGCACAATTAACTTTTATTATGGCTTTGATTGTGAATTTATATTTGAGTTAAATTAACTTATAGCAGTTCAAGAATTTAGAATTTAGAATTTAGAATTTAGAATTTAGAATTACCTCTCCTTAAAAACGGATAGGATTGACGAACAGGAAAATTTTTCATTTATTATCCCCTTAAAAGGGGAGGCTTTAAACCACGATATTTCGGTAATAGGAAATAGGCAAAAGGCAACAGGCAACAGTGGGAGTAGAAAAATTTTCTATCTAAGATTCATCATTAACATAAGTAAAACATCAACTCGTTCCTTGCTATATTATTCACTTATCAAACAGGATTGAGTTGCGCTATCCTGCTTTTTAAGGCGAAATATTTTTGGAGAGTTGCTCAAATTCCCGTGGCAAAAATACAGTGGATTCCACCAAGCATGAGATACACCAGTTGTGGGCAAGATTCCCGTAGTGGAAAAATTTAATTGTTAATATCTGTACTTCATATACTTGGAATCTGCTGTAACTTCTGACTTCATTAAGTGGGGCAATTTTAATCTGATGAAAGTTTACAATTCACTTTTTTTCTACTCAAAAATATAGTTCTTGGATAGATGCTATAGCAATTTTTGTTTGGGGTTTTGTATTATTGCATTATTGGACGACAAGCAAGTTATACATATTAATTCATCCTCGTTATTTTGGTTTAACAGTGGGAGCTGGAATTGCTTTACTTTTATTAGGTGGATTGAAAGTTTTGGAATTATGGAGTATTCGCAAAAGTCAAAGATTTAAGAGACAATCAAAACAAGCATTAACCAGTATTGAAAATCAGCATATTAATCTTTTTCCTCCTGGTTGGAGTAGTAGTTTATTATTAATATCAGCTCTATCGGCATTGATAATTACCCCTCAAGTTTTTGCTAGTCAAACAGCATTACAAAGAGGTTTAACAGAATCTTTGCCAGTGACTAGAACTCAACCTCAAGAATTTCGTAGCGCTACTAAACCAGAAGAGCGATCGCTGATTGAATGGATTAGAATTTTAAATGTTTATCCAGAACCAGATGCTTATAACGATCAAAAAGTTGAAGTAACTGGGTTTGTAATTTATCCTCCTGGATTATCTGAGCAATATTTTTGGATATCTAGATTTATTTTGACTTGTTGTGCTGCTGATGCTTATCCAGTGGGATTACCTGTTAAATTACCAGAAGGTAGAAGTCGGAGTAAATATCCTCAAGATGGTTGGTTGAAAGTTGAAGGTAAAGCGATTACTGATGAGCTAAATGGTCAACGTAAATTAACAATTTCGCCATCTAAAATTGAACCAATTCCTAAGCCGAAAAATCCTTATGATTATTAAGAAGGAAGAAGGAAGAAGGAGGAATTCAAAAGTCAAAAGTCAAAAGTCAAAAGTAAGAAGTAAGAAGTAAGAAGGAAAAAGTGGATGGGAATTCAAACTCCTAACCAATTGTAAAACCCTGTATACGGCGGGGGGTTAAACCCAAAAGAAAAAGATAATATTATTATCTCCGCTTAATAGCAGTATCTCACAAATAACTCTCTATAAATATTCAAAAGTTAAGTATTTCAACGGAGGAATTCAAAAGTCAAAAGTCAAAAGTAAGAAGTAAGAAGTAAGAAGTAAGAAGTAAGAAGTAAGAAGGAAAAAGTAAGAAGGAAAAAGTGGATGGGAATTCAAACTCCTAACCAATTGTAAAACCCTGTATACGGCGGGGGGTTAAACCCAAAAGAAAAAGATAATATTATTATCTCCGCTTAATAGCAGTATCTCACAAATAACTCTCTATAAATATTCAAAAGTTAAGTATTTCAACGCTGGTAAACACTATGATGATTAAGCACAATTTTCAAAACTATTGCGAAACTTTTATCTGTGGGATATAAAGTAAGCATTATAAGGAAAAAATAAATGGTAAATTTAAGAAAAAAATTAATTATCTATTTCGTGAAAATCAAGAAATTATTTCACAAGAATTACGACAACCTCTAGACAGAGTTGCTATTACTTTGATTATCGGGTTAACTGTGTTAATTTGTCTGCTATTTGTAGGTGGTGGAAGTACAGCTCCAAAAGTAAAAGACTTTAGCTGGCAAGACAAAAAAATAGGAGCTGAAGATACAGCTTTTATACTAAATTTTAATCGACCTATGAACCATGCAAGTGTGGAAAAAAACTTAACAATAGAACCACCTTTACCAGGAAAAGTGAGTTGGGCGGGTCGGAGAATGGCTTATACAATTTTAGAACCTGCTCCCTATGGTAATCAGTATACAGTGAAATTATCAGGGGCAAAAGAAAAGTTTTATGGTTTAGATCAAGGGGAGGTAATGCAGCCTTTTCAAGGTCTATTTAGCAGTCGCGATCGCGCATTTGCTTATATAGGTTTTCAAGGAGAGGAAAAAGGCAGATTAATCTTAATTAATTTAACTAAAAAGCAACGACCTATAATACTAAGTCCGAAAAATTTAGAAGTAATGGATTTTAAATTTTTTCCCCAAGGTGAAAAGATTTTATTTTCGGCAGTTGAAAAGCAAAATGAAGTTCCGACTCTGATAGAACAACAAATATATACTGTGACAACTGGGGTTAATTTGACTCCTGGAGATGCCAAATTAAAATCATCAGAAGTTGTAGGTGAAATTGAAAAAGTTCTTGATAATTTAGAATACCAAAACTTGAAATTTGATTTATCTGCCGATGGTCAAAAAATTGTCATTCAACGGGTAAATAGGAAAGATGTTTTTGATTCCGGTCCGTGGGTATTAGAGTTAGGAAAAGAAGCACAACATTTAACAAATAAAGAAGGAATAATTCAAAAAGGTGGAGACTTTTTAATTACCCCAGATAGCAAAAATTTAGTAATTTTACAAGGAGAAGGAACCTCCATTTTACCAATAAATCCAGAAACAGATTCAGAGGATTTAATATTTTTACCAAAGTTTGGAACAGTATTAAATTTTGCTCCTGATGGTTCCATGGCAACCATGGTAAAATATAATCAGGATGGGACGCGATCGCTTTATATTGTGACTAATCAAGGTGAGGAGCGAGAGGTGTTACGAACTCGTCCTTATGGTAATATTCTCAGTGCAGAATTTGACCCGAATAAAAGAATTATTTATTGTTTATTAACTCAAGTAGTAGAGCAGGGAGAAGAGTATCAAGAACAACCTTATATTGCAGCATTCGATCTTAAGAGAAATATATTAAGACCTTTAGTTATTTTGCCAAATCAACAGAAAGTTCATATGGATTTATCGCCGGATGGTTTAGCATTATTATTTGACCAAATGGTGACAATATCAAATCAAGAAGAAGAAGAAAATACCAAAAACACTAAAAAAATTAGTCGTTTATGGATGTTACCTTTAGATTCAAAAATGCCAGAAGATGATTCACCATGGCAGCTTCAACCAGAAGAATTGCCTCAAACTGGTTTGAATCCTAAGTGGCTGCCTTAGCTATTCTATTGGTAGAAGTAAGGAAGAGTTCAAGAATTTAGAATTTAGAATTTAGAATTTAGAATTACCTCTCCTTAATTTATAAATATATCAGAATTTATAAATATACCAGCACACACTGCTATAATTGCTTGATTTCTCGACAGACAATAGACATCTGTTCAACAATTAATAATTATGATTTGCTGAATAAAGTCTTTTTGCTCTTTGTAGGAGACAGGAGAAATGGGAATGAGCGAGGAGGTAGGAGTTAAGAATTGTCTCTCAATTTTTGTGCCATAATCATCCCAAAATACTAGCTTTATGCAGCTCTTTCCACCGAAAAGTTGATACTTTTTTCAACTCTAAAACGCTAAAACCTTTATCTGTCAATACTTTTATAATTAATCAGCCAGCCTTAATTAATAATTAATAATTAATAATTAATAATTACCTGTTCTTTTCAAGGAGAGGATTGACTAAAAGGAAAATTTTTTCTTCTCTTGGTCAATTGGATGTGGCGAGGAGACCCGCTCTTATCAGAGCCGCTCCGCTGTTAGCGTTTGCGGTCGCATTCCGGAACGGAAAGCTTTGCGGTAGCAAACGCCATCCCTTGACCGCTTTTTTATCCTTTAAAGGAGAGGCTTTATACCTTAATTATTCGGTAAAAATCCAAAATAAAATCATATCAAATCCGGTTAAACAGCCATAGAATGCTTAAGTTAGGAGGAGTCAGGAGTCAGTAGGGGCGATTTCCTACGGAATGCTCTGCAAACGCGTAATTAGGAGCATTCCGGAACGGAAATCGCCCGTACAGGAGGAGAAAGAATTACAAAGATGAGGGTAGTTGTAACGATTGAATAATTTTTTATGTCTAATTAAACGGATTTGATATCAATTATTATACATAAATTATCAATTATTTTTCCCCATTTCCTATTCCCTATTTCCTATTACCTGACTTCTGCAAACAGTCTAATTAACTCTTATTTTTAATATAAAAATTAACTCCTATATCCGCATCTAACTCACCTAAATAAGTTAATAAACTATAGATAAAAACCACACATCCCATCATTTCCATTACTTCTTCTACAGTGGCTAACATTGCGTAAACTAAATTCTGCTGACCATCAATTCCATCATAGTAACTTCCGACCATTTCCATACCCAATGCACCGCCCACATATAAACTAATAGCAATTAAGAAATATCGGCGCAATTGTTTTGGTAAATAAAATATAAATTTCCAATATTTCCAGATAAAAATTATTACTAAAACTGTTCCAGGAATTACCCACACTGAATGCCAGAAACTGGGAAGATTTAGAGCATCTGCTAAATCATCAATAATCAAAATTTCATGGATACTAGCTATTTCGTCAAGTGCTAATAGAAAGAAAATAGTTGAGAGAATTTTCCACTGTCGCCAGAAACGGTCAGACAGCGATCTTTTTATGGCAAAAATTCCGCGAATAATTAATCCACAAGATATCAACATTAAACCTGAATACCAAGTTGGAATATTCATTTCTCGGTCGAGATTAAATAATCTTGTCCAGGGTTCGCGGTAATCAAAAATGTATTTACCTATTTGAATAGCGATGCTGCATATAGTTAAAAATATTACGCCAAAGGTTAAGTATTGAGCAATCTTAAAGGGGGAAATTGTGATTTTAAATTTCATTTACAGCAGTTTTCCACTTGAGGAAGTACAGAATTTTGGGAAAATAGGGAATAGCAATTTAAGATTAAACTTTACCTCACTATCTTAAAAAGTGCTGTAATAAAATTTGAATCAAGAAAAAGGGCGTTGCTGAATAGCGTGTATGATATAGCGCTGCGCGCAGCTCATCTGGCAATAGGCAACAGGCAACCCACCCCTCGCCCCTCCCCTCCCAGGAGGGGAATAAATTGCTGATAATATAAAACTTTTAGCTATTGGACACCTCCTGCAATTTGTAAATATGCCAGCCCATATTGCTATATTAGTCTTAATTACTTAGGAGTCAACCCACCCCTCCCTCCCAGGAGGGGAAGTCAGGAGTAGGGGCGTTAACGATCATTATGCGAAGCAAATGGCTGTTTGCTGACGCATAGCTGACGAATGGCGCCAGTACAGGAGGGAAGAAAGAATAAGAAAGAGGAGTAGAAGGAGAAAGTTTTATGAAAATAAAAATTAAACAATCTCAAATAGTTGTCATTCAATAGTTTAGCAATTACCAAAAAATACAAATCATACCCACACATTAGCAACGCCAGAAAAAGTAATAAGTAATACTATGCCGTTCTTAGAATCCTACGATTATCTACATAAATCTATGATTTTCGTGCTTATAATCTGTTATATTCCCTATTCCACTGGCAAAGTCGGCGTTATCCAGTCCGCAAGCTGTCACGGTTGTTTGCGTTAGCGTTGCGGAGCAAACTGACTGCCATAGCTAAATTTAACGCTGCATTTCCTAGGTCATGCTTCCCTACGGGATGCTACGCAAACGCAAATAAATCTAGTTCGCGCTAGCGTTCGGAGCAATCGCAACTAAAATTGCAGTGTTCGCAGTTTGATTGCGCGCTCTGATAAAAACAGAGACTCACGATTCAGTTCCACACCTACTGCAAGTTTTAGAACTAGGAAACCATCTATCCACAACGGTGAGTTGAGCAACCTAATAACTCACACTTGTACTCGCGCCTGTCTGCAAAACTCGTAAAACCCCATAGACTAGGGCAGCCTTAGCTAGCTTGTGATTTGACATCATTCCTGATACATTTAGGTCTTCACCCACCCCTCTAGCTCCTCTCCCGGGAGGGGATGGGGGTGGGTTGTGGTTTTTAGCCAAGTAAATAGTTAGCTTGTGCAATGTATCTTTTCTCATGTTGGCTATGCATGCTATGTAGTTTAGCTATCTTGAGAGAAGCTCTTTTCCAATTGCTAGAGAACTTAGTTTTATTTCGGTTCAGATATTGCAACGGAGAAAGTTTGGCTTCTAACTTTTTGTAAGACTTTGCTCCAACAAAAACTTCTAGCTTCTTCTATAGCTTGGGTTTGATGTGGCTTAGGTTGCCTGAATTTATATTCTAGAACAAACACTGCTCTATAAAACTGATACAAAGCGTCACATAACGTGAAAACTTGATAGCGTAACTCCGACCTAGGAGGCTGTTTACTTCCTGCTGTACGGACGTTGCATGCAACGTCCCTACCGTCGGCGGTTACTCATCCACAGGCATTCACGACCGAGCCGACCGCATGTCTAGAGTGCGTCTTACATTCTGGAGGGGCTGTGTGCGGAAGTAATTCCGCACAGTAGGCGCCCCGTAGGAAACCTCGCCAATTAGCACTCGCTTTCTTACAGGAGTTTTGGAGTTGATGAGGTACAAAATTTTAGGACTTTAGGGAGTAGGGAGTAGGGAAAAAAATATTAGCCTTAAAAGCGTACCTTACTATCCTAAAAAGTGCTGTAAATTTATACTTGCGTTTAAATCTCTATCTATTGACAACCCGTAATCTGGGCAGTCATAAGTTCTCAGATGCAAGGGCATATCTTGAACATGACCGCACCTGCAACAAGTCTTTGATGATGGAAAAAATCTATCTACTACTACTAAATTACAACGGTACCATTGGCACTTGTATTTAAGCTGTCTCCGAAATTCATAAAACCCTTGGTCTCCACTTTTGACACTGCATTTTATAGTCAGGACTTACGCACGGACACTAAATCCAGTAAGGGCGAGTGCCATTCACCCCTACATATTGCGTTTTCAAGCTGAATTTGCGTAAGTCTTGATAGTGTCTAATTATAACACAAGATTTAAAAAGTCACCCGCTTATGGGCGAGGCTTGAAACCCTTTTTTTTGGTCAAATCGCTGAATGGACTCAGTACGCCTCAATTGCCCCTTTTTAATACTTCGATAACTAATATGTATCTTAACTTCTGAAAAGACGATATATGAGAAACTCATACTGCAAAACAATGTTCATGTAGCGATCGCTCCTACAATTCATATCATAAGTATTAATTTAACCGAATTTGTTGAGAGGTCTAAGAACTTAACAATTCTGAGAGGTTTATTAACTGTTTAAGTTTGTCATTGCTAATTATAGCAAAGCTTTTATAGTTTGTAAATCTATGTAAAGCGATAGTCAAAATTATTGGCCACATGGCAAATATACTTAGATTTAATAGTGTAGAATGATCTATATATATGAAGATCGATATCAATCAACTATCAACTATGGTGTATTTTTAGCCACTGATTTTAAGATTATTAATCAATTGATTGGTTAAATCATATTAATTTCCAGCTCTAAATAACATAGCTTTACTGTTTAGATATTGATTATAATTATCTAATTTGTGCTATGAATCAAAATGGAAAAATACTGAATTTTAATACAAACAATACAATAAAACACTTTAAGAATGTATGAAATAATAATGATGTTCTGTTCAAATATTGAGTATCATAATATAATATAATTAACAGAAAGAAAAATTAAAATAATTTTATTGTATTGTCATTTTCCTTAGAAAAAAAACTAATCTATAAAGTCAAGCAGATGGCCACAAGTGATGTTCTCAAATATTCACAACTCGAATAGCGATCGAGTTTTCATATTGAACCTTTAAGATTCATGTCTGCAAACAACAAAATCATCAAATTAGCACAAGAAATAGACATCCTTAGTCAAAGAATGGCAACTGGCAACCTATTATTAAATAGCCATGCTAAAGAAGGAAAACTTTATATATTTTATGGTAGATTACTGTATACTACTGGCAACCTTCATAGAGTGAGACGTTGGCAACGAGCGATAGGGTTGCACTGTCCTGAATGGAAGCCCATAACTTCACAACTATCAGATAGAGAAAAACCTTGGGAATATCTTCTATTGTATGATGGAATAACAAGAAATAAAATTACTCTTTATCAGGCTAAAAAAGTAATTCGTACTGTCACCTTAGAAGTATTATTTACCTTGAGTCTTTACGCAGACCTAACACCCCAGTGGGAGCCAAGTCCATATAATAAATCAGAATTATCTTTAGGTTTAGCTCTATGCTATAGAGAACTAGAAGAAGTTTTTAGTAAAATTACTAAAATGCAAAAGTTATGGCAAAAAGCAGGTTTTGATAGTCTTAACCCCAATCTTGTTCCTGTAATGAACAAACCTATTAAACCAGAAGCTCTATCTGGTTGGGGTAAATACTTACAGGGGGACCTAACTCTATGGGATATTGCCTATCAACTACGAAAATCAGTATTAGCTGTAACTAAAACTTTACTTCCTTTAGTCAAAAAAGGATTACTTCAATTAAAAGCAGTACCAGACTTACCAATATCACCGCTCGAATCATCTTTAACAACAGCTAACCCTAGGAATAATGTAGACAAAACTACATCAAAAAAACAATCATTAATTGTTTGTATTGATGATAGCCCCGTAGTTGCTGAAACATTAAAGAAAATTGTACAACCGGCAGGTTATAGATTTATCAGTATACAAGATCCAATTAGAGGATTTGTAAAAATAGCTGAACATAAACCAGATTTAATTTTTCTCGATCTAGAAATGCCTCATGCCAACGGTTATACTGTTTATCAATTCTTACGCAAAGCACCAGCATTTGAAAAAATACCAGTGATCATTTTTACCAGTCGAAATAATTTGATAGACCGCAGTCGGGCTAAATTAATAGGAGCAGCTGACTTTTTAAGTAAGCCTCCTAAACCGGAAGAGGTCTTAAGAATGATCCAAAAACATTTGCCTAATACTTAAAATTAAAGTGGCAAACAAAAATTTATTCTGTTCATAAATTTTTGGACAAATATTAAATAAAAAGTAGTAAAGTTATGAAAGCAAGTATATTAATTGTAGAAGATAGCCCAACTGAAGCTAGTATTTTGACTGAATGTCTACAAAAGTCAGGATTTGATGTATTGAATGTAACTACAGCAGAAGCAGCTAAAGCTTTGCTAAATCAAAAAACTTTTGACGCAATTTTAACAGACGTGGTATTACCTGGTCAAAGTGGTTATGGACTTTGTAGGGAACTAAAAAGTCAAGAAAATACAGCTCATATACCAATTATTATTTGTTCTAGTAAATCAGGGAAAATAGACCAAAAATGGGGCATGAAGCAAGGTGCATCTGCTTATGTTACAAAACCAATTAATCGAGAAGAAGTTGTAGCAACATTAAGACGATTAGTTGTGTAACAAAAATAAATTTTTATGACTAAAGTCTTTACTTAAAGTCAATGCAAAAACAACATTTATGTATAGAAGTTAATCAGACCTTACAAACTATACTATCTACTGATGACTTAGATGAAGTTATTACCTTAGACTACCAAAAAATCTTACAAATACCAGGTATGCCAACTGTAGTTGCAGGAGTTTTTCAGTGGCATGGCGAGATTATGTGGTTAATTGATATTGCTTATTTGATGGGATTTAATCCTTTGCTATCTACTGGATACTATCAGGAAAAAATTCGGGTAGTAAAAGTAAAATATAAAGGTAAGTATCTAGGTATTTTAGTACAAAAAGTAGGTGAGTTGATAAATGTTGAGACTAAAAATATTACTCTGATGAAACAAAAAAGTTAATTCTTCTGTAGAAAAATTCATCAAGGGAACTTGTACAAATTCAGCCGGAGAAAAATGATGATTGTAGATATTGAAAAAATCATTCAATATTTAGAAAAAAGAGAAATAATAATCAAGTCAAAAAATCAACAACAGCCGTTAAAAATAAAATTAGTAATTCTGGATAATTAATACCACTAAAATTATGACACAGACAAATTTTAGAAAAACTAACCAATCAGACAATAGAACGCAAAATCTAAGCCAAAGTTACTACAAAAAAACTGAACAAGAAACTATACAGACTCCAGCAAATAATGAATCATTAGCAATAGTGCCAGTAGAAGTGTGGCAGCCAGATACTAATCAAAAAAGATTAGGAATTAGAGCAAAAACTAATGCTTTAGCAGAAGATTTAGCAGTATTACGGTCTAATATAGATGTCAGAATTAATCAACTTCAATCATTAATAGAAACAGAAGGAGCTGCAGCAGAACGAGCAGAATTATTAAACGAAATTACTTCCCATATTCGGGAATCTCTCAACTTAAAAGACATCTTTAAAACAGTAGTAGAAGATGCCAGAGCAGCCCTACAAACAGATAGAGTAGTAGTTTATCAATTTGACAAAAACTGGAAAGGTACAGTTATTGCAGAATCAGTAGATAGTAAATGGCCCAGAGCTTTGGGGGCAGAAATAGCCGACCCCTGCTTTGCAGACCGTTATGTAGAGTTTTATCAAAAAGGCCGGGTAAAAGCAACTGCTGATATCTACGAAGCAGGATTAACAGAATGTCACATTAGCCAACTAGAACCCTTTGCTGTTAGAGCCAACTTAGTTGCTCCCATTGTAGCCAACGGAAAATTATTAGGCTTATTAATTGCCCATCATTGTTCTGAGGCACGACAATGGATAGAATCAGAAATCGAATTTTTTCAGCAACTAGCTACTCAGCTAGGCTATGCTGTAGACCAAGCTCTACTATTAACAAAGCAAAAAGCAGCTACCCAACAAGCCCAAAAACTTAATTACATTAATGTCCAGATTCGTACATCTCCAAATATTCAAGATATTCTAACTATTTCAGTGGAAGAAACTCGCGATGCTCTTGCTTGTGACAGAGTAGTAGTATACGAATTTGATAGCCAGTGGAAAGGCACAGTTATTGCAGAATCAGTAGATAGCAATTGGCCACAAGCTCTAGGGGCAGAAATAGCCGATCCTTGCTTTGCCGATCGCTACGTTCAAGCATATCAAAGGGGACGGGTTAAAGCCACAGAAAATATTTACGAAGCTGGGCTAACAGAGTGCCATATTAATCAGCTTGAGCCCTTTGAAGTAAAAGCTAACTTAGTTGCTCCTATAGTAGTAGAAAAAAAACTTATAGGTCTATTAATTGGCCATCAATGCACAGGGCCTAGAGCTTGGACAGAATTAGAAATTGACTTAATTGGCAAGGTAGCTGTTCAAGTGGGTTATACTCTAGAACAGGCATATCTGTTGCAAAAACAACAAGTTGCTGCCAAGCAAGCTCGATTTTTAAACGAGATAGGTATCAAAATCCGAAATTCCCAGAGGAGTGAAGATATTTTTGATACGATCGTGGAAGAAGCTCGTAGTGCATTACAAGCCGATCGCGTCATACTTTATCAATTTGATGCTGACTGGAATGGTACAGTTGTATCCGAGTCAGTAGATAAAGCTTGGCCTCAAGCCTTTGGTAAAAAAATATCTGAGCCTTGCTTTAAAAAAAATTATCTCAAATCATATCTGCGAGGACGAGTTAGCACAATAGAGAATATTGATGAAGCAGGATTAGGAGAATGTCATATCCAACTTTTAAAACCTTTTGCCGTTAAAGCTAATATTGTTGCTCCCATCATCGCCGAACAAAGACTTCATGGTTTGCTGATCGTACATCAATGTTCTGCACCCCGTAAGTGGCAAGAATCAGAAATTGACTTTACTAGACAACTAGCCACCCAGGTAGGTTTTGCCCTCGACCAAGTAACATTATTACAACAACAACAAGCCGCTACAAAACAAGCCATTGCCCTTAATCAAATCAGTTCCAATATTCGTAAATCTCTTAATCCTCAAGACATCTTAAACACTACAGTCGAGGATATGCAAGAGGCTATGCAAGCAGACCGGGTTATGGTCTATGAATTCGACCCTCAGTGGAAAGGTACAGTAGTAGCAGAATCAGTAACAGTCGGGTTTCCAGAAGCATTAGGAGCTGAAATTGTAGACCCATGCTTTGCTCAAGGTTATATTAAGCCATATCTGAAAGGGAGAGTTAAACCAACCAATGATATCCGTGAAGCAGGATTAACAGAATGCCATATTAAACAATTAGAACAGTTCAAGGTTAAGGCAAATTTAGTAGCTCCCATTATCTCAGATCAAAAGTTATATGGTTTATTGATCGCCCACCAATGTTCTGCACCTCGCAACTGGGAAGCATTAGAAATTGACTTAATTAAGCAAGTAGCTATTCAGGTTGGTTACGCACTAGACCAAGCATTCTTGCTACAGCAACAACAAGAAGCAACTCAACAAGCTCGGTTACTCAGTGAAATTAGTTCCCGTATTCGGGAATCTCTAGAATTGGAGAAAATTTTCCAAACCACTGTGGAAGAATCACTGCTACTGATGAAAGCTGACCGTATTGTCATATATCGTTTTGATGACAACTGGGAAGGTAAAATTATTTCTGAGTCAGTCAAACCTAATTGGTCAAAAATTGCAGAGATGGAAACAGAAGTTCCCTGTTTCCCGGCTGAGTATGTAGAACCTTATCGTCAAGGTCGAGTACAAGTCACAGAAGATATTAACAAGGCAGATTTAACAGAATGTCACCGAGAACAGTTGGAAAAATGGCAGGTAAAAGCAAATGTGGTAGTGCCGATTTTAGTAGGTCAAAAACTTTATGGTTTATTAGGCGCTCATCAATGTTCCGGTACAAGACAATGGCAAGATTCAGAAGTGGAAATTTTTAAACAACTGGCTTTACAAGTGGGTTCTACCCTAGAACAAGCTATCCTATTAGAACAGGTAATTCAGGCTCGGAAAACAGCAGAAACTATCTCTCAGGAGCAACAACAGCAAAAAGAATCATTAGAAAGTCAAATAGAAACTTTTTTGACAGAAATAGAAAATTCTTTTGATGGAGATTTGACAGTACGAGCTAATGTAACAGCAGGTGTAATGGGGACTGTAGGTGACTTTTTTAATGCCGCGATTGAAAACCTACAGCAGTTGGTACTGAAGGTGAAGTCAGCAACAAATATTGTGAGTTCAACAACTGAGGGTAATAATGCTGAAATTGAAAAATTGTCCGGTGAAGCTCATCGCCAAGCAGAAGCGATCGCTAATGCTCTTGGGCAAATTCAGGTAATGACAAATGCGGTTAAAGCAGTAGCTGCTAATGCTCAACAGGCGGAAGTTAAGGTGCAGCAAGCAAATCAGATTCTGCAAACCAGTGATGCTGCAATGAACCGTAGTGTGGAGGGAATTGTGGTAATTCAGAAAACAGTGGAGGCAACTGCCCGAAAGGTGAAAAATTTAGGAGAAACTTCTAAGAAAATTTCACGGGTGCTGAGTTTGATTAATGATTTGGCAAATCAAACAAATATTTTGGCATTGAATGCTTCGGTAGAGGCAACCAGAGCAGGTCAAGACGATCAAGGATTTGCTACAGTTGCTAGTGAGGTACGTTCTCTGGCGGAACAGTCAGCTAGTGCTACTCAAGAAATAGAGCAAATTGTTGAAGAAATGCAATCTGGCACCAGCGAAGTTGTCAAAGCAATGATAGTAGGTCGCAAACGGGTAATGGTAGGAACTCAATTAGTTAAGGGAGCGCGACAAACTCTGACCGATCTATTGGATGTGAGCGGACAGCTAAGTGAGTTGGTAGAGGAGATTACTTTGTCTGCTACTACTCAAGCTGATACTTCTAGTAAACTGTCAGAAACAATGCAGGAAGTGGCAACGATCGCTAATCAAACTTCTGAACAATCTATGACTGTTGCAGAGTCTTTTTCTAAGTTACTAGGAGTAGCAGGAGATTTAGAAAAGAGTGTGGCAGAGTTTAAGGTAAATTAATAATGGACAATGGATAATGGATAATGGATAATTATTTATTAGTTGATAATGACTAGAAAGTGCAAAGTTCTTGGAATAGCTATTGCTAGCAAAGGCTTTCAGCGAAACTCTCTCTTTAGAGATGTAGATTCTGTAAGCATTTACCAGTAATACTTTCAGTCTTGAAAATAAATCGTTTTTTAGAATAACTTTGTACTCTCGAGATAATGAATTAATTATCAATTATTAATTGGTAATGAGAGACTTCAAACCTCTGAGAATTAATTATCAATTATCCATTATCCGTTATCAATTATCCATTATCAATTATCCATTATCAATTATTCCCTATTCCCTATGATAGAAACTGACGATCGGGCCTACGAATTTTTTGTAGAAGAAGCTACAGAATTACTACAGACTCTTGAACAAGGATTAATAAATATCTCTCAAGAGCATAAGATTCAAAAACTACATCAACTAATGCGGGCAGCTCACTCAATTAAAGGTGGTGCTGCTTGTATTGGTTTAATGGGAATTCAAAAAATTGCCCACAACTTAGAAAATAGTATTAGAGCGCTTTATCGGGAAAATACTGTTTTTGACCTAGAGTTAGAAAATTTACTCCTGCAAGCTTTTGACTGTTTGCGATCGCCTACTTTAAAACAAATTGAAACAGGTAGCTACGACCAAAAGAATTCGATGGTTAAGGCGAAGCAAGTTTTTGAGCAGATAGAAAAGAAATTGGGGCATTCTTTAGAAGAAGCAGCAGAATTTCCCGAAGTATCTATGGAAGAGAGTGATATGACTAAATTTCTGTTTACAGAAGAAATACCCTCTGGTTTGCATCGTTGGGACAATTTATTGGCTGGAAAGAATGGCTCCGACGGTGTTTTATCCATTAAAGAGGAACTGAAGAGACAAGCTGAAGTATTTGCAACTTTAGGGACAATGCTAAATTTGCCCGGGTTTACTTCTATTGCTCAAGCTGCTATCAAAGCTTTGGAAGTAAATCCGAAATACACTAAAAAAATTGGCAAACTAGCTCTAGCAGATTTTTGGGCAGGGCAAAAAGCAGTATTAGCAGGCGATCGTACTCTAGGTGGGAATCCAAATGCCACATTGGTCAAACTCACAAAACCACTAAAATCTCGAAAGGTAGAAACTACTGCTAAGAGAAAACAAGTCGAGGGACCAACTCGACCACTAAAAGTTGTTGCCCCTAAAAAATCTGAAGCTGTAGTAGAAACAAAAAATGTCAAAACATCTAATAGTGCGACCGCATCAGTAAATAATTCTCAAAAACAAGTTTCTGCACCGGGAGTTGCTAATAATAAGAAACAAATTCAGCAAAAGCAAATTACTTCTACATCCCCATCTTCTTTAGGTATCAGAATAGATATCAACCGTCTGGAAATTCTAAATAATTTGCTGGGAGAATTAGCCACTCAAGATAATAGTTTTATTCTCCAAAATCAACAATCTCAAGCTGCAATAGGAACCTTAGAAAAAGGGTGGCAAAAATTTCATCAGTTAATGATGAAACTGCAAGATATTAATGCTTTTTCAGAGGAACTAAATCAATCTCCTAATTCTCAGAAAGATCGACTAGCATATCTGGTAAATATACTACCAAATCTATTAGAAGAAATTTCTCAAGTAGGCGAAGCTGTTAGTGATATTAAACTACTACATCAGCAAAACCAACAAGTTGTCAAAAAAAGACAACAAACCTTACAGCAAATACAAAATAATCTTACAAAAGCTCGAATGTTACCTGTGGAATCATTGTTGAATAGATTTCCTAGAATGATCAGAGACTTATCAGTGCAAAAGCAAAAACAAGTAAAACTCGAATTAGTGGGGATGAATACTCTAATTGATAAAGTAGTTTTAGAGAAATTGTACGATCCTATAGTTCATATAGTCAGAAATGCTTTCGATCATGGTATCGAACCCCCAGAAATTAGACAAAGTAATGGTAAATCAAAAGAAGGAAAAATCACTATTAAGTCTTATTATCAAGGGAATTATACTTATATAGACATTCGAGATGATGGTCGGGGTATAGATGTTAATAAAATTAGAAATCTAGCTATAGAAAAGAAAATTTATTCTGCCACTGAAGCTGCTAAATTATCCACTAAACAAGTATATAAATTATTATTTTATCCTGATTTTTCAACGACAAAAAAAGTGAGCGATTTGTCAGGAAGAGGCATGGGATTAGATTCAGTTTACAGTCAAATAGAATCGTTAAAAGGAAATATTACTATTCAATCCCAACTTGGTAAAGGAACAAGATTTATTCTTAGATTGCCATGGACTTTAACAATTACAAAATTATTGGTTTTTCGCATGGAGGGAAATTTATTTGCAATTCCTTTAGATATTTTAGCAGCTATCATATATGTCGATCCTAGTGAAATTAAAGTCGAGGGCCGGGAAAAAGTATATTATTGGAAAGGTAAAAAGGTATCTATAGCACCATCAATTTTATTTAATTGTAATTATCCTATAGCCTCAGGAATTATTCAACAAGAACCTATTGAATCTTCTTGGAAAAATTCTTATACAAAAAACTCTCAAGGGAAAGTGATGTTGCTATTGATATCTGAAGATTCCGATACAATTGCTATCAAAATCGATCAAATCTTAATGGAGCAAAATTTAACTATTAAACCTTTTAGCAATATTTTAACAGCAGCATCATATTTATATGGTTGTGCAATTTTAGGAGATGGGAGCTTAGTACCAGTTCTTGATGGTATTCAATTATTAGAAAAAACATTACAAGCAGAACAATTCAATACTAAAAAATCACCCAAAAATATCTCTAAATTTCAACAGTCTCCTATTTCTAAATTACCAACTATTTTAGTAATTGATGATTCTCTAACTACTCGCCAAGCTATTTCCAATACTGTACAAAAAGCAGGGTATGATGTTGTGCAAGCTAAAGATGGATGGCAAGGGTTAGTACAATTACAGCAACATACTCAAATTCAAGCTGTTATTTGTGATGTAGAAATGCCAGAAATGAATGGTTTTGAATTCCTCAGTCGTTGTCGTAAACAATATTCTATGGCAGAAATGCCTGTATTAATGTTAACATCTCGTAGTAGTCAGCCTTATCGTACATTAGCTAAACAGTTAGGTGCAAATGACTATTTAACAAAGCCTTATTTAGACCAAGAATTAATCAATAGTTTACAAAGCTGCTTACAGGTTTAGGGAGTAGGGAGTAGGGAGTAGTAAAGGAGGGAACACAGCATTAAATAGTAGCAAACCTCTCCTGGGGGGGAAGACAGGAGAAATAGGAATGAGCGAGGAGGTAGGAGTAAGAATTGTCAGAATAATTTTTCTACCATAGTCACCTCAAAATACTAGCTTTTTGCAGCTCTAGGCACCGAAAAGCTGGCACTTTTTTGAACCCCAAAAAGGCTAATATCAAATCCGGTTAAATACTTATTATATGAGATGGGGGGATGGGGGGATGGGGAGATGAGGGGCGAGAAAGTGTGGATAGAATTATAAACATATACTGTATAACCTGATTCTATATAATACCTTTATTTATCAATACGCGCGAGAATTAATCAGCAAGCCCTAATTACACCAATGCTACCGGATTTGATATCATACCAGAATATTTAATCAAGAATGAGCGATCGCAAACTTCAAAAATTTGTCTACTTGACTAAAATCATAAAAAATGATATATTTGTGGACTAAAATTATAGTAATGTTGAAAAGCCTTCTATAACTCGACCGTTAATACAAAGTCATTAACTCCACTCTTTCAAATGTCACAACAATCTTCCAAAGCACCTGTACTAGATATTACTGTCGAAGAACTAGCAGAGCGCTTAAAAGATGGTATTCCTGAAAATTTACAATTAGTTGATGTTCGGGAAGATCCAGAAGTAGAAATAGCTTCTATTAAAGGTTTTAAAGTTTTATCTTTAAGTAAATTTTCTGAATGGTCAGACCAAATTAATGTCCATTTAGACAATGAGAAAGAAACTTTAGTTTTGTGCCATCATGGCATACGTTCAGCCCAAATGTGTCAATGGCTGAAGAGTCAGGGTTTTACAAATGTAAAAAATATTGTTGGTGGTATTGATGCCTACTCAATCGTAGTAGATCGAAGTATACCTCGCTATTAGTTCAGAATTCGGAACTTTCAGCATGGGGTAAAATTAACAGTCTGGGGGTTTGATTTTCCCATATCCCCCACAAAGCTATACTTCCCAAACTAACTCCCCCAATATGATGAAGTATTTTAGATTTAAATAGCACTCAGTACTCAGCATTAGGACTTTTTTAGACGTTGAGGAGGAGATGAGCAACCCCTCCTCAACTAGAAGGCGCTTGGGGTTGCCAGGGTATAAAGCCAAGGTCAATATGACTATATTTATGTACAACGTTTATTATACCTAGTTAAATCGATACAGTTCATCTTGCTATCTACAAATCAAGATAAATATGAGTAGATAATAACGAAGTATAAGTTATATAAAGAAAAATAAATTTGGTGTTATGATGAACTAATATCATATTTTTTGCTATCTGGTAGTTCACCTAATACACTCTCTCTACGTCCATGTCACTGCAAGTTAATCTTAGCAACCGTCATCAACATATATTATGGGCAACAGTTCGTCATTATATTGCAACGGCAGAACCAGTTGGCTCCAAATCTTTAGCAGAAGAGTACAATCTCAGTGTTAGTCCAGCGACAATTCGTAATGGGATGAGCTTTCTGGAAAAAATAGGACTTTTATATCAACCTTATACTTCTGCTGGAAGAATTCCTTCGGACTCAGGCTACCGAATATATGTTGACCAATTGATGAAACCCTCAGAAAATCTGGCTTTTGAAGTTGAAGAGCTTTTACAAAAACAATTGAATTTGCCAGAAAGTCGTCTGGAGGCCCTACTTCAAGGCTCGGCCCAAATTTTGGCTACTCTAAGTGGTTATATTACCTTAGTTACAATGCCCCAAGCTGCCACCGCTAAGTTACGACATCTACAACTGGTACAGGTGGAAGCAGAAAAAATCATGTTAATTGTGGTGACAAATACCTATGAAACTCAGTCTCTGGTGATGGACTTGAGAGCTGTAAATCAGAAAAAACATGGGAAAAATTTACCAGATAATTCTGTACTGCCTGACCCAGAAGATATTGATAGAGAATTACAAATATTATCAAATTTTTTGAATGGCCAACTACGAGGACAAGCAATAGGGGAATTATCTTCATTAGATTGGACGGAGCTAGACCGGGAGTTTGACAAGTATGCTAAGTCAATCAAAAATCTGCTGGAAAGTTTAGCTCTCCGTTGTCAGACACCAGAGTATACTAGGATTCTGATTAGTGGTATAGCAGAAGTATTGCGTTTACCAGAATTCTCTAAACTGCAACAGGTTCAAACTATTATTCAACTATTAGAAGAAGAACAGGAGCAGTTGTGGCCTTTAATATTTGAAGCTCCCAGTAAAGATAAGCAGGTGACTGTAAGAATAGGTTCGGAAAATCCTCTAGAACCCATCCAAGGTTGTGCCCTGATTTCTGCAACTTATGGGAATGGGACAACTCCACTGGGAAGTGTAGGAGTTTTGGGGCCAACTAGAATGGTTTATGAGAATGCGATCGCCATAGTTAAGTCTACAGCAGATTTTCTCTCAGAAGCTATTGGAGGAAGTTAGAATTTAGAATTTAGAATTTAGAATTTAGAATTTAGAATTTAGAATTTAGGAGAAAATAATAGTTGTCATAATTTTGAAAACTATAGCGCTACATAAATATGCTGTTGACATTCTTCTGTTTCTAGAACCTGTGTTCCCTGTTCCCTTACAACCCAGACTTACTAACGTATCATGTCTGGATAATCAGCGATAAAAAAACTTTCTTCTTTCTAGCCTTTTGTTCCCTTCTACCCTCTGCCTTCCTTCTATTCATGTCCGGATAATAGTCCAGTAGGGTGTGTTAGTGGAACAAAGTGGAGCGTAACGCACCATTTTGTTTGAGTTTTGTCACCTTAATGCCTCCTGTCTTATTCTTTCATTCTGACTCCTGATGCCTGACCAATAGGTGCGTTACGCTATCGCTAACAGCACCCTACTGGACTTGACCAATAGGTGCGTTACGCTATCGCTAACAGCACCCTACTAATATCATCTCCGGTTAAACAGTTATAAATAAACTACTCATAATTTCCTACGGAATGCTGCGCAAACAGAATTTAGAATTCAGGAGGGAAGAAAGAAGAAAAGAAAGAGAAAGTTTTTTTATCAATAATTATCCGGACATGACATAACTTCTAACTTCTAACTTCTAACTTTTGACTTCTAACTTTTGACTTCTAACTTCTAACTTTTAACTTTTAACTTTTGACTTCTATAACCAATTTCCTACTAAAACAAAAGTTGACCAAAAGTAAGGATGAACAAATTCAGAATTTACCTCTTCTATTTGAGCGTCTCGTAAAATTTTTCGTTGTGCTCGACGCAAAGCTTCTGCTTTAGTGATTTTTGGGTCAACCAACTGTTCATATAAATTTTTCATCAACACAGCAGTTGCTTCATCACTCACATACCACAGACTAGCAATGGTACTTCTGGCTCCTGCTCTGACTGCAACTCCCGCTAACCCTAATGTTGCTCGATCGTCCCCAGTGGCAGTACGACAAGCACTCAAAACTAATAATTCTACAGGACGCGTTTGTTGAACGCCAGATTTAATCATACTTCGTAACTCTTCAACATTAATCTTATCGTCCCAGGTCAGAATAAATGTATCTTCAACATTAGAACTAAATTCGCCGTGGGTTGCAATGTGAATTACTTGATAAGGAGCATCAGCGACTTCGGTATTAGCTTCATTTTCTGTAAACGACTCATTTAGCAAAATTTCACTAGAAGCTTGAGCTTGAATATCTTCTAACTCTTGTTTTACATTTGGCAGTGGTGGAAAACCTTGACGACTTTCAGTTATTCCCATACCTAGTACTTCTAGTTTATTTCGTGCTAGTGGTTTAGGATCGATTAATTCTAGACTAGGAGCGATCGCCACATTATAGTTATCCATTACATATTCCTTAGTATCATCATTATAAAGACTAGCTAAAGGAATACTTCGCAACCTTCCTTCTAATACAAATACTAAGGTTTTTATTTTATTATCTCGCAATAGCTCTTCAGCAGGATAAATTAGCCATTGATAAATTTCTGCAGCAGGTTCCAAATAGTTTTCAATAAAAATTCGTTTTTGGGGAAATGTGAGAGCTGTTAGCATAGTTTCAATTTTTGAGTCTACTTCCGCTCTTGATATCTTAGTGCTGTAATAAACCAAAGGTTTTTCTGGTATAGCTAATATTACTGCCAAGCGATCGCGCAAAATAATTGTATAGAAAATAGCTGCATTTTTGTCTACGCGGTCTACTTCTACAGGTTGAGCATCTAAACAAGCATTACGAAAAAAATTATCTAGTTCAGCTAACTGCAAAGCTTCAATTACTTGTCGTGCTTGTTTCAAATTTTTTTGACTAATATCTTGTTTTTCAGGTGTGTCAGGCTGTAAAAGTAACTCTACTAATTCACGATAAATAGGTTCTACACTATCCCTAAAATCAAACTTTAATTCTGAACTAATAGCAACTATATCACTCCGTAAAGCTTGGAGACTTTTTACTGATTGAGAATAAGCTACTATCGCTTCGTTTTTATTTCCTGTAACTGTTAAAATCCTACCTAATTGCCATTCCCACTGATAAACAATATCAGTTGCATTAATACCTTGAGCCAAAATTAAAGCTTTTTCTGTTAATTCTTTAGCCTCATTCCATTGCTGATTATGTTCATATAAAGTTCCCAAAGTTCCTAAACCATAAGATTCTGCTCTTGCATCTCCTAAGTTTCTTGCTTGTTGTACTGCTGTCACTAAGTAATCAGCAATTTTTGCTGGTGAATATAATGGTTTATTATTACCATTTGCTAAAACTTCTTTTCTGAATTCTATTAAATTCTGAGCCAGATTAATTCTGGCATAAATACCTGGTTGAGAAGCAGATAATTGATTTAATGAATCATCTATATTTGTTACTAATTCTGTAGCAGTTAAATCTTGCTTTTGGTTGATAGCTAGATTTAACTGATTGAGCATTGCTTGAATTTTAATTTCTACTATAGGTGATTCTTCAATAGCTCGTTGATAAAATAAATTAGCAGCTTGGGGATTATCTAAAAGGACAGCTGTATTACCTAAGCTAATCCATATTATGGCAATTTCTTCTGTTGCTTGTAAATTTTCTGCTATTACTAAACTAGACTCTAAAGCTTTTTGAGATTCTGATAGTTGACCTATTCCTCGAAGTACATCACCCAAACTTTGTAATGCTTTTGCTTTAATTATTGTATCTGGTTGTTCCTCCAGGTTTTGTTTAGCTCTTGTTAACTGTTTAAATGCTTGAGAATATAAACCCAAAGCTTGTAAAGCTTGAGCTTGATTAATTCCACTACGAGTAAACCCTAAAGAATCACCAATTTTTTCATAAATTTGACTGGCTTCTTTCCAAGTATCTAAAGCTACTTCTGCTTGACCAATAGATAATTTTAATTGACCTTTTACTTCTAGGACACTAGCTGTAATTTTTTTTGGTTTTTGAGTATTTGATATTGATTTAATTAAATTTAAACAATTATTCAAGGCTGCTTCAGCATTTTGCCATTTTCCTAGTTTGAGATAAACTAAGCCTAAATTTCTTATGGTTCTTATCTGACTATAATTATCTCCTTGAGTGGCATAATTATTAATAGCTGCTTCTAACAGAGGTATACTTGCAGAAAAATCTCCTTTTTCAAAAAGTTTTTGTGCTTTTAGTTCTAAATTACTAGCTGATGTGGTCGGTGCTTGAGTTAGTACATTCTCATTGATTTTACTTTTTTGAACTAGATTATTATTCAGGTAAACTGCCTGAACTTGCTTTACTTGAATACCTACTATTAAGGCAGAAGGCAGAAGGCAGAAGGCAGAAGAAAGAAGAAATATTTTAAGCATATATTTACTACAGAATAGTTCAACAATTAATAATTAAAATTAATAATTAAAATTAATAATTAACAATTACCCTTCCTTTAAAAGAGGAGGCTTTCAACCACAATTTTTCGGTAAAGCATAAAATTTTGTATTTTTTGACAAATAGTATTATCTTGTATCATGTCCGGATAATTAGTTATAAAAAAACTTTCTCCTTCAACTCCAGTTGTTCTTCTTTCTTCCCCTCCACGGTCGGGGTTAGGGGTGGGTTGACTCCTGACTCCTGACTTCCCCTCCACGGTCGGGGTTAGGGGTGGGTTGACTCCTGACTCCTCCGTAGTTATTTATTTATCACTGTCTAACCGGACATAATATTAATGTTTGATAAAATTATACCATGTATGAAAAAATAATTTTACAAATAAACTTGCTAGTAAATAACTAATAATCCGGCGTTGCACAGTGACGAATGATTTGAAATTTTTGATGAAAAGGATTTTGGATTTGAGAATTACTAGAATTATTAATTAATGGTTTTTTAGTCAAAATCGAACACCTATTTTTTGCAGTATCATTCGATAATGTGCAACCCCAATAATCCACCTAAAACTAATCCACCTAAAATCTAAAACCTACCACCTACCACCTAATATCATGTCCGGTTGAATACTTATAAATAAACGACGGAGGAGTCAGGAGTCAGTAGGGGCGATTCGCGTTTGCGGAGCATGACCTTAGGAAATCGCCCGTACAGGAGTCAGGAGGGAAGAAAGAAGAAGAAAGAAGCAATAAGAAAGAATAAAGAGTAGGAAAAGGAGAAAGAATAAAGAGTAGGAAAAGGAGAAAGTTTTTTTATCACTAATTATCCGGACATGATATAACACCTAAAAAGTTATTTGTAGCAAACATTTATCAATTTAGTATAAGACACAAAGTGGCCGATCGTTGACTATCCCCATGCAATTGATTCTGTCTCCAGTATAGCTGTCTCCTGACTCCTTCTTCAAAACAGAATACAATCAATTATCTAATATAATTTTTTTTATAGCTTAAAAAATCGGAAATATTTGATTAATAAATGATTAGAAAGCTCTGTATCTCAGATAAAAGTATATACCATCCTCCTGCAATGAATCTCCATTTGTTTCTATATCTACAAAAGGTATTCCCCAATCTAATTGGGCCGAAAAACGAGTTCCTACTTGAATTCTTAAACCCACACCTACAGAAGATAGAGTTTCCTCTACCAGCTCAACATCATTACTATTCCAAACAGTACCAAAATCAACAAAAGGAGTTACTTGTAAAACAGCATCCCACTCTCGTACCCGCAGAATAGGAAACCTAAATTCACTAGAAATAAACAAACCATTATCACCAATTAAAGCATCTTGACGATATCCTCTCACACTTAATCCACCTCCCAAGCTAAACTGTTCTTGGGCAAATAAACTGCTAGGTGTTAATTGAATATCTGACCTAATTAAAAAAACTGTATCTGGTGCAAATAAACGTAAATATTGTGCTTGTCCCCGCCAAGAAAAATATCTCTCATCTGGAATTTCCTCATTAAAAGAATCTAAATTATTAGCATTAATATCGCTAACATCAAAATCATTTATTCCTAGAGAAAATTCTGACCGTGCCACAAACACATCATTAGTACTCCTAGAAGTATATTCCTGAAAAAAACGAACTGAAGAAATGCTCACCTCCCCATCACTTATATCAGGAAAAGGCTCGCCATTAAGAGTAGTTTTTGATTCATCTACAGAACCCGTAAAACCCAGAGCAATTTCTTTACTAAGAGTTTGATAAATAGGTTGGCGAAAACTTATCTCATAAGTACGAGAATTTGTTTCGATATCTATTTCATCAGCATCTTCATCAACATCAAAAAATTCTTCAAGAATTTCACTACTGGTGCGACGATGACGTAAACTAATAGTTCCATTTTTAGAATTAATGGGGATAGTATAACTAAAGTCATCAAGAGTATTGCTACCATCTGTATTGTAATAAGTCGCATTCAGGCGATCGCCAAACCCAGTCAAATTACTATGAGAAAGTTGAACTTGGCGACGAACAGTACCCACACTAGGAGAACGTAAATTATCAGCAGAAAGTTGAGCCAAAAAAAGCAGGTGCTTCTTCCACCTCAACCTCTAACCTACTCAAACCTGGACGAGAACCTGCCGTTAAATTAGCAGATAATCTCTCAACTAAGGGGTCAAGCTGAAGTAACTGCAAAGATTGAAATAAATCATCTTGATTTAAAGGCGTTTTAATACCAGATTCAATTCGACTGCGAATATACCCAGAATTAAGTCTTTTTAACCCCGAAATTTCAATTGCTTCAACTATCCCTTCTATCACTTCTATTGTAACTGTACCATCTTGCAAAGTTTGTGGGGGGAATAAATGCCCCAGAAGTAACATATCCTCGATCAAAATATAGCTGAGTTACTGCTGTTTGTGCTTCTAGTAATTCCGCAAAAGAAATAGGACGACCTGTAAAAGGTTCCAGAATTTCCGCCAATTCTGTAGAACTAAAAACTGTACTACCAACAACTACAAATTGGGTAACAGTAATTTTACCTGGAATTTGCAGAGGAGGTGACTGGGGAGATGGAGATGGTACTGGTGGAGGTTGGAGCAAATCATTTGGTGGAGGTAATGGTTCTCCTTCCGGTATGGGTTGAGGGTTAGGGTTAACTGGCCTAGGAGTTGTTTGAGCAGTGGCAGGTTCAGAAGTAGAAAAATAAGATAAAGAAATAAGAATTATTATCCAGACAATCATAACTTTTTTTTGAAATTGAGGTCCTGCCTGAGCAAATAATAAAATATGGTCATCGAAATAATAAAATTTTTTTTATAGTGTCCTTTCATGGCTTAGTGTTAAACCCAACATAAAATACCCAAAATAATTTTATAAGGGTGTGGAATGTCTCATCTATCACTGGGCTATTTTATCCATAGTTTTACTTCTTTTTTTTCTATTTCCTAATATTCAAAGGAGAAAATAATGAGAAATTTGTCAACTTGGAGACGGTCGGTCGATAGAAAAAGTAGAGCGTTGCATAAATGCGCTTGGGATTTTAATAGTTTTGTGGAAGTGGAAGTGAAAGTAGAAGTGGAAGTGGAATGGGCATCTTGCCCGTTCCTGATATAGCAATGAGCGGTGGTATATTTACAAATTGCAGGAGAGGCCAAATAGCTAAAGGTTTTACATTATCAGTAATTTATTCTCTCTGTTGCCTGTTGCCTGTTGCCTGCGCACAACGCTATATTTTGGGGCAGGCAGGATGGGACAGGCAGGATGGGACAGGGACAGGTAGGATACCTGCCCCCACTTACCACTTATATTTATCCCGCCCCCTCAGCAATGCAAAAAGTAAAGTATGTGGAGACACAATTTATTATCTATTCAAGCATTTCTGTAAGTTTGGGTCGGGAGATAAGGAGATGGGGAGATCGAGAAATATTTGGTAATGGTTGAAGATGAAACATTTTATAGGGCGAATGCCATTCGCCCCTACATATTCCCTATTATACCATTTTGAAAAAAGAATGTTACGAATTAATTTGCGCCATAAAAAGACTTTCAGATAAAGTCTGTTTCACGAAAAAGGTAATTTTCAACATCAAAAATTGTATTAAATCTATCCCCAAGTGCATTCTAAATTCTAAATTCGCGCATTAAAATAAATACCCTAACTATTTGTAGCAAACATTTATCAATTTGGTATTATACCAATTCTTAAAAGTAATTCTATACTTAGGTAACACTTCAGTTATTAAGTTATTGACACTAACTTGATCATTTTTTTGCTAATTAGAGCCCTATTTAATGTCAACTATTCCTATTTTTATATTATGTCTAGCTAATTAGTTGTTAAAAAACTTATCCTCTTGCTTAAACAGTAAATTTTTATATTTTCCCTACTCCCCTACTCCCCACTCCCCCGCTCCCCTACTATTTTAATAATAAGTATTCAATCGGACATGATATTACTTCTCCCTGTACGGAAGTTGCATGGAACGTCCCTACCCACTCCCCTACTCAAGAAAATGTAGAAAAATTTTTGAGAAATTGTATTACCGAATTATTAATAATTAAATAATTCGCGCCTTGAAGCCTCCCCTTTTAAGGGGAAAAAAGAAATAATATCTCCTTATATTTAATTCCGTAACGGTTAAAACCCGAGGTAATTATCAATTATCCATTATCCATTATCAATTAATGAACTATTCCCTATTCCAGTTCCAAATGCCACAGGAGAAAATAGATAACAACTAGGATGAATTAACTGTAAACCACCTGTATTGACAGCAGCTTCAGTAGTAGTGAGTATAATAGTACCACCTTCAGTCATGGCCCAACCCTGAGCTTGGCGAATTTCTGGCAAGTTCTCGACTTCTGACCGATGGTAGATTACCACAGGTTGTTTATCATCTCTCATCACAGCAGTTGTATACCTGGGTGTTTCTGTTTCCCATTCCACTGTTCCTCTCAATACTGTCAATGGTTTAGTTGGGTCTGGTGGTAGACCCCCTCGACCTGTAATCACAAATGAACTACCTTCTTTTTCAACCTGAGTAGACGCACATATATTTTTGGCCACTAATGACTCAGCATCTATAACTGTTGCAGATAATATGACCATTCCTTGAGTGGGGTCTATTTGAGTATTAAGTTCAACCGTACCATCAATGCCCAAAGTTGAGGTGGCAGTAATTTGACTACTATTATCAAAAAATACCCCTTCTGCGTTGATAGAAATATTACCACCTCGACCCTCTATAGCATTAGCACTAATCTTGTTATTATCTGCTGCAATAATAAATTGTGCATCAATATTAATATCTCCACCTGTGGCAGACTTTGTAGCATTGGTAGTAATTGCACTATTATTTTCTAGGTTAATATTTGAAGCTTGTATAGTAATGTTACCCTGGTCTCCAGCTCTAGTTTCTGCACTCAGAGTACCATTATTGAGTTCAATAGATGGAGCATTAATATTGAGGGAACCCGCCACCCCGCTACCAGAACTACTAACAGTAACGATCGCTCGGTCTTCTACTTTTAAATTCGGTGTATTAATATTGATAGAACCAGCATTGCCATTATTCAGAGTACGAGCAGTAATAGTGCTGGAGTCACCAGAAATTGAATTTACTCCAGATAGAGTAATATTTTCTGTGGCACTGACTGTTAAATTTCCTGCCTTGCCGTCTCCAAAGGTGCTAGCACTGATTTCACCTCCATCCAGAATTGTCAAGCGTTCTGTTTCTATGAATGCGTTGCCTCCATCTCCACTGCCTACTCCTAGAGACAAATTTCTTAAGTCTTCTACACTAGCAAGAATACTACTAGCAAGTCCACCATCTTCAGCACGACCAATGAGTTCAATTTCTGTTGCTCGTACTGTTAAGTCTCCACTACTACCCACACCAGATGTACCTGCTCTGACTTGAGCACCATTTCTTAAGCTCAAGCGTTCGGTGTCAACAGTTAAACTTCCGCCATTGCCTGTAGCTTCATCAAAGACTGAAGTAAACAAGCTACTAGGAAGTTGACCGCTAGGAATAGTACCACTCATGTCAATTTCTGTTGCTCGTACTGTTAAATCTCCACTTTGACCTTGAGCAAATGTTCCAGTACCTATCAACCCTCCACCTTTTAACCGTAAACTTTGGGTATTAATTGCTAAATTTCCACCATTTCCTGTAGCTCCAGGTAAAACAGTTGTCAACAAACCACTAGGAACTTGACCGTTTATACTTTGAACTAGAGATGGTATTTCTGGCAATAAATTTTCACTGGTAGCATTACCTGATAGCTCTACTTCCTTTGCATTGACCGTAATGTTTCCTCCTTGACCAGAACTGAAAACTGCCGCTTGAATTATTGCCCCGTCTCGTAATATCAGACGTTCCGTATCTATCGTTAAATTGCCACCATCCCCCGTAGACCCTAATGCAACTTGACTATTTATACCACTGAGAAACTGACCATCTGGTGAAATACCTACTGCTTCTATTTCAGTAGCATTAACTACAATATTTCCTCCCTTACCTTCACTCGAAGTAGATGCTAAAATTGAGCCTCCATTTGTCAGCATGAGATTTTGAGTATTAATTATTAAATTTCCTCCATCTCCATTCCTAATTATTGCTGCACTCTCATTACTATCAGCAGTAATGGAACTGTTATTTACCTCAATATCGGTAGCATTAATTTCTATATTTCCACCTTTGCCTTCCCCTTCAGTACGGGCGCTAATGGTGGCTCCACCTTCAAGAGTCAGACGGTCTGTTGTAATCAATATTTGGCCACCATCACCACTGCCAACACCGGATGGAGTTATAGGTGATAAGTCTTCAACTGCAGCTTGAATAATGCTAGGTAAGATAAAAAGATCGTTGGCAAAACTACCTTGTAAGTTAATTTCTTTTGCTGTTATAGTTACATCTCCACTATCTCCTACACCAGATGTACCAGCTCTTACTTGTCCTCCGTTTTGTAGAGTTAGAGACTGAGTATCGATAGTAATATTTCCACCTTTACCTGTAGCACCTAATAAAACTGAAGTAAAAAAGCTACTTGGCAGAAAAGCATCTTCAGAAGAACCAATGACTTCTATTTCCCTTGCCTTAACTGCCAGTTCTCCACTATCTCCGACACCAAATGTACCAGTTCCTATTTGCGCTCCGTTGCGTAATACTATGCGTCTGCTATTAACTGTTAATTTGCCACTATTTCCTGTAGCTTCCGGTATAACTAGAGCTAAAATTGCACTGGGAAATTGACCATTTAGAGCTTCTAACAGGAGTTGTTGCTGAGGAACAGTACTTTGAGATACAATAGTACCAGAGGCTTCTATTTCAGTGGCATTTACAGTTAAATTTCCTCCTTGTCCTGCACCAAAAACGTTGGCTGTCAGTTGTCCCCCATTGAAAAGCTTGAGGTTTTGAGTATTAATTGTTAGGTCTCCACTTCTACCTGTTGCTCCTGGTAATACATCTGTAAATATGCCACTGAGATTTTGACCATCTGCTGATATACCCATAACCTCTATTTCATTGGCGTTTACTGTCAGCTCTCCGCTTGTACCTGTGCCAAATGTAGCTGTACTTATCTGTCCTCCACTTGTGAGTATTAAACGTGGAGTATTAGCTGTAATGCTTGCACCACTGCCATTTGCAGCAAATCCTACATCAGCGTCCACAAAGCTATCTGTTACTTCCAATAATTCGGAAGATATCAATGAAATGCTACCTCCTGGTTCATTGCCTAAAGTATTGGCTACAATAGTTGAACCCCCTGTTATGGCCACTTGTCTACCTTGGAGTTGAATATCACCACTACCTTCTCCACTTACATCCACAACAGCACCATTCTTGATTTGTATATTCTCAAAGTTTTCTACTTCTGAATAATTAAGAGTATAATTATTGGTGTTTTCTAATCTGACTAAACTATTATTTCCAACGCTGCCTATTTCTATTCTTCCTTGTTCGGTTGTCAGTTTTCCACTGTCAATAATTACCTCCCTTCCTATTAACCCTAAAGTTTCTCCAGATGGTATTTGTAGACCAACTTCTTCTGCGGTTGATTGACTGACAATATTTCCTTGACACAGCGGACAGGATGCCCGCTCTACAAAAATTTGATTGAAAAATAGAGCTGAAGGTTCTACTGATAATAAGTTACTATTTTGAGGATTAGTAACACTAAATAAACCATTTTCTCCTAACCTAATTTCGTTGGCTGTTGTCGCAATAAATGACCCCCTAATATCTAGACTAGAATTAGGTCCGAATAATATACCATTAGGATTTATTAAAAATAAATTTGCTTCTCCTAATACTCCTAATTTTCCTAATATATTGCTGGCATTATTACCTGTAATTCTTGTTAATATATTTTCAATTCCTGCTGGGTTTGTGAAGTAGACACTTCGATTTTCTCCAACATTAAATTCTTGGAAACTATGAAACAAATTTGAACCTCTAATTGCTCCACCTTCTATCTGTTCTTTGAATCTATCTATAGAATTAACAACTGAATTTTCTGCCCCTAGTGTTTGGTCGGGAATTATTTGAGCATTTCCTGGATTTTGGCAAAATAAACTAGATAAAATTAGCCATATTCCTGATGTTGAACTGGAGAAAATTATTAGAGATTTTAATTTCATAATTGTTATTAAACATTAATATATTATATATTTATATAAAATGCGGTTATATCATGTGCCCCCTACGGGGGAGCTACGCTAACAGACGGGTCAATTATAAATAAAATTTACCGAATAATTAATAATTATTAATTATTAATTAAATAATTCAGGTTTAAAGCCTCTCCTTTAATATCATGTCCGGTAGCATCAGTCTTGTATAGCAAAGGTAAGGAAGAAGGAAGAAGGAAGAAGGAAGAGGGAAGAGGTCCGAAGGCTACCCTCGCAAGAAAAAAACCATTATTTCCTGTAGATATTCACCCTTGGGTTTACACAAACGATATAAACGGACATGATATAAAGGAGAAACAAGCGGTCGTTTTGCTTCGCATAACTAGGTTAACGGCCGTCGCCGACATGGCAAGCGTAGCATTCCGCACCGAAAAGCGCAGCTTCCCGAAGGGTGGGATGGCGAGGTCTCGGAGCCATATCTATGACAAAATCATCCTGCAATTATGCAATGCCAAATATTGTAGGGACGTTGCATGGAACGTCTAAGGGCGAATGCCATTCGCCCCTACTATGGTCTACCGTGCAGGAAAACCGCTGTAATATCAAGTCCGAATAATTAGGGCTTGCTGATTAAATATCAAAGCACTGACAGATATTAGTTTCAGCCTTTTTTGGTCTAAAAAACTGCGCCTGTTTCGGTCGCTCAAGCTCATGCATGGAGAGTATTTTGGGATGATTATGGCAGTTGGGTCTTGGGACAAATATACCCGACTACCCCCTCTATAATTTCCATTTCTCCTGTCTTCCCCTCCCCTCCTGGGAGGGGCTAGGGGTGGGTTGGGAAGGGGAGGGGCGAGGGGTGGGTTGTCTCCAGTATAGCTGTCTCCTACCCCTACCACTCATACTTTATGAGTGCAAACCCTAATTATAGCGCTACACGCTAGGGAATAGGGAACAGCGGTGCGACCCAGTGGGGCGCGACAGACGCAAGCAGTCAGATCCCGCGTCGGCGACAGACAAGGGAATGCTGACCAAGGGAGGGAACAGGGAATAGCAAACTGTAAAAGGGTTTTAGCATTGAAAAATGTCCGCGCCCAATTCTTGTAGTGCTATGGCGATCAAAAACTTTCTTCTTCTCTTCCTTCTTTTTTCATCCTGACTCCTGACTCCTGACTCCTGACTCCTGACTCCTGACTCCTCCGTCGTTATTCTCCTAATACATAACAACCTGGATGAATTAATTGTAGACCACCTGTATTAACAGTGGGAGGATTAGCCGTCAGGATAATATTACCGGATCTATTTATGACCCAACCTTGAGCTTGAAGAATTTCTGGTAATTTTTTACTCTGTTTTCTCTGGTAAACTGATACAGTTTGTTGCTTGATATCTGATGATGTCGTTTTTTTCGCGTCAGTTTCCCAACCTACTACTCCTCTCAATACTGTTAAAGGTTGAGTAGGGTTTGTTGGTAGACCCCCTCGACCTGTAATCACAAAGCTACTGCCTGCTATTCGATCTTGATTTGGTAAACATAGATTTTGTGCTACCACAGACTCCGCATCCACAACTTCAGGAGATAATATCACCACCCCTTGAGTCGGGTCTATTTGAGTGTTTACATTAATTGTACCATCAATTCCCAATGCTGAACTAGCAGTCAAATTGCTACTGTTGTCAAAAAATAACCCCTCACCTGTAATATCAATATTACCACCTTGACCTTCAACAGCATTAGCATTAATTTGGCTACCATCTCTAGCGATAATAAACGTAGTATCAATAGTAATATTACCTCCCGTAGCATTCCCCTCAGCACTGGTAGTAATCGAACTGTTGTTTTCTAAACTAATATTTGAGGAGCTGATCGTAATATTACCTTGGTCTCCAGCTTTAGTTTCTGCCGCCAGAGTACCATTGTTAAGTTCAATTGATGGAGCCTTAATATTCAGGGAACCTGCTACACCTGTACCGAAGCTACTAACAGTAACTATACCCCGGTCTTCCACCCTCAGTAGAGGTGTATTGAGTGTAACTGAACCCGCATCACTTTCATCTCTGGCACGGGAAGCGATCGCGCTTTCTGGACTATCACCGATTTCTATTTCTCTATTATCTCTTTCTCTATTAGCGATCGTCATTCCTCGTTCTTCTCTTTCATTGAAGTTGGAGTTGATGCCAGAGATCAAGATACCTTCTCTAGTATTTATTTCTATTGTACCTGCATTACCACTGCCGAAACTAGAGGTCAGAACTTGACCGCCTGTTGTAAGATTTAAGGTGTTGATATTCAGAGAAATATTACCTCCGTCAAAATCGCTGTTACTTCTTGCTGTAATTAATGCTCCATTATCAATATTCAGATTTGGAGTAGTAATTTCTATACTACCTCCCTCTCTAGTTGCACCTAATTCTGTACTAGCAGTAATAGTGCTAGAATCACCAGAAATAGAACTAAACCCAGAGACAGTAATGTTATTATTGGCTCGAATGGAAATACTTCCTGCTCTGCCATCCCCCTCAGTTCGAGCCTCAATTGTAGCCCCATCTCGGATGGTTAAACTATCAGTCTCAATAGATATTTCTCCACCATTACCACTGGATCTGAATTCCTCTTCACCCCGTACTGTGGCAGATATGGTGCTAGGAAACATACCATCCTCAGAACGGCCAATCACTTCTATTTCGTTAGCCTTAATATTAAGTTCTCCAGCATCACCTGCACCAAGAGTAAAAACGCCTACTGATGCTCCATCTTGTATACTCAAACGCTGAGTTTCAATAGAGAGGTCTCCTCCATCACCAGTTGATTCTGCTTGAACTGTAACACCTAAACCACTACTAAATCCTTCTCCTAGAATACCTATGAGTTCAATTTCCTTTGCTCGTACTATTAAGCTTCCTGCTTTACCTTCCGAAGAAGTTGATGAATCTATTTGAGATCCATCTCGTAAGCTGAGGCGTTGAGTCTCAATAGTTAAAGTCCCTCCTTCTCCTGTTGCTATTTCTCCTGAGTCAGATTCTCGGACACCAGTACCTATAAAATTATTTATTGCTCCATCATTACCTGTGGCTTCAATTTCCACCGATCTAACTGTTAAGTTTCCAGCATTACCTTCACCAAAAGTTTCTGTTGCAATTAAAGAGCCATCCCTGAGAATCAAACGCTGAGTTTCAATATCAATGTTACCCCCACGTCCTGTCACTCCTTCGTTGACATCACTAAAAATATCACTACTAACTACTTCCAAGACTTCCGAAGCATTAATTTCTATATTTCCTCCTGGTTCCGGTCCATTGGTACTTCCTGTAATTCGAGATAATTCTGTAATAGTAATACGTCTGCCTTGAATTGAAATATCACCACCACCCTCATTTCCTTGAGTATCAATAACAGCAGAAGCTATATTGATATCTTGAAAATTATCAACTTCTGAATAATCCAAATCATAACCTTTGTCTGTTGGATTTAACTTGACAACAGAGTTATTCCCTATACTCCCTAGTTCTACCCTTCCTTGTGGGACTACGATTATTCCCCCATCTATTTCTACATTTCCTCCTACTAAAGCTAGGGTTTGCTCCCCTGGCAATTCTAAGCCCACTTCTGTGGATTGATTAATAATTGTTCCTGTTCCTCTAGCTTGAGTCTCCAGTTGATTTGAGAATAACGCTGAGGGTTCTACTGATAATAAATTACTTGTATGAGGTGCTGTGGCACTGAATCGTCCATTTTCTCCCAGTCTAATTTCGTTAGCAGTTGTGGCGATAAATGAACCCCGAATATCTAAACTGGCTTTAGGCCCAAAAAAAATGCCCTGGGGATTCACCAAAAATAAATTTGCCCCGCCATCTACTCCCAATTTGCCTAAAATACTACTGGGGTTGTTACCTGTAATTCTAGTCAGAATATTTTCTATGCCGTTAGGGTTAGCAAAATAAACGCTTTTACCTTCTCTGATATTAAATTCCTTAAAACTATGGAATAAATTTGAGCCACGAATAGCTCCTCCTTCAATTTGGTCTTTCAGTCGATCGATGGAATTAACAACAGAACTTTCTTCACCAAGGGTGTTATCTGGAACTATCTGAGCATTTGCTTGAGTTTTCCAGTTACTGAAAAAATTCCACAAGACAAAAGTTAGTGAGACTACGAAGAGAGAGGAATAGGATTTCACAACTAATTACCAATTTACTTCAGATTTATTATTTTGTAGATCAAACCTATACTATCTAAAATTTTAGTAGATTGGTTCAAAAATTAATAATTAATAATTACCTCTTCTTTTGAAGAAGAGGATTGACTCAAAAAAATATTTTTTCTTTTTTCCCTTTTATCAGGAGAGGTTTTAAACCTTAAATTATTCGGTAAAGCCCTGCATCACCCAGTAATAATATGTCCAACTTATTACACTTTTTACCATTTCTTAATCATAATGCGATCAGGACTTATGCATAAGGTACAAAAAAACTAGGACTTGAGATTACTTTCCGTTCTGGACTGCTCCACAAACCCTGTCTGTTGCTTCGGACGAAAATACGCTATGGTGCTTCATTAATTGATAATTGATAATGGATAATTGATAATTAGGGCTTGCTGATTAAATCTCAAAGTACTGGTAAATAAAGGTATTAGCCTTTTGATCGTCGAAAAAACTGTGCCTGTTTCAATTCACTTACCCTCAAAAAGTGAGTATGCGTGGGGTGAGTATGGCAGAAAAATCTCCCTAACAATTATTCCTTCTACTTTCGAGCGTCTTCCCACCCTTCCCACACGAACCAACTCCCCACATTCCCCTCCTGGGAGGGGTTAGGGGTGGGGACCCACCCCCCCCACGCTTCGCTTTTTTCAGCAAACCCTAATTACCTCGGGTTTTAACCGTTACGGAATTGAATATAAGGAAATATTATTTCTTCTCTTGGTCTGATGGATATGGCGCAGGTTTCGGAGCCATCCCACCCTACGGGAAGCTCCGAAGATAGAACTCCGTTCCGAGATACGCGTTTCGCGTCAGCGTTGCGTTGCGCCAGCTTTGCGAAGCAAAAGCAAACGACCGCTTTTTTCCCCTTAAAAGGGGAGGCTTCAAGGCGCAAATTATTTAATTAGGGCTTGCTGATTAAATATCAAACCACTTACAGATATTGATTTGCTGCCTTTTTTGATCGAAAAAAGTGCGCCTGTTTCGGTCGCTCAAGCTCATGCATGCTAGTATTTTGGGATGATTATGGCAGTTGGGTCTTGGGACAATTTTTACGACTACCTCCTCTATAATTCCCCGTTCCTTCTGTCTTCCCCTCCCCTCCAGGGAGGGGTTAGGGTGGGTTGGTCGGGGTTAGGGGTGGGTTGTCTCCTGTCTTCCCCTCCCCTCCAGGGAGGGGTTAGGGTGGGTTGGTCGGGGGAGGGGCGAGGGGTGGGTTATCTCCTACCCCTACTACTTATACTTTCCATACGCAAACCCTAATTATTAATTATTAATTATTAATTATTCGGTAAGTCTTAGCTATATTTGATGACCATCTCCCTACCTCCCTATTGTTCAAGATGATACATAGCAAACTTTTTGAAATTTGGTATTAGATTTAGCGATCGCAACCTCTATCAGTAAAATGTTGTATTTTCTAATCTTCTCCAGCCAGAGCGCTCAAAGATGAATATATATTGTGGTAAAATTTTAATTAATTCCGGATCGATTGTATATAGTATTGTAATTAATAAATAAGTTCAAGCAATTCGTAGGGATGGCCAGTTTTTATCCTCTTACATGTTGTAAATACCTAGTTAATATGATTGAGTATGTAAAATTTTTTTAAATACTCACTATATCAGGGATTCAAACAATTATTTAGTGGGATATGATAGACACAAGGGTTAGCTATGAGTTAAACTATAGATAGGATATTTAGTTGAATTCTGTTTAACCTAGTATACAACAGTATATACACTTAGATTAAATTAGAGAAGTTACTTAGGAGAAGGACAATGACACACAAACAACAAAAACCAAACCCAAAACAAGAAAGTAAATTGAAAAAGCCTATTGCTGACAAGCAGCCAACATTAGAAAAGCTAACTGATCAGGATTTAGACTCAGTAGCTGGTGGTCGTCGTTTTCGTATGCCTTATGCTCGTTGGCGTTAATACATGACAATCATCCATGTGTACTAATTAATTAATGACGGTAGTAGTGCTATCTATCACAGACATTTAGTATTAACTGCAGGTATTCCAAAAAGAATAAAAAATTGATATTCCATCTCATTCTACCTAAAAATTTCCCATATTTAAAGGTAGCGATTACTAACTAGAATATCTAGACCTAATGTAATCAGCTATCTTTATAATAATTCCAGGTTTTGATATTAACTTCTACAGCTAGAGTTAAAAATTTTTCTCTAGCCTATTTTCTCTGTAAAATTTTGCGGTTCTTAACAATAGTGTGCTCTACAATAAGGCTGCTTGGTTAGCGGTGTCAGCGCTAGTCGCTCATAGGATAAACCACGGCAGTTGTTTAAGTTGGCGGGAACCCAAGACTTTACTAACTTTTCTGTGCAGAGTGCTTTCAGAGATGCATCAATAATGTCCTATTGTCTGATGAGAGCAGGGTCAGGAGGATATCAATACACATCTCCAATAATAAAAGAAAGGCGTTGCATATTTGCGCATTAGAAGGGGTATGAGTAGTTTAGAGGGCGTTATATAAAATCCGGTTATCAGTTATCGCACTCTCTACTTCCATTCAATGCACACATAAAAAGCCAGAATATACCCAGATAATTCCTACTCTCATCCTTCCTGACTTGGTCCTGCTGACTCCTGAGTTATATCATGTCCGAACGCAATCGTTTGTGTATAAAGTTGGGGAAATATCTAGCGCCATATAAGGTTTTTCCTTCTCTTGTAGGGGCGATTTCCGTTCCGGAATTTTCCTAATTACGCGTTTGCGGAGCATGACCTAGGAAATCGCCCCTACTTCTTCCTTCTTCCTTCTTCCTTACCTTCTCTATACAATATCGATGCTACCGGACATGATATTATACGATAACTAATTATCCGGATACTATATTACATATTTGCCCATTGGAATTCTTGTTTGAGAAAAAGAGGAACTAATATCATGTTCGGACGGGTCAGTTATAAATAAAATTTCAGAACTGACAGTACCGAATAAATACTGAAATTATCTTGATTTTTCTCCTTTCTTCCCCTCCTGGGAGGGGCGAGGGGTGGGTTGACTCCTGACTTCCCTCCCTCCTGGGAGCAGGGCTAATTCATTGTCGCGCCTAGAATATTTACAACTGTATATTTTTGGTTAACTCACCTAGCAAGATGCACAAAATCTCAAAATTTCAAAGGATACAATTTTTCGATCGCGTGACGATGAATTGACAAATGCTCCCCATCCCCTACTCCCCACTCCCCACTCCCCTACTTCTTTTTCTCTCGTGACAATAAATAGACCCTGCCTCCTGGGAGGGGAGGGGCGAGGGGTGGGTTGACTCCTGAGGACTCGCTAAGTTATTTATAAGTATTCAACCGAACATGATATAAAAGATGGCTCAACCTAACTTCAATTCTGATTTCTAGTCTTCTACCCCAACAAACAATTCTATGGTTGTAAAGAAGATTGATATAAACTATCAAGCTGTTCTACAACAGATCGAGGCTTGAAAGTAAAACGGATGTAAAAAACCTTTGATGCTTCTTCTACCCTTAAGACTTTTCCATAAATATGCTCGCTCATAAACGATTGATTGCTAGGATTTAATAAATTAAGTTGGATATTACTATGAACTAATGGTAGTGAATCTTCTGAAGCATATCTGTTAATTTCTATCTCCGCTCCTCTTTGAGAAAGCTTAACTAACTTTCCCTTAAATACAGTATTACTAATATGTTTACCTTCTACAATTAAATAAAATATAGGAATTTTTTGTTCTATCGGTAAGAGAATTTCCTCCTCTTTCGGCAAAAATAGATTATATTTATCTCTAATTCCTCCCACCTCATAAATATTAATTGGATGACTAATACCTTTAGGTCTAATTTCCTTCGTACTATCTATCCTTAATTGTGAAGTACCGATCACTGCCCTAGTAGCATCAGAAATCAGAATTTGATTTCCAGTAGCATAGCTTTCTATGCGAAAAGCCAAATTAACTTCCCAACCAATAGCAGTATATTCAGTATGTTCTTCAGAGCCAATATTTCCGACTACAGCATCCCCTGTATTAATACCAATACCCATTTCCAAAGCTGGCAACCCCAGAACTTTGATTTTTTGATTAATAGATTTCATTTCTAGCTGCATTGCCACTGCACAAGCCACAGCTCTATGTGCATCATCTTCCCTAGCTGTAGGAGCGCCGAACAAAACCATTATCCCATCACCAAGTAGTTTGTCAATACTACCACCATATTTTGTAATTATTTTTAATATATCTTTGAGATAAATATTAATAATTTCTACAACACTTTCTGAGGATAGTTGCTCAGAAATGGCAGTGAAGCCTCTTAGATCGGAAGTTAATACAGTTATACATTGCCTCTTACCTCCTATTTTTAAACCCTCTTTACTTTCCAATAAGTTCTTGACTATTTCATTGGAGTGATAACGAGCAAAAGTTTTTCTAATCAAACTAGCAGTGCCAGCAACATAACCTGTAATGGCAAATGAAGAAACTACTATTGCCAATAAAGGAGGCACTACAGGAAGCCACCATCCCCAAATAAACATAATATAAGTGCTAAGAAAAATGATCGCAGATTCTAGGGTGAGATGCTTCAATAATGTTAGTGACAAGAATTTTTGGGTTTGATTTTGCCACTGCCATGTAACTGTGGCACTAACTCCAGACCAGATAAAAATCCATAACCATTCCTGGGGTTCAGACCAAGTTTTGATTAAGGGACGTTCATTTAGGGCCGCACTAATAATTTGACTAATAAAATTTGCTTGCAGTTCTACTCCTGCCATTGGTATTGGTGGAGCTAGCAAATGACTACTGTAGGGTGTATAGAATAGATCGTTGAAGCTTTCTCCTACTGCTCCAATCAGAATTATGCGATCGCGTCCCCAGTCTGGAGGGACTCGGTCGTCAAGAATATCTGTCAGAGAAACTTTTTCAAAATGACTACTTGGCCCTCTATAGTTAATTAATAACTGATATCCACGAGCATCAGCTCTTACATAAGCACCATCATTTTTTTGAAAAGGAGGGAAAACTTGACTTCCCACCCGCCAGCGATCAGTTCCCTCTACTATTTCTGCTCTAATATTTTCCTTTTCTAAATAAAGCAATGCTAAATGCAGGGCAAAACTATAAATAATTTCCCCATCTTTATTATCTAAATAAAACAAGCCTCGCCGAGATCTGTTATCTGCATCGACAGGGGTATCATTTGCTCCTACTTGTCCTTTTTCTTGTAAAGCAGGTGGTGCTGCTACTCCTTCTCCTCTATCATCCCCTACTACTTTTTGGATGCCAACTAAATTAGGAGTGTTTTGAAATACTTTAACCAGTTCTCGATAACCAGGCGGTACAGGTAAATTTCGGTAAATATCTAAACCAATAGCCCTGGGTTCCATTGCTTTGAGTTTTTTGAGCAGCTTGGCAAGAGTTGCGTCAGGAATTGTTCCCCGACCTACTCTGCGTATATCCGCTTCATCAATACCAACAATTACGATACGTTTGTCCCTTGGAGGTAAAGGTCTATTTCTGATATAAAAGTCGTATGTACCCCACTCCCAGAGTTGCAATATTCCAGTTAGACGTAGTAATATCACTAATATAGTTACGCAGGGAGTAGTTATCCACACCCCGCGCCACTGCCAAATTAATGATTTAGCTCTTGATCCACAAGAATCATAATGAGATTTCACTAAAGGTTTCTCAATATGTTTAACTTTTAGGTAATCTAACAATTTATCTTACCTTTTAGCGGGTTTTATTTCCTGACAACAATCAAAGATTTGAATATCGGCATAGTCCCCTAGTCCAACTGATTTTAACAGTTCTCTCCAGGCATTAGGATTAGCAACACGAGATTTTTCTAAAGTTGTAATTGTTTCGCTCCAAACTGATGATTCAGCATAGAGTTTAGCTTGGTCTAATGGTTTTTCCTGCAGTTCTTTTAATTTATCTTCCGTTTCTGGCTTGAGAGTTGTACGTTCTAGCAAGCTATTAATGTAAAAATCTAAACTACGATTATCTGGATCGCAAACTATGCCAAAGTGCCAAATATAAGTGTTATTCGGTTTTAATTCAACTGTTTTTGGCAAACTTACTTTGATAATTCCAGCGGAGTCAGGCAGAGATAAACCTATTTTATATATTGGTTCTCTGACTCTATTTGTCCAATCAAATAAAGCAAATTCTGCCTTTCGTTTACTACTTTTAGGAACATAAAGGTAAATATTTGGGTTAGGACTAACTGTTGTACCAATGTTATTTTCTGGTACTACGACCGTTAGGTTGCTTAGTTCTTGTTTAATTATTGGATTACAAGGGCCGCGAGACCCAGCTCCTCTAGTTCTCGATGGCGCACCTCTGGAGGTTGTTGGTGGAAATGTTACGGCCTGTAATTGTGGGCTTGATTCCACCTTAGTTTTTCCAGTTTGAGGGTGATTGACTGGAGGAGCTGAAACTAAAAGACCTACTAAAGAAAGTCCTAAAAAGTTTCGTACAAACATGATAAAAAATCACCACCGTTAAGCTAAAGTTATATAGCTATTGGTATTTTTAGCTATTTTATATGATTATAACATATAGTTGTTTTACATTATCGATAATTAATAGAATAACTAAGTTATAATTATTAAGTTTGTGTGGGGTAATTATTATGCGAGAATGGAACTGCTAATTTAGCAATAGTAATTAACAGATTAAGATTTTTTATATCGGGAGTAGGGAGTAGGGGAAATAATTGATAAATAAGAGTGGGATAATTGATTTTATTTTTTATGATCGCCAGATGTCTATATAGTTAGTATTGCTTTACAGAGTTGCCAGATTATTTTTTCAGCGAAATAGTTATTTTTTCTTCTGCTGAAAACTGTCTTGTTGGTTTTTATTGTTCTTTTTTTCAAGTATTTATTTTTTTGTTCGCATCTCAAATTTAGAGACTAAATATAATATAGCCATTCCCAGGAAGCGTGAGGTACGCGCATTCGTTGGTTTTAGGGAAAACTTAACTGGGAATAGAAGACAAATTAAAGATAGGTGTACCTCATTAGGTTGAGAAGCGCTATGTACGCGTACTGTAAGTTTTTTTTGGTAGTCATTCTTGTGTAATAGTAAATAGGAACAATTCAATAATTGATAATTGATAATTGATAATTGATAATTACCTCTCCCTAAAACGGATAGGATTGAATAAAAGGAAAATTTTTTCTCTCTGGGTCTGATGGATATGGCTCCGAGACCCGCTCTGATCAGAGCCGCTCCGCTTCATATTTAGAGCCTAAATATAATATAGCAATTCCCAGGAAGCTTGAGGTACGCGCATTAGTTGGTTTTAGGGAAAACTTAACTGGGAATAGAAGACAAATTAAAGATAGGTGTACCTTATTAGGTTGAGAAACGCTATGTACGCGTACTGTAAGTTTTTTTTGGTAGTCATTCTTGTGTAATAGTAAGTAGGAACAATTCAATAATTGATAATTGATAATTGATAATTGATAATTGATAATTACCTCTCCCTAAAACGGATAGGATTGAATAAAAGGAAAATTTTTTCTCTCTGGGTCTGATGGATATGGCTCCGAGACCCGCTCTGATCAGAGCCGCTCCGCTTTATATGTTGCGGAGCAAAACGCCATCCCACCCTACCGGAAGCTACGCTTTTTCCGTTTGTCATGCTCCGCAAAGATGTTGCGTAGCAAAACGACCGCTTGTTTCTTCACGGCGAGTGAGAGGATTTTTACCTTAACTATTCGGTAATGCCGAGTGCGGGTATGGCCGCGAGAAAGTCCTAATGCTGAGTGCTGAATGCTGAGTGCTGAATGCTATTTTATTATTCATTTATCTTGTCCCTGGTTTAAGGCAGTAATAACTGCCTGCTGACTAATATTTTGATAAATTTTCTTAAAATAATCCTCGATAATATTGGCAGATGTACCTAAAGGAAGAGGTCCTAAAACATCTAAAACTGTCTCATTACTTGGGGGTGGTGTAATTACTACTAGGGATGAATCTAGCTTTTGTTTGTATTCCCAAAAATGTTCAAAATTTATAGATTCTTGAGTTGCTGAAGTTGGAGATTTTTGTGTTTTTTCTGTTGTGTTTTTTTCTTTGATTGTGGAATTTTTTTCTTGACTTTGACCACGTTTTTGCCGGAGAATTTCTAATATTTTTTCTTTGCTACGACCGCGTAATTGAAATAATAAAAATGGATCGTCACTAAAGCGATCGCCTAATATATAATAAACTGCTGCGATATGTTTACAAACTCTTTTTGGGTCTGGGCAGTCACATTTAGCATGGATATCATCTAAGGTAAATGGAAATAGTCTTAAACCATTAACAGCAAAAACTTCTTCTATATTTTGAGGCATTTCTCCTGCTAATAATTTGGCAGTAAAAATTGCTCTTTGTGACATTGTTTCAATGACATAATTCCAGTCTTCATCACTAAAAGTATCTAACCATAATGATTGTTTATAAGGTTCTGGAGCTGTTCCTTGAACTTGGGAAATAATTTCTTTGTCTTTAAATTCTATACTGAGAACATTTCCTTGTCTGGCATAATTTCTTGCTCTTTCTAATCGTTTTTTAAATCGATAAGAATTTAACAAGTCTATCCATTGTTGAGTCCACCATTCTTTATCGTTTTGTGAGTTGTTGTAGTTAGTCATTGGGTTATTACAGCAGTTATCGAGTTGATGAGGTACAAAGTTTTATTGCTCTAGTGCCGCTACGCGGAAGTCAAAAGTCGTAGGGGCGAATGGCATTTGCGCTCCGCAAAGCTCCGAATGGCAACGGTACAAAAGCGAGTGCGGTCTTGGCGAGGTTTCCTACGGGACGCCTACTGTGCGGAAGTAATTCCGCACACAGCACCTCCAGAATGTAAGACGCACATCTGACAGTCAATCATTTTTGATTAGACATCTCCAGAAAAGAGGGAGTAGGCAGTAGGGACGTTGCATGCAACGTCCGTACAGCAGTAGGGAGAAATAATTGATAATTTATGTGTGAGAATTGATTTGATTTTTGATTTTTGGAGATGTCTATTTGTAATTGTTTTAGGATTTTGTAACTGGTCAGTTATTTCCGCCATCCTGCACTAGGGAACAGGGAACAGGGAACAGGGAACAGGGAACAGGGAACAGAGGACAGGGGACAGGGGACAGGGGAATAAATAGTCTTATAACTGTACCTCACTATCCTCAAAAGTGCTGTAATATCATGTCCGGATAATTAGTTATAAAAAAACTTTCTCCTTCAACTCCAGTTGTTCTTCTTTCTTCCCCTCCACGGTCGGGGGAGGGGCGAGGGGTGGGTTGACTCCTGAGGACTCCGTAGTTATTTATTTATCACTGTTTAACCGGACATGATATTAAGTGGACTGACACAGCTAAAACTGTGCAATAGATTGTTATTTCTATGTGTCTTTATCTCCCCACCCTCCCCACACTCCCTACGCTTCCCACCCTTACCATCTAGGTATCTTTATCTCCCCCACTTCCCTACTCCCCCACTTCCCTACTCCCTAATGCACCATTTAAGGTGTGTCAGTCCAGTAAGTACCTGCGCAAAATTAATTTAACATTTGTAAACAGGGAATAGGGAATAGGGCAATAAAAAATATACTTTTGTCCACAAGATGTCAATCTATAGCGCTGTGCGCAGGCAACAGGCAATAGGCAACAGCTCCGGAAGGGGGAATAAAAAACCGATAATATAAGACTTTTAGCTATTGGACAGTTCCTGTAATTTGTACATTGCTATAAAAATAATTTTTCCCACTTACTTATTTAAGCTGACCATCAAATATACACAGGACTTACCCATAACCAGCAGGTATAGTAGGGGTTAACGGTCGTTAACCCCTACAAATGGTTTATCTCAACGTTGGTTGAAGACCCGCGCTCTCCCGAAGGGGAGCGTCGGGATGTTTGCGCAGCATTCCGCAGGAAAAACCAATCAATAAGAGCGGTTCTTACAATAGTGTGCTATCCTAAATAGGATAAGGCTGCTGGGCTAGCAGTGTCAGTCTGTGGAGCGCGCCTTTAGACCGAAAAGAGGTTCGGCCTCGGAGGCTGGTGCTATGTTAGCGCAGCTCCTCTGTCAAGAGGCAGCAGAAAGTCCCTATCAGTGATGGAGCGGGAATCCTGCGCTGTCACGCAAGTGCAGCGTCGGGAGGATGTCAAGATATCGTCTTTTGCTTAAGTCCTGAGTATGTCAAACAGTCAATCATATCATTTTCGGTTGAATACTGACAGCACTTCCCACAAAAAACTTGATTTTCAAAAATTGTCTAACGATTGACTCGGCTCATATCAGGGTAGCGATCGCCTGTGGCTACTCCCTGGGGTGCTACGGCTTCAATTCGTTTGAGTTCCTCTGGAGTCAAGATAAGACCGACAGCACCTACATTTTCTTCCAGATATTTGCGACGCTTAGTACCAGGAATTGGCACAATATCATTCCCTTGAGCGAGTAACCAGGCGATCGCTAGTTGAATAGGTGTTACTCCTTTCGCTTTAGCTATCTCTTCAACCTGCTCGACTACCGCCAAATTTCTGTTAAAGTTCTCTCCCTGAAAGCGCGGTGAGTGGCGACGGTAATCATCTTCTGGAATATCATCGGGACTTTTAAATTGTCCGGACAAAAAGCCACGACCCAAGGGACTGTAAGCCACAAAGCCAATACCTAACTGGCGCACGGTGGGTAATATCTCATCTTCAGGTTCGCGACTCCAAAGAGAATACTCTGTTTGCAAAGCACTAATTGGATGCACAGCTTGAGCGCGACGAATACTTGCAGGTGCAGCTTCAGATAGTCCCAGGTAACGTACCTTACCCTGTTGCACTAATTCTGCCATTGCGCCTACAGTATCCTCAATTGGTACTTCAGGATCGACGCGATGCTGATAATAGAGGTCTATTGTGTCAATACCTAAACGTTTTAAGGAAGCATCACAAGCTTGATGCACATATTCGGGTTTTCCGTTAACGCCTTGAAAACTTCCGTCCTCGCCACGAACAATGCCGAACTTAGTGGCTAACACTACACGTTCACGGCGATCGGCGATCGCTTTAGCTGTTCGGGCGAGAAGCCCCAAGTCATAATCTCCGATTTGACGATGGGATGAATCGCCAGTAAAATAGTTAATGTAGGTAAAGTTAAAGAAAAGAGCGAAGGCCACCTACAAACTGAACCTAGACAACTGAAAGTATGGGGTTTTACAAGGAATTGTGCAGAAATTGCAGCCGCCACTTGTATGTAAAACTTTCAAGGAAAATAGGTAGAGCGAGATTTTTCTACTCCTTCTCCGGTGGGGCAGCACGGGGAAGTAAAACCAAAGCTCGTGAAATGTCCGACGGGTTGCCGGGAGTCAACGAGAAGCCTGCGCTATAGCTCGCAAGAGTTTAGCGACGGGAACTGTCACCAACTAGCTCCTCATTATCGCCCATTCCGTACATATCAGCAGTATCAAGTAGGGTAACCCCCAGTTCAAGAGCGCGGTGAATTGTGGCGATCGCTTCTTGTTCATTACGTCCGCTGTAAAACTCTGACATTCTCATGCACCCGAGTCCGAGAGCTGAAACTTCTAGTCCTTGAGTACCTAGTTTACGTATTTCCATTTTGATTCTCCTATTTAATCGATCGTACTTTTCTTTCTCAAGGTGAATGTTGCATTGAAACCTCACCTAATAATTAATAATTGAACAATTCAGGTTTTAAGCCTCTCATGAGCAAGGAGAAACAAGCAAAAATTTTCCTTTTATTCAATCAATTCCGTTTTAGGGAGAGGTAATTATCAATTATCAATTATCAATTATCCATTATTGAAACCTACTCTTCCTCAATTACTTTATTTCTATCAAGTATTAATAAATTTCTCAACTGGTCTGTATCTAGTTCAGTTAACCATTGTTCTCCTGCACCTACTACTTGCTCTGCTAGTTCTTTTTTACTTTCAATTAAATCGTGTATTTTCTCTTCTAAAGTTCCAGTACAGACAAATTTATGTACCTGAACATTCCGGGTTTGACCAATTCTAAATACCCTGTCTGTAGCCTGATTTTCTACTGCAGGGTTCCACCATCGATCAAAGTGAAAAACATGATTAGCACGAGTTAAATTTAAACCAGTACCTCCCGCTTTTAAAGAAAGAATCATTACTGGTGGACCTTGAGGGTCTTGTTGGAATCTGTCTACCATTTCTTCTCTTTTATTTTTGCGAGTTGCTCCATATAAAAATGATACTTCTCTGCCTAATTTTTCTTGCAAATAAGGTTGTAAAACTTTTCCCCATTCGGCAAATTGAGTAAAAATAATAGCTCTTTCTGTTTCTGAAATTATTTCTTCTAACATGGCAAATAAACGTTGCAGTTTTCCTGAATTTTTATCGCTAATTTCTAGTTTTTCCTACTACCTTTTTTAATCTGTAGAAGTACGGGATGATTACAAAGTTGTTTGAGTTTTACCAATAGGGCTAAAACTTTTCCTTTTCGCTGAATACCATCAGCAGCTTCAATCTCTGCTAAGGAAGTTTCTACTATGTCTTGATAAAGTTTTGCTTGCTCATTTGCTAATGGGCAAAAGATAGTATTTTCTTGTTTTTCTGGCAAGTCTTGAATAATATCTTTATCAGTTTTGAGCCGACGTAGAATAAATGGTTGAACCAGAGAACGCAAAGTTTGTAATGAATTTGTATCCCCATACTTTTCAATAGGAATAGCAAAGCGACGTTGGAAAAATTGTTTTTTCCTAAATATCCAGGATTCAAAAAATCTAAAATTGACCATAATTCTGAAAGGCGATTTTCTACAGGAGTTCCTGTTAAACCAATTCTAAAAGATGCTTCTAATTTTCTCACCGCTTGAGATTGTTTTGCCTCTGGATTTTTGATATTTTGAGCTTCATCAACTATTACTGCCTGCCATTTTACTGTCTGTAATATTTTTTCATCTCGATACAATAAAGCGTAACTGGTAATTACTAAATTTTTGTCTTTAATTACTTTGAGAAACTCTTTACCTTTGGCACGTTTATCACCATGATGTACTATTACTTTTAAGGTTGGTCCGAATTTTTTAACTTCCCGTTCCCAGTTCCCTAATACTGAAGTAGGGCATACTAATAATGTAGGTGCTTCTAGTAATTCTTGTTCTTGTTGATTGAGAAGAAAGGCTATTGTTTGGATGGTCTTACCGAGGCCCATGTCATCGGCCAAACAAGCACCTAAACCCCAACGTTCCAAAAATGTTAACCAACTGACGCCCCGCGCTTGATAAGGACGTAGTTCACCGCGAAAATTCTTCGGAGTCGGAATTTCCTCTAAGGAACGATTATTTGTCAAAGTGTCCAGAAGTTCTTGGAGTTGACCGCCAGCTTCAAAATTAACGACGGGTAACTTTTCCATAACTTGAGTGTCTCCAGTGGCCAATCGCAAAGCATCTTCTAAAGATAAGGCCATTTCATCTTGACGACTGGCAAAGAAATTTTGGGCTGCCCGCACATCTTGAGGTTGTAGTTCGACCCACTCGCCGTTAATTTCTACTAGGGGACTATCTTTTGCCACTAATTGATTAAATTCAGCTTTAGTTAATTTCTGACCTCCAATAGACAATTCCCACTGGAAATTGAGGAGACTTTTTAAGCCTAATCTTTCAGTTTTTTTAATTTTTGGAGCTTGGGCACGAATACTTAGACCTAAGCGGGAAGCCCATCCTTCTCTATTAGCTAAACTAGGTGGTAAAATAACTCCTAAACCACTGTCTGTAAACCGCCAACTCCCACTTTTAATAAATGCATAAGCTTGGTGTGGAGTTAATTGGCAATTTTGGGGAGTTGCTTGTTGTAAACTAGGTTCAATAATTGGATAAATTCTTGATGCTAAACCTAAGCCACTGAGCAGTGTTTCTTGAGGAAATTTAATTGTTCGTCCTTGATAGTTGAAACTTGCTACAGGATTTTTCCAAATTGTATTGGCATCGACTAAAAAGTCTGGGTCGTCTATTGCTTGAAGACAATATTCTAGAGTCCAATCTTTGGAATTTTTGGATGGTGAATGAAGGTGAAAACAGCTAATGAATTGATTTTCTGTAGTTTGATATTGTTGGAGTGGGGATTGCCAATTATTAAGTATTTTGCTAATTTGCTGTGTTTCTTTAGTGGCAGGTAATTTTAAAACTGATTGTTCTGATAAGGATTTTAACCATTGTTTAATTGCGGGATTTAATGAGGCAATTTCTGTTTGAGATATTTCGGATGATATTTGTCTAATTTGTGCGTCTATTGTTTTTTGCAAGAAATCTTGGAGTAGTTCTTGACTTGCTCTGAGGTTTGGTAATTTTGAAGTGTTATTTTTGGGGATTATTTGTAGATTTTCTAAGGAATCTAAGGAAATAGGCGACTGCCAATCTAGTTGATATGTGCGACAAACAAGAGGCATTTGTAGGGTAAAATTTTTCAGTCGATTTTGGTCTGTAGCACTATCAAGTAAGGGTTGCCAAATAGCAAAGTTTTGTTCATTTGATTGTTGTTCAATAGTTGGTAAAAATTTACATCTTGCTAATAAGTCAAGACTCCATCTAGCAACATGAGACCAAAATCTTAAATCTGCCCCAATAAAAGATTCCGTGATGTTGCCCAGAGGAAAAGAGCGTAAAAATTCTATTGTTTGTATAGGGTCTAGGCAAATTCCTTCTATTTGCCAGGGATAAAGATATAATTTTTCTGTGGTTTCTGAAAAATTAGTAGCAGAATGAAGTGGGTATAGTTTTTGGCTAGATTCTAATGATTTTGTGGGAAAAGCTAAAGTTTGGTTTGTGGTAATTTTCTGATTTTTTAAAGAGATATCAGTCTTTTCCTGAAATAGCTTCAAAAGTTCATTTCCAGTTATTGCATAAGGATTATTAATTATTTTTCCTGTTTCACCAGCGTCATCTTCTGTAATTCTGCGCCAAATTTCTCCCCAAATAAAGAAATAACTATCTTGTTCAGACTGAGCAAACCAAAAACCATGTAAAATCGCCATATTAAATATCTATCAAAAAGGTTATATTTTGACTACTAAATTTTTCTACTGTAAATCTTTCAATAATGAAATTTAACAATGAAAAATGGCATCCGAGTTCAAATAACTGGATGCAAACTTCATCATTTGCGATGAAAGGTAAGTAGGATTATTATAGCGGTTTATCTTCAGTAAAATTCTAGAGATATTAGGAGAGTTGGAAAATTTCACTACTCATCCCTCTGAGGTTAGTGCTGCATAAAATGAATTAACAACGATAGGTCTGTTTTTTGCCTCCTTAAATTGGGGATTTGAGACTACTGGTGTTGGCGATGCCGTGGCCAATTTTCAGATGGGAAATTTAGATGATTAAAATCAGTCACAAATTTGGGTTAGAATTCGTCTTAATTAAAACGGGGGATTTGAGACTATTGGTTGGTGTTGGCGATGCCGTGGCCAATTTTCAGATGGGAAATTTAGATGATTAAAATCAGTCACAAATTTGGGTTAGAATTCGTCTTAATTAAAACCTCAGCTTGATAAAAACTATTTTATCGAACTGAAGTTAAGTTGGCCATTGAAGCTGACTCCGCTGTAGCTCAACTCCATCGTTATGCTTGCAGCAAGTTTAAGTCGTTTGCACCAATCTCAAGTTTGCAAACAGAAAAAAAGTTGAATTTAGGAGATTCAAATGAAAAACATGACAAAATCTGCTCTGGTATTTGCGCTATCCTGTCTTATGGTAGTTGTATCCTTCTTTGCATCGGCAGAAAGTAGTTTAGCTGATTCAGCACGATGCTATTGGATGGAAACCTATACAGGCCAATACACCTGGGTTGATGCACCTCAAGGCGATATTGACAAAGAAGAATGCTATACCCTTGATAGTTGTGATGGCGGACTAGGAGCATCTGGTGGCGGTTGTTATAAGTGGGCAACATCACCCGACGCCAAGCGGATTCCTTGGGAACAATGCTTTTGGATGGAAACCTATACAGGCCAATACACCTGGGTTGATGCACCTCAAGGCGATATTGACAAAGAAGAATGCTATATCCTTGATAGTTGTGATGGCGGACTAGGAGCATCTGGTGGCGGTTGTTATAAGTGGGCTATAACAGCCGATGGTCCCCGAATTCCATGGAGTTAAGCATATAATTTAGAGAATGCAGCTTTTTGAGAAGCTGCAGATTCTAGCGATCCATCTCAGGGAAGTTGTGGTGTTCCGGATAATAGTTTTCCTTGGAGCATTGACTTAATCAGAGAATAACGATTAAATCTGAGAACTTATGATTGCCCAGAATGTGGCTTATCAATGGATAGAGATTTAAATGCCAGTATAAATTTAACAAATGCGGTCGGCTCGGTCGTGAATGCCTGTGGATGAGTAACCGCCAACGGTAGGGACGTTGCATGCAACGTCCGTACAGCAGGAAGTAAACAGCCTCCTAGGTCGGATCTACGCTATCAAATTGTCACGTTATGTGACGCTTTGTATCAGTTTTATAGAGCAGTCAATTGATATCCTACGGAACCTAACATCAACGTCAGTTCGACAGATGCTCAAAACCTGATTATTCTGTTAGCACACTAAACAGCTCGGTTTTTATTGAATTGACGTTAACATTAACACCCAAGTCTTGCCCTAATAAAAACAAAGCCCCTGGAAATATTCCTCCAGGGGTTTCTTGTGAGTTTAGCGATCTTTGAATTCTGCGAATCAAATTTAGTGCAAACCGCTCCCCCGTTCGACCGTTAACTAACAAAACTCCTCCAGTTGCTCCATACAAACAAGTGTTGCCGACAATGGGATTTTCCCCAGGCTCGTCTCTGGAGGAATGCTTCAGAAAATGTATGATAGCGGTTTTCAAATAGATAGATAGATAGACTAAAGTGGCCAAAGCATTCTCCTACTCCCTATTCCCTACTCCCGCGCACCAAAATAATTTTGTAGTCTAGTCTACTTAAATGAAAAGCGCTGTAACTTGCTCTATACCCATGGGGAAGAAAAATTTCACTCTCCATCATTAGCTTTTTTCGTATAACTTTTGTTATGGCAAGGTTTGACAATTTTTTTTCTCATGCAAAATTTAAGGAGTGTCAGTCAACTACTAGACTTCAAAAAACTTCTGACTTCTGACTTCTTAATTATGACTTCTGACTTCTGACTTCTGACTTCTAACAATTGCCCCAGTAACAGTGTTACGATTTCCACAGAAGCGAAAGAATAATATGATTAGAGAAGGAAAAAAAACTGGATGGAAGAGATAGACAAATCCATATCCTTTGATGGAAGGGATATTAGACTAAAAGTTGGTTTATTTGCGCCTCAAGCTGGTGGTGCCGTGATGATAGAGTCAGGAGACACAGCGGTGTTAGTGACGGCCACCACTGCCCCAGGTAGAGAAGGAATAGATTTCCTACCCCTTTTAGTGGACTACGAAGAAAGACTCTACGCCGGTGGTAAAATTCCAGGTGGTTTTTTGCGTAGGGAAGGTCGCCCACCAGAAAAGGTAACACTGACTGGTCGTTTGATTGATAGGCCGCTACGCCCTTTATTTCCTAGTTGGTTGCGAAATGATATTCAAATTGTGGCCACAACTTTGTCCATGGATGAAGAGGTGCCACCAGATGTGCTAGCTGTGACGGGTGCTTCTGTGGCAGTATTACTAGCTCAATTACCATTTTATGGCCCAATGGCGGCAGTACGGGTAGGTTTGGTAGGAGACGATTTTATTATCAATCCAACTTACCGTGAAGTCAAAAATGGCGATTTAGATTTGGTTGTTGCTGGGTCTCCCCAAGGGGTGATTATGGTAGAAGCAGGGGCAAATCAATTACCAGAACAAGATATTATTGAGGCAATTGATTTTGGTTATGAAGCAGTTTGTGACCTCATTCAAGCTCAACGAGAAATTATTGCGGAAATGGGTATAGAACTTGTTGAGTCGGAAGCTCCGGAAGTAGACCCAACTTTAGAAGACTATATCAAAGACAAGGCAACAGATTCTATCAAACAGATATTATCTGAATACGACCTGGATAAAAATCAGCGGGATGAAAAACTTGATGCAATTAAAGAGTCTATTGCAGAAGCGATCGCTGAACTACCTGAAGAGGAACCAGTAAAGGTATTCATTGAATCAGATAGTATGGCATTAGGGAACGTTTTTAAGGGCGTCACCAAAAAGCTGATGCGTAAACAAATTATTGATGAAGGTATCAGGGTTGATGGTCGTAAATTAGATGAAGTCCGTCCTGTTTCTTGTCGAGTAGGAGTTTTGCCACCACGAGTCCACGGTAGTTCTCTATTTAATCGAGGTTTGACTCAAGTAATGTCTGCGGTAACTCTGGGAACTCCTGGTGATGCTCAAGAATTAGCAGATGACTTACATCCCCAAGACGAAAAACGTTATCTGCACCATTATAATTTCCCTCCTTTTTCTGTGGGAGAAACCAAACCATTGCGATCGCCTGGTCGTCGTGAAATAGGTCACGGTGCTTTAGCTGAACGTGCGTTGAACCCAGTTATACCAACAGCGGATATTTTTCCCTATGTTATTCGAGTGGTTTCAGAGGTGCTTTCTTCAAATGGTTCAACTTCTATGGGTTCCGTTTGTGCTTCGACTTTGGGTTTAATGGATGCTGGTGTTCCTATTACGAAACCTGTAAGTGGAGCAGCTATGGGTTTAATTAAAGAAGAAGATGAAGTTCGTATCCTCACAGATATTCAAGGTATTGAAGACTTCTTGGGTGATATGGATTTCAAAGTCGCTGGTACTGATAGTGGTATCACAGCTTTGCAGATGGATATGAAAATTACAGGTTTGCCTCTAGCAGTAATTTCTGATGCAATTCATCAAGCTAAACCTGCACGGATACATATTTTGGAGAAGATGCTTGGTACTATCGATCAAGCTCGTCCAGATATGTCACCTTATGCACCACGACTGTTAACATTTAAGATTAGTCCAGACATGATTGGTTTAGTTATTGGACCTGGTGGTAAAACTATCAAGGGTATTACTGAGGAAACGGGTGTCAAAATTGATATTGATGATGATGGGACGGTGACTATTGCAGCGACTGATGGCGAAAAGGCTAAACAAGCTTGCAATATTATCCAAGGTATGACCAAGAAACTGAATGCTGGAGATGTTTATGTTGGTCGTGTGACTCGAATTATTCCTATTGGTGCTTTTGTGGAAGTGTTTCCAGGAAAGGAAGGAATGGTTCATATATCTCAAATTGCAGATTATCGTGTTGGTAAAGTTGAAGATGAGTTAGCAGTTGGAGATGAAGTAATTGTTAAGGTACGAGAAATTGATGCTAAGGGTCGGGTGAATTTAACTCGTTTGAATATTCATCCTGATGAAGCTGCTGCTGCTCGTGCTAATGCAATGCAATGAGTTCTTAAATAAGCGTTCGGAACTCAGCACTCAGCAGTAAATATGTGCGTTTGCGGAGTATTCCGGAACGGAAAGGGGATTTTCAACCCCTACCTCTAAAAGCTGAATCTCGCAGTTTCGACCTAGGAGACTAGCTGTTTGCGGAGCATTCCGTCAGGAAATGCGCTTAAGCTAATAGCTAGTTAAAGATAGTTACAAGTCAAAAGTCAAACGTCAGAAATGGGTATTCATTAATTGATAATGGATAATGAATAATGGATAATTACCTCGGGTTTTAAGCGTTACGGAATTGAATATCAGGAAATCTGATTTCTTTTTTCTCCTTGCTAATGAGAGACTTTAAATCTTTGGGGGTTAATTATCAATTATCAATTATCAATTATTCATTGGTAATCATTCTGTTGTTTTTGTGTCGATAGAAAATTTAATTTTTATGTGGAAATATCCCATTAACTGGCACACTTTTGACTTGGTAAGTAGGTTGTCATTTCAGTTATCAGTTATCAGTTATCAGTGTTCAAGAATTTAGAATTTAGAATTTAGAATTTAGAATTTAGAATTTAGAATTACCTATTCTTGAAAAGAAGAGGATTGACTAATCATGAAAATCTTTTCTTGTTTCTCCTTTAAAGGAGAGGCTTTAAACCTTAATTATTCGGTAAAATTACAGCACTTTTGAGGAAGTGTGAGGTACAGTTTAATACTAATATCTATTCCCTATTCCTTAAACTCGTAAAACTTTGTACCTCATCAACTCCAGAACTGTTGTAAATAGAAAATCCTTACAAGAGGGAACAGAAAGCAGGGAATTTTGATTAAAAAATATTTCACTTTGCCTGAAATATACGTCTTAAATTTTTATACTTATTTATAACTACTTACTTAAATTGCACAGTAATGTTTAGATTAATAAATATTTGTTGATTATTTGACAAACAAACATAAGCAGCAAATTTCATATATTTTGACAATAAATTTTTTGTTTGTAGTTTTGCTTTAACCTTTGCAATACTTATATAATTGCTCAAGGTCAACTACCGAATAATTAATAAGTATTAATTAAATAATTTAGGTTAAATCCCTCCCCTTTCAAGGGGAAAAAAGAGGTCGATATTCGGAGATTCCCGTAGGGTGGGATGAATTGCTTTCCTAACCATATCCAATCGTTCAAGAGAAGAAATAATATTTCCTTATATTCAATTCCGTAACGGTTAAAACCCGAGGTAATTATCCATTATCAATTATCCATTATCAATTATCCATTATCCATTAATGAAGAGCCTGATTATAACTTTTCTACTGAACATAATATTATTTGTAGCAAACATTTATTAATTTGGTGATCATACCATTTTGAAAAAAGAATGTTACTAATAATAAGCACCATTGCGCATACTTTATCTGAAAGTCTATTTGACGAAAAAGATAATTTATATTATGTCCGAATAATTAGCGTTCAAAAAAACTTTCTCCCTTTCTTCCTCTTTTTTCTTGCTTCTTCCTTATTTTTTCCCTCCTGACTCCTGACTCCTGACTCCTGAAGACTCCGTCGTTTATCAATTTAGTATAATATCATGGCAAAATTTAAGAAACTATTCCGTCCTAAAATTAAAAAACAACTCCCATTACGTTTGGTTCTTACTTTACCAGTAGTATTGCAAATATGCGCTTTTATTAGCATATTAGGATGGTTGTCATTAGTTAACAGTCAAACAGCAGTTAATGAAATTGTTAATCAGCTCCAAAAAGAAATTAGTAGTCGGGTAGAAGAACGGACAAAAACTTACACAAAGATTCCATATTTATTTATGAAAATTCATAGTTCTGCAGTAAAAACTGGCGAACTAGATTTAGAAGATTTTCCTAAATTTCAACGCTATTTATGGGAACAAGTACAACTATACGATTCAGTTCCTTTTATTTATTATGCAAATGAACAAGGAGAATTTCTTGGGGTTGAAAAAAAAGAAGATGGTACAGGAATTCTCTGGATTTTAGACAAACCAAAAATCCCAAGATTAACATTTTATCAGTTAAATAAAGAAGGAAAAAAGGGAGATTTTATTGAGAGTAAAGAGTATGACCCTCGTACTCGTCCTTGGTATCAATCAGTAATTAAAAATGTTAGTAAAAAACAATCGGGTAGAATTGGTGAACCTATTTGGTCTCCCATTTACGCAGATATTAGACGACCGATATTAGTTAGCAGTTTAATGGTTCCTATCTACACAGAAACAGAAAATATTCAAGGTATATTAGCAACAGATTTAAGCTTAGTTTCATTAAGTGGCTTTCTGCGGGATCTAGACATTAGTAAATCTGGTAAAGGGGAAGTTTTTATTGTTGATGATTCTGGCAAACTATTTGCAACTTCCGGAGAAGAATTACCATTTAAAGTAACAGTTAATGGTATCGAACGAATTAATGCAATAAATAGTAGAAATCCATTAATTAGAGAAACAACTAAATATTTACTAGATAATTTTGGTAATTTCTTTGCAATTAATCGAGATAAAAGTTTAAAAATTTCCATAGAGGAAGAAAAACATTTTGTCGAAGTAAATCATATCAAAACTGAAGGTGATTGGGAATTACTGATTGTGGTAGTACAGCCAGAATCAGACTTTTTAGAAGAGATTAATCAGAACACTCAGGGCACAATTAGATTATTGATTTTAGCATTAGTAGCTGCTGTAATTCTCGGTTATTTTACTACTCGTTCGATTACACAACCAATTCAAAATTTGAGCCAAGTTTCTCAAGAAATTGCTAATGGTAAATTAGACCAACATCTAAAGATTTTTTGGATTAAGGAGCTGGCAATTTTAGCTCAATCTTTTAATCAAATGATCGAGCAACTCAGGGAGTCATTTACTACTTTAAAAAATACAAATGAAGAACTAGAACAGCGGGTTGAAGAAAGGACAAAAGAGCTACGAATATCAGAAGAAAAATTCTCTACAGCTTTTCGCAGCACCCATCATGCAATTACTATTAAACGTCTTGAAGACCAAAGATATATTGAAGTTAATGAAAGTTTCTTGAAATTGACAAATTACACTCTAGAGGAAGTAATTAATTCTACAGTAGACGATTTGAATCTTTCGCCAAGCTTTTCAGAAGATGATTTATTAAATCTCTTAGAAAAAAAGGAATAATTCGGAACTATAAACTTGATATCCAAACTAAAGATGGTGTAATAAAAACAGTTTTATTATCAGCAGAAGTTATAGAAATTGATGGTGAAAAGTATATACTTACTGTGACCAATGATATTACAGAAACCAGGCTGGCTCAACAAGAATTGAGAAAAGAAAGAAAATTATTGCGGGTTTTAATTGATTCAATTCCAGACATCATATTTTATATGGATGTGAATGGAACTTACCTAGCTTGTAATAAAGCTTTTGAGCAATATTTAGGCAAAAGTAGAGAAGAAATTATTGGAAAAACAGATTTAGATTTCTTTTCTCCAGATTTAATTAAAACGAGTCGTTTTCACTGTGCAAAAATACTAATTTCACCGGAAACTTATCAATATGAAGAATTTTTAAAATACCCTGATGGCTCACTTTATGCAGTTGATACTTTGATTAGTCCTTTATTAAATGAAGAAGGAAAACTAATCGGTATTATCGGGGTTAGTCGTGATATTTCCCAACGAAAAGAAGGAGAAGAAGAACTAAAACAAGCAAAAGAATTAGCCGAGCAAGCGACTAGAGCAAAATCTCAATTCCTAGCAACAATGAGCCACGAAGTTAGAACCCCTATGAATGGAGTTTTAGGAATGACACAATTATTAGCATCAACAGAACTTACTGCCGAACAACAAAAATATGTCAGAACTATAGATATTAGTGGGAATACATTATTAACTGTAATTAACGATATTCTTGACTTCTCAAAAATTGAATCTGGCAAATTAGACATAGAAAATCGACCTCTAGATATTCGTGCTTGTATTGAAAATGTTTATGATGTTTTGGCAATAAAAGTTGAGGAAAAAAATCTTGACTTATTATACTTAGTAGACCCAAATGTTCCGGCTTATATTATTGGCGATGAAACTAGAATTAATCAGATTTTAATGAATATTGTTAACAACGGAATTAAATTTACAGAATCAGGAGAAGTTTATATTCGAGTTTCACAAGAAAAAATCAATAGTAATAGCATAAATAATAATAAAAATATTAGGCTACATATTTCAGTAAGTGATACAGGAATTGGTATGAATGAAGAACAAAAAGGCCGTTTATTTAAACCTTTTTCTCAAGGAGATTCTTCAACTACTCGTAAATATGGAGGTACAGGTTTAGGGTTAGCTATATGCAGTCGCTTAGTCCAATTAATGGGAGGAAGTTTTTCTGTTGAAAGTGAAGTTGACAAAGGTAGTAAATTTTCATTTACTATCCAAACTAAAGCAGCTCCAGCACAACCAAAACGATATCTAAATAAACAAACTCCAGAAATTAAAAATAAGCGAGTATTATTAGTAGATGATAATCAAACTAATCTGGAAATTTTAATCTGGCAATGCCAACAATGGCAAATGTTACCTTTTGCTACAGATAATCCTAAAGAAGCAATTTCATGGATAGAAAGAGGAGACTTATTCGATTTGGCAATTCTCGATATGGCAATGCCAGAAATGGATGGTTTGACCCTAGGTTGTGAACTAATAAAATTGAAATCTCAAGATGAATTACCACTAATTTTACTAACTTCTCTAGGGAAGTATAATGAAGATATTGATTCAATAAATCAAATTTTTTCCGCCTATATTTCTAAACCCGTTAAACAGTCTACTTTATTGAAAACTATAGTGGATATTTTTGCTACTGTTAAACAGTCATATCACAAACAACCAGCAAAACAAGTGCAAATTAACCAGAAACTAGCAGAAAATTTACCTTTAAAAATATTGCTGGCAGAAGATAATATAATTAATCAAGAATTTGCTGTAGCAATATTAGAAAAAATGGGCTACAAAATTGATGTAGTAAATAATGGTATAGATGCCATCGCAGCTTGTAAACACCAAAATTATGACATTATATTTATGGATGTACAAATGCCAGAAATGGATGGTTTAGAAGCTACCCGCGAAATTATTAAGCAGTTACCATCAGAAACACGTCCGAAAATTATTGCCATGACTGCTAACGCTATGGAAGACGATCGAGATGAATGTTTGCAAGCAGGAATGGATGACTATATTAGCAAACCAGTAAAAATTCAATTTATGCAACAAATGTTAGAAAAATGGGGAACAAAAGATACTAATATTAATGCTAACGATACTACCTCCAGCAGTCAAATAATCGATCGAAGTGCAATGATCGTATCTATGGCAGAAACTAAACCTGAGTTAGTCAAGAAAATGACACACCTATATTTAGACCGGGAAGGTCCCCGACGTCTTACAGAAATTAAACAAGCGATCGCCGAAGAAAATGCTAAAGGTTTGAAACATTCTGCTCATACTCTCAAAGGTGGTAGTGCTACTTTAGGAGCTATAGGTGTAGTAGAGGTTTGCCGACAGTTGGAAACTAGGGCAAAAAATCAAGATTTTGCAGATATTGAGCAGTTAGTGCAGCTATTGGAAGAACGTTATGAAGAAGCTAGAAAGGAGTTAATTAAGTTTCTATAAGAAGGAAGAAGGAAGAAGGAAGAGGGAAGAAGGAAGAGGGAAGAGGGAAAGAAGGAAGAGGGAAAGAAGGAAGAAGGAAGAGGAAGGAAGGAAGAGGGAAAGAAGGAAGAAGGAAGAGGGAGAAAAAAACTTAAATTTCCTGTAGATATTCACCCTTGGGTTTCAACCACCATATGTAGGGGCGAATGGTATTCGCCCTTGCTATATGTAGGGCTTGCTGATTAAATCTAAAAGTCTTTACATATAAAGGTTATAGCTTTTTTTAGGTATCAAAAAGTGCGAAGTTTTAGGTGGTTTCGGTTCAAAAACTTCCTATTTTGGGGTAACTATGGCAGAAAAATCAAGGAACAATTATTCCTCCTACTTTCTCTATCTTCCCATACTCCCCTCCCAGGAGGGGTTAGGGGTGGGTTCCCAAACTTCCCAAACTTCCCAAACTCCCCACTCCCCCCACACTCTGCTTTTTTTCAGCAAACCCTATGTAGAGTCTCTGCGTAAGTCCTGACCTAGTGGGGGTATCCTCTCCTAGCGATTCTGTCTGCAAGGGAGCAAGATGCTCCCACTACCATGTCTGGTAATACCACCATATGTAGGGGCGAATGGTATTCGCCCTTGCTATATGTAGAGTCTCTGCGTAAGTCCTGACCTAGCGATCCTGTCTGGGAGGGAGCAAGATGCTCCCACTACCATGTCTGGTAATACCCTTTCACTAAAGTTAAGGGAAATGTTTTTCCTAGTGTAGGATGGCAGAAATAACTGACCAGTTACAAAATCCTAAAACAATTACAAATCAATACTTTTGACGGCTTTGTTGCATGAAAATATATAGCTGCCGCACTTGCTCCGCAGATGTACTTCATAATGATAATGTGTGGAAACTGCTGTAACTATTGGACAATAGATAAATAGAACATCAATGTTTGACAGAAAAAGACTGAAACTTTTACCTGTAAAAGCTTTGAGGTTTAATCAGCAGAGCAATAACTATTGGACAATAGATCAATAGAACATCAATAATCGCGTGCTTAGAACGATATAGCTGCGGAATGGATGTTAAGAACCCTACTTTCATGCAACAAAGCCACTTTTAACTTTTGACTTTTAACTTCCGCGTAGCAGTTCCCTGCTATATTATTTTATCTAAATACTCAAAATATTATGTCTTCTAATTCCCCAAAAAAATTAATTTTAATCACAGCACTTCTCTCATTAATTCCATTAAGCGCTGCTCAATACTTACCTCAAGTTAGTAATAATTTCCTCTCCACATTTTGGCAGAAATTAACAACAGCAAATCCCAGCAATAATTCACTAGCCATTACAACTCCTGCACCTTCACTATCTAAACCACCAAAACCTCCACTACCAACTTATAAAAACTTCGACATCGTAATTTATGGAGATGAACTCCAAGGAATATGTGCGGCTATTTGGGCAAAAAAAACATTAGGAAATACAGGTAAAGTTGTACTAATGCGTTCCAATTATGAAAATGCACCTCTAGGTGGTTTACTAACACGAAGTGGATTAGCTTATTTAGACTATGATAAAACACCTGGTTGGCAAAATCGACCATACTCTCAGTGCTTTCTTAACTTTTTGAAAAAAGCAAAAGTTGTCGAAGCTTGTGTTGAACCAGACAAGGCGACAAAAGCAATGAAAGAAATGTTAGAAGCAGCGGGAATTGTAGTTATTTCTCATGCTTCAATTACACCTTATGTCGAAAATGGAAAAATTAAATTTGTACAGATAAACGACACAAATATTAGAGTCAAAGCTGCTGCATTTATAGACACCACTCAAGATGCAGAATTAGCAAGAAAAGCTGGTGTATCTTACTCTGTAGGATTTGCATCACAAAATCCCAAACTACGGGATGAAACTATCGCAACTTCTATTGTTCCCACAGTGACTGGTTTAAGTATTTACGAATTCAAAAACATAGAAGCAAAAATACTGTATAACCGTCAAAAAATGACAAAAATAAAGACAAAAATTAAAGCAGACCAAGCACCCACAAATGCTGAATTTACCCTGGAAAAATTTAGATTGCCAATAATTAAAACATATAAAGATGGCTATATTAACAGAAGTATTGCTTTAGCAGGGGCTTATCACATTCATAGAAAACACTCATTTAATCTAGATTTATCATCAATATTCTTATTTGATAAACTCAATATCTGTCGTGTGGGTCAACGGGAATTATCTTTGAATGGATTTTTGTTTAAATATAATAGTCAAAAGGTGAGAGAAATAGAACATAGTAACTTTAAACCAACTCCAGAAATGATTACAGAAATGCAGGAACTTGAGGCTTGGTTGAGAAAAATGTCAGGGAAAGATGTCAAAGTAATTTTACCTTCAGAAGTTTATATTAGACATAGCTTAAATATTACGGATGTTGTCGATCCATTGACAGGAAAAGAAATTCTTCAAGGAGGCACTTCAGCAGAAAATTCCATTGGTACTTTTTCTTATGAATTTGATTTTAGAGGTGGTGTGAAAGGTTTAGGTATTAATTCTTTACCTCTACCTAGATATAACTTTGGAATTGAAAGTGCTTTAGCTAAAAATGTGAACAATTTAGCAGTTATCGGACGCTCATCTGGATATGTAGGAATTGCCGTAGCAGTAGCAAGAATTCAAACTATGAGTATTTATCAAGGACAAGCAATAGGAGTAGCAGCAGCTATGGCAAATCAAAAAGGTATACCTTTCAATCAAATTACCTCTGCTGAAGTTCGGGAAAAATTAGAAACATTAACTGGTAAAAAGACAAAATTAAGAGGTGAAAATAGAATAGGAGACAAAGATTATAGTCATGTAAATTAGGGGAGTAGGGGAGTAGGGGAGTAGGGGAGTGGGGGAGTAGGGGAGTGGGTAGGGACGTTGCATGCAACGTCCGTACAGAATAGGGGAATCAGAAATAATATATCTTATAGAGAATTTCATCTAAGTCAGGTACAGTAATAGTGGGCAAAATGCCCGCACTACAGAGATTTAAACATTAATATTTGTACCTCATATACCACCGAATCTCCTTTCATTAATTGATAATGGATAATGGTTTTGTTGCACAAAAGACGATCTGGTAAGCTATTTTTTTGCTAGTCCCTTACTCAAGCGATCGCTCAGTTTCAGCAGATTCATATTTAATTTAACTATTGTCCAATAGTTATGTTGAATTTAGATACAGTCAGAAGAAAGCGATCGCTCAGTTTCAGCAGATTGATATTTGATTTATCTATTGTCCAATAGTTATCTTGAGTTTAGATACAGTTAGAGTCAAGCGAACGCTGAATTTCAGCAGATTGATGTTGGATTTATCTATTGTCCAATAGTTATCTTGAGTTTAGATATAGTCAGAGTCAAGCGATCGCTGAGTTGAGGGAGATTAATGTGTGATTTAACTATTGTCTAATAGTTATTTTTATTTATATACGGTAACAGTCAAGCGAACGCTCACTTTCGGGAAATTAATGTGTGATTTAACTATTGTCCAATAGTTATTTTTATTTATATACGGTAACAGTCAAGCGAACGCTCACTTTCGGGAAATTAATGTGTGATTTAACTATTGTCCAATAGTTATTTTTATTTATATACGGTAACAGTCAAGCGATCGCTGAGTTGAGGGAGATTAATGTGTGATTTAACTATTGTCCAATAGTTATTTTTATTTATATACGGTAACAGTCAAGCGATCGCTCACTTTCGGGAAATTAATGTGTGATTTATCTATTGTCCAATAGTTATTTTTATTTATATACGGTCATAGTCAAGCGAACGCTCACTTTCGGGAAATTAATGTGTGATTTAACTATTGTCCAATAGTTATTTTTATTTATATACGGTCATAGTCAAGCGATTGCTAAGTTGAGGGAGATTAATGTTTGATTTATCTATTGTCCAATAGTTATCTTGAGTTTAGATACGGTCATAGTCAAGCGATTGCTAAGTTGAGGGAGATTAATGTTTGATTTATCTATTGTCCAATAGTTATCTTGAGTTTAGATACAGTTAGAGTCAAGCGATCGCTGACTTTCGGGAGATTGATGTTTGATTTATCTATAGCGACGAAGGAGCGTCGGAACGAGCGTCAGAAGTCTTAGACCAAATTAAGCAATTATCAATTATCCATTATCCATTATCCATTAATAATTGCTTGCCCAAAAATATAAATTGATAGAATTGCTAATAATCCACGAAAAGCTAAACTGATAATTTTGTCTGGTAATTTAGGCAGAAATCTCGTACTAAATTGAACTCCTAATAAACCACCACATCCTAATAATACCCCAGGTTCCCATAAAACATTACCTCTAATTGCATGACCTATACAAGCAGAAAAAGCCGTAATTACAATCACTCCCAAGCTAGTTTGAATAGCTACCTTAATACTTTCACCCAATAATAATATTTGCAAAGGTACCATAATTACGCCACCTCCCACACCAAATACACCTGCTAATAATCCAGCCAAACTACCAGTAATAACTCTAGCAAAAACCTTCATATATTTATCTGGAAATTTATAATTTATTTCTTTGACTATTTTCTCAAACATTAGTGGTAAAGGATGAGGAGTAAATGGCAAAATAAATTCCACGACAAAATCTTGATTCTTAGTATTTTCTGGTTTGACTTGAAGATTTTCCTGCCGATTATTTTGTAATTCCTCCTCTTGCTTTTTCTTCATAGTTATTTGTTTACGAAACTCCACTAAATAGATATTCAAAGCTAGAAATAATCCAAAAGCAAATAACAACCAACGAGAAGGAAATAAATTAGCAAAATATACCCCTAACTGAGCAGTAATCAAAGCCGGAAATCCTATTCCTAACACTCGATTAATACTTAAATATCCCATTTTCCAGTTTTGAAAACTACCAGAAGTAGCCGTAATTATAATAGATAAACTGCTAGTAGCAACTGCTTGTATTGGTTCATATCCTAATGTTACTAATAAAGGTACCAGAACAGTACCACCACCAATACCTAAAAATCCAGCTAATACACCCGCAAATAATCCAGAAAAAGCCAGACTAAATAATTCTATAAAAGTCATTTCAGTTATCAGTTATCAGTTATCAGTTATCAGTTATCAGTACCTCTGCAATAAAGAGGCTTGAAATACAGAATATTCTTTTTTTATCCTCGTTGCTTTTAGGTAACAGCTCATCTGGCAACAGATAAGAAGGTTTGCCGGACTTTTTATTGTTAGTAAATAACTAACTCTTGTTTGAAATATCATTTTAAAATGCTATATCTAAAAGAACTTATTTGGAAAACTCCAGTTATTGTATCCTAATTCTTTCTTCTTGCCCAAAATTTATTTTCAAAATAGAGAGCTAATATCAAGTTGCACTGATTAACCACAATATAAAAAGATGAAAAAGATGGGATACTCCTTAAGAATCATCTTAAGTGAGCCATGTCATCCGCCAAGAAATAAATTTATTGGCTCAAAGTAGAAGTCATCTAAAGATGACTAAAGATAGCTAATTTATTATGGCTAATTAGTGAGGCTTGATATGAGAAATTCCACAACTATAACAGATATTTAATTATGATCAATATTCACCCCATAAAATTTTAGTTTTTCTCAAATGTTATACTTAGCAAAATACCAAAGTAGGGATGTTGCATACAACGTCCCTACAGAGTAGAGGAAAATAATTGATGATTTATCTACGATAATTGATTTTCTTTTTTATGATTGGAGATGTCTAATATTAAAGTTAAATACTTACCTTGAAAGCTGCCAATCATACTTTTGATAAATTTGAGAAATTTAAACAGATTAAACTTAATATTATTAAAGGAAAGTTATCTGAAAAAATGCCCAAACAATCTATTCCCAGAATTGAATATCTACGAGTACAAAATTATCGCGCTCTGCGTGACTTAGAACTCAAAAAAATCACCCCATTAACTGTATTTTTAGGTCCAAATGGTAGTGGTAAATCTACAATATTTGATGTTTTTGCTTTTTTATCAGAATGTTTCACAGATGGGCTGAGAAAAGCTTGGGAAAAAAGAGGTAGATTTCGAGAACTACGAACTAGAGATACTGAAGGAAATATAGTATTTGAACTTAAGTATCGAGAAACAAAAAAATCGCCTTTAATTACATATCATCTTGCCATTGCTGAAAGAATAAAAGGTCCTTATGTTGCTGAAGAATGGCTGCAATGGAGAAGAGCTGAAAGAGGAAAACCTTTTAAGTTTTTAGACTTTAAAGAAGGGGAAGGCGAAGTAACTACTGGGGAAAAGCCTGATAAAGATGATAACCGCATCAAAGAAAAGCTAGAATCTGCTGAATTTTTAGCAGTAAGTACCCTCGGACAATTTGCTAAACATCCTCGTGTTAGTGCCTTAAGAAAATTTATTACAGGTTGGCATCTTTCCTATTTAACTGCAGATAATACTCGCAGTATTCCCGAAGCAGGTGCCCAAGAAAGATTATCTCCAACAGGTGATAATTTACCTAATGTCGTTCAATATCTGAAAGAACAACATCCAGAACGACTTGAAAAAATTCTTGATATCCTTTCCTGTCGAGTTCCACGCTTGGAAAAAGTTGCTGCTTCAATTATGCAAGATGGGAGACTTTTGCTACAAATAAAAGATGCTCCTTTTGCTACACCAATTTTAGCTAAGTTTGCCTCCGATGGCACATTGAAAATGTTAGCTTATCTCACTGTATTGCATGACCCAGATCCAGCACAACTTATCGGTATTGAAGAACCAGAAAATCATTTACATCCTCGTTTATTACCAGAACTTGCTGAAGAATGTCGCGCTGCTTCAGCTAATACTCAACTGATGGTGACAACTCATTCTCCATTTTTTGTTGATGGGCTAAAACCACAGGAGTTATGGGTGCTTTATCGAGATAAAAATGGCTATACTCAAGCTAAACGTACTGACGAAATGCGAGGAATTAAAGAATTTGTGGAAGAAGGAGCTTCTTTAGGTGATTTATGGATGGAAGACTTTTTTGAAGTTGGAAATCCTTTAAAAAATCAAGGTGCTCCACGCAAAAATCAACCTAGAAATCAATCATTATAGGAGTAGTTAATCTTGCATATTGAATTTCTAGTGGAAGATTTATCGACGGCGGAAGCTCTCAGTTATTTATTGCCAAATATTCTGAGCGATTCGATAACTTTTGAAACTCATTCTTTTCAGGGCAAACAAGATTTACTTTCTAAACTACCGAACCGATTAAAAGGATATCAAAAATGGATACCCGATTATTACAGAATAATAATTCTAGTAGATAAAGATAATGAAGATTGTCAAAAATTAAAACGGAAGTTAGAAAAAATTGCTGTAGATGCTGGATTTGTTACAAAATCTGTAGCAAAAGGTCAAAGGAAAAATAAATATCAGTTAATTAATAGGATTATGATTGAAGAATTAGAAGCTTGGTTTTTTGGAGACATTCAAGCTGTGACTAAAGCTTATCCTAAAGTCTCTAAAAATATTTGTGAAAAAGCTACATATCGTGACCCTGATGATATTAAAGGTGGTACTTGGGAAGCTTTAGAAAGGGTACTTCAAAAAGCAGGTTATCATCAAGGAGGATTACAAAAATTGAAAGCTGCAAGAGATATTGCTCCCCAGATGAAACCCACAAAAAATAGCTCTAAAAGTTTTCAAGTTTTTTATACTTGTTTATTAGAAATAATACAATCTGAATAAATTTAATTTAATCAAATATGAAATTAGAAACTAATCAGGATTTATCAAGGTCAGGTAATTAAGAATAGCTCCTGCAATGGCTAATCCAAAAAGTTTACCTTTAAATCAAATTACCTCTGCATTTCATTTATGCGTTGGCGGAGCCTAGTGGCAGCTATATCGCGCGCGGTAATGCGTAAGAAAAACCACAAACTAATTTAATTAATGAAGGGGTTATTATGAGGTTATTATGGTGTCTTACTTATGGTTTGATCGGATTTTTTCTGTTTACTTGAATAACTTCTATTACAACTGTATTAAGTGTTACTCATTAATATCATGTCCAATTAACGACATTTAAAATTTTCAGAAAATCCGATTTGTCAATCCTTCGGGAAAAACGCATATCCCTTGAGTATCTCTAAATATAGATAGCTTAAAGAGACCAAAAATATTTTGGCCTCCTTTGGCATTGCTAATTGCTGTCAAAGTAGAGATTTTACCTATTTGCTTTATACAAGATTAAACCCTTGGTCAGTCTCTTTTTCAGGATAAATCTCTATTATCTGGGGCAAAATTTGTGAAATATTGGCTGCTATTAATAGGTTTTAGCCTTCGCTGAGTTTTCTATACAAAAACAGAACTCGAAAATACACTAGAAAAGGAAGAAAAAATGATTTATCAAAATCCAGAATATTACCAAAAATATTTGTTTTTAATAGAACAATTACTTAGGTCTCCTCAAGGTCAGTATCAAAGTATTTTAGATGGTAATTCCGAACTCATAGATACTGAGTTTATTGAGATGATGAGACAGAGGGCGGAAGCTGAAAAAAATATGGGTAATATTCAGAATGCTGAGTTATTAAATTCAATTGCAGATAGACTGAATGAAAATTTACCATCATCTTTTTCTAGCAATTTAGATCGAGAGAAAAAGCAAAATCTAGAATCATCTAGTAGTGATAATTTTAATCAACCGAAGACACAACAAAAAATTCCTGAATTACCAGAAGCTCAACAGATAGTATTGGTTGATATATTTAAAAATATTGAAAAACATGGAACAAATAGAGAAATTATTTATCCAATTTTACAAAAACATTTACCTCAATTAAATCTAGAATTTGCTGATAATTTACGACGTTGGGCAACTATAGGTTTAAGTCAAATATCCACTCAATATGCTCAGAATTTGGCTTTATCCTTAGTAAATTTAAGTGGTTTAATGCTGTATTTTCCTTTTGGCGACAGGGGAACTAATATTGCTATTAGTAGAGCAGGTTTTGAAAGTTCTTTAACCTTTTTCACTAGAGAAAAATTCCCTGAAGCTTATGCCGAATTAATGATTAATTTGGGGATAGCTGTTGAAGAAGACCTTTTAGCAGACTCGGTGGAGAAATGGGAAGAAGCGATCGCTTGTTATGAAAAAGCATCTGAGATATTTACTCGTGAAGTTAATCCTGAAAGATGGGCATTTATTCAAGAAAACTTAGGTAATGCTTATCGCAACCGCAAGCAAGGGGAACCAGAAATTAATTTACAACAGTCAATTACTTTCTATCAGAATGCTCTACAGGTTTTTACTGTAGAAAAAAATCGGGAAAAGTGGGGGCTGACTCAAAATAATTTAGGAAGTTCTTATTTACAATTATCTATGGTGAATCTGAAGGAATCCAGGGAAGATAAAGAACAGTTGATAGAAAGTTCTATTGAATGTTATGAAAAAGCATTACAAGTCTTTAAAAAAGATCCTTATCCTGACAATTTAGCATTCGTACAAAATAGTTTAGGTCAAGCTTATACTGTTCGGTTACAAGGAAATTATAATGATAATCATAAAAAAGCCCAGCAGTATTTTGAAAATGCTTTGTCAGTTTATACTCCTACAAGTAATCCCTATTATTATCAACAGGTAAAAGTCAATCAGCAAAAACTTCAAGAGTTAAGAGAAGCCGTATCTTACATAGATTCACCCATGGAAAATAAAGAAGATTTTTCCTTTATTATTGAATTGTTAAAGCTTACCTTAGCGAGTCAAGGTGATGCACAAAAAGTATTTGCATTCTTAGAAAAAATTTAGGTGAACTTAATCAAGAATTTCCCAAAAAGTTTAAAATTTCTATTTCTCTTTTACTCAGCAGTACAGATAAAGAGGTTTTAGATTATTTTACAGCAGCAGCTATATTAATGTTTAGCAGTTTCATCAAAAGGTTTCCCAAAGGCAATCGAGAGATTAATCTGAATGTTTCTATTATAGGCATGGAAACGGTGTTAGATATTTATACAAAAGAAAATAAACATTTGGAGTTACCTTTGAAATTGGGAATAATACAGCTAATTTTGGGAGAAGCTTTTTATGAAAAATATGAGAATAAATGGGGTGATATGTTAGTTAATTTAGAGGAAGCTATTAAATTTTTTGAACAAGGATTTACTGCTTTGAGTTATGAAAATACTCCCGATCGAGAATTATGGCTTTCTTGTAAAAATAAATTAGGAATTTGTTACTGGGAAAAAAGCAAAATAAAAGGCAACCTTAATGATGTTGAAAAAGCGATTGATGCCTATAAATTAGCTTTGAACTATTACCCAGAAAAAACGTTAAATTGGGCAATGGTACAGATGAATCTTGGTAATGCTTATTGCAATCGTCAAGGCAATCCTTTACACAATTTAAACCAAGCCATTAAGTGTTATGAAAAATCCTTGATAGTTCGCAAGCAAGAAACTTATCCTAAACAATGGGCAGATGTTCAGCAAAATTTAGGAGTAGCATATTATCGCAGAGGAATGCTCGGACATTCAGAAAGTGCAGAAGATATTGAGAAAGCAATTGAATGTAATAATAATGCCTTAAAGGTTTATAAAGATGCTAACAAATACCCCTCCCAATGGGCTGAATCACAACATAATTTAGGAATTGATTATAGCGATCGCCGTAAAGGAATGTATGCTGACAATATCGATTTAGCAATTGACCATTTGAATCAATCTCTAACAGTAAGAACTAAAGAAACTTACCCTTATAAATGGGCCTACACGCAAAAGAATTTAGGAGCAATTTATCGTCAAAGAGCACAGGGGGGAAGAGGTGATAGCATTACTAGCTACAAATTAGCAATTGAATGCCATGAAAAAGCTTTGCAGGTTTTCAGCCAGGAAAAATATCCTGTTGATTGGGCAGAAACTCAAGGTAACTTAGCTGCATGTTACAGATATTTTGCCAATCTTACTAAACCTAGAGAGAACTTGAAAAAAGCTATTGCTTGTGCAACTAACGCTATAAATCAATTCCAAGATAATCCCCAAAAATTAGCTAATGTTAAATTTGAATTGGGAACTTGTTATAAAAATTTGGCATTGACAGGGGAAGAGCGAGAAAAAAATCTAACTCTAGCTATTAAATGTTATCAAGATACTCTTGGTGTAACTTCCCGTGAAAGCAAGCCTTTTGCTTGGGCCGATCTAAAAAATAGTTTAGGTAATGCTTATCAACATAACGGTCAATATCAAGACGCTATCAACTCTTATCAAGATGCTCTTCTGGTTCATACTCGCAATGCTTTTCCTATTGACTACATCAAAACTTTAATTAATATAGGAAATGCTCATGCAAAATATGAAAAACTAACAGATGCTTTTAACAGCTATCAAGAAGCAATTAATGTCTTCGAGGATTTACTGTATCAGTTGTCAACTGATGATGATGCTAAACGTAAATTAGGAGAAGAATGGGTTAGAACATATCAACTGATGGTTTCAACTTGTTTGAAGTTAGCCAAGGAAAAACCCGAATATTACGCTACAGCTTGGGAATATGTGGAACGAAGTAAAACTCGTCGTTTAGTAGAAATTTTTGCACAGACTAAACCTGCTGATGTTTCTAATACAGATTGGAAAGAATTTCAGGATTTAAGAAACCAAATAACTAACGAACAAAAATGGATAGAAGATAAAGAGCAATCAATTTTTTTATTTAGAGAATCTGCGGAAAAACCAGAGTTAGATACTCGCAAAATTATTTTAACTAATCGGAAGCAGCAGTTAAGTAAAAAGCTAGAAATGACTCCTAAATTAGCTAGCAGACAAAAGGTTCAATATACTCCTTTTTCTAAATTAGGGGAAAAATTATCAGATGATTATACGGTGATTATTCAGTGGTATATTTTAGAAGCCGATAAAAAATTCTGTGCTTTTATTTATAATCGTCAAAGTTTTCAACCTTATGTGTGGGAATCAAGTTTTGAAGATTTAGAGAATTTACAGCAGTGGTATAAAGAATATTCATACACTTATGGCCAATTCATTTGGGCGATAAAATATTCCACAGTTTTTGGCAGCTTTGAAAAGTTAAAGCAAACAATGATTAGTGGCTTAACTTCCATAGAAGAAGATACTGAAAATAATTTACTTACAAATAACCAGAAAGACTTCTTATTAAATTATGTGACGAATCTCAAAAAACCCGATCAATGGATTGATGAATTACCAGAGCGTCTTAATCGTTTAGCTGAAATATTGCATATTGATGACTTACTAAATTATCTTCCTAAAAACTGTCAACAAGTTATTTTAATTCCCCATCGATCTTTACACCTATTCCCTATTCATTCACTACCTATTAAACCTGAAACTTGGCAAAAATTTAATCCTAATTCTGTCAATACCAATCAAACTAATTATTTATTTGAATGCTTTTCAAAAGGAGTCCGCTATGTTCCAAGCTGTCAAACTTTACTAATGTTAGAAAAGCGCAAATGTCCTAACTTCGATCGATTATTAGCAATAGGTAATCCCACCCAAGACAGCGATTTAGCTGAATTATGTGTCAATACTGTAGATAAGTTTTGGAAGCAACAAAAACCCCAATCTCAACCTGAAGTTTTATATGGCGCTCAAGCAAGAAAAGACACATTAATTAATCAATTACAAGACTACCCCCAAAACTGTCATACACTTCTCTATTCTGGTCATGGTAGTTTTGAGTCAGAGTCTCCCATTGATTCAGGACTGATTTTATACGATCGCCGTCTTGAATTAACAGAAATATTTGGTTTAAACCTACAGAATTGTCGTTTAGTTACTCTAATTGCTTGTGAAGCAGCAATGACAGATGCGGGAAGTATTACTGATGAATATATTGGTTTACCCAGTGCATTTTTGTGGGCGGGAGTATCAGGAATTATCAGCGCTCTTTGGACAGTAGAGCAAACAGCAAGTGTTTTTCTTGGAATTAAATTATATCAAAATTTACTCAATCAAAATCAGGAGGAAAAAGATGTGATTAAAGCCTTGAATGAAGCACAATTATGGCTAAAAACAGTCAACAAAAATCAGTTGCTTAAATGGATAAAAGATTGTGGCGTTAATGTAGATATAAAAGACTGGTTAAAGAAACAAAATAAGCAACCTTTTAGTAATCCTTATTATTGGGCTGCATTTTGTGTTATTGGAAAATAATACCAGTTTGATAAATATTTTCTACAAAATTGCGGGCAAGATGCCCGCACTTGCATTCATTTAATTGTTAGTCTCTGTACTTCTTATGCGAGGAATCTGCTGTATGTACACCATTCTAAATCACAAAATTTTCAATCATATCACTATCCCCTAAAGAGAATTTAATGCTAAAGAATTGATCTATCCCTCCTGTAAATTCTAAACTTAGATATCTTTTTTCTTCATTAGCTTCTACCTTTGAAAAAATTTCCTCAGTTTCATCTAATAAACATACTTGTAAACCAACAGGTAAATATTCATCTGTAGCTGAGGAAACCTGGATTAAAACATCAATTAAATCATCTTCATTTACTCGCAATGCTAAGAATAAATCAAACCAATCATCAGTAGGAAATTCTATAGTTTTTGTCTGTCCTACAGCACCTAATAGATTTTCTGGTTGAAATTTACCTAATGTTAAAGCTAGCTGCCAACTTGTTTCGCTATCTGTAATTGTGGGAATGCGATTAGCTAAAGTATCAATAATTTCTCCAGGAAAATTGGTTAAGTCACCTAATTCATAGGCAATAAATTTAATACAGTCTAAATTACTACTATTGAGTAATCTTATTAGTATCTGATTACTGGAAAATTGAGATGAATCTAAACCCATTTCTGATAACCATTCCGGAGGGATTTTAGAAACAATATTATCTAATAGGTTATTTTTTTCTGCTGCCGGATTACCTTTTAAGACAGCAACAGTCATATCGTTATTTAATTGTTTTACTAACCGACTAGCTTGGATTCCTATATCATAAACCCAGTCATTAATTTGAATATTATCAAACCATTGAGTTAACTTAAAACCAATATCAGCAGCATCTGAAAATGCTAATTCATCTATTTGTTGAACTTCTAAAATTGGAAATCCTGATATTTCTGTAAGCTCACCTGATTTTATTTTTGATTCAAGCCTGTTAAACCCTTCCAAAGAACCTTCAAATTCTATAATTACACATCCCTCTTTAGTACCAACAATTTTATTTCTAGAATCTCTAGATATTTCCATAATTGCTTGACGTATCTTTTCTTGATGTTGTCTAATAGTATCCAAATCGCCCTTAAATTTGACCATATACTTGATAATAGTAATTTCTCCTTTAACTTCAACTCCCGCCACTGCTTGTTCTACTTCAATATTGCTATGCTCCTGAATTATGGAGGGATTATTGGATAAATTTTCTCGTTTTTGCTTCCATTTATCTTCAAAAATACTCTGGAATATTTCCTGTTTATTTTGTGAAGTTAATCGCAAGTCAAATCTCAAATTTTTAGCAGCAGCACCTTTTTTAGGACTGTGGCGAACTAAAATTTTTAAGTCTTCTAAATATGCCATAGCTGTCTGAATATAGCTCTTATATTTTCTTTGCTCTTTCTGATATAGTTCATTTTCATATTTTTGGGGATTTTTATAAAAATCTTGATCAGAATAAGCTTTTTCAGCAAGGTCTTTTTTTGTAGTCTTATTAACAACTAAATGATGAGGTTCAGGATTTCCTTCTTGCCATTCAGCTTCAATTTTTTCATACTTTTGATAATCTAATAACGCTTCGAGAAACCTTTTCACTTGCTCTTTATGCTTATCTGTAAATGTTCTAGATTTTTCTGTTGGCATAGTTTGATTTCTTAATATTAATAACGATTCTGGGATTTGGGATATTCCAGATTCTTAAATGAACATTCTCTATTCTACTTCTGGCAAGACTTCTGACAAGCTTGAAAATTTTTCTGGGATAACCCAAAAATGCCCTAATAACCCATATTTTATCATTGACTTATGAATGTAAAAAACTAACAAGAGGTCAAATTGATGCCTGACGATAGAAATATTCAGAAATTAGGAGTTAATAAACTTTTTACAAGAGTTTTAAACAAATTATCGGAGATGTCTGGGGATAATAATACTACAGTTCTAATCTCTTCGATAATATTGCTATTAAGCTCCTTGAGTCCGCCATTACAATTTCATATCACCTTTAATGTTGTTAACAACAGGGTAACACCCCCTGTCGAGACTGATGCTTCTGAATTTGAGCTTGAAGATATTGAATTCGGTCTCTCAACCCTAGAAACAAAAAAACAGCCTGATTTACTAGAGTATTAATTCCTTTTAGCGATCGCTGTGTTTCTTATAGATTGATGATTTATCTATTGTCCAATAGTTATTGTTCTGTAGAGAAAGCGATCGCTCTGTTTCGCCATTATTGATAATTTATCTATTGTCCAATAGTTATTGTTCTGTAGAGAAAGCGATCGCTCTGTTTCGCCATTATTGATAATTTATCTATTGTCCAATAGTTATTGTTCTGCTGAGTAGCGATCGCTCTGTTTCGCCATTATTGATAATTTATCTATTGTCCAATAGTTATTGTTCTGCTGAGAAAGCGATCGCTGTGTTTCGCCATTATTGATAATTTATCTATTGTCCAATAGTTATTGTTCTGCTGAGAAAGCGATCGCTGTGTTTCGCCATTATTGATAATTTATCTATTGTCCAATAGTTATTGTTCTGCTGAGAAAGCGATCGCTGTGTTTCGCCATTATTGATAATTTATCTATTGTCCAATAGTTATTGCTCTGCAGAGAAAGCGATCGCTGTGTTTCTTAATATATTGATGATTTATCTATTGTCCAATAGTTATTACTCTGCTGATTAGCGATCGCTCTATTTCGCCATTATTGATGATTTATCTATTGTCCAATAGTTATTGCTCTGTAGAGAAAGCGATCGCTGTGTTTCTGATATATTGATGATTTATCTATTGTCCAATAGTTATTGTTCTGTAGAGAAAGCGATCGCTCTATTTCGAGATTATTGATAATTTATCTATTGTCCAATAGTTATTGTTCTGTAGAGAAAGCGATCGCTCTATTTCGAGATTATTGATAATTTATCTATTGTCCAATAGTTATTGTTCTGCTGAGTAGCGATCGCTGTGTTTCTGATATATTGATGATTTATCTATTGTCCAATAGTTATTGTTCTGCAGAGAAAGCGATCGCTGTGTTTCTGATATATTGATGTTTTATCTATTGTCCAATAGTTATTGCTCTGCACTGCCAAGCGATCGCTGTGTTTCTGATATATTGATGTTTTATCTATTGTCCAATAGTTATTGCTCTGCACATAATGTTGAGTAAAAATTCCTATTGCGACATACGCAACAAAAGCAAATTCTGAGCAAAAATTCCTATTGCGCCATACGCAACAAAAGCAAATTCTGAGCAAAAACTCCTATTGCGCCATCCGCAACAAAAGCAAATTCTGAGCAAAAATTCCTATTGCGCCATACGCAACAAAAGCAAATTCTGAGCAAAAACTCCTATTGCGCCATCCGCAACAAAAGCAAATCTTGAGCAAAAACTCCTATTGCGACATCCGCAACAAAAGCAAATCTTGAGTAAAAACTCCTATTGCGCCATACGCAACAAAAGCAAATCTTGAGCAAAAACTCCTATTGCGCCATACGCAACAAAAGCAAATCTTGAGTAAAAACTCCTATTGCGACATCCGCAACAAAAGCAACATTGAGCAAAAACTCCTATTGCGACATCCGCAAAATATCTGAAACGGCAAAATATTTGGAACGGGCAAATATCTGGAACGGGCAAATATCTAGAACGGCAAAATATCTCGAACGGGCAAGATGCCCATTCCACAAATCTCAAGTCCTGTCTATAATGTCTAGAATAATTAAAAGCCCAAAATCTACCCAGTCCAACAACTGGCCTTCATGGTTCATATCAAACGCCTGGAACTAACTAACTTTAAATCTTTCGGTGGCACTACTACTATTCCGTTGCTGCCTGGATTTACTGTGGTTTCTGGGCCTAATGGTTCGGGCAAATCCAACATTCTCGACGCACTCCTTTTTTGCTTGGGCCTATCTACTTCCAAAGGTATGAGAGCCGAACGCCTGCCAGACTTAGTTAATAACAAATTAGCAGGACGCAAAACTGTCGAAACTATTGTTAAAGTTACTTTTGATTTAGAAGATGTAGAAACAAGTCTAAATGGCTACGAAGACCTCGAACCTTCACAGTCAGAAACCCAAACAACTACAGAAAATCCATCAGAAGTAATAGAAAATGGAGCAAATACTCCAGAATCTGACGATCCATTTGAGATAGCTTCATCTTTTCATTCTTTAAGTGAATGGAGTATTTCCCGCCGCCTCCGAGTTACCAAACAAGGGACTTACACATCTACTTATTATATGAATGGTCAACCATGTACCCTGACCGAACTCCACGAACAACTAAATCAACTCCGGGTTTACGCCGAGGGATATAACGTTGTACTTCAGGGTGACGTAACCAGTATTATTTCTATGAAATCTCGGGAACGTCGGGAAATTATTGATGAAATGGCAGGAGTGGCTCAATTTGATAGAAAAATTACTCTGGCCAAAGATAAATTAGACTTGGTGAAAGAACAGGAAGAAAAAAGTCGCATTGTAGAAAAAGAACTGAAAAAACAATGTGACCGTCTTTCCCAAGACTGTGTAAAAGCTCAAAAATATCAAGAATTGCGGGGTCAACTGGAACAAAAGAGTCTCTGGCAAACAATTCTCAAATGGCAAAACCTCCAAAAACAAGAATGGAAACTTAGGGAAAATATAGAATCAGGCGATCGCTCTGCTACGGAAATTAATCAACATATTCAAACTAAACAAACTGAAATTCAACGGGCCCAGACCGATCTAGACCAACTTAATGTCCAAGTAAAAGCTTTGGGAGAAGAAGAACTTTTAGCCCTACAATCAACCCTTGCCACCCAAGAAGCTGACCGCCGTCAACTCAAACAAAAGCATAAAGAATTAGAAACCACAATTGAGCAAACCATCAATAACCTCAGCCAACTCCAACAAGAAATACAGAAACACCAACAAAATCTGGAAATATTAGCCACAAACAAAATTGTTCAAGCTCAAGAAGTCGAATCTCTAGAGACCACTCGCAACCAAGCACGGGAAACTCTTAACCAACAACGAGAGTCAGCTAGTGCTATTGCTTCTACTGCTGAAGCTTGGATACAAGAACAAGCCCAACTTCATCATCAAATTGAAACCCTACAACAAACCCTCAACCCCCAACTTACCGAACAAGCAAGAGTTAGGGAACAAATACATCAGTTGGAAAAGCAAATTCAAGAACAGCAAGAGTCCGTGGTCGCCCTGGCGGTAGAAATAGAAAATCAAAATGCTTACCATAAAAAGGTAGAAGAGTCAAGAGAAACCGCCAATTATCAAGTAGAATCCTTGACCAAACAATTAGCAGCAGTGGAACAAGACCTGCAAATTCAACAAGATACTCAAACTCGCCTCCTCCAAGAACAAAGGGAAAGACAACGGAAACTAGATAAATTAGAAGCCCAGCAACAGGCAGTTCAAGAAGCTTCGGGAACTTATGCCACAAAAATGCTGCAACAGTCTGGTATTTCTGGCATTTGTGGGTTAGTGGCACAACTAGGGAGAGTAGAACCAAAATATCAATTGGCTTTAGAAATTGCTGCCGGAGGTCGTCTGGGAAATATGGTGGTAGAAAATGATGCGGTGGGAGCTGCCGGGATTGAATTTTTGAAGCGACAAAGAGCTGGGAGAATGACTTTTTTACCTTTGAATAAAATTCGGCCTTCTCGCCTCAACCAAGATAATAGTTTGCGTTGGGGGGCAGCAGGGTTTATTGATTATGCGGTGAATTTGATTGACTGTGACTCTCGTTATCAGAATATTTTTGCCTATGTGTTTGGCTCTACGGTGGTATTTGATACTTTGGCAAATGCTCGGAAGTATTTGGGTAAACATCGAATTGTTACTCTGGATGGGGAAATATTGGAGACCAGTGGGGCGATGACTGGGGGGGAGTGTGTCCCGTCGTTCTGGTAGCTTGCATTTTGGCACGGTTGATGGTAATGAGTCGGCAGAAATAGGGGGAAATGGAAGTTCATCGCCAGCGCCTCCAGGAAATAGAGATTGTTTTGGAACGCTGTCAGGCAGAGATTTCTCGGAGAAAGGAGGATGTGAAGGAGCGGGCGCAAGCTTTGATGGAAGGGAAGCAGTATTTTAGAGAAACTCAGCTCAAAGTGGAGCAAATTGAGTCAGAATTGCAAAAATTGACTAAACAACAGGAACAAGGGCAAGGGCAATTAGAGAAAAATAATCGGGAACTATCCAATGCTCGGACAAGATTAACATTCCTGGACCAAGAAATTCCAGCACGAGAAGCTCAATTAACAGAGTTAAAGCAAACTTTGGCCGAGTTGGAAAAATCTCATACTCATAGTGAGTGGCAACAAATGCAGGAGATGATTCGGTCTCAAGAGGCAGTATTACAAGAGCGGGAGGGTGCTTGGCGAGCTGCTCAACAACAACTTCAAGAGTTGGAAAATCAACAAAGACTTTTACAAGAAAAGGTAGAAGCTATTTCTCGTAGACAGTCAGAATATCAAGACCAAGAATTAGCAGCTAGGGAAAATATTAAAGATATAGATAGTCAATTATCGGTTGTGGACGAGCAAATTGCTGAAATTAAAGCAGGTATGGCCAAAGCAGAAGAAAAATTAGGCACAGAAAAACAAAAGCGAGACCAAGCAGAAGCAAGTCTGCGAGAACTTTATTTAGCTAAACAACAATTAGAATGGCAACTACAAAAACTCCAAGAATCTCAGGAGGGACGTCGGGAACAGTTAGTGACTTTGCGGACTCAGTTAGAAGAACAAAAGGCAGAATTACCCGAACAAGTGCCAGAAGTACCGGAAAATATTAAAATAGGAGAATTAGATAAGGAGGTGCGATCGCTACAGAAACAACTTCAGGCCCTAGAACCTGTAAATATGTTGGCCTTGGAAGAATATGACCAAACCCAAAAACGTTTAGAAGAGCTAAGTCAAAAATTAAGTACTCTGGAAGGAGAGCGCACGGAGTTGTTGTTAAGAATAGAAAACTTTACCACTTTGAGACAACGTTCATTTTTTGAGGCTTTCAATGCTGTGAATGAAAATTTTCAGACCATTTTTGCCCAACTTTCTGAAGGAGATGGTTATCTACAGTTAGATGATAAAGAAGACCCATTCAACAGTGGGTTAAATTTAGTAGCCCATCCCAAAGGAAAACCAGTGCAAAGATTGGCTTCTATGTCTGGGGGAGAAAAATCTTTGACAGCTTTAAGCTTTATATTTGCCTTACAGCGTTACCGTCCATCTCCTTTTTATGCCTTTGATGAAGTGGATATGTTTTTGGACGGGGCAAATGTGGAGCGATTAGCTAAAATGATTAAACAACAGGCACAACAAGCTCAATTTATAGTTGTCAGTCTACGGAGGCCAATGATGGAATCATCCGATCGTACTATCGGCGTTACCCAAGCTAGGGGCGCTCATACCCAAGTTTTAGGGATTAAAATGACTAGGTCTTAAATCTATTTGAATAAGGAGTCAGGAGACAGGAGACAGGAGACAGGGTTAGCGGTTTGCTGGTACACAACTATCGTTAATGTCCCTACAGGAGTCAGGAGCTGATTGCTAGTATCAATATCTATGGCAATTTCCGGCAAGAACTGACACATCTGATGGGGATTTTTTGGGCCTTGTCAAAAAAATAGCTGACAATATGATTGGAGGTGATTTGATTGTACGCCAAAAAATTGAAATTAAAACTCAGTAACCAAGAGCGCTCAAAAATGGCTCAATGTGCTGGCCCGTGTTCGTTTGGTTTACAACTATGGCCTCAGTATGGTTAATGGAACTTCTGCCATGACTAAAGTTAACAAGGGTGCAATGCGAAGTTAGCTTGAGTTACACATTACGAATTTTAGAAGCTAAAAAAAGTCTTTACTAACTATGTAAAAAAAGCAACCAGAATATGCCTGGACAAACAATTATTCCTCTCGCATTTACCAAAGTGCTTTTCAACATCTAGGTGAAGCATTTAAACCGAAATAGGGAACCATTCATTAATTGATAATGGATAATGGATAATGGATAATTACCTCTGGTTAAAACTGTCCTTGATTGAATATAAGGAAATATCCTAGTACTTTTTTCCCCTTGAAAGGGTCGGCAGAGTAAGCTGAATTATTTAATTATTAATTATTAATTATTAATTATTCGGTAAGTATCCTAAGTTGAAAAGGAGTAAGTATTTCCTCCGGAATGCTGCGCAAACAGCCGTCAGCTATCAGCTAGCCTCCTATGGTCGGAACTGCGAACTTCAGCTATTGCTTTTAGTTTTAGATAAAAGTTTTACTAATTGAGTCAGAATTTATACTTACTACAAAAACTGGCTAAAACCGTCTATATTTATTTAAACCCCCTTATGAGAGCTGATAGCTGACAGCTAATAGCTGAATGCTTACGAAAAGGAAAAAAGACAGACAATCTTTTACGGTTTATGACAGTAAGGGAAAAGTAACTATTAGTCCTGGCAAAAAAATTAAAATACCAACATATTAAGATTTTTCGATTATGGGAATCAATACCTTATACCACAGCAAGTCAGACTTTTACTATTAGTAGAACAGGGGAAAAATGGTTTGTTAGTTAAAGCAATTGAAGCCGAGTATTTGCCAGTTCATCCACTATTAGATGAGCGGCAATATGAAACTTTTGGTATAGATGTTGGGGTCAAACAATTTGCCAGTATAGCAAATCAAGAAAAGGGGGAAAATGAAGTTTTCAGTCTCCCAGACTCTATTAAATTAGAGCAATTAAAAATGACTAAGTTTCAATGGCGCAACCGTATGGGAACAGCTAGGAGGTAAAGGTAAACCACCTTCAAAAAATGCGATTAAATATTACAAAAAACTCGCGAAGTACCATAGTCGTGTTAAGAACCTGCGCAGGGATTTCATAGAGAAAACTACTACAAAATTAGTGAGAAAAGTTAAGCACGTCTGCTTAGAGAGTTTAAATGTGAAAGGGATGATGCAAAACACTAAATTGGCAGCATCAATAGCAAGGCTTGGATTTTATGAATTTAGGCAACGATTGACAACCAAAATCGTAAGCTCTGGTGGGACAGTAGTGTTGTAGGGACGTTGCATAAGGGCGTCCGTACTGACCAGTGGTTTCCATCATCCAAAACTTGTCATAATTGTGGTTGTATTAACCAAGAATTAAAGTAGGGGCGAACGGCCGTTCGCCCCTACGACCGCACCTTTGACTGTCCTCACTGTGGAATAAGAATAGACCGGGACTTGAATGCGGCACTGGTGCTATCTCAGTATGGGGAAGTTAATCAAGAAAATAGGGAAGGCTGTGCCCGAATTTACGCTTGTGAACTGGAAGAGGGCGACCTCCCTGGTTGAAGCAAGAAGCAAACATCACCCACCCCCATCCCCTCCTGGGAGGGGAGCTAGAGGGGTGGGTCAGGTTTTACCTAGTGAGTGCCAGAATTGTGTAGGTATTGTACAGCAGTGAAAATAAGTTCCTGTGGATTCAAGACCAATAAATTACAATATAGAGATTAGTAATTTCTCTTAACTTTTGACTTTTGACCTATTATAATACTGCCTCGGTCTTACAGAAGAACTAGCGGGACTTTGAAAGCCCCTACTCTTGACGTAGACTGCGGGATTTATCCCTCAGTATCCACCCAATCTTAACATTACAAATACATCAAAATGAGATAATTCATAATATATATTAAGCTTGCTACCAGATTTTCTATCTGGGAAACCAAAACTAAAAAAGCTACCAGATGTGGCTTTAGCCCCTAATCGTAGCAACAGTTGAGAATCCCCGAGCTTTTAAGCCGGGGATAGGTCAAAATGTAGAAATTATTAATTTCTCTTAACTTTTAACTTTTAACTTTTGACTTTTGACTTTTGACTTATTATTAAGAATCGGGATTAAACTATAATGACATTTGAACAAATTTGGCAACGCTCCGATCTGTTAGGAACTCAAGTAATCACTCGTGATAAAGGTAAGCGACTAGGAGTAGTAAGCCAGTTATGGGTAGACGTTGATAGACGGGAGGTAGTAGCTATTGGACTACGGGACAATATATTAGCCGTAGCTGGAATACCTAAGTTTATGTTTCTTGAAAATATCCGTGAAATAGGCGACGTTATCTTGGTAGATGACGAAGAAGTATTAGAAGAAGATATTGATGCTGAAGCCTATAGTAGCCTAATTAATAGCGAAGTCCTCACAGAAAATGGTGAACTTTTAGGTAGAGTTAGAGGTTTCAAGTTTGATACTACAGATGGCAAAGTTTTGTCATTGATTATTGCTTCTATTGGTATACCCCAAATTCCAGATCAAGTTATTAGCACTTATGAACTGTCAATTGATGAAATTGTGAGCAGTGGGCCAAATCGCCTGATTGTGTTTGAAGGTTCTGAAGAAAAACTCAAACAGTTAACAGTGGGGGTATTAGAACGTTTAGGTTTAGGAGAAGCACCTTGGCAAAAAGAGGAAGATGGATTATATTATCCTCCCACTGTGAAACCTGATAATCAATTAGGTACAGGACAACCAGCGACTCGGGAACCTATTCGGACAGTAGCACCCTCAACTCAAGAAGCGTGGGATGAAGATTGGGCAGAATCGGAACCCAGAAGACCTAGAGTTGTTGAACCTGAACCTATTTATGATGACTACTATGAAGAAGAAATGGCTCCCCCTCCACGTCAGCTAGAGCGAGAAGCAGTTTATGAAGATTATTATGAGACAGAAGCAGTTGTTGCACCACCAGTAACCCGTCAGGAAAGACAAGCTCCTACTTATGATGAGTATGAAGAAGATAATTGGGGAGAGTCAGGTGGATATGAGTATGAAGAGGAGAAATATGAACAGAAAGAATATAAACCTGCTTCAGAATATGAATATGACGAAGATATAGAAAAAGATGCCTGGGCTGATGATGAGGCTCCAAAACCCTATCAAGCACCTCGTGTAAATATTCCTCAGAAAACTAAGATGCCAGAATATGAAGAAGAACCTGGTGGTTATTAAATCAATGGATAATGGATAATGGATAATGGATAATGGATAATGGATAATGGATAATTAGGGCTTGCCGATCTAACCTCAAAGTCTTTATACATCAGGTTTGAATATTTTTAGGTATCAAAAAATTCTAGCTTTTAGGTAGTTCCGGTTCAATTTAGTAGCATATTTTGGGTAGATTATGGTAGAAAAATTAAGGGAAGATTGTTCCAACGACCTCTTCTATAATTCCCATTCCTCCTGGATTTACCGATTCAGGTTCCTGACTCCTACTTTTACCACTCATACTTTTTCAGCAAGCCCTAATAATTAATAATTAATAATTAATAATTATTAATTGTTGAACACTCCCTTAAGAAAATAAGTAGTCATATCTCCTTTCCCTTTAATTGAAACCTTACCCCGTTGTTCAAATACAAATTTTTGCTGGAGTCGCTGATATACAATACTGGTAACTTGAATTTTACTAGAAATACCAGTAGACTCCATCCTAGACGCAATATTTACAGTATCGCCCCACAAATCATAGATAAATTTAGTTTGACCAATAACTCCAGCAACCACAGGCCCAACATGGATACCAATTCGCAAGGTCAAAGGTTTTCTTAGCCGAGCGTTTATGTGATCGAAACTAACCTGCATATCTAGTGCCATATTAGCGATCGCCTCTAAATGGTTGTCTTGCTGCACTAGCAAACCACCAACTACCATATAAGCATCCCCAATAGTTTTGATTTTCTCTAAACGATGTTTTTTAGTCAGTTGGTCAAACTTAGAAAAAATTAAATTCAGAAAATTTACAAGTTCAATGGGAGAAACATTTGAGCAAAACTCAGTAAACCCCACTAAGTCAGCAAATAACACGCTCACATCATCAAAGCTATCAGCGATCGCCCTGTCTTCTTGTTGTAGACGTTTAGCTATTTTAGCTGGCAAAATATTGAGCAATAACTGTTCCATTTGTTGTTGCTGAAACTTCAAAGCTTCCTGCGCAATTTTTCGATCGGTAATATCAGAAACAGTACCCTCGTAATACAATAATTTGCCCTGAGAGTTATGTACAGCACGAGCATTTTCAGAAACCCAAATTGTATGACCATCTTTGCAATATACTAAGGACTCAAAATTATATACAGCATTATCTGCTTTCATTGCTGCTACAAATTTTTGCCTGCGGTTAGGATCGTAATAAAGCTGTCGAGAAAGATCTTTAATATTTTTGAGTAACTCTTCTGGTGAAGAATAACCATACATTCTTGCTAGCGCCATATTTGCACTAATAAAACGCCCAGAAGGAGTAGTCTGAAAAATACCATCAACAGCATTTTCTACGATACCATGATATCGTTGTTCTGCAATTCGGAGAGCTTCTTCTGCTTGCTTATGTTGGACTAAAGAAGCTAATTGGGTAGCTGCTGCCTGAATTAATTCGACTGGATAAAGTTGGAAAGAAATAACTTTTTTTTTAAAGAAAATCAAGACTGCTAATACCCGAGCGTCCGCAATAATTGGCACTCCAAAAGCTGCTTTTAATCCTACTTCTGCAGCTACTTTTGACTCGATTGAAAAATCTTCTATCCACTGTGGTTTTTGGGATGCCCAAACTTTACCAGGCAAACTATTATTATAGGTAAAAATTAACTTTGAACTATGAGTTCCAAATCGGTCTAAATGAGGTTCTCTAGCATACCAAACTTGACTATATTCAATTACATTAGTAACCTCATTAGGAATCCATGCTTCACTAAAATCCCAATTAATTAGTTGGCAACAAGACTGAAGAATAATTGCTAATGCAGAATTAAAATCATCGGCATTATTAATAGATTGAGTTGTTTCTAATAAAAACCTAATTTCTGTTTCAGCTCTTTCTTTTTCTGCTATTTCTGCTTGCAATTGTAGATTCTGCTCTGTCAATTCTTGATTTTTTTCATTTAGTTGTGCTTGTAAGGAACTAATCATTAATTGATTTTTGACTCGTGCTAAAACTTCCCGAATTTGAAAAGGTTTAGTAATATAATCAACTGCTCCTAGTTCAAAAGCTTTAACCTTATCTAAAGAGTCATCTAAAGCGCTAATAAAAATTACTGGAATATCACAAAATTCATCTAAAGCTTTTATTTGTTGACAAACTTCATAGCCATCCATTTCTGGCATCATTACATCTAATAATATTAAATTAGGAGGATTAGCTCTAATTATTTCTATAGCAGTTTTGCCACTTAACTCTGTCCTAACTTGATAGCCATGACGCTTGAGCAAGGTTGACAGAAGCCGTAAATTCATAGGCAAGTCATCAACTATAAGTATATAGTTTGATGAAATAGTAGTTAACTCTAGGGACATACCTTCGAGAAGTAATAATATAGTTAATCAGCGATCGGCGATCGGCACTCAGCAGTAAATGTGTGTGTTTGCGGAGCATTCCGGAACGGAAAGGGGGTTGAAGTCCCTCCGCTCACCTTGCGGTTTATAGGAACTGGGAATTTCGACCCAGAGCTGCGCTTAAGCTGAAGTCCGCAGTTATTACCTAGGAGGCAAGCTGTTTGCGGAGCATTCCGTCAGTAAATGTACTTAAGCTCATAGGTAGTTAAAATTTAGTATAGCAGCTCTATTGAAATTTGATAATCTGTAATATCATGTCCGGTTGAATAGTTATAAATAAACAGCGGAGGAGTCAGTCCTCAGGAGTCAACCCACCCTCGCCCCTCCCCCTCCCTGCCAACCCACCCCTAGCTCCCAGGAGGAGGGGAAGTCAGTCCTCAGGAGGGAAGAAAGAAGGAAGAAGCAAGAAAAAAGAGAAAGTTTTTTTATCACTAATTATCCGGACATAATATAACATCAATTCCTCTTGGAATCAGGAAGGCAGAAGGTAGAAGGCAGAAGGTTTTTTCATCACTCATTATCCGGACATGATATTATTGGTTATTTACCGAAAAATTGTGGTTTAAAGCCTTCTATTTTAAGGGGATAAAAAGAAAAATTTTCCTGTTCGTCAATCCTATGCGTTTTAAAGGAGAAGTAATTATTAATTATTAATTATTAATTATTAATTAAGGTATCTTAGATCATGTCCGGTTGAATACTTACACTTTGGAATCAGGAAGGCAGAAGGCAGAAGGCAGAAGGTTTTTTCATCACTCATTATCCGGGCATGATATTATTCGTTATTTACCGAAAAATTGTGGTTTAAAGCCTTCTATTTTAAGGGGATAAAAGAAAAATTTTCCTGTTCGTCAATCTTATCCGTTTTAAAGGAGAAGTAATTATTAATTATTAATTATTAATTATTAATTATTAATTAAGGTATCTTAGATCATGTCCGGTTGAATACTTACAGTTTGGAATCAGGAAGGCAGAAGGCAGAAGGCAGAAGGTAGAAGGCAGAAGGTTTTTTCATCACTCATTATCCGGACATGATATTATTCGTCTATTTACCGAAAAATTGTGGTTTAAAGCCTTCTATTTTAAGGGGATAAAAAGAAAAATTTTCCTGTTCGTCAATCCTATGCGTTTTAAAGGAGAAGTAATTATTAATTATTAATTATTAATTATTAATTATTAATTATTAATTAAGGTATCTTAGATCATGTCCGGTTGAATACTTACAGTTTGGAATCAGGAAGGCAGAAGGCAGAAGGCAGAAGGTAGAAGGCAGAAGGTTTTTTCATCACTCATTATCCGGACATGATATTATTGGTTATTTACCGAAAAATTGTGGTTTAAAGCCTTCTATTTTAAGGGGATAAAAAGAAAAATTTTCCTGTTCGTCAATCTTATCCGTTTTAAAGGAGAAGTAATTATTAATTATTAATTATTAATTATTAATTATTAATTATTAATTAAGGTATCTTAGATCATGTCCGGTTGAATACTTACAGTTTGGAATCAGGAAGGCAGAAGGCAGAAGGCAGAAGGTAGAAGGCAGAAAGTTTTTCATCACTCATTATCCGGACATGATATTATTGGTTATTTACCGAAAAATTGTGGTTTAAAGCCTTCTATTTTAAGGGGATAAAAAGAAAAATTTTCCTGTTCGTCAATCTTATCCGTTTTAAAGTAGAAGTAATTGTTAACAATTAATAATTAATAATTAATTGTTGATGACTTTAATTTCTAGATTTAATTTATAGCTTTATCTACTCTACTAACAGTGCAGTTTCGTTGTTGATTTTTTGCCTCATAAAGTGCTTGGTCTGCAAGAGAAATTAACTCTGCAGGTAACCGATCTTCTTGAGGAATCATACTTGAAATACCCAGACTAATTGTAACATATTCATTGATTTCAGATTTAGCATGAATAATTTTCAGATTTTGCACTTCTAAACGGATAGTTTCAGCAATTATAAAAGCGTTTTTAGCATCAGTATTAGGAAGAATTATTGCAAATTCTTCTCCTCCATAACGAGCTACTAAACTTCCAGAAATATCGACCATTTCATAAATAGTTTGAGCGATTTTTTTTAGGCAATCATCTCCTGCTTGATGACCATAACTATCATTATATAATTTGAAATAATCCACATCACAAATAATTAGAGAAAAAGGCAAATTCTGTTGTTTCATTATCTGCCATTCTTGGTCTAAATATTCATCAAAATGACGACGATTAGCTACCTGAGTCAAACCATCTAAGGTAGCAAGTATATGCAGTCTTTGATTAGCTAGTTTCAGAGTATATTCTGCTTTTCTACTTTGAATCATTACTCCTAAATGATTAGCTAATGCTTTAACTAAATCAATTAATTGTTGATTTTTTGGAGTAACTTCTTTATTGAAGAAAACCAAAATTCCTAATACCCGATCGCTCCATAAAATCGGTACAGCAAAACAAGATTTGAATCCGACTTTGATAGCTTGATCGTAACGTTGCAAAAAATTAGAAGATGTCTGACAAATATCTTCTATCCATTCTGAATCTTGAGATTGCCAAACTCTACCAAGCAAGCTTTTATTATAAGTAAAAGTTAATTTTTTACTATCATCTCGGAATTCATACAAATTTGGTTCATTAGTATAACAAGCTTGACTATGTACAATTTTAGAACTATCAGAATTAACAAGCCAAGCTTCACCAAAATCCCATTTAATATTTGAACAAATATGATTGAGAGTAACTTCAAGTGCTGAATAAATATCTGAAGTAGCAGTAATTTTCTGAGTAGTTAATAACAAAAAACGAATTTGTTCTTCAGTACGTTGACGCTCAATAATTTCTTGTTCTAGCTTAGAGTTTCTCTCTTTTAATTCCATTTGTAGTCTATAAGTAGATAGTTGATTTTCAACCCGTGCTAATACTTCTCTAATTTGAAATGGCTTGGTAATATAATCTTTACCCCCTACTTCAAAAGCTTTAATTTTATCTACTTCTTGATTATAAGAACTAATGAAAATTATTGGTATTTCTTTAGTTTTTTCAAAACTTTTTAATTTTTGGCATACTTCATAGCCGTCTATATCCGGTAAATCAATATCAAGTAATATCAAATCTGGCAGAGAAATCTGTGCTCCATTAATTGCAATTCTACCATTAATAGCTTTTCTGACATAATAACCATGATGCTCGAGCATACTTGCTAATAACCGTAAATTTTCCGGTGCATCATCAACTACTAAAATATTTGCTGGTAAATTTTCATATTTTTTTTGCTTCATTTATGCCTCACTTTCTATTAATTCAAGGATGATATCTAAACGAAAATTTTCTACTAAATTTGTCAAACAATTAATTAAGTCAATTTCTGTTTCAGGAATTTGCTGAATTAGCTCACTGACTATTTGATCGTTAACAGATAATGCAGCAAAATGTAATTGCTCTAACCATTCAGGAGGCATAATGCTTAAAGATTCTTTTGTAAGTTTTATTTGAGGTTCTCTAGTAGTAGAATTTGATGTTATTTCTTGATACAGATAACGTACTCCCAAATAACTCGCCAACTTTTCCAACAATATATCTTCTGAAAAAGGTTTAGCAATAAAATCATCACAACCTGCTGCCAAAATAGCATCACGATCTTCATCAAAAGCACTAGCAGTTAAAGCAATAATCGTAGTTGCTTGACCAAAAGATGTTTGCTTAATAATTTTAGTTGCTTCATAGCCATTCATAACTGGCATAATAATATCCATAAGAATTAAATGAGGTTGCCAAGTTTGACAAATAGATATGGCTTGTTTGCCATTCTCAGCATTCTTAATTTTAAATCCTAAAGGCTGAAGTAACTGAATTAGTAACTGACTGTTTTCTGGCACATCTTCCACTACTAAAATTCGATAAGTAGGTTGATGAGGTTCTAAGCCGATAATTTTATGTTGATTAGATAATATTGTTGTTTTGGCTATTTCTATAACTTCAGCAACAATATCAAAAGTAAAAGTTGTACCTTTTCCTACTTGACTACTAACAGATATATCTCCTCCCATTAAATTAACAAATTCCCGACTAATAGGTAAACCCAAACCAGTTCCTTCTATTGATTTTTTACCAGTTTTTGTTTGAACAAAAGGCTCAAATAAACTATTTATTTCTGATGTTTCAATCCCTGGACCAGTATCTGTAATAGTAAATTTTATCTGCCCTAGTTGGTGATGATTAAATACTGATAATGTAACTTTTCCTTCAGATGTAAACTTGACTGCATTACCTAAAATATTAATCAGAACTTGACGCAACTTCCCTTCATCAGTTTTGATGATTTCAGGTAAATCATCGGCTACTTCAAAGATTAGTTGCAAGCCTTTTTTTCTGGCTTTTAGCATCATCATATCTTTTATAGATTGGAGCAGTTCTTCTAAATCAAAGCAACTTTCTGTTAAAGTAGCTCTACCTGCTTCAATTTTCGACATTGATAAAATATCATTAATTAAATTCAGTAAATGGTCTCCACTACGATTAATAATTTTTAACTGCTCAATTTGCTCCTCATTTAAAGAATTATCCCGCACCAACAATTGGCTGAAACCCAAAATTGCATTTAAAGGAGTACGTAATTCGTGAGTCATAGAAGCAAGAAAATTACTCTTAGCATGGTTAGCAGCTTCCGCAGTTTCTTTAGCATTTTTGAGTTCAACTTCTCCTTGTAAACGTTCTAATTCTGCCCCCACCCGTGCAGCAAAAATTTTCAAAATCAACTCATCAGAAGAATTAATATCCATTGGTGCAACATCCATAACTGTTAACAAACCAAGAATTTTGCCTTGGGAATTACACAGAGTAATACCCCAATAACTTTCTAAATTTAACTCAACTAACCAGACATCTTGGGGAAAAAGTTGTTGTAAAGAATGTGGATAATAACAAATTTTCCCCTCTAATACTTTCTCACAAGGAGTGCCTACTATATGATAACTGATGTCTTTTATCACTTGATCGCCATTCCACAATGCTCTGACATAGAGTGTTTTTTCTGCTTCCTTCCATTCATTAATACAAGCATAATCAAGTTGTAGCACTTGAGCTAGACTCCGAACACAAGCACCGAAAAAATCATCTCCTGTATAAGAAGCAGTACCTTCAACAATAAAACGTAAAGCTTCCTCCCGTTCCTTTTTCTCTGTGATATCAATGCCAAAAGATTGAATTTCAATTAAACGTCGGTCTCGATCTATTATTGGTTGATTTGTCCAACTAACCCAGCGCTTTTCCCCAGAAGCAGAAATGACTTGATATTCTGAAGTTGTTGGAGATAATTTTTTCTGAATTGATTGAATATTTTCCTGTACTTGCTCTTGAACTATTCCATCTGGCATTAGTTCTAAAAAATTACTGCCTAATAATTCAGTTGAGGACTTGCCAAAAAATTGACAGTAGTATTGGTTAACGAATGTGAGCGCACCATTTGGCTTGCATCTACAAACCAGTACACTGTCCTGTGACTCTACCAGTTCCCGATAACGAATTTCACTTTCTCTTAAAGCTTCTTCTATCTGTTTGCGGTCGTTAATATCCTGTAGAGACCCTACCATCCTAACAGGAGTTCCATCTTGCTCCCAAAGAGCTTGACCTCTAGTTAAAACCCACTTATAATTCCCATCTTTGCAAAGTATACGATGCTCAACAACAAAATTAGGAGTCTCTTGCTTGAGGTGACTCTTCATCAACTCCATCACCATTTCACGATCGCCTGGATGTATCCGACTGTACCATTCATTGTAGTGGGGTTGAATTTCATAGTCTTCATAGCCCCATATAGCCTTCAACCGAGATGACAGAAAGGTTTCATTTGTTGTAATATTCCAGTCATAAATCCCTTCATTATTGCCTTTTAATACTAACTGCCAACGTTCTTCGCTTTTTTTGAGTGATTCTTCTACCTGTCTGCGAATCTGAATTTCTTGCTCTAATAGTTCATTTTGTGCAGATAATTCTTGTCGTTGTTGTTTTTCTTGTGCTAAAAGATTTACTTGAGCGATGGCAATACCTACTTGAGCTGCCACTGCTTCCAACAATTCTATTTCTTCTGCTTTCCAATGACGAACATAACTACATTGGTGTACCCCGATCGCCCCATTAGTTTTTCCTTGATAAGAAGTTCTAATTGCCATCATTGACCTGAGCTTGAGTTGCTTACATAGAGGTAAAACTTCTTGGAGCAGAGGTTCAGCATAGATATCATCAGTAGCAATTGCTAAGTCTTGCGACAACATTAACTTAGCGTGATAATTACTTAATATGGGAATTTCTAAATTAGGGGGTAACTCTAGACTGTAGCTCTGATACTGAGCCACTATGGGAATTCGTGGTACAGGAAATTCTGAATAAGTATGAATCAAGCAGCGGTCTGTATGTAAAACTCTAGCTATTTGATTTGCTGCAGTTTGGTATACCTGTTCTGGTTCTAGACAAGAGCGAATTTGATGGGTAATTTCTCTGAGTACTAATGCTCTTTGCATTTGTCTCTCTAGAGAGCATTTTGCTGTGGATAGTTCTATTTCTGCCTCTTTACGCTCTGTAATATCAATCGCAGCACTAATGTAACCGGCAAAAGTGCCATTAGGAGTAAATCTTGGTTTCGCTGTATCTACTACCCATCGATACTTGCCATCAAACCGACGCAGACAATATTCCATCTGAAAGGCAGCAAAAGTTTTGTGACTGTGTGTATACATTAACCGACAGTGTTCTCTATAGTCTGGATGAACCAATTTTAACCATTCATTTGTGATAGCATCAGATAAGTTGTATCCGGTAAATTCTAACCATGTTTGATTAAAAAATGTGCTGTTACCATTAGTATCTGCTACACGGATCATCACAGCGATACCATCTGCCATAGAGCGAAAACGGGCTTCACTTTCCTGTAGTGCTTGTTGTGCAACTACGCGCTCGGTAACATCTACTTGCACCCCTACATAATGAGTTAAAGCTCCAAAGCCATCATGTACTGGAGAAATTGTCACTTCATTCCAGAATTTTCTACCATCTTTGCGTATATTTTGCAAGACTACCGAACATTTTTTTCCCGTGGCGATCGCTTCTCTCAATTGTCTGATTTCTGGTTGATTTGTATCAGTACCTTGTAAGAAACGACAATTTCTACCAATCACTTCAGAAATTGAGTAACCTGTAGTTTTTTCAAAACCTGAATTAGCATATATTATTGGGCGTTCGTCTACAGTTAAGTCGCTAATTACAATTCCTTGAGGGGCTGTAAATATTGCTCTTTCTAATAGTTTTAAATGTTCTTGTTCGCGACGATTTTCTGTGACATCTTTAAGAGTTAAAAGATAAGCTTTGTTATCTTCCCAAATAATTTCTCTTATATGGGTTTCTATAAATAAAATTTTTCCTGATTTTTGTCGAATATATATTTCTGTTTCATTACCATTTACAAGAGGCAAACCTATTTCTTCATCGATTAACTCTGTAGCTGATTTTTCCCATAACAATTCTGTTGCTGGGTTAACAAAAACTATTTGACCTTCTCTGTCAATAATCATCAGACCTTCTGACATATTAGTAATAATAGCTGATAGATTATATTCATTTTTCGCTTTATTTCTATTTCCTTTTCTAGTTGCTTATTTTTTTCTTCTAATTTGATATGTAGTTTTTTGATTGTCAGTTGAGATTCTATTCTTGCTAATACTTCTTCTCTCTGAATGGGCTTACTAATATAATCTATTCCTCCAGCTTCAAATCCTTTTATTCTTTCCGTAGTATCAGATATCTCACTCATGAAAATTACTGGTATATTATGAGTGTTAGGATTTGTTTTCAGTTGTTTGCAGACTTGATAACCATCTATTATTGGCATTTTTACATCCATTAAAATTAAATCTGTCTTACTATCTATTACAGATTTTAATGCTGATTTACCAGAATTAGCTTGTTTTATTTCATACCCTTTACTGCGGATAATTTCAGATAAACAAGATAAAATATGGGGACAATTGTCTACTATAAGAATTGTAATTTTATCGTTATTCATAATTAGATTTTTTCTACTTGGATTATTTTATTTACAAATTACGACTTAATATTTGCAGCATTCTTTATGTATATATTCCCTGACTATATAATAATTATATACCAATTTTATCGAGGTTATATATAGCATTTTCATCTTGGTCATAAAAACTCAATCACAGAACAGAACAGGCCAAAGGAAACAGGTAGCAGGTCATTTCAGTTATCAGTTATCAGTTATCAGTACCTCTGCCTGTTTGCGCAGCATGACAAAGGTCAAGTAAAGTGAATTGAAATATTGAACTTTATTTTTTTCATCCCCTTGTAGAGCGGTAGCTCGCGGCGCAGCCAAGGGGAGGCTTGAGACCTTATTTTTTGGTCGTACAATTTTTTTTTCGTTCAAAAAATAAAGACAATCTAGGTTGACAAATCATTTGAAAAAGATACGTTGCAGTTACTTTTCTCTGTTATCTTTCAACTAAAGTATTTTTTCCTGATATGAAACAATAAAATTTTGACTATATATTTAACTGTCAAAAATTGCAGTTAGGGGGAAGCTTGTATAGCATGATTTTTCATATAACCATGGTAACGTAGTGTTATACCACCAAGAGAATATTACAAATTATGTAGGTCATTTCAGTTATCAGTTAGCCTCCTATGGTCGGAGCTTTCCTATGTTCATGCTGCGCAAACGCTAACAGTTATCAATTATCAGTTAGCCTCCTGTGGTCGGAACTGCGCCCTTCAGTACCTCTGTTTGTTTGCGCAGCATGACAAAGGTCAAGCATCGGGATTGAAAATACTGAATCGAATATTTTTTTCATCCCCTTAAAAGGGGAGGCTTGAGACCATATTTTTTGGTAAGGAAGCTAGAAATTCCCTTGTTAATATGTGTACTTTATATACGAAAATCTGCTGTATCAAAAGCTTATATGAAGTCTCATTAATTAGCCAAGGGTCATTTCAGTTATCAGTTATCAGTTATCAGTTAGATGTAATACCAATTTCATAAAATATTGCTACAGTGGTTTTCTGTGCTGGTCAGAATTTAGAGATTAATACTGTAACGACCTTTTTTGAATTTGGTATTACAAAATGCTCTGACTAAAAGTTTAAACAAGTTAACCCAAAAAGTAGTAGCTCGAATAACTGGATGGGAATTTATTGTTAATGCTTTATCAATGGCCAATATTTAGGTAGCGTTGGCGCAGCCTAGCGTAGCTACATCGCCTGTCAGTATCCAATATTTCAAAAGTGATCGCATCCAAGTATTTGTAACATTCTTTTTTTTCTTCCTTCTTCCTTCTGCTATACAACTAGCAGATAAAATGTCACAAAAAAAAGGCGATAATTTCATTATCGCCATGATTAAAAATGGAAGTAGAGAAAAAAATGTCTTCAACGGTTGTTTTTATCCCTTTGTTGACGTCTGCGATCGCGCCACTCAGCCGCCGTTAAATATATCACACCTCCAGTAACAATTAACATTAGTCCTGATGCTACTATCGCCATAATATTTATCACTGTTAATTCCACAACTCCTCCTCAAATTTTAGATTTTTTATTTTATAGCAGGGAACAGGCAACAGGCAACAGGCAACAGGCAATAGTGGGAAAAATATTTCCTTGTCTAAGGTTTATTAAAAGAGGGAACAGGCAACAGGCAACAGGGAGGAATAATTGATAATTTATGGATAATAATTGATTTTATTTCTAATTTTTGGAGATGTCTATTAGTCATACTAAATCCAGTTATCAAAACCACATTTTTAAAATTATTCTCTAACCCTTCTGTCTTCTGCCTTACCTTCAGAATAAAGGTTCTTTGTAAACCGGATTTAGTATCAGTTCGTATTAATTATTCTGATGTACCGAATAATTAAGGTTTAAAGCTTCTCCATTTTAATTAGGGTTTGCTGAAAAAGTCTTATGGGCAAGGGTAGGAGACAGGAGACAACCCACCCCTAACCCCTCCCAACCCACCCCTAACCCCGACCGTGGAGGGGAGGGGAAGACAGGAGACAGGAGAAATGGGAATTAATTAGGAGGTAGGAGGAAGAATAATCAAGGGATTATTCTGCGCAACTATGAGCCTAAAATGCTAATTTTTTGAACCATTACGACCATTAAGCTTGGACTTTTTTGACAAAAAATGGCTAAAACCTTTATCTGTCAATGCTTTTAGATTTAATCAGCAAACCCTAATTATTAATTATTCATTATTAATTATTAATTATTCGGTAGCTCTTCTAAAATGGTAAATCTGACATGATTAATTGCCAAATTACCAATAGAAACTTTTTCCTTATTAACAGGTATCCCCTTATTTTTCAGAGTTTCAAACTTAATTCCTTTACCAATTTCCACATGATACCAAGCCAAACCCATAAAAAACCTTAACGGATAAGGTCCTCCTTCTTGTAAATCATCAGGGTTTGATTCCATAGGAACCCAACCAAAACCAGGCAGATAAAATTCTAACCACACATGATTAAATTCTGGCTCTAAAGGCACACCTTTTCTATCAGCAAAAGCCGGACATTTATAGCGACCTACTGTACGACAAGCAATACCATTTAATCGTGCCAAAGCTAACAATAACCCTACATATTCTCCACAAGAACCAACACCTCTTTCTAACACAATATCTGGAGTATCAATCTTAGCTGTTACCCCATAAGAAAGTTGATCGTAGACATAATTCCGAATATTCAGCAGTTGACGCAATATATTTTTTTCTTGTAAAACAGCATCTTTTGCAGCCTGGATAACTATCTCTTTATCCATCGCCAAATTATCATTATCTACCAGATATTTTTCCTGAAAACCTTCTGGCAATTCCGGAATATTTTCTACATTAAAAGGTTGAATTTGGTACTTAATTGCCCTGACTTCTAATAAAGCCTTCCAACCAAATATACGTCTTTCACTTTGACGCAATGGTTTAAACCTAAAAACAGCAACTTTTTCACCATTTTGAATCTCTTCAGTAAAAGGTATTCCTATAGGAGAAATTTCCCTAACTTTTTGACGATGAGTTTCTGATGGTAAAGCAATACGCCACTCTAAATCTTCTAAAAAAACTTCATCTAATGGCTCTAATTCTTCAACATAAGACATCTCTATTAAAAACTATTAGAAACAGCATATTTTTCCTGTTCATTGTAATAAAAATAAAGAGGATGTATAAAAGAGCGATCGCGCTTACTCAGCTCATACTGTCTTTCTGAATTTGGGTCATCCCTAATATAAAGTTCATCTCCAGCATAAGCGACATAAAGCTGTCTTTCCCCTGTATTTATATCCAGATAAAATGCTAGTCCCGTAGGATTTTCAAAAGGAGTCAGTACACTAAACTTAACTTGACCAGTTGCTCTTTCTAAACAATAAACAGTTTGCTCCTCACGGTCACAAAGCCACAACTCTTCATTTTGTACTGTAATATTTTCAAAACCTATTCCTGGAGCATAAAACCCAGTAATTTTTGTCTAGTATTTTTGTCTAATACAAAAATCCTACCTAGTTTTTGACAAGTGACATAAACTGTTGATTCCCAAACAGCAATTCCATCAGCAGCGTAAGGTAAAGTGAAAAAATGTTGCCATTTCAGGCGTCCCTCTGATGAATTACCAATTGCATTAGAACAGAAATAAACTTCATTTTCCCTTGTCAACCAAAGAGTATCTTTCCACAGTGCGATACCTGTAACGTCAATAAATTCATTAGTTTGAAAGGGGTTAATAACTGTTGTATTATCTGTTTTTGGGTCAATTTTTAGCAGAAAACCACGATTTTTGTCAATGGCGTAGAGAGTCTCTCTAGAAAAAGCAATACTATGTAGTGAGGCAACTCCAATTGGTCTAATAGTCCTTGGCCCAGAAGATTGTTTTTGCATACTTTTAGGTGATTCAAAATTCATGTTAAATTCAGAATAAATACTTCCGCAGTAGGTTTTGAGTATAGCAATTCCCATACTGGTAAGGTACAAAATTCTAGGTTTCAGGGAACAGGGAATAGGGAACAGGGAACAGGGAACAGGGAACAGGTATAGAGAGAATATAAAATAGAATAGAAATAAAGATAGGTGTACCTCATTAGCCTGGGAAACGCTATATTCATTTACTAAACTGTTAAGTATTTAAGCTATATAACTTCTTTTTAAAGATTTTCTTTAACACAGAACATAAAATCTAAATGCGTTTTAGCTTACTATATAATTATTGATCAAATTAAATCGTTGCTCCTAATGCTTGAGAAAAAACTTATATTTTGTCAAACAAATATCCGATTAAATAGATGTATAAAAACTTAATACTGTTACTTGATTATACCCATTTTATAGCAATCCTAAATTATTGGCGATAATTTGATTGCTTCGGCTTTTCTCCCATACCTGTTCCCAGCTCCGGTGTTCCCTGTTCCCTCAAAACATAAAATCTAAATCCGTTTTAAATATATGTATAAAAATTTAATACTGTTACTTAATTAGACTCATTTTATAGCAATCCTAAATTATTGGCGATAATTTTATTGCTTCGGCTTTTCTAATTCCCAGCTCCGGTGTTCCCTGTGCCCTCAAAACATAAAATCTAAATGCGTTTTAGCTTACTATATAATTATTGATCAAATTAAATCGTTGCTCCTAATGCTTGAGAAAAAACTTATATTTTGTCAAACAAATATCCGATTAAATAGATGTATAAAAACTTAATACTGTTACTTGATTATACCCATTTTACAGCAATCCTAAATTATTGGGGATAATTTGATTGCTTCGGCTTTTCTCCCATACCTGTTCCCAGCTCCGGTGTTCCCTATTCCCTCAAAACATAAAATCTAAATCCGTTTTAGCTTACTATATAATTATTGATAAAATTAAATCGTTGCTCCTAATGCTTGAGAAAAAACTTATATTTTGTCAAACAAATATCCGATTAAATATATGTATAAAAACTTAATACTGTTACTTGATTAGACCCATTTTATAGCAATCCTAAATTATTGGCGATAATTTTATTGCTTCGGCTTTTCTAATTCCCAGCTCCGGTGTTCCCTATTCCCTCAAAACATAAAATCTAAATGCGTTTTAGCTTACTATATAATTATTGATCAAATTAAATCGTTGCTCCTAATGCTTGAGAAAAAACTTATATTTTGTCAAACAAATATCCGATTAAATAGATGTATAAAAACTTAATACTGTTACTTGATTATACCCATTTTATAGCAATCCTAAATTATTGGCGATAATTTGATTGCTTCGGCTTTTCTCCCATACCTGTTCCCAGCTCCGGTGTTCCCTATTCCCTCAAAACATAAAATCTAAATGCGTTTTAAATATATGTATAAAAATTTAATACTGTTACTTAATTAGACTCATTTTATAGCAATCCTAAATTATTGGCGATAATTTTATTGCTTCGGCTTTTCTCCCATACCTGTTCCCAGCTCCGGTGTTCCCTATTCCCTCAAAACATAAAATCTAAATGCGTTTTAGCTTACTATATAATTATTGATCAAATTAAATCGTTGCTCCTAATGCTTGAGAAAAAACTTATATTTTGTCAAACAAATATCCGATTAAATAGATGTATAAAAACTTAATACTGTTACTTGATTATACCCATTTTATAGCAATCCTAAATTATTGGCGATAATTTGATTGCTTCGGCTTTTCTCCCATACCTGTTCCCAGCTCCGGTGTTCCCTATTCCCTCAAAACATAAAATCTAAATCCGTTTTAGCTTACTATATAATTATTGATAAAATTAAATCGTTGCTCCTAATGCTTGAGAAAAAACTTATATTTTGTCAAACAAATATCCGATTAAATATATGTATAAAAACTTAATACTGTTACTTGATTAGACCCATTTTATAGCAATCCTAAATTATTGGCGATAATTTTATTGCTTCGGCTTTTCTCCCATACCTGTTCCCAGCTCCGGTGTTCCCTATTCCCTCAAAACATAAAATCTAAATGCGTTTTAGCTTACTATATAATTATTGATCAAATTAAATCGTTGCTCCTAATGCTTGAGAAAAAACTTATATTTTGTCAAACAAATATCCGATTAAATAGATGTATAAAAACTTAATACTGTTACTTGATTATACCCATTTTATAGCAATCCTAAATTATTGGCGATAATTTGATTGCTTCGGCTTTTCTCCCATACCTGTTCCCAGCTCCGGTGTTCCCTATTCCCTCAAAACATAAAATCTAAATGCGTTTTAAATATATGTATAAAAATTTAATACTGTTACTTAATTAGACTCATTTTATAGCAATCCTAAATTATTGGCGATAATTTTATTGCTTCGGCTTTTCTCATACCTGTTCCCAGCTCCGGTGTTCCCTATTCCCTCAAAACATAAAATCTAAATGCGTTTTAGCTTACTATATAATTATTGATCAAATTAAATCGTTGCTCCTAATGCTTGAGAAAAAACTTATATTTTGTCAAACAAATATCCGATTAAATAGATGTATAAAAACTTAATACTGTTACTTGATTATACCCATTTTATAGCAATCCTAAATTATTGGCGATAATTTGATTGCTTCGGCTTTTCTCCCATACCTGTTCCCAGCTCCGGTGTTCCCTATTCCCTCAAAACATAAAATCTAAATGCGTTTTAAATATATGTATAAAAATTTAATACTGTTACTTAATTAGACTCATTTTATAGCAATCCTAAATTATTGGCGATAATTTTATTGCTTCGGCTTTTCTCCCATACCTGTTCCCAGCTCCGGTGTTCCCTATTCCCTCAAAACATAAAATCTAAATGCGTTTTAGCTTACTATATAATTATTGATCAAATTAAATCGTTGCTCCTAATGCTTGAGAAAAAACTTATATTTTGTCAAACAAATATCCGATTAAATAGATGTATAAAAACTTAATACTGTTACTTGATTATACCCATTTTATAGCAATCCTAAATTATTGGCGATAATTTGATTGCTTCGGCTTTTCTCCCATACCTGTTCCCAGCTCCGGTGTTCCCTATTCCCTCAAAACATAAAATCTAAATGCGTTTTAAATATATGTATAAAAATTTAATACTGTTACTTAATTAGACTCATTTTATAGCAATCCTAAATTATTGGCGATAATTTTATTGCTTCGGCTTTTCTCCCATACCTGTTCCCAGCTCCGGTGTTCCCTATTCCCTCAAAACATAAAATCTAAATGCGTTTTAGCTTACTATATAATTATTGATCAAATTAAATCGTTGCTCCTAATGCTTGAGAAAAACTTATATTTTGTCAAACAAATATCCGATTAAATAGATGTATAAAAACTTAATACTGTTACTTGATTATACC